>JANNYC010000044.1:0-11548 GCA_031409895.1 Planctomycetota bacterium
CCCGCCGATGGTCGCCGCATAGATCGACTTGCAACCCGGACGCAATCCAGCCAAGTAGCGAACCGATAACCTGGTTCGTGGTTACGTCGCCACGCCAGCCGCCTAGCTCAATTTCCTGCCAAGTGCTTTCAATCAGCAAGACGCGAACCGGGTAAGCAATCAGCCGCATGACTTCACGTTCGAACCGTTCACGCTCACGGCCCACACAAGCCACAAGGTCGCCCAATGACTTGCGTTCTATCCTGACGACGTGTTCCAAGCCCGATATCGAATAGTCGCCCGTGTCCAGCGTTCCTGGCGTTGTGCGCAATGGTGCCAAGTCCAGCGGGGTTTGCTCCCTTGAATCGACAATGGCCAAGACGTCACCCGGTTTGAGGCAAGAGACTTTGGCCCGTGCCGAATGTGAGTCGATTTTTGCTTGTAGCTCAGCGACGATTTGGGGTTTGTTCATTCCGTCCGATTTCAATAAATAGCTTGTTTTTGAGGTTTGCCCATAGTTGCCCATAGTCTGGCGGTAGGTTGTATAGAAACTGCGCAATTTCTATGTGAACGTACTCCCAACCGTGGGCAACCGTGGGCAAGTTCCGTTTTCATGGGTCGATTTCGCTCCGAAGCGCCAACCCGTGATAGACGGTTCGCTTGCGATTTGGCCCTGTCGTTGGCCGATCCTTATGGAAACGGTTTGCCAGCGATTCGCCAAATACTCTTTGGGACATTTTTTTGTCGCCGCTGGCCTGGAGGTATGCCGCGAAAATGTTCCCCGCGCGGACTTCCAGCCCTTCGCCTACATCACAATGCTCCGCAATGAATCCGCCGATTTCATCCTCGGCCTGGCGATAGTCCGCTGTCGCCGATGTCACCGCTGCCGCCTCACCTAGCCCGTAATTTTGCCAGCCGCGAAACCCGCGCACGATCCAAGCAAGAATCCCCGCCCCCTCATTCTCGACAAGCCAATCCGCGAACCCCGGCCTAACAGTCGTCACGGTTCGAAGATCGACAGCGAACGGAACGAGGCGAAGTCGTCTCCAAATTCCCTCATCAACTCCGCAAATTTTGGGCTTGTGATTCGAAGCCATCCAAAGGGTATGCGTCGGCGTGAATGTCCAAAAATCCTCACCCATTCGTCGCGCATTGATTACGTCCCCGCCGGTCAACTCTTTGGTTTTCGCCTCGTCCAACGATCTGCCTTGCGATGGTTCCGAAATTGCAACGAATCGCTTTTGATAGAGCGACGCGCGGTCTGTGGGATGTTGCGACTTCATCGGCAAAAGCAAATCTTGACTTGCCAGCGTCGCGTAGTCGCCAAGCAATTTTGCGATCGTGTTCCAAAAAACGGACTTGCCATTGCAACCCATGCCCCAACAAATCAAGAGTAAGTGTTCAATGGATAAACCGCTGACTGAGTATCCAACCGCGTGTTGGATGAAGATTATCAACTCTTGATTTCCGGCGAACCACAATTCGAGTGCCGCTTTCCAATTCGGACATTCCGCTGTTGGGTCATAATCCACGTCCGCCAATTGCGTGATTCTGTCGGCTGGATCGTGCGCGCGTAATTCACTTGTGCGAAGATCAACCGTGCCGTTGTGGACATTCAACAGATAGGGATTTGAATTAAGGTTTTCGACTTTGCAAACGACACGGGTATCCGCAGCCGCCAACGCGATGAAAGCTTTAATTGCGTCCGTTGAATTTGTTCGCTTGATGAAGTTTTTGAACACGTCCAGTTCGCCGCGTTCCGTCGATAACTGTGACAGCCGCGTCATCTCGTTCCAAAGCGAATCGGCGTAGTCAACTCCGCGCTGGAGTACGCCAGAGCCGTTGTCGTCAATCCATCTTCGCCCGTCCCATGAAAGCCATTTTTTCCACGCCGCAACGTAGAGCAATTCCTTGTGGTATCGGTCTATGAACCGCCGCGCGTTTGCCGAATCAGTTCTCCCAGAGTCGTATTGCAAATCAAATCTATTGTCGCCGCTTTCGGATTCGCTCATCCTCACCCGTGCCGACTTAGGCTTGCGTTCCTTACCCGATTTCGTCGGCCTAGCTGTTCCGTTATTGCAACCCGAATGGACGGCTGTTTTGATTTCATGTTCGGGCAATGGCGGAGCGTTCGCCGAGTTCCACCGCGACATCAACGACAAGATTTCGCTTTCGGGCAATCGTTGGCCGTTGTCATCCAGAGCTGCAAGATTTCCAGCGAGTCGAAACGCTGTGGTATTGCGCTGGCCTTCGCCGACGTTCGCCGCTTTGCGAATGTAGTTTTCGGCGCGGGCAAGTAGCGTTGACGCCTCGCCGTTTGTGTGGCCATGCTCATGTTGAACGGGATTCGCTTTCGGCTTGCCAACGCTGTGCAACTGTGACACGAGGCTTTCGAGTTCGGACTGTGCATCGCGGATCGATTCGAGCCCCGGTAGTACGTCGCCCGTCATGGTCCAGAATCGCGTCTTGTCGTATATCTCGACTTGCGTTGCCTTGGGTCCAGTCGGCGATTCATCCACCCGATATTCGCAACGACTTCCCGCCGTTTTTTTTGCACGGCAGATAATTTTGACGCCAGTACCACTGGGCGAGATTTCGCAATAGCTGCCAACGTCGTCGATGATTTTCTGCGCCCATTCAGATATCAAACCCGTTGATGGCTCGCGGCATGAATCAAGATCGATTCCGCAAAATGGATCTTCCGCCGAAATGACAAATCCAATCCCGGCCAACGTGTTTTTATTTTTCCGAAATGCTTCAAACGCCTTATCAAACGTGGTCCACGTCGCTGGCGTGTTTGACTTCGCGTTTATTAACGTCGCCGCGTTGACTGGGATTTTGTTTCCGTCGCTCCATCGCCAGCCTATCCATTGGCCACGCTCGCGCAGCTCCGCTGGAATCCGTTCCGCGTCGACTTTTGTTTCCGTTTTCGGTATCATGTTGTCGTCGGCTCCATTCCGACATTCGAAAATCGCCTCAGCCGATCTAGCCGTCGGCTGTTGGCGTTTACTTTTTGAGAAGTTGCTCAAGTTCGCGCGAGTCTGGCGGACGACGTCGCGGTGTATGCGGATTCGGAATCGTGGTTCGCGCCGCGAGAAACGCATCGAGGTCGCCTTGGCGGACAACATAGGTCGCCCGCAGATTGGTGCCGACATTTATTGCGCGAAGCACGCCACGCGCAATCCGATCCTTGATTGTGTCGGTGTGGCAATGCAGATAGTCCGCGACGTCGCGGATCGTCCAGAGTTTTTCGGTCGCCGTCATCGTTCATTTTCCTTCAACTTTTTGGAGTTGAAGTAATTAAACGCGAACCGCAGTTTTTTACTAGAAGAAAACTACCATTTCCGAAATTCGGAATTTCGGAAGGCGTCAACAGTGGGGCGCGGAGTTGGTTACGTTTCGCCACCGTCTTTCGCCCCGAACAGCCAGCCGTGTACGTGGTCAACTACTTTTTGCAATCGTTCATCTTTGACGTGTTGGCGGTAGAGGGCAGACATATCACCGCTGCCCGCGACGTGCCCCATGATCGTTGAACATGCGACTTGATCAACTTCGCTCGCGATGGTTTCAAAGGTTCGTCGCAGCGAATAGAACGAACGGCCTTTGCGGTAAATCTTCAACCGTTCAAGCAGGCGACGAAATTGAAGTCCAAGCGAATTCAATTGCCCGTCAACGTGCCACGGTCGCCGGTCCCGCCGTGTGATGAAAACGAAGTCGGCGTGCTTGTCGCTTATTGGCGTCGGTCGATCCTGGATCGCTGCCTTTGTTGCTGCAATCGTTTCCGGCCACAACGGAAAGCGCCGTGGATTGGCGTTTTTGTTTCGAGGGCAATTGATCCAGCCGCGTTTTAAATCGACTTGCGAAAATTTCAGACAGCCAAGATCGGCGTTGCCCATGCCCGATTGAATCGCAATCAGAATCATCGCGTACAACTGCGGATCGGGATTTCGTCGCGTCCCATCGGAGTAATGATCCGCGATGCACAACTGCAACACGTTGCGAATCTCCGACGACGCAAAAGACAAATCGCCGATGGCGTCACGCTCTTTGCGGATCGCAAGTTTCTTTGGCTGTGCGAAAGTTTTCTTGAATCGAATTGGCCGGTCGATTAGTTCTTCGTCGTAAGCGAAGTTGAAGAAAACCCGAATGCAGGTTATGAGATTCGAGACAGTTTTGGCGGTTCGGCCTTCTGAAATCGTCTTGCGAAGATCGGCGAAGTCGGATGATTGAAGATCGCCAACATGCCGGTCGTCACCGAATTCCGTGCGAATTAGTTCAGCCGCCGCCGCATATCCTCGATACGTTCCAAGGGTCAAATCACCCGAATCGACAAGATTGTTTTTGTGTCGCAATACCTGGGTTAGCAGTTCGCGAACGGTTAAGGTTCGACTACTCGCACGACTACTCGGCAGGCGTCCAGCCTCGAAAGCCTCACGTTCGGCGTTATAGCGTTCGAGGGCTTGGGCCTTGTCTTGGCCGAAATAGTGCAACTTGCGTTTGATCCGCTTGCACCAACTGCCGTTTGAATGACGATAGAGGGGAAATCTCTTGGATTTCCGAACGTAAGTGCTAGAATCTGGCATTGATGGCACCTGTGCTTCTAAGGTTAGGTGTTATCTGCGGGGTTTCGGCCACAATCCGAGCCCCGCGATTTTTTGATCATACCAAATCCGAACCGTCGAAAGTAGTCTGAAAGTAGTCGAAGCCTTAAACCAGAAGGGGGGTCAACTCAAAAAACACTATAAAACAAGCATTTTCGGGACTGGTGTAACGGTAGCACGAAAGATTCTGACTCTTTTGGTTGGGGTTCAAATCCCTAGTCCCGAATTTTTTTGGATTTCCCAAGATGTAGAACTACGCTTTTGTTCCTCGTGGCTCAGACGTAACGGAGGCCAGATCGACGAAGTACTGCGGGTAAGTTTTCGTGACGCATTCGGGGTTGCGAATTACAACGCCCGGTATCTTGAGACCCGCCAGCGACAAGCTCATCGCCATGCGGTGATCTTCGTAAGTATCAAGCTCGGTTCCTGTTTGCAACGGTGCAGGCGTAACACGCAAGCCATCGGGCAGCTCCACGGCAATTGCTCCCAGCTTTCGAAGTTCACTCACCAAGTCGCCTATACGGTCGGATTCTTTGTGACGAATGTGAGCTACGTTTCGAATGGTAGTTGGTCCATTCACGAATAGCGCGACAACGGCAAGCGTTTGCACGGTGTCGCTAAAATCGCCCATGTCGACGTCAATGCCGTGCGTCGCCGGACCGAACAGCGTGAGGTTGTCGTCCGACCACTGAAGCTCGCAACCCATTCGTTCTAAACAATTGGCAAATGCTAAATCGCCTTGGCTGGAGTGTCGGCCCAGACCAATAATCGTCACAGTCCCGCCGGCGATCGCGGCCGCCGCCAAAAAATAGCTTGCTGCCGTCGCATCCGGCTCGATCTGAAAATCTCGGCCGCGATAGCGATGTTGATTCGAAATCGAAATTAACGAATCGCTTAAATTAACTTGGGCTCCAAAAGCGGACATCACAGCGTAAGTCATTCGAATGTAGGGTTGAGAAATCACTTTCCCAACAAGTCGTAGTGCAACCGGCGCTTTAGAATACGGCGCGGCCAGCATTAGTCCGCTAACGAATTGGCTGGATGTCTCTGCGGAGATGTCGACTTCGCCTCCGGTCCAGCCGGACGATTCGATATCGACCGGTGGGCAATCGTCAGCCGATTGAGCTTGGGCGCGGACGCCCAATTGCCGCAGAGCGTTGATCAAATCGCCGATCGGTCGCTGGTGCATGCGCGGCGTTCCGATAAGCCGAAATCGACCCGCAGAAAGCGAAACCGCAGCCGTCAAGAACCGCATTGTCGTCCCGCTATTGCCCACGAACAAATTCTCACTGGCGGAGGGAAACGGGCCGCCGCAGCCGCCGACTCGGGCTGTACACTTTGACCAATCGACGTCGAAACTCGCACCCAATTTAACCAATGCGTCGGCCATCAGTCGTGTATCATCGCTGTCGAGCACTCCGTGCAGCGTCGATGATCCATTGGCCAATGCTGCGCACAACATCGATCGGTTGGTGATACTTTTAGAACCGGGAGGGCGGATCGTCGCCGAAATCGGACCGCAGGTGTTAATGCGAATGGACGTTGTCACGGAGCGTTGGCAATCTTCCACAGGTGCTTGTCGCCGCGAACGTACATGGCGTCGCCGGAAATCGCCGGTGAGCCGAGCATCGTTTCGCCGAAATCAAATTTGTGGACAACTTCAAGACCGTCGGCCTTGATTTTGGCAACGCGAGCCTGGCCATTCTGGGCAAAGAAATAGAAATGATCGCGAATCATAATTGGCGTCGCCCAAAAGCCGCCTTGGATTTCTTCGCCATCGGCCAATCGCTGTTGCCATTTGCGTTCGCCCGTTTTCGAATCAAACGAATTCAGAACACCGTTTCGCTCGATCGTCAAAATTTGGTCCGGGGCAACAACCAGACTCGACGTACTGGTTTTTAACCGGGGCGAATTCCAAACTTTTTTGAGTTGGCCACCCGGGTCCAAATCGAACGCGGTGGTGCCATCGAGCGGAATATACAAACGTTCGCCAGCAAGGGACGAAGACGGAATCAACCCGCACTGCCCTTCAACCTCAGCGACCGGCCTTCCGTCCAATATTGAAAGCAACGATGATTTGCCTTTGGATTGAAGCAGAATTAAATCGGGGCGGCTGGGGGTACTCGGAATCAACATGGGAGATGACCAAGACGCATCTGCAGGCCGATCTACCTGCCAACGCGTTTCACCGGTCTTGGCATCGACTGCGGCGCAGAACGATTTGCCTTGCGATTCAATTTGAACGACGACAAGTCCTCGCGCCACGACCGGCGAACTTGACATGCCGGTGTCGTTGCGAGCTTTGGGAAAGTCGAACGAGAATCCGCGATACCAAATCAAATTGCCATCCAAATCCAGACAAGCCAAATCGTTGGACGAAAAGAAAGCGTAAACAAATTGCCCATCCGTCGTAGGTGTGGGGGCTGCGTTCGCACTGAGCGGATGGCAGCGACAACTCCCAGTCGCCCAAAATCGTTGCTGCCACAGAATTTTTCCACTTGTGGCGTCAACGCAAACGACTTGTAGCTGGTCTTGATTCGCGCCGCTCGAACACGTAACGATGACTTTGTTTCCAATCACGATCGGACTGGATGGGCCTTTGCCCGGCAATTCGACTTTCCATGCGATCCCTTTAGAGTCGCTAAAATCAATTGGGATTTTCGCGTCGGCGATGTAGCAAGTTCCGTTGGGTCCGCGGAACTGCCACCAATCCGCCCCGGAACAAATTCCGACGGCAGTCAAGCACGCCATTGCCATCAGCAATCGATTTCGAAACATGTTCGATTCCTTATCTTTGATTTCTATTTGTTGTGACTATTGTTGGGCCGGAGGTTCGGGGGCGGGCAAAACGGTCTTGCCGGTTTTATCGCAGACTCGCACTTGAAACATCCATTCGCCCGCCCACGGTTCGGTTTGCTCGTTTTGGCAAACCTTGATTACGATTTGATTGATGCCCTCTTTGAGTGTCGCG
Organism: Planctomycetota bacterium; assembly: GCA_031409895.1. Classification (GTDB taxonomy): domain Bacteria; phylum Planctomycetota; class Planctomycetia; order Pirellulales; family Pirellulaceae; genus JANMEB01. The sequence goes on from JANNYC010000044.1 coordinate 7,552, forward strand.
GTCCCGGAATACTGGTCTGGGTCCATGCCGACGTGATAGACCTCTTCGATAATGACCAACTCGCCGTTTACCCAGACTTTGGTCGCGTTGATGCAGCCGCATCGAATAACGACGTTTTGCTCGGCGGCTGATTTGAATTCGGCGTATCCGTAGGTGATCGCACCCTTGATCTTGTCGATTTGATCATTCAAATTCACAATGCCATTCGCATCGCTAGTCTCATAAGCGATCCATTTGACCTTGCGCGGTTTGCCGTCGTTAGGCTTTCCGTCGAACTCAGCTTTCAAATCGATTTTTTGCAAGTCCACTTCCGGGCCAAGTTCCGTGTTGAAGTTCGCTTCATTCGCGTGTTCAAACGGACCGACCAATTGCCATTTCGGTAGAAACCCAAGCTGCCGTGACAGATCAATCTGCACGTTTCTCTTGGAAAGTTCATCGCGTAGCTTGGTGACCTGGTCGGTCTCGCGAGCATTGGCCAAAGCAAAGCCGAGCGAGCCGATTGCTTCGACATCAGTTTGTTTCGCCGCGCGTTCAACATAATGATCAATCGCTTTTCGCCGAAGCGGCAAACTCGGATCGTCGATCAATGTTGGAATTAACTTTGTTGCCAGCGCGCTGTCCGAACTTGTCAGCAAATCAAACGCCAGCAATCGACCCAAATGCGAATGCGAGCGATCATCAAAAAACTTTTGCATCTCAACTTTCGGCAAGTCGCCACCGCGCTGTACGGCACCTTCGATTGCGGCCCGCAACCAGTTCATAGCGAGCGGGTTTGCGTCGTCCATCCCGACCAAGATCGTCGGAATTTGAGCAGTCGTCGCCTTGTTGAGGATTTGCATTGCCTCGACTGCAGCCTCGTGCCCTTTGCCTTCTTTGTCGACTTGCCGAATCGCTGCAATCGCAGCTTGCAAATCTGGCTCGTCGGCTGATGCGAAGCTTATCCATTGAATCGCGAACCCGGCAATCAGCGCCAAAATTATTCCAAAAGTTTTGCTCATTGAGTTTTCCTTGACCAAGGAACGTGTTAGGTTCCATTGACCTGCGATGGAACGTCTGGCCTGGATTTTAGCAATTGGATTCCAACTGGTACACCGCCAGGAGCGAGGTGAAGTTGAAATAAGCTTCGGAAACGGCGTCTCCGAAGATTTTCCGAGTTCTTGCCGGTCTTGGAGCTATGGTAGACTGAAACCAATATCAGACATTTGTGGTTTACAAATTCCTTCGTTAGTGAGTAAGCATGTCAACAGAGCCCACATCTTCATTCGCCAACGTGGAACCGGCGTGGGAAATCGCGCGGCTGTTTCCGCCACAAGGCCAGTGGACGGAATCTCAATATCTCTCGTTCACGGAGCCGCTCAATCAACTCGTTGAACTCGCCGATTGCCGAATCGAGGTTTTGGAAATGCCTACCAAGTCTCATCAGAAGATTGTTCAGTTTTTGTTGAACGTGTTGGTGCAATTTCTGAAAGCCGGCGGTTTCGGTGATGCCGTTTGTGCACCCTATCGGATTCGTATCCGAGAGAATACGTTTCGTGAACCTGACATCGCGGCTTATTTAACAGCGAACTTAGATCGGTTTGGCGAGCGATTCGGCGAAGCCCCAGACCTCGTAGTCGAAGTAGTCAGCAGCGATCCAGAAAGTCGACATCGTGACTACGACGACAAACGGAATGATTATGCGTCAGCCAAGATTTCGGAGTATTGGATCGTCGATCCAATCCGTGGCATGATTACGGTACTCTCTCTCGAAGGTAGCGAGTACGTCGCCCACGGTCAATTTCAAGCCCGCGACCTTGTCACTTCCCGTTTGCTTCCAGGACTGAGAGTCAAAGTGACTGAGACGCTCGACGCAGGCAACATTTAGCCACATGTGTCAACACCACTGACTTGCGTTAGTGGCTTGTGGGAAAGGACTCTCGCGAAACTAACGACGAATGTCGGTAGAGGTTCATACAATGGGCTAATTTGCGGGCAGCGCCAAACCTTACGCCAGCAAATCGTGTCGCACGTTTCCGAACACGTCAGTGAGTCGATAGTCGCGGCCTTGGTGGCGATAAGATATCCGCGTGTGGTCCAGCCCCATCAAGTGCAGCATAGTCGCGTGCAAGTCGTGGACAGGGACCGGATTCTCGACGATGTTGTAGCTGTAGTCGTCGGTCTTGCCGTAAGAAATGCCTGGACGAATTCCGCCGCCAGCGAGCCAAAGCGAAAAACAACGCGGGTGATGGTCGCGCCCGTAATTGTCTTTGGTCAAAGTCCCTTGGCTGTAACACGTTCGCCCAAATTCGCCGGCCCACAAGATCAATGTGTCGTCGAGCAATCCGCGCTGCGCCAAGTCCTTGATCAAAGCGGCTTGCGGTTGATCGACCGCCAAACACTGTTTGCGAATTTCTTCCGGCAAGTTCCCATGTTGATCCCAGCCGCGCATATAAAGCTGTATGAACCGCACGCCCCGTTCGGCCAATCGCCGCGCGAGCAAACAGCTTGCCGCGAACGTGCCCGGTTTTAGTACGTCCGGCCCGTACAAAGCCAACGTCTCCGCAGTCTCGTTTGAAAAATCGGTCAGCTCCGGCACCGACATTTGCATCCGATAAGCCATCTCGTACTGCGCGATTCGCGCGCGGACATCGGGATCGAGCGACCGCTGGGCTTCGCGCTCGTTGAGATCGCTGACAAGGTCAAGCATATCGCGGCGCGTCTCGCGAGAAACTCCTGACGGATCTTTCAAATAGAGTACCGGGTCACCGGCGCTGCGCAATTTACAGCCTTGATGTTCGCTCGACAAAAAGCCGCTTCCCCAAAACCGTGAGGAAAGGGCTTGCATGTTGCCAAAGCCTTGAGTGATCAGCACGCAAAACGTCGGCAGGTCTGCGTTTTCACTTCCCAAGCCATAGCTCGCCCACGAACCAAACGATGGTCGACCCGGTTGCTCATTGCCAGTTTGAAAAAACGTAATCCCCGGTTCATGGTTGATCGCTTCCGTATACATCGAATTGATGAAACACATTTCGTGCGCCATCTGCCCGGTGTAAGGAATCAGCTCGCTGAGATAGATGCCGTCCTGGTTGTTGCGTTGTTTCGTAAATCGAAAGATCGACGGCGCGATAGGGAATCGGGTTTGCCCACTCGTCATTCCGGTTAATCGCTGTCCTTGGCGAATAGAGTCCGGCAAGTCTTCGTCAAATCGTTGTAGCAGTTGCGGCTTATAGTCGAACAAGTCCAGTTGGCTTGGGGCACCTTCCATGTGCATGTAGATGACCCGTTTTGCTTTTGGCGCAAAGTGCGGCTTGCCCAGCACCCCGCCACCCGTCGGCTTCGCGTCATCTCCACAGGCGTTTTCCAACAGCGAACCCATTGCCAGCGACCCCAGCCCCGCCGCCAGCGTCCGCGACCCCGCCCCAAAAAACCGCCGCCGAGTCAGCGACAGAAAATGATCTTCAAGTGGATGAGTCATCGAAACTCCATCAAAACCTTTGCAGTTAATCCCAGCATTAAACGAATGGCAAACTATTCGGGTGTAGTCAGCCGGATAGTTTGTGCGCTGAACTGAGACGCTTCGCTGCGGTTTTTGGATCCGTTGAGGCGCGGCGTCGGGATGATGTCAGTTTAACGCGGCCAGCGGGTCAGATGCAAGCAGATTTGTGGTGGTCGATTGACGTCGCCTTCCGAGAAAGTCCGATCCGCACCCGTAACAAACAGAATCAAACCCCATAAGCCCGTCTCGACCATCCTACGCCGGGCTTCTTGAATCCCGACGCGTCGGGAAACATCGGCTCGAAGACTCGCGATGTCAAATGCTTATTTGATATCTGCTTTTGGAACCCTAGTGCCTTGTCAAAACTAAAACTTGGCGTGCCACTGGCTATGCCCAATAGCGTCCGGGGAAATCTTAACGAAATCTTAACCTGTGTGGTCGGTGGGATGCGTATACAAGACAGGTATGTCGCGTAAACAGAGCAAGGACCATCGGCCAATTACGAGGAAACGTCGCCGCGCG
>JANNYC010000045.1:0-5569 GCA_031409895.1 Planctomycetota bacterium
CCGCAGTTGCTTCTCCAGCAGACGAACATACTTCGCCCCAATCAGCTTTTCGGGCCAGACTTTCGGCGGCTGGGGCAAACCGCCGCCAGCGCTCGCCGCGCGGCGACGTTTCCTCGTAATTGGCCGATGGTCCTTGCTCTGTTTACGCGACATACCTGTCTTGTATACGCATCCCACCGACCACACAGGTTAAGATTTCGTTAAGATTTCCCCGGACGCTATTGAGCATAGCCAGTGCCACCCAGGCGCCTGGAGTTGTCCGTCTCGGTCGTCCCCTGTGGAAAATTCAATGAATCGCATCGGCATGTTAGCGAAACGGTCGCCGGCACCTTTTGTGTCCCCTAAAGCCGGTCATACAAATTCAATTCATTTCGTGGTAGCAACCGCAGTTGCCCAGGGTGAAACTGCTGTCGTGATAACAGCACGCAGGCGATAGATGTACATTGTCTGACTTGTCAATCCTTTATCCGTGAACTTGCGATCGGAGGCTTTCACCTGACCAATGGTGGCCCATAGGCCGGAATTAAGATTGAATCTTTGAATCTGCACGGATGTACCCTTGGTGACTGGTCCCTTCCAGGAAAGCTCGATCGACGTTTTCGAAATTGCCCTTGCTGCAACAGACGTTGGCGAAGCAATTCCAGGTCCCATGTCAATTGTGACTACGTCTGGAGCGCCGCCTTCTACGTCAAAACGCCAAGGACGCACGCGATAGTCGTAAACCGCCCCATCCAGCCCTGAATCATCGACATAACTGGTGGCATCCGGTTCAAGAGTCGCAATCGTTGTGAATTCAGTAGAGACACCGACTTCGGCTCGTTCGACTTCATATCGCGTCTCGTTGGTGGCATTGTCAATCCAAGTCAATGCGAGCAAACCACCGACAAGTTCACCCTGAAGCCCCGAAACCTGATTGGGACTCGCATAACTGGTCATTGCGGTCGCCACGCCGCTAAACCCTGAAACTGCGGCGCCATCAAAGGCTCGGACCCGATAATTGTACGTGGTATGTTCGTCCAGCCCGACATCGTTGTAGGAGCTGATGTTGTTCAGGAAAACAACGTCAATCGTGGTAAAGTCCGTGGAACCAATCCCTGTGCTTCTTTGAATTTCGAAGCCCTCTTCTGTCAGCGAATTGTCGGTCCAGAACAAGGAGACCGCGAAATCGCCTGGGACACTGGCTCGAGCGATCAGGTCTGAAGGGGCATCCAATCCTTGTGCCGAAGATACGGAGTTGTTTGCAGAAACGACTAACAAGGTTGCACAGACAAGTGCAAGACTTCGGACCGTAAGAAATGGGTTCATCTTTTTATCCACTGAATAATGACCAGGATTTGAGCTACACACGACGTGGGATTGAGCGAAACTCGAACGGCAAAACTTCCCCCAAACAACCAAAGCTTCCAGAAGCATTTTTGATGCCACGAGCTAACAGAGTTGCCTCGTTTTTTGTTTCGGCCGGACGATGGATTTCAAACCTTTGCTCTAAAGATAAGAGCGAAATCCGGCACCGGAGTCCGCCAAAGAGAGAATTTTTTTGGGGCAATACTTTTGGAAAAGATATTATCGCCGGCCCGCAGCACAATCAACACCTGAGCCAATCCGCCCCAAAGCGTGCGAAACCAGACAACTTGCCTGAGTTGACGTTTTCGTGCTAACGCAGGATACCGCTCCTTACGAACGATAACTGGCGGGCTTCGATCGCAATCTGTTCAGTCCGGAGGCACTGGAAGCATCCATCGACTGCATCCACAACAACCCGGTGAAACCTGGATTGTGCGAACGGGCAAGGTACTGGCGGCAGCCGGGGGCAAGCACGATTTCGATGACGTTCTGCTGCACATGCAGAAGCTTGGCAGTTCGACCAAGGAGAAGACTTCCGCCGTCTACTTGTTGGCCGTTGCGATGAATGAGATCGCAAACATCAATATCGCATCTGACGTGGAACAGTTTGTGAAACAGGGAAAGGCCGTTGAGTTGCCCAAGGATTTGTTTACGGAAGATTGTTCCTTGAGTTGGGTCGAACGACCTGGCTTTCATCGAGGTTTTGATGTCGAAGCAACACAAGCAAACGGCAACGTCATTTCGGGTGTCGTTGAGAATGGTCCGGCTTGGAATGCGGGTTTGCGCAATGGCATGTTGTTGGTCAAGCGCGCTGGAGGAGAGATCGGCAACTCCCAAGTTGAGATCGCTTATGAAGGGAAAGATGGCGACAAGCCGCGCACTTTGAAATGGATGCCGACTGGCAGTACTACAGAGCGGTACCGAATGTTGAAACTTTGTGAAGGCCTATCCCCCGAAAAACTCGCCGCCTGTGCGGCCCGATTGGGTGGACGGGGAATGTTTTTGAACGGTAGGTAGTTCTCGACTTTCGGATCATGACTTGGTGTGATTCCGGCCAAGGTGCTTGAAACAAGACCACAAGTATCCCTTAAGAATGCCTTGGAAAGCAGGCAAGCCACTCGCTGCCTTGATTCGGAAAACGCATGGGCATGTTGTTTTGCCCTGACATTCAACATTCGTAAGTTTGGCACGTTGAATGCATGTGAAGGAATCCACGGAAGATTTTGTTTGCGAAACCCCTTGTTTGGTAGCCGTGGTGAATTTTCTACTCACGTCTGTTCTTATGCCTCCAACGTTTGAAAAACATGACCTGTATCAAAACAAAAGACAACACCAAACTTTACGTCAAAGACTGGGGACAAGGGCGGCCTGTGATCCTCATTCATGGATGGCCATTGTCAGCCGACAGTTGGGACGCACTAGCGATGGCACTTGCCAACAACGGGTTCCGAGTGATCGCTTACGATCGTCGCGGCTTCGGACGGTCATCGCAGCCGTGGGAAGGATACGAGTACGACACGCTGTCAGATGACTTGGCGGAAATTATCGCTGCAACTAACGCTCGCGACGCAACCTTGGTCGGCTTTTCGATGGGTGGTGGCGAAGTCGCTCGGTACATGAGTCGTCATAGTGGCAAGAACGTCGTCCAAACAGCACTCATTGCTTCCATCGTTCCCTACATGCTCAAGACGTCGGACAATCCCCACGGTGTCGAGCAATCGATCTTCGATCAAATCACGAAAGCAATCCAGCAAGATCGTCCCGGCTTTTACGGCGGCTTTTTTAAAGACTTCTACGGAGTCACCGCGTTGTCGCAATCCGTCAGCGATGAGTGTCTGGAGTGGACTCGCTCAGTGGCGATGCAAGGCTGCTTGAAAGCGACCTTGGATTGCGCAAAGGCATTTTCCTCGACCGATTTCCGCCGCGAACTTGCGAGCTTTACGAAACCCACACTCGTTGTGCATGGAACCGAAGACAAGACCGTGCCGATTGACGCTACCGGTCGCCCAGCGGCCAAAGGCATACGCAATGCGTCACTCAAAGAGTACCCCGGAGCACCGCACGGATTGACGGCCACACATCAAGACGAATTGACCAAGGATCTGCTTGAATTTCTCAAATCCTAGCGATACTCGGCTTCGCGGTCCTTAAACCACAGATTTTCATTTGCGACTACTAACTAAAAACAGAAAGCCAATTTTATGACAATGTTAAACGGAAAAAAGATTGCGTTCCTACTCACCGACGGCTTTGAACAATCCGAATTCACCCAACCATGGGATGCGGTCAAGAAGGCAGGAGCGCAGGTCGAATTGGTCTCGCTGAAGGGCGGCAAAATTCAAGGCATGAAGCATGCCGAGAAAGCGGATAAGTTCAACGTCGATAAGACGATCGATCAAGTGAGCGCGTCCGACTATGACGGACTAGTGTTGCCCGGTGGCGTCCACAACCCAGATACTCTTCGGATGAATGAAAAAGCAGTGGACTTCATTCGCGACTTCTTCACACAGCACAAGCCCGTTGCAGCAATCTGCCACGGACCATGGACGTTGATCGAAGCCGATGTCGTGCGTGGTCGAACGATGACTTCGTGGCCGAGCTTGAAAACCGATCTAACGAATGCGGGAGCCAACTGGGTTGACGAAGAATGCGTATGCGATAACGGCCTGGTAACAAGCCGCAACCCCAATGACTTGCCGGCGTTTTGCCAGAAAGCAGTTGAAGAATTCGCTGAAGGCATCCATGCGAAGCAAACCGCATGAGAGCGAACAGAGAAATTAATTCTTGTTTCGAAGGAGGACGATTTCAAAGAACTTCAACAAATTTTTCAACACGATTCAGATAATGACAAATTCTAAACATTCCCGAACCAGGCTCTATGCTGTTTTAGGCACTGCTGCCGTGGTCATCATCGGTGCGGTGATCGCGTTGAACACACAGACGGTGGAGCATGTTACCGGAGAACAATCGAAGACGTTTAACATCGAAGTTGACTTCGACCGCTTTCGTCAAATCATGGTTCGCAAAAATGGCACCGCCTCGATCATTGGTCTTTCTGGGATGAAACTGCTTGATGAGCGTCTCGAGGACGTTGAGCTCGACACCTCAGGTGATGATCGACCGATACTAAACGCGATCCGTGGCAAATCCAAAACCGACGTATCCGCGACCAAGCTTCTAACGGTTCAAATTGATGATCCGACATTGGAAGCCGATAAACTGCATCTTCGCCAAGTTGCCGACATTGAACCACAGGAGATCAATGTGGTGACCGCTTCGATGGAGCCAGCAGGAAAACTGCAAAAATACAAGTCGACGCTCCGCGCTCACCCCCGTGGGCAATCCACAGAACTCACGATAAACGTGGACATAACCATTCTTGTTAGAGTTCCCAAGTTGTTCGCCAGCCGTGCGCACGAACGGGTTCAAAAGGCTGCGGACGACGCCGTGACCAACCAGGCCGGGGCGATGACGAAGTTCTTTGCTAAACACTCGGACGAGCAGCTGATCCTGCCTGAATTTGGTCGCCAATCACATTCCGACCGGCAACCTTCGCGCTAAAATTGCGCCAGTGGTGACAGTCGCACGGCTCTCCCAACCGTGATTTCTGGTCCCGTAAAGTCCACCGTCCCTAGCGACCTTCTGTTGCTTTCAATTCAAGACCCCACAGTCGTGTACTTGACTGGTGCGATGTCCGCAAGTCCCTGAACTCAAGTGGTTCAAGGCCTCTGATCAACTCCACGGGATCAACGCTTCCAATTCGAAAACTCTGTCATCAAGCAAACTAACGCGGAAGAATTTCACCAATTGCCGAAACTCCTTTTCTGAAAGTCGACTCGGTCGCTTCAGTTTCGGGTCTAGCCGCTACAGAACGGGCTCCATTGGCGCCAGGTAAGTTGCAAAATCGTTTGGCATATTCTGCTTCGGTCGATAGTCACGCACCGATTTGTGTACCTCCAGGTGATGGCGAATCGCGCGCTCGAGACTGTCAAACGCGCCGTTTTGAAAAAAGTCAGTGGACGACGCCGAACAGCCACAGGTTCGGATACCACTTCGTCCCGATGACGACGAAGCGGCTGGGTGGCACTGGCTATGCCCAATAGCGTCCGGGGAAATCTTAACGAAATCTTAACCTGTGTGGTCGGTGGGATGCGTATACAAGACAGGTATGTCGCGTAAACAGAGCAAGGACCATCGGCCAATTACGAGGAAACGTCGCCGCGCG
>JANNYC010000046.1:0-24697 GCA_031409895.1 Planctomycetota bacterium
CAGTTGCATTCGCTCCGAGTCGATGTCGGGGAGTTTGAGATTCGTTGCTTCGCTCAGCCGCAGTCCGGCGGCATAAAGTGTCAGCAGCACGGCTCGATGTTTGGGATGGGTCACACACTGGATCAACCGGTGAACTTCTTCTTGACCCAGCACGACCGGCAACTTTTTAGGCCGGTTGCCAAACGGAATCATCTGCACGACCCACGGCCTGGGGAGCGTGTAGGTGTAGAGGAACCGTAGGCCACACACGGCTTGATTGAAGGAACTCCAGGAACATTTCTTCTCCTGGATCAGCCACAACTGGAACTCGCGAATCTGCTCCGGCCCCAAATCTTCTGGGAGTTTTCCAAAGTGTTTGGCGAATCGATCGACGTGGTAGGTATAAGAATCGATGGTTCGGACCGCCATGTTGCGGATCAGCATGTCTTCGGCCATCCGCTGCGTGGCCTGGTTGATGCGATTGCGAAAGGGAGTCATGTTGCGGGCCTTGCTGAAATGGGTTTGAGAAACAGACCCATCAATGGGGCCATCAACCCCAGCATCGTTGCGCCTCAGAAAAGCGCAAGACCTTACAACCGCCATCTTCGCTACAAGCGGACTGTATCTACCAGAGCGGCACGTCACGCCGCAACTCAAGTCACAGCACAAAATCAGCCGGCTAATAAAGCAGCCAGCCAGGCCGCAAGAACACTGCGCGCAGAGAGCAGTGAAGAACAAAGGAAAGTGAAGCGGTTTAGTTCAACGACTGCCGTAACCGGGCACGAACGGAAGACTTCGATTTCAGTTGCCGCGTGAATGAGTGCTCCGGTTCACGGCTTTGTTCTGTCGCGATCACTTGCGTTGGCCGCTTTCAGTTTCTTGACCCGTCCTCGTCTCGCAAAGAACCACGCCACGGCTGCGCCTAATAATAGCCACGGAGTATATGACAATAGCGGCCGTAGATTCAAGGTGGGATGCATGGGATCACCAAACGTCACAAAGTCTGTGTCCCGATTAGGGTTGATTCCACGAATAATGTTCCGGTGAACTAGCAAGTCGCCGTCAACAACACCATTGGAACGATCGATGTCACAAAAATGTTTGGCGACGTATTTGGATCGAATTAAGCCAGTTGATTTGTCAACAACATCTGAATTCTGATAGCCATACGCGCGGCTGTCGAATCCCGCGTGTTGAAGGTAAAGGACGTGGTCAAATTCTTCGGTGGCGTGAACCTGACCATCGTGGATGTGCATTGTCGGGAAATAGAGTAAGTCGCTGGTGCTTTCAAATTCGAACGCCATTGGATGTGGTTTTAGCGAACCGGCAGCAAGTTGAAATACAGCGAATCCGTAAGTAGCGTATTGCGGGATTTTCGACCAAGTGGTTTCAGGGAGCACGAATCGATCATCAAGTCGAGAAAAGTCCAACATCGTCGGCACGAACGAGGCAATATAATTGCCAACCTCGAATACCTCCAACGTACTTTTAGATGCCGTATGGAACGACGCCGAACATCCAATGTTGAATGACGGCGCTATGTATGGGAATCCGTCGGCGAGATCATCGAAGAAATCGTCGTAACCCCGCAGGTCAACGAAACGCAAACTCTTGTCGGTTGCAGGGTGCCGAATCGGAACAGGAAGTATCATCGCGTTCTCAGCCCGCGACTCGTAGTTCATTTGGTACGCAAGAAATTGCGAACCTGCAGCAGTCGCGCGCGCGAAAATCTGCGTGTTGTTCACCGAGATGACGGGCTGAGAGAAAATGCACATTGTCGAAGCGACGATTTCTTTTTAGCGACAGAACAATTATTGGACTGACTAGCCTATCCGGTCAGTTTATCTGGGATAGGAAGCTGAACTGGGACAGCCTATCCGGTTTCTGAACTTCGTCGATTATCTCTCTAAGTATTGGTTTGTCAACAAGTTAGGGGGGACGCCGGTAGGCCGGAGATGCTTTATTAGGCTGACCGGGATTTGTCAGCCTATTCGGGGCTGAATAGGCTGACCAGAGGTTCCCAATTGGTCGAGCGGGCTGCGGACGCCGCGCCCGCCTTGGTTCAAGACGTGGGTATAGATCATGGTGGTCTCGACGCTACTGTGCCCGAGCAGCTCCTGGATGGTGCGGATGTCGTAGCCACTGGCCAGTAATTGTGTGGCGAAGGCGTGACGGAGCGTATGAAAAGTGGCTGGCTTGCTGATCACGGCTTGTTGCACGGCGTTGCGGAACGCTCTTTGGATGACTGTTTCGTGCAAGTGGTGGCGATACCTGACACCCGTCTCTCGATCCTTATAGTGGGTCGAGGCGGGAAAGACGTACTGCCAACCCCACTCGCGGTCAGCGCTGACATACTTTTGGGCCAACGCATAGGGAAGTGGCGCGCGGCCCAGCCCGTCGTCGAGATCACAAACATGTCCCGCGCGGACCTTGGCCAACTGATCGGAAAGCCGCTGGACAAGCGTCTGGGGGAGCAAAGTGACGCGGTCTTTCTCCCCTTTGCCGTCGCGGACGGTGACCTCCAGGCGTTGGAAGTCGATGTCCTTGACGCGGACATGCAGACACTCCATCAAGCGCATGCCGTTGCCATAGGACATCTCGCTGATGAGCAAGGGGAGTCCTTGCAATTGAGCCAAGACAGAACGAACCTCGTCGGGCGTCAACACCAGCGGCAGATGCTGGGGGCACTTGGCCCGCAGCGCGTCAATGTGCTCCAGTGGAATGCCCAGCACCTTTCGGTACAGGAACAACATCGCGCTGAAGGCCTGATTCTGCGTCGAGGCGCTGACGTGTCCTTGGACGGCGAGATGCGACAGGAACTGTTCGATCTCCGACTTGCCCATCTCCACAGGATTTCGGACTTGGTGAAAGAAGATGTAGCGCTTGATCCAGCCGACGTAGGCTTCTTCAGTGCGCCGGCTGTAGTGTCCGAGACGCATGGCTTGATGGACGCGGTCGAGCAGCCTGGGTGGTGTCGGGTTGACAGGAGCAATAGTGGGAGTGATAGAAAGAAGCGGCGAAACCGGTTTTTCCCCGAGTCCCGTCGACAGCGGATGTTGCTTCGGTCGCGATTTGTGTGCAATCGGTGGGAGCAGCATGTTGAGCACGTCCCGGTACAGGAACTGGATTGCGGCGTGAGTGCGGGATTGCTGTGAAGGCGTGAGCTGCTCGTGTTCCGCCACGTGTCGCAGAAATGCAGCGACATCGGCAGCCCCCAGATCGCGCGGATGCCGCTTGCCGTGAAACAGAATGTACTGGCGAGCCCGGCCCACATATGCTTCCTCAATGGCAGTCGGCCAGCGGCGATCTCGTACGAACTGACGAACTTGGTCGAGCAGTTTCGGCGAATGGGATTCAACAAACATATTCGCAAGGACAACTGACTGGTTCATGGCTGGCCTCCAAATCTAGAAGTGAAGGGTAATTGTGTACAAACGTACACTGCAGGAGACTATCGGACGATGTACGCAAATGCAATGTGGGTGCGGAAAAACGACATCCAGATCGACGAGCAACTGATCAATCGTGCGCGACGGCAAAGGGAGAAAAATCGGGTTGAAGAACAAGACAGACACTGACAATTCGGTTGATTGGAGGAGAGCAAGTTTCCATCGGCCGCTTGCCATGGAGAGATGAGAGATGAAAGCGGGAAATGTAAATTGCGAAGTAAAAAAATGCAAATTGCAAAGTGGCAAGGGTCAAGTTGGGAAAAAGTTGAGAGTTGAGAGTTGAGAGTTGAGAGTTGAGAGTTGAGAGTTGAGAGTTGAGAGTTGAGAGTTGAGAGTTGAGAGTTGGGAAGAAGCCAAGTGTTCAGTTTTCAGTGTTCAGTTTTCAGTGTTCAGTTTTCAGTGTTCAGTGTGGGGAGTTGTCGCGTCGGTGGATTGCTCGTCCCTCAAGCCTACAGCCTCACGCCTTTAGCCAGTTGTGCCAGGACTACCGACTTGCGTCGGTAGCTTGGGGGAGAGTTGGGAGGAAGTTGGAAGTTGAAAGCGGGAGTTATTGCAGCGGTGCTTGCAATTCCTCAAGCCTACAGCCTCAAGCCTCTTAGTTGAGGGTTGAGAGCGGGAGTTCAAGACGATTACGCGATGATGTCGCGGATTACATTGCCGTGGACGTCGGTGAGGCGGAAGTCGCGACCGGCGTGATTGAACGTGAGTTGCTCGTGTTCCAGTCCGAGCAACGCGAGCATCGTGGCGTGCAGGTCGTGAATGGGAACGGGATTTTCTTCGGCTTCGTAGCCGTAGTCGTTGCTGCGGCCGTAGGAGAAACCCCCTTTGACGCCGCCGCCAGCCATCCAGAGCGTGAAGGCTTTGTTGTTGTGGTCGCGACCGTCTTGGCCTTGGGCGTACGGCGTTCTACCGAATTCACCGGTCCACACGACCAGCGTCTCATCGAGCAGTCCACGTTTGCTTAGGTCGGCCAACAAGGCAGCCATTGGTTGATCGACTTCGCCGCAATTGCGAGTTAGCGCCGCGTTCAAGTTATTGTGATGGTCCCAATTCCCGTGCGTGATTTCGACAAACCGAACGCCAGCTTCGATCATGCGCCGCGCGAGCAAACACTTGCGGCCAAAATCTTCGGTGTTGCGTTGGCCGATGCCATACATTCGACGAGTCGCTTCGGTCTCTTTGCTGATGTCCATGACGTCCGGCATTTCGCTTTGCATTTTGAAAGCCAATTCCGAGGCCTCGATCGCGCCTTCAACGTCCGGATTGACTTTGTCGTGAGCCAGCTTGGCTCGGTTGAGTGTTTGCATAAAGTCCAATTCGGCGCGCTGATCGTCTTTCGGTTGCTTGCTCCGCAAGTGAGCAACCTCAGCGGTTGCGATCGGGCGGTTGTCGCTACCCAAGCGTGTCCCTTGGTAAATGGCGGGCAGAAACGAACTGCCGTAGTTCGTCGCGCCGCCAAAACCGCTGGGCGGCGTGATACTGACAAAGCCCGGCAAGTTTTCGTTTTCGGTTCCCAGCCCGTACAACGTCCAAGCGCCGATCGATGGCCGAATGAACTGCGAGGTGCCGGTGTGCAAGCGAACGAGGGCTTGAGGGTGGGCGGGCAAGTCGGTTTGCATCGAGTGAATCATGCACAAGTCATTGGCTCGTTTGGCCAACTCCGGAAACAGCTCCGAAATCCAAAGATCGCCTTTACCGTGTTTTTTGAACTTGAATTTCGAACCCAGCAATTTCGAGCCGGGTCGAGGGCCGGCTTTGCCGCTGTCCGCAATCAATTTCGGTTTGTAGTCAAACGTGTCCAAATGCGACGGCCCGCCGCGCATGCAGAGGAAGATGACCCGTTTGGCTTTGGCTGGAAAATGCTGTTTCTTTGGAGCCAAAGGATCATCCGACCCAACCGCTCGACCGACCAAGCCGGAAAATGCCAACCACCCAAAGCCGCAAGACGTATAGCGTAAGACGTCACGGCGAGTGAATAGCGGCGTGATGGTGTTGCAAAGTTTTGTAAACATGGAAGTCCTCAAAAATAGTTTTCAGTGTTCAGTTTTCAGTCTGGAATTTTCGGTGTTCAAAATAGAATCCTGTTTTGCTGAACACTGAAAACTGAACACTGAAAACTCTGATTTCCTAATCCGTACTTCTGAATTCGGCGCTGGCTAGGAGGGCGCGGGCGACGCTTGTCCAGCCACTGAGCGGGTCGTTGCGATATCGTGTCAAAAGTTTTTTGGCCGCTGCTAACTCGGATTCGGTCGCTGGTCGCCCGAGCGCGATCCAATACATCTGGTCAAGCTGTTTGGGGAGTTCCTTTGAATCGAGTTTCGAATTCGGATCGAGCTTGGCTTCGACGGACGTGATTCGATTGGCGAGAGCCTTGGCTTGTTTGCCCGCGAAGTCGCTGTTGAGCATGAACAGAGATTGGCTTGGTACGTTGGTGGTTTGTCGTGCACCTTGGACGGCTGCGGCATCTGGAAAATCAAACACCGCGAGGACTTCGGGTTCGACATTCCTGGCAACGGCCAAGTAAACCGAACGATGATTGTCGTTTGCTTTGGCCACGTTGTCCTCCGACAAGCGTGAGCGTCGCGGACCGCCCAGAGGTCCGTCGCCCGCACGGCCAATCAAGGACGCTGGGGGCCGGCTAAGTTCGAGAGTTCCTGCGGCACACATCATCGCGTCACGGATTGCTTCGGCATCCAAGCGTCGCGAACTGTGTCGCCAAAGCAATGCGTTCTCCGGGTCGGCTGTAAAATTCGCTTGGTCATGTGTTGCCGCAAGCCGATAAGTTCGGCTGAGCACGATCTCGCGAACTAGTTTCTTTACCGACCAATCGCCGGCGATAAATTCTTGGGCAAGATAATCCAGCAACTCGGGATGGCTCGGTTCACTGCCGGTGGTTCCAAAATTATCAACGCTGGTGACGATGCCTGCGCCGAACAGCCAATGCCAAACTCGGTTCGCCATAACGCGCGCAGTCAGTGGATGATTGGGATCGGTCATCCATTGCGCGAGTTCTTTGCGACCGCTGGTGGCTTTCGGAATGGCAGGAGATTTTATGTTTGGCAAAATATCAGGAATCGCTCTTGGGATGACGTCGCTCGGTCGATCGACTTCGCCACGGATAAACAGCGGGCTATTCGTCAAAGAAACGAATCCGCTAGCCCGTCGGCGAAAATCGCGATTACGAAACGTCTGGGTTGTAGTCTTGGGCCTATCGACAACGCCCATTGCAAGCGATTTGACCGAGCCGTCTGAATTGAAGTTTTTCAGATCCGCTTCGAGTTGGCTGATTTGAGTTGCCACGCGAACGGCATTGAAGCCATCCGCTTCTGGTTTGCCATTGCGGCGGTCGCGCAATCGTTCGGCGAAGAGTTCTCTTTGTTCCAGTTTGAGTTCCTGAAGGCGCTTGGTTTTTTCAGCGTATCCGTCCGTCGAAATGGCTTGAAGGTAACTCTCCGCTGCGGTCCCGGGCAATTCAACCAGCTCGCCGGCGTTCCGCCCGCCATTTCCGCCGGTCGTTCCAAACCTCGTCTCGGTTGAAAGAAAAATTCCTGCGACTGCCGTGTAATCGGCTTGCGAGATAGGGTCAAATTTATGATCGTGGCAGCGAGCACACGCTACGGTCAGGCCCATGACGCTTTGGGTGACCGTGTCAATTTGCTCATCGGCCAAATCCAAAGCGAACTGTCGGGCTTTCATTTCGTTGAGCGACTTAGGGCCGATTGCCAAGAATCCGGTGGCGACCAAGTTTCTCGCTTTATCGTCAGCGGACTTTGCGTCAAGCAAGTCGCCAGCAATTTGTTGTTGGATAAATTGGTTGAAGGGTGTATCGGCGTTAAACGAATCGATGACGTAATCGCGATATCGCCAAGCCAGAGGATAGAGAATATTGACGTCTTTGCCACTGGATTCGGAATAGCGAGCAACGTCCAGCCAATATCGACCCCAGCGTTCACCGAATTGCGGCGAGGCCAGTAACCGGTCAACAACTGCAGCATAAAGTTTATCGCGGGCGGCCGAATCGCTGGCACTTTGCCAATCCGCAGCGAACTGTTGAGCCTCTTTCGCTTTCGGAGGCAAGCCTACCAAATCGAAATAGACGCGGCGCAAGAGCGCCAGTGGCTCCGCATCGCCAACTGGTTTAAGGCCTTTGCTTTCTAACTTGGCTAGGACGAATCGATCGACGTCGGACTTGGGCCAAGCAGTATCTTTCGGCGTTGGAGGCACTGCCTGTTTAACGGGTTGAAAGGCCCACCAGTTCTTGGCGTCTTCATCGGCACCGAATTCTTGAACGACGGCGTCTGCTTTGCGCGGATCGGGCAAGCCCATCTGAATCCACTTTTCGAAATCCGCGATTACGCTGTCGGGAAGTTTTCCGCCCTCTTTCTTCGGAGGCATCTCCAAGTCGTCGTCTTCGTAACGGATGGCGGTCAGTAGCAAACTATCGTCGGGATTTCCCGGCTCAATCGCCGCGCCCGAATCGCCGCCTTGCAGCAAGCCAGCGCGAGTATCAAGCCGCAAGCTTCCGCCGATCGACTTCGCGTCTTCCGAATGACATGAGTAGCATTTGTCGACGAGGACCGGCCGAATTTTGGCTTCGAAGAATTTAAGTTGATCGTTGGTCCATTTGTCGTCGTCGGACCAACTAACGCTGTTGCTGCCGAATGAAAGGATTGCCAAAACCGCAATTAACCGCTTCATGGCTGGCCTTGCTTTGATGAGTCAAATCTCGCTGCTCGGAACACAATAAGAGGAACACGTCTTTCGCCGCCTAAGTATCGGCTTTTTTTTGAATTATTGCAAATTTCGCGATTCCAAGCGGAAAATCCGCGAGCCATTGAAGCTCAAAACAATTGCTTAGCTCTATTCTGCGCGCCGGTTGATCGCCGTACTGCGACCAAGCACAATATGACGAAGCGAGTAGCAGGCACATTCCATGTGCCGTGGCCATGAATGGACGGCGCATGGAATGTGTCTGTTACTTTTTGCCGGCCGATCGAAACTTGGAATCTCAACATGAATTGGAAGTCGATGAACGCTCGAAATTGCTTTAGCTATCTCGCAGGTTTGATTGCCGTGACTGGCACATTGGTGCCGGCGTCCCATGCCCAAGTCAAACCGAACGCGGGCATGATGCGATTTCCCGATGTCAGCACCGAGAGCATCGTATTTGTCTATGGTGAAGATTTGTGGACGGTGCCGCGAGCTGGCGGGCTGGCATCGCCGCTAGCCGCACCGGCGGGCGAAGAATCGTTGCCTCGATTTAGTGCCGACGGAAAAACGATCGCGTTTGTCGGAAACTATGATGGGAATCAAGACATCTACACAATTGCAACCAGCGGCGGGCCTGCGCGGCGGATTACTTTTCATCCAAGCGGTGAGTTGCTTTGCGATTGGACGGCCGACAATCGGCTGCTGTATTCGTCGGATCTTTACTCAGGACTTGGTCGCCAAGCCAACTTGTACCTGCGCGGGCTCGATGATCCGCTGCCAAGTCCGTTGCCGATTCCGTACGGGACCAACGGTGCGATTACCGCTGATGGAACTTGGCTCGCGTACACGCCGCACAGCCATGACTACCGAACGTGGAAGCGTTATCGCGGCGGTATGGCGTCGGATATCTGGCTTTTCAACTTGACGACGAACGAATCGAAACAGATCACGGACTTCGAAGGAACCGACAGTTTTCCGATGTGGCAGGGGAAGTCGGTGTATTACGCCTCGGATGCGGGGCCTGAGCACCGACTGAATATTTGGACGTACAACACCGAAACGAGCGAACGAAAACAACTCACGAAATTTGCCGATGATGATTGCCGCTGGCCATCGATGGGACCGGGCGCTGATGGCAAGGGAGAAATCGTTTTGACAAACGGCACTCATTTGTTTTTGGTAAATCTCTCCGACGGCAAAGCCACGCCGATTGAAATAACGATTCCGGGGGACCGCCCCAAAATTCGTCCTCGCAATATCGACGCTTCCGAGTGGATAGCAGCAACCGACTTGTCGCCGACGGCAAAGCGCATTGCACTTGAGGCCCGCGGCGATATTTGGACGTTGCCCGCCAAGAATGGCTCGGCGCGAAACTTGACGCGCACCAGCGGTGTTGCCGAACGCGATCCGGCTTGGAGTCCCGATGGAAAGTCGCTGGTGTATTTGTCCGACGCGACCGGCGAGTATGAGCTTTATTTGGTGCAGAGTGATGGTGAGGGCGCAGCGAAATCGTTAACGAAAGACGGCAAGTGTTTTCGCTACAGCCCAATTTGGTCTCCCGACTCGAAACGAATTTATTTCTGCGACAAGACCGGTGCGATGTTCGTTCACACCGTTGAATCTGGCGAAACGAAAGAGTTTGATCGCGACCCAGCGTCCCTTCAGATTGCTGTTAGCTGGTCGCACAACAGCGAATGGGTTGTCTACAGGCGTTCCGAGGATAGCCACCGTCCTAACAGATCGATTTGGGTTTTCAACGTGCTCAACGGAACGAAGCAGAGACTTACTTCTGGCTTCTTCAACGAATCGTTAGTCACGTTCGATCGCAAAGGTGATTTTATTTACTTGGCCAGCAATCGCGCGTTTAACTCGCCGCGATACGAAGATATTGGCAACAGTTTTATTTATGCGAACACTGGAGTCTTGATGGCCATGCCTTTGCGCAGCGACGTCAAGAATCCGTTTCTAGCCAAGAGCGACGAGGAAAATGGAACAGAGGACGCGGCTGCGAAAGACGACAAAAAGAAGTCTGATGAGAAAGATTCGTCCGACAATGTTAAGGAAACCAAGGCCGACGCAAAACCAGACGATGAGAAGCCAATAAGAGAGGAGTTCAAAGCCTTCGCGATTGAGTTCGACGGCGTGGAAGCCCGGTCGTTCCTAATCCCAGTCGAACAAGGCACGTTTCGGCAGATAGGTGTAAACGATAAGCATCAGTTGATCTACACGCGCGTCAAGGACCAAACGGCACCTTCCGATGATGACGATCCGAAAGGCGACAACGCGGCGATCACGTTGTTTGATTTTGAGGACGAAAAGAAAAAGGAAAAAATAATCGTTGACGGACAAGGTCAATTTATCTTGAGCGCGAACGGGAAAAAGCTTTTGGTTATTGGC
Source organism: Planctomycetota bacterium (assembly GCA_031409895.1). GTDB lineage: Bacteria > Planctomycetota > Planctomycetia > Pirellulales > Pirellulaceae > JANMEB01. The sequence continues at coordinate 10,536 of JANNYC010000046.1, forward strand.
AACGATAAAAAGTCTTGGATCGTTGACGCGGCGGCGGATCAAAAGCTTGAGGATCCGATCGCGTTTGCGGGATTAAACGTAACGATCGACCCACGGGCCGAATGGCGGCAAATTTTCCTGGAAGCTTGGCGTATTGAACGCGACTTTTTTTACGATCCGAACATGCACGGCGTCGATTGGCCCGCGATTCGTGACCATTACTCGGCGATGCTTGAGGATTGCGTTTCGCGCCGGGACGTGAGCTTTTTAATTCGCGAAATGATTTCCGAATTGAATGTGGGACACGCTTTTTATCGAGAAGGGGACGTCGAGCAAGCGCCCCAAGCCACGACGGGTTTGCTCGGCTGCCGATTCGAATTGGCCGACGGCGCTTTTCGCATCGCTGAATTGTTCCAAGGTTCGCCGTGGGATTACGATGCCCGCAATCCTTTGGTCCAAGCCGGAGTGAAACCGGGTGAGTTTTTATTGGCCGTCAATCACGTGCCGCTAGAGCCAACACGCGATCCATACGCGGCATTTCAGCGGATGGCCGATCAAACGGTCGTGCTTACGATCAGTAGCGATTCCAAGCGTGACGAAGCGGATCGAACCGTGGCAGTGAAACTTCTCGGTAGCGATGGCGAGTTACGCTTTCGACAATGGATCGAGGCGAAACGGAAATTCGTCGCGGACAAAACCGATGGCCGCGTCGGATACATTTACGTGATCAACACTGGCGTGCCGGGTCAAAATGATTTGATCCGACAGCTTTATGGGCAGCAAGAAAAAGAAGCAATGATCATCGACGATCGTTGGAACGGTGGCGGGCAAATTCCAACGCGGTTCATCGAAATGCTCAATCGACCGGCGACCAATTTTTGGGCTCTGCGCGACGGTCGCGATTGGATTTGGCCGACGGATTCGCATCAAGGGCCCAAGTGCATGTTGACCAACGGCATGGCGGGCTCTGGCGGCGATATGTTTCCCGCTCTATTTCGCCAAAGCAAACTTGGCAAGCTCATTGGTATGCGGACTTGGGGCGGTTTAGTCGGCATCAGCGGCAATCCATCGATGATTGACGGATCATCCGTTACAGCTCCAACTTTTGCGTTTTACGAACAAGACGGCACTTGGGGCATTGAAGGACACGGCGTTGAACCGGACATCAAAGTCGTAGACGACCCTGCCAAAATGCTCAACGGAGGCGATCCGCAGTTGGACGTCGCCGTAACACAAATGTTGACCGAGTTAAAGTCCAACGCCTTCAAGCCACCCGCGCGCCCAGCATATCCCGATCGCAAAGGCTTCGGACTCCGGCCCGAAGACAAGTAAATTGATTCGGCAAGCGTTGAATTCATTAGGTGGTGACAATTTCAGACCGAGTTTCTCGAATATACTTAGCGAGTTGGCTGCCAGACATCCAATCCGAGGTACGACTACGTTATTGTGAGGTCCATGTCCGAAACGAACCCTTGCACCGCTGTGCCGCCCGAACAGGGCCAACCGGATGAATCCAGCGAACAATTTCGTCCGGTAGTTGCTGCCGAAATTGCGAACCCAAACGACGCGTTGCTTGCCGACACGGAGCCGCCGATTTCGATTCAACCCGAAATCAAAAAATATCAGGCGCTGGATCCTCGGTACATCATTGTCGAACGAATCTCTTGGGGGATTTTCGGCGGTGTGATTTTGAGTGTCGCGATAGGTGGATCGTTGATTTCGATATTCGCGGATTGGCCGCCCACCAAGCTCCACTGGTTGATCTTGGCGGGGGTGTTTGTGGTTATAGGGTTAATGTTCTGGGCGGTGTATTCGCTGCCGGCGGCCGCGCATCGGCACGCATCGTGGCGAATTGACGAATCGGGCTTGGACATTCGTCGCGGAATTTTATGGCGTCGGGAGATCACTATTCCGCGAGCGCGGGTTCAGCATACAGATGTCCGCCAAGGACCGCTTGAGCGGCGTTATCGAATCGCAAGCTTGGTCATACACACCGCCGGCACGCATGCAGCGTCCATCACGCTCAGCGGCTTGGCGGTACCAGATGCGCATTGGCTGCGCGATGTTTTGATCAGCGAAGTTAAAGCGAGCGGCGATGCAGTCTAAACTTACGTCGACACCGATTGAATCTAGCGATCAAGCCAACGACACGTTGACTCAGGATGCGGCCGAATCCAGTAGCCTCGCGACCGATGCCCCGCAATGGCTGCATCCGTCATCGTTGTTATTTGAATTCATCTCCGGTGTTCGCCAACAGTTAATCCCAGCAATCTTTGCGGTGTACACAGCGGCCCAGTGGGGAAAGTTCGGCGCATTTTTCGCAGCGGCTTTTTTCGCAATCACGATGGGAGTCGCCATCTTTCGATATTTGACCGTGCGATATCAAATTCGCGGCAACGATCTCATTGTCAATCAAGGACTGGTGTTTCGCCGAACTAGAACGATTCCCGTTCATCGAATTCAGAATGTTGACTTGTTGCAAACCGTTCTGCATCGTTTGTTTCGTGTGGCGGAAGTTCGAATCGAGACTGCTGGAGGGAGCGAGCCGGAGGCCAAGCTTCGCGTCTTGTCGCTTCAGAAAATCGAAAGCCTGAGATCGCGGATTTTTGAGCAAGCGAGCTTGCAGACAGCTACGAATCCGGAATTGATTCTGGACGCGGCGGCCAAATCGACTGTCGAGAAAGTGGCTGTCGATGAACCGACCGTGCGACTGCTTCAAATTCCGACCGCGCTTTTGATTAAAGCGGGCTTGTTAAGCAATCGTGGCATGATCATCGTAGGGGCGGCGTTTGGTGCGGCGATGCAATTCGTTCCCTGGGGCCAAGATTTCTTCTTCAACCCTAAAAAATTATTTCGCTTTCTTCCGTGGCAGGCGTTGGAACGGCAATGGATATTTTGGATTTTCGCGATTGTCGTCTTGCTCATGTTGCTGCGAGCATTTTCAGCAGTTTGGTACGTGCTGCGGTTTCACGGCTATGTTTTAGAGCGACGCGGCGACGAATTTCGGATTCAATGTGGATTGTTTTCGCGACTTTCGGCGACGGTCCCCCGACGTCGAATTCAGTTGATCAGCATTCATCGAACGCTGTTGGGTAAGGCGCTGGGGATCGCTTCGATTCGGATCGAGACTGCCGGGGGAGGAGGCTCCAGTAGTGAAGACTCGGCGACGACTATTTCCCGCCGCTGGTTTATTCCAGTGGTCCATGAAGCAGATGTTTCGCGCATCATACGTGAAATCCGCCCCGAACTGGATTGGAACGAAAAAGCAATACCGTGGTCGGCTCCATCACGTTGGGCTGCCCGGAGAATGCGTCGGATGGCCATGCTGATTGGCTTGGCAGTGTCTGGGCTCGCGATTTGGAATCTTGCTTGGTGGGGATTGGCCGTGGGCGCAGCAGTTTGTGTTTTTGCTTATTGGTTCGCCGGCAAAAAAGCTTCGACGATGCGATATGCTCGTTCGGAATTCGGCATCGCGTATCGCAGCGGTTTGCTTACCAAAAAGTGTTCTGTGACGTTTCTGGAAAAAGTCCAGTCCGTTTGGCTTGATCACTCCCCTTTTGACCGTCGTTGGAAGATGGCGACGTTATGCATCGACACGGCCGGATCGGGTCCAGCCGAGCACAATATTCACGTCAGCATGTTGGAAGAAAATTTCGCCCAACACGAGCGCGACGCAATTGCAAAGCGTGCGTCGGCCAAGTCCGTGGCACTGGGATGAATACTCCTGTAAGATGTGTAAATTCTGGAGTAACGAATCCCAATGAAAATTGCACGAATCTCAGTCTATCAAGTCGATTTGCCGTTGCACGAAGGCAGCTACAACTGGTCCGGTGGAAAATCCGTGGCGGTGTTCGACAGCACGATCGTCGAGATTGAAACCGACGCGGGCATCACTGGCTGGGGTGAAGTTTGTCCGTTGGGCCCAACGTATCTACCGGCTTACGCGTTAGGTGTTCGCGCTGGAATCACCGAGCTTGGACCGAAATTGATCGGCTCTAATCCGCTTGAGTTGGAAAGTCTTAATCGCCAGATGGACCGCGCCCTCAAAGGTCATCCGTATGTGAAATCGGCGATTGATATTGCTTGCTGGGATATCCTTGGTCATCAAGCGGGAGTTCCGATTTGCACGTTGCTAGGGGGCCGCTACGGAGAATCGTACCCACTATATCGCGCGATATCGCAAGACAATCCTGCGGCAATGGCTGCAAAGGTGGCCGAGTATCGCGATCAAGGTTATCAAAGGTTTCAACTCAAAGTCGGCAGCAATCCCGATGTCGACATCGATCGTATTCACGCCGTCTTCGAAAAACTGCAAGCGGGCGACGTACTGATTGCCGATGCGAACACGGGTTGGCTCAAGCACGAAGCGATGCGCGTAGTGCGCGGCGTGCGCGACGTGGACGTTTACATCGAACAACCGTGCTTGTCCTACGAGGATTGTCTCGCGGTCCAGCGCCGCACTGATCATCCGTTTGTTTTGGACGAAGTCATCGATGGCATCCCGATGATTCTGCGCGCGTCCCAAGATTTAGCCGCCGATGTGGTGAACATCAAGATCAGCAAATTCGGCGGGCTGACTCGGGCCAAACAGGCTCGCGACTTGTGCATCGCATTGGGAATAGCGTGTACGATCGAAGATAGTTGGGGCGGCGACTTTACTACTGCGGCCATAGCCCATTTGGCGCATTCGACGCCGCCCGAGTTTCTATTTACATCGACGGATTTCAATAGCTACGTCACCGTCGCCACAGCGACTGGCGCGCCGCAGAGAAACAATGGACGAATGTCGGCACCGACGAAGCCAGGTCTTGGCTTGCAGCCATTGTCCGAAGTCCTCGGCAATCCGGTCTTTGAAATTAGCGCGACGCGCTAGTGTTCGAGGTTGGGATTTCGGGCTCAAGAAAGGTCTTGATAAGTCTAGCGCGAATCAAGTTACCGTGAGTCTGCGGAGAGAGCTTTTCTTCGTTCTGTCCTATTTGATAGAGTGCAACAGCGTCCTTGAATTGATCAAGCATTTCGTGCGATCGGCCCGTCAAGTAAGGAACGCCTGCTTTCCAATGTCCGCGATTGTCGAGTGCATCGACGCGCGAAAACCAAGTGATCGCAGTTGAAGGATTCGCGCCTTCAAGGTGGCAGAGTCCGAGAAAATAGCTCGCGTCCCCTCGCACGAGCCGCATTTGCGATTTGACCGCAGCAAGACGTTGTTGATATTCCAACGCCGAAAATCCCGATTGGATGCCCACCGCGTGCAAGACGGAAGCGTGATTTTCCAAATGATCGATCAAATCGTCAGTGTAGACGATTATCATCGTTGAAAACAATTCAAACGCGCCTTTGTCTTTCACGCCGCGCGGCGATTCAAGTTTATTCAAAAAATACTTGTTCTTCGCCGTGCGCAAACGAACGTAGCTGTCGACATATTCCTCGTCGCTATAGAACCATGAAAGTCGCTCGCGAACATCCGCGTTAAATCGACTTTGCTTTAGCCCTTCCGTCACGGCGGCTCGGAACTGTTGAACGTAAAATTCGGCCGACCAAAGCCGCGTTTCTTGGATTAGCGGATTCGATTTGAGTCGTTTGGCAAGCTCGCTTGGGCGGCTGGTGCAAACGATCCGCTTTTGGCCAGTGAGACTTCGTTCCAAAATCGCCATTCGCTTCGTAAGCGATTCTAGGGGAGCGTCAATCAAAGCGACGACCGGAGCCGATAGCATTTCAGCGTCAAGCCAATAGTCGCTGTCGTCGCTGGTAGACTCGTCAACTGTGAGGTCTAGAGATTTGACAAGTTGCGGATTCTGCTTGACATCGGCCAGCGTAGCGATTCGACCTTCCGCTGTTCCGGGAATCGGCAATCCTAAACGAGTATCAAACAAGAACAAGTGTTCGCCAATGACAACCGCAGGCAACCACGGCGTAAGCTTTTCATTGGGTGCTGACGATTTAGTTGGCGAATCAAACGCCAACATCACGACATCGATATTGCGTTGCAGAGCCAACTGAGCAAAGACCCGTCCTCGTTCCAAGTCGTCGCCGCGACCATAGCTCAGCAACTGCCAATTGAATCGCTGGTAACCTGGACCGCCGACTCCACTGGAAGGCGGCCACTTGGTGTCAAGCTCGGCAAGATATTTATCGTCAACATCCTTCGCACTGGGCCAGTCGGCTCGATCCAGCAAGAAGATATTGCGAACGGTCCAATCAAACAACTTGCAAGCGTCCACAAGTTGCTGGTTTTGCTCGTCGCTCAATTCGGGATGCACCGCATGGAGAGCTTGTGGGAAAGTGTCATAGTTCGATTCCGTGGCGGCAATTGCATCGACCTGTTTTGATAACGGCGGCCAGAAGTTTCGGACCACCGGCCGCGCTGTAATAGACTCCCCAAGCGATTTGAATCGGATTTGTCCCTGCAAATAATGCGAGTCTATCGTCTTAAAGTTCTCGCGATTAAGTTCGTCGACAAGCGGTTTGACCTCGGCAGGAAGTGTCTCCAATAAAGGATCGGGGTGCCACTCGAATTGAGCAATTTTGTCCTTCTCGGCGAAAATCCAACGGCTCAAGCCGCCGGAGACTTTTTCCTCGATCTCGCTCATCGCGAACTGGTCTTCGCTGAACAGATAGTCAATTGTCACGTCAAGATTATCTGACGAAGGAACTTGAATTTGAGTCGAATCGTCCACGATCGTCGCTTGCGGAGAGCAACCCGAAATCGCACAGCACATACAAACCGCAATAAACCCGAAACAATTGCGTCGCATAAGTCCCATTCGTCCTATTCGTTCCATGAGTCTCAAAATAATAATTGCCAATGAACTGCCCTTGCACCAATCACTCCCAACTATTTTGATCGATCAGGCGTCAATTGCCCAGTCCATGCGCGGCCTCGCGAATTCGGATAAGCCCATCCAATAGCCGGTCCAATTGGTCCAGCGGAAGCATGTTAGGGCCATCACTCGGCGAAGTATCTGGATTCGGATGCGTTTCCAGAAATAGAGCGTCGATGCCAACCGCAACTGCGGCACGGGCAAGCGGCTCGATCATTGCCCGATTTCCACCCGTCTTGCCGCCGCCGGCGCTGGGAAATTGGACGCTGTGCGTCGCATCGAACACTACCGGCACGCCAAACGAATGCATGATTGGTAGTGACCGCATGTCATTAACAAGCTGGCCATATCCGAAAAACGTCCCTCGCTCCGTTAGCAAAATATTCCGGCACCCCCCCGCTTCTAGTTTTTTCACTACAAATTGCATGTCGTGGGGAGCCATGAATTGGCCTTTTTTTACATTGACCGCACGACCGGTTTGAGCGGCGGCTTGAAGCAAATCCGATTGCCGCGCAAGGAACGCTGGAATTTGCAGCAGCTCACAAACCTCGGCGACCGGCGATGCTTGGACTGATTCGTGGATATCGGTTGTAACCGGGACGCCGAATTGGTCGCGAATTTGCTCCAAGATTTTGAGGCCCGCCTCCATACCGCACCCGCGAAAAGAATCCCCGCTGGTTCGATTGGCTTTGTCAAACGAAGCTTTGAAGATCAGCGAAATGGCGCGTGCTTCGCAAAGCTGCTTGAGCTGATCCGCAATTCGTTGAGTCAACTCGAGCGACTCGATCACGCACGGACCCGCGATTAACACCATCGGTAAATCCGTGCCGCATCGAACGCTGCCAATTACGGCGGGATTGTTGGCCACGAACAAAATCCTTCAACTGGGTTTGACCGACGGACCATCAACTCGGCTTGTCGGGAAGTGAGATTGTAACCAATATTCTGGAACGACGACACGCAGCCGCTGCGGTGCGACTTTGATTTCCAAAGGCAGATGTCCGCCTGGATCGCCGTCCAACTGATATGGAACCGGCTCGTCCGATTCGATCACGAGGGATTCGAATTTAGTGACGAACGTATCCTTCCATTTGCGGTGCTGCCGCAACACGACACCGCTGGCATAAATTATTACATTGAACAAGTTGCCGCCGCGAAACGAACACAAATCGAGCTTTCCGTCCAAACAACTTGCGTCGTGTACGATTGGCAATTGCAAAGCATATTGCGGTGCGTTGAAAACAAATGCCCAGCGCGCGGAAAACTCAGGCCCGCCATCACAACGAATTCGCATATTCGGGTAACGGTACTTGGTAATCGAGCGAAACAGGGGCCAAGCATACGAAAGTCTGCTGATATTGCCTCGGCGTTGACCGTGCAACTGATGAACGACTTCGGCGTCGAATCCGCAGCTTGCCAGGACGAGGAATACTCGGCCGTTTGCCAATCCCGCGTCCAGACGCGCGGTGTGACCAACGCCAATCGCATCGGCCAAAGGAACTGGGTTGTTCGAGACACACAAATGTTTTGCCAAAAGGTTTTCAGTACCCAACGGATAAATCGCCAAAGGTGTTTCGGCTGGCAATCGGTTGGCAAACAGCGAAGCCGTTCCGTCACCACCTGCCGCCACCACGGCTCGCAATTGACCAGACGCAAGCAGCCGTTCAGATTCGACGGCGATTCGCTCGATATCCGTTTCCAATTGGACTTCCAAGCCTCGTTGCTTCAAAGCATCCGAGAGCCGCGCGATTGGGCTTTCCGACGAAGTTGCCCCGGCATTGGGATTAAAGCCAATTAAAACAGTTCGTCGCGCCGGGTTTATCAGCTCTACACGCTGGTCGAAGTTCATAGCGAACCGAACGCTCAATGCACTTGTGTACGAAATGGACAATTGCAGCAGATTAACGCAGGGCCTTTGGCCGTACCAATCCCGGCTTGGCGTTTGGCAAGCGAAAAGTTTGCTTGGAACTGCGGAAAGCCCGCGTTTCGACCGGCTTTAAGAATTGCGAAATTCACGCCGGACTCTGGTACGCCGGTTGCATTAGTGACCAATGCGAGAGATCGCGATTGCGATTTCTCAGGCCCGTGAGGCCCCGACGCATTTAGTAAAATGGTAAGCCTTGCCCCTGACCGTTTTGCAACGTCAAAATGTTTTTGGCTCGTCGGCGGCCTCGCTCGGATTCATTTTCATTTCATCACGTGACGGCTGGGTACCTTTCGGCAGGGGGCAATCAACGCAAAAGCAAATCGAACGGAATCGCAAGAAATCTTGTCATCCGGTTGTACGAGAATTTCCAACCCCTTGATCGGCCAAATCGTCACGCTGGGATGAGGGACGTCCAAAGCTTCATGCGATCCTCGACGGTGCTACCAGCATAGGCGCGTACCGCACCAGATCCATCGAGATGAAGCGCTGCGCGAACCATGTGCGACTGCCATTCATTGGTCGAAGCGAGAGCGTCGAGTTTCAAGCTATCGCCGCGCACCAAGAAAAACCCGTTTAAGTCGCCGCCATGCGGTTCCAAAATAACCGGCTCGAACGACGTGATCGCTCCGCTTTTCTGAAGAGCAGTCAAGTATTGAACGAAGTCATTGAAATGCGATCCACTGGTTTTTTCGCGGCCAGGGATTGAACGGTTCCAAGCAAAAAAAATCGAATTCGAGCCCATTGTGTCACTCCCTTGAAATATTGAAATTCGCCAGACGACAGCTTGCCTAGCATAGGTACTTAAAAACACATCCATGATTGCAAATGCCGTCGGGATTTTCAATTACCCAAACTCGCTTTTTTACTGCGCATTAAAGATGAATTTGAGAATCTCGACTCGTCCTTGCAATCATCGCAGTTCGATGATCCTGACGCTTCCCGCTGGTACCGAGAGCGTTAGTTGTTGATCGCTCGTCGGATTAACCGAAAAGACATCGTCGGGAGCGAGCCAGTCCGCAGCCGAGTGAATAGTGAAACTGGCCCGGATCGTGACGGTTTTGTTTTGGCGATAGTCCGTTGGCGTGATTCCTTGTTGCGGCTTGGCTTGGCCTGCGGGATTAAGAAGCGTGATGAACCATGCATCTTTGCCACGATTGATCAACCATTCGACGTCGCCGTCCACTTCAATTGGCATTTGACCTCGACTCATATGCGCAAGCAACAGCGCGCTGACCGGGTGCAGCGACCGCGAAATCGTCAATCCGCGGGGTACCGCCAAAACAACAATTCGCCCGGCTCCCCGATTCGACATGGCACAAAATGCATCTCCCGACTCGGTCGTGGCCAGACTTTGCCATGTTGCCGCCGATTCGCTGTCGGTGCCGGTTCCAAGCTGCATGGGCTGGTACTCGAATACCGGACAATTTTTTTGTTCGGCATTACCGGCATCCCATTGCCAACGATAATTGTCTGATTGGCGGCGCTCGCCCGATAAAGGCAGGTGCAACTGGGCCGCTCCAGGCCCTGTTAACTGATCAGCCGAAACGAGAAGCGTGCCTCCTTGTTCGATATACTTGTTCAATCGTTGGCCTTCGGCTTCGGTCAACTCGATATCACCCAGCACAACGACAGCCGGATAAGTATCGATGGTTCGCCAACGTTCAATTTCCGGATACGCGAACACGCAGTCGAAGATATCCCCAAAAATGCCAGGCACGTAAACTTCGTTAACTGCCGTGATCGGCTTTTCACTTTCCGGCCCAATCGGAAAATAGGCGGCCCAAAGCCATTGTTGGAGCATCTGCTCGTGGTCCGAATGCAAAAAGCGGTCAGGTTGTTGATGCCAATTGACAAACGAGTTCGGCCAAAAGCTCGCGGGCTCCCAGCCGTGGGCATAATCCATTAGGAACGCGACAGGAGTCACAGGCGAGCCGCGATCGGGATGTTCTTGTGTTATTCGCAAAAAGCGGTCGACCAATTTGCCTTTCGGCGAAAGTTGAACTGGTTTTCGTCCAGCCGCCGTGGTCCCGCCGGGCTTCCAGAATTCGTCAAAACCCTGCTCGTGGTAAAACATGGATGATCCAGCCATGTATTGGTACCAGATATCGAACTTGTACCAAGTCATCCCCGCACCCGAGTAAACCGAATAATAGTTATCCAAAATGTTTTGCGGACCAGAGAAACTTGACCCTTGGCTGAAAATCGTTGCCGAGTCTCCGAAATTGCAACTGCGATAGGTCGCCGTCAATCCGCCATTCTGTCGCGCTGCTCCTCGCATACAGGCCCACCGCAAACTTAAGAGACTTGAAGTGGCGGCCGAAGATTCATAGCCGACGGTCCGCGCGCCCCAGCGAAAGCAAATGGGTGCGAACGCCATACTGCCGACTGAATGACAGGCAATCACATCGGCATAAGGATTCACATCCAAATCGCGATCATAGACTGCGTGATACTTGGCGGCGTTGGCGGCCAACGAAAGAGGTTCAAAGGCCGAGACCAATCCTCGTCGAGTTGTTGCCGATTCTGTCGCCGCTTTCATTTGGTCAACCTCGGGATAAAAATAGCCGAGGCTTTCGCCGGCGATTGAACCCACAAAGCGGTCTCGGTATTTTTGGAACTGCGCCACACCGGTATCGCCGATCTTGGCTCCAGGGTGGTAGTTCATCATCATCGCCCAGTTCCGTTGCGGATTGTCGTCCAACCACTTTGAAAATTTCTGCCCCAATGGAAGCACTTCGCCGGAAGCCGGATCGGTTGCAAACACACCTGCCCCCACTCCTTGAAAGGTCGGAGTGATCCGCGGGTCCGAGAAAATTGGAATTTCGGCCGCACCGGCATACTTGGCCTCGAACTCAGTCCGCGTCTCTTCATCGATGATGTTGTATGGATGGCGAACACGATTTGGATCGTCGCTCAACCAAGTCTTGAGCGCGTCCGTGTGCGCACAATTCCAAAGGTACAAGAATCCGCGTTCAGCAAACGTCCTGGTTCGCCACGTCACCGGCAAGTCCCAATTCGTGATCGCGTCCGCCGTCAAGTTCTTTGATTTCGCCAAGTCTATTTCGCCCAGCAGATTTCTACGTGCCAGCGGTCGCCAATCGGGCATCCCTTCGTTTTGAATCTGCCTCAATAATTGGCCGGTTGTGTTCGCGGGCTGCTCTTTGATCAGAGGATGATATTGCGAGTCAGTTGAAAGCACCACGACATCGATCTGACGTGGGACCGATTGGTCGTTCACGACCGCCAATTCGATCTCGGCTTCCCCCGTTTTGAGATTGGCAACCGCTTGATCCCATGCGAAGGCCCATCCCCAATACAACTTCATCTCGTTGTCTTCCTCGATTTTGGCAGTGGTACCAAATGTAAGTTTTTGGTCGGGAGCAGCGGGTTGGCGCAGTCGAATTTCAAATTGCTCGCTGGCTTCCCGCCAATCGGCGTATCGCACCCAAACGTGATAGTTACCCGATCGAGGAACTTGAATTTTCCGGCGAACCAACGCCTTATTTTCGGCGGCCCCCGTGGCTATCGACATAAACCCACTCTCGCCGCCTTGATTCCATTCAGCGGCCCAACCCGGCCCAGAGACTCCCCAGTTGCCGTCGGTGCTTCGCATGCGGCGCGCGTCGTCGCCCATCGGCCAGCAATAGCCTTTGATTCCTGCAAAGTGCTCTGCCTCCAACCAAACCGCTTCAGGTTCATCGGCGAGAATTTGACCAGGTTGCGAAAAACTCAACAGCGCGGACAAAATGAAACAGCATGTTGGTTTTGACATCGCGTTTTGGTCCTTGAAAAGAACACTATTGGCTCAATACCGATCGAAGCTCGTCGATTTCCGGCAAAGTCGTGCCGAGTTATTCCGCCGACGAGGGATGTATTATCAATTGTTCACGGATTGAAATCGTAAAAAATCAACATGAACATAATTGGCAGCCAAGTAAAGTCGATGATGGCAGCCCAAAAAAATTTAAGGTTTGCTGAGGGACTTAATTCGCGCCCCGAAATCTTGACCAAGAGGTAAATCGAGTAAAACGAAAACGGGAAAACAAATAAACCGAAAATCGCCGAAATCCAAGCTCGGCGCGCGACGTTATCTGCTTCAAGTTCGACGACTTTGACCTCGTCATCAGTCCCAACCACCTCGACCGAGTTATCCCCGCGATCATCAACATTAACGGTCCAAGCTTTTCGATCAGCGGGTTTTGGCTGAATTGCTGTCGAGCCACACGACCAGCAAACGTCGAATCCAAGATCGATCGTCGCAGTGCAATTAGTGCAGAAAAATTGTTCGTCTGCTGTTAATCGGCCACTCTCCGATGGTTGATTTAGCACGTCTCGCGCACGTTCCACATCCTCGTTCGCGACCCAAAGTTGGACTCCGGAGAATCCGTTTCCAATATGCCAAAGCATGTTCGAACTTTCTCCCGACAGGTAAGCCTTGATCTTGGCCGTCTCAAGCAAATTACGCGCGAGGTTTGCGCCTATGTCCTCATCGAATGTCGCAAGAGCGGTGAATTCGTTCCTGATCATTTATCTAGTTTACCGTTAATCCGATCTTTGATCGAGAATCGCTCGCAAGAAACAACACGCTTCAATGGGGCCGCATTCAATTGAATGCGGAAAGACTGCACGAAATGTTTTTCGACCAGGTGCTTGCCGAGCTTCAATGGGGCCGCATTCAATTGAATGCGGAAAGAGTCGCCACGAACCTCATCTGGCACCACATTAACTACGCTTCAATGGGGCCGCATTCAATTGAATGCGGAAAGGCCCAACCTTCGGGCCAATCAGCAAGTGCCCTTTGATCGCTTCAATGGGGCCGCATTCAATTGAATGCGGAAAGCACTGAAAGTGATTCACGCTTTCGTCGACAAGATTGCTTCAATGGGGCCGCATTCAATTGAATGCGGAAAGTCAGATTTCCGAAACAGTCTATTGACTTATCGTCGTGCTTCAATGGGGCCGCATTCAATTGAATGCGGAAAGAACAGATGAACGCAATCCGTTTTCGTTTTATAAAAGGCTTCAATGGGGCCGCATTCAATTGAATGCGGAAAGATTTCGAAGCATTTGCGACTTGGCCTGCGAAGGAGCGCTTCAATGGGGCCGCATTCAATTGAATGCGGAAAGTTTGCAGTTAGCGATCAGACTTGAGGCGGCTGATTCGGCTTCAATGGGGCCGCATTCAATTGAATGCGGAAAGCACAAGAGGCTGCACGAAATACGGCGAAGCTGTTGGCTTCAATGGGGCCGCATTCAATTGAATGCGGAAAGCGTTCCACGACTATTCGCTTCGCTCCCACAACAAGCGCTTCAATGGGGCCGCATTCAATTGAATGCGGAAAGTTTGTATTCCCCGATATGGTTTGCCTTAAGGTCGTCTCGCTTCAATGGGGCCGCATTCAATTGAATGCGGAAAGTCAATCCGATACAAGAGAATG
>JANNYC010000047.1:0-3163 GCA_031409895.1 Planctomycetota bacterium
CAAAGCTCGGGCCCGTGCGATCCCGCGCAAGTCTCCTTTGACCAATGTGATTTGTGCGCTGTGCATCGCGATGTCGGTACCCGTACCCATAGCAATTCCGATGTCGGCTTGAGCCAATGCGGGAGCGTCGTTGATTCCGTCTCCAGCCATCGCGACCAATCGACCTTGTTGCTGAAACTTTTTGACCAAAGCCAGTTTGTCGGCGGGCAAGATTTCTGCGAATACTTCTTCGATTCCCAAATGGCTCGCGATTGCTTGCGCCGTCGCGGTCGAATCGCCGGTAGCCATTACCAAACGGACTCCAGCCGCACGCAGCGCAGCAACCGCTTCGACGCTGCTCGTTTTTATTGGATCGCTAACCGCCAGCCGTCCCATGTACTTTCCGTCGACCGCAACCAAGGCAACGCTTGAGGGCTCGTCGTCGTTTTCGATTTTCGTTTCGTTCACGACAACATTTTCGTCGCGCATGAGGGCGGCATTACCGATTGCGACTTTACGCCCTTCGATGGCACCTCGCACGCCTTTGCCGGAAATCGATTCAAATGCTTCGACCGGCGCGAGCGCGAGTCCTTTGGAATTCGCCGCCGCGACGATTGCTGCGGCCAATGGATGCTCGCTGGCTTGCTCGACGCTGGCGGCAGCCTGCAAAAGCTCATCGGCGGTCGTACCAGGTTCTGGAACAATTTTGGTAACCGTCGGTTTGCCTTGGGTCAGCGTTCCGGTCTTGTCCACGATTAGTGTGTCGACGTGTCGCAAATGCTCAATCGCCGCCGCATCGCGAAAGAGAATTCCGCTGGTGGCCGCTTTGCCCGTGGCCACCATGATCGACATCGGCGTCGCCAATCCGAGCGCACAGGGACACGCGATAATCAGCACCGAGACCGCACTGATTAATCCGTAAAGCCAACCACGCTCCCCGCCGAAAAATCCCCACGCCACTAAGCTTGTAATTGCAATCGCCACGACAGCCCACACAAAATACCCCGCGACGACGTCCGCCAAGCGTTGCATTGGGGCTTTGGACCGCTGCGCTTGCGCGACCATTTGCACAATTTGGGCCAACAGCGTCGCCGCGCCGATTTTTTCCGCCCGCATTACGAAACTTCCCGAAGTGTTGATCGTTGCGCCGACGACCGAGTCGCCAACTTGCTTGAGCACTGGAAGCGGTTCTCCTGTGATCATCGACTCGTCAACACTGCTAGAGCCTTGAGTGACTTGTCCATCGACAGGGATTTTTTCGCCTGGTCGGACGCGCAACAAGTCGCCCAACTGGACTTGATCAAGCGGCACGTCGCGTTCAGTTCCATCCGCTTCCATCCGCCGCGCCGTTTTTGGCGAAAGCCCCAACAGTGATTTGAGTGCCGCCGAAGTCCGCGCGCGGCCGCGCAGCTCAAGCATCTGCCCGAGCAAAGTCAGAGAAGTGATCACGGCGGCTGCTTCAAAATACACGCCGACTCGTCCGTGCATTTGAAACGTCGCCGGAAAAATCCCGGGGGCGATCGTGGCAACCACGCTGTAACTCAACGCTGCTGTAGTCCCAAGACCAATCAGCGTCCACATGTTGGGATGCCCACTTCGCAGCGACTGCACAAATCGTCCGAAGATCGGTCGGCCTGCCCACGCAATGACTGGTAGCGTTAGTGCCAACTCGATCCAGCTTTGCCAACTTGGCTCAAGTCCCATGAAGCGATGCCCGAACATCGCCAGCGTTGCGACGATGACCGTCAGTGGCAACGTCCACCAAAATCGCCTCGAAAAATCCCGCAACTCGGAATCGTCGTCCGCTTCCAAGCTGGGCATTTCCGGCTCCAACGCCATGCCACATTTCGGACAAGTCCCCGGATGGTCTTGGCGAATCTCCGGGTCCATCGGGCAGATATACATCGTGCCCAGAGGCGCGGGCGGCTCGTCCTCCATTCCCTTCGGCACGCCGCCCAAGTACTTTTCCGGGTCGGCGCGGAATTTTTCACGACAGCCAGGATGACAAAAGAAATATTTCTTCCCGGCGTGTTCAAAAGACAACGGCGAGTCCGCCGCGACCGTCATCCCGCAAACCGGATCGATATGCGAGCCCAACAAGGGCAGGGCACCCTTCTTCTGCGTAGCCCCGCAACAATTTTCCGTTGCTGCTCCGTCGTTTGAAGAAGCCGGGCCATCTGCATCTTTTGAATTCGCCATCAGTCCCAGTCGCCTTTTTGGTTAGCTTTCGATCCGCTGGAAGTATTGTCGCCTACACCACCCGCCTACCGATTTTCTCAAAATCCACCATCGTAGCCTTCAGATTTGTTGCAGCCTGGAAACCCCGGTGTTTTGTAATGACATAACCTATCTAGGTCATATAAAGAAACGGCCATTCGCAGCCAGTATAATATCCGACCGGTAACTAAGATTCCCCTTGCACTCCGGATTCACTTCAATTTTTCTCATTGAACAGCGAGCTGTCATTATGGCCGAAGTCACTTTTGCTGATTGGACCGATCGACTCAAGGTCTATAACGATTACATCAAAGCGTTGGCGGAATACAAGCTCAAGACGGCACAGGCCGAAGTGGAAATCGCCAAGGCCGCCGATCTCTGGGCTGACGTTCGCGCCAAGCATACGGTCATCGATCAGATTCAGCGTGAGCTAAAAGCTTTCAACCAGGCCCAAGCTTCGATGAAGCGCGAGATCAAACAAGTCGAGGACCGGGAAAAGGCCGCACTGCGGCTATTGCGCGGCTCCAAATTGGAAACCAACGCCTACAGCAACGCTTGGGCCAACTACGTTTGGTTCGAGACGAGTGCCGTGATCGGTTCGGGGGACAAGCTCTACCTCGTCAAGGTCAAGCAGTCGGCGCGAACGGCAGACAACTTTATTGCCACGAGTCCAAAATTTCCGCTAGTTGCCGCGACCAAAGACATCGACAACGGGCTCAAGCTGATGGATTGGATGAACGACCATCGCTTCGTCGCCGATCGCGGCAGTGAAGCGCAGCGGGTCGTGGTGAAACTTTTTCAAGAGATCAATGCGGTCGCCGCAAAAACCGTTGCCGACATCAACGCCCGTTTGGCTGCGATCCGCAAGAACACCTTCGACGCCTGGAACTTCAACGCCATCCTCGGCGTCTCCCCCAACCCCGCCGCCAAGAAAATTGAATCGGCTGGAGCTAAGTAGACCTTTCGC
>JANNYC010000048.1:0-22022 GCA_031409895.1 Planctomycetota bacterium
CCGAATCAACCCTCGTGTGATCAAACGTAAAATGTCACGCTGGAACAAAAAACGACCCGAACATCGAAAACTGCCACCGTTGACCAAAACCTTTGCGGAGACAGTGGTTATGAAAACTTGAACGGTATTGCGGTTAAACGAGTTTCTTACCGATAGGCTTCATGACAATCGTTACATGCTTGGCCAAGTCGATTGACGGCGGAACTTGCAGCGTCGAATTGGTTGGCTTGCAGCGCGGATTGTAATTCTTTTGCGGCCGCAGACATTTCTTGCGCAAATTTGGCGTATTCTTCGTCGTCGGCTTCTTCCAAACCAGTCTGGATCAGCACTCGACCGATAGCCGCGACAATGTTGGCTTCGTGCAGAACTTCTTCGGCGTGCCCGCTCAATTCACCCTCGGTGGACGTCCACGGTTTGAGGCGTTTATCGAAGGATTCGTCCAATCGTTTCATGAGTGCGACCCGATCGGTCCAATGCGTCCAATCCATTTCTCCAGAGTTACCTCCGGCCAGTTTTCCGCCGCGAATCAGCTCAGCCAATTGATCGCGTTGTGTTCGAGCGTTGGCAAACGCTTCGTCCGAGCTAGTTTGCGCGTTGGCGGCGGCTTGGGCGAATGCGTCGCGAGCGGACGCTGCTTCGGCTTTCCAACGCACGTTGTCGTCGTACTCGGCAATAATCGCGAACAACGTCGCCAGCAATGAAAAAGACTCACGCACCTTGCCGTTATCCGTTTTGAACTTCTGAGAAGTGGTGATAAGGGTATCCAGTTCCAGGTGCGTTTTTTTGACTTCGTCTTCGATGGCTTGGCTGGAAATCAACGTCGACCAGCCGGAAGATGCCGCTGGACTGTCGCCGTTTTCCGTATTGACTAGCGGCGTTGCGTTTTTTGGCGCGGGCTTGGATTTGCCGAAATTTTCCGGTCGTGGCCCGACCAAGCCTTGTTGAAACAAGTCTTCAAAATAAATCCCATCCCAATCTCGCGCGCTAAATATCGGACGTTTGGCTCGTTCGACTTGGCGTTTGGGCGCGGGTTTCTCTTGCGCGATGCCGCAAGCTACCGCCACCGCAATCAGCCAAATCGCAAGCCAGAATTTCAACATCGCCATTTCGGTCGCTTCGGTTAGACTTAAGGTGAAAGTTAACGTGCTGGTTCCCAGGCAGGAGCCTGGGACCGAGATCAATCGTCATTGTATCCAATTCGGCGAAACGAAGAATGAACGTCGACAAGTCAACTCGCCGCGACTTTTTGTCCGGCCAAATTGCGTCGACTGATGAATCGACCTTGGCGCGAGGCCATTTCGATCCGATAACCCAATCCGGTCGCGACGGCCGCATTTTGACTAGCCTATCCAAGCCTGCGATGGCTTGCCTGTTTGAGTTTTTCGTCGACGCCCAGCAATTTCCGATGGCTCCGGAAATCGCCCAAAATGCTCTCGAACTCGTTGAGGAAATCGAAGGCGAGCTTTCCGTATACCGTCCGGCAAGCCACATTAGCGACGTCAATCGACGGGCGGCAAGCGAACCGGTGCTGCTTTCAGCGTCGCTATTCGAGCTACTGGCGACGTCATTGGATATTCATGCGGCAACGGGAGGCGCATTTGATGTTACTTCCGGGCCACTATCAAAAGCCTGGGGATTCTACTCCCGAAAACCTGTCATTCCATTGGAAGTTGATATTGCCCAGGCTTTACAGCGAGTTGGCAGCCAATGGATCGATCTGAATCGCGCAAACGCGGCAGTCCATTTTCTAAAAGACGGACTTGAGATCAATTTGGCAAGCATCGGCAAAGGCTACGCGCTGGACAAGTGCGACCAATTATTTCGCGACCACGGAATCGCGGATTACGTGTTGCACGGCGGCCAAAGCAGCGTGCTGGCTCGCGGTTGCCAAGTCACCGCGCAACCGGAGCTTGGTTGGACGATTGGGCTCATTCATCCGATCATTCCGCATGAGCGAATTGGCTTCATTCGACTCATCGATCGGGCGTTGGGAACTTCTGGGTGCCAACGTCAATCGCTCATTCGCCACGGTCGGCGACTTGGACATGTGATCGATCCTCGCACTGGCTGGCCCGTAACGCATACGCTTTCGGCAACGGTCCTCGCGCCGACAGCCGCTTTGGCGGACGCTTTGGCGACCGCGTTTAGCGTTATGACGTTGGACGAAGTGCGGCAATACTGTGAAGCGCGGACCAACGTCTCGGCCATCATCACTTGTCCCAACGAATCGGACCCGGCAAGGCCTTTGGTGCATTTGATCAATGTGCGAACAATCGATTGGGAGCCGGTTGCCGATTCCGCTCAGCCATGAGCGGCTAGGCAATTTCGTTTTTTTGGTGTCGCAGCATCGCAAACGCCAGCCACACCGTTGCCGCGAGCAACGCGGCACCGTTGAGACTCGTCGTAACTTTCCAAACCAATCCCGAAACCTCCCAATTCGACATGAAGCTGTTGGTGGCCGCATAATTCACCAGCGGTACCGCAATCAACCCGCACCATGTCCATCGAGCAAACCTTGACCATCGCAACCAGAATTCGCTTTGCCCCGAACTTGCCGCGAGAAACATGGGAACCAAAACGATCGCATCGTAGGCGTGATGGTAAATCGCGATCAGCATGACGAGCAGCGCAAAAATCCCACTTGGACCGAAAGCATCTGTCGATTTGGAAACACGGTTGGTCCAATACAGTATCCAGCAACTTGCGGCAATCATGATGCCGGTTGTAACTAGCTCAACGCTTTGACCAAGCGCCTCACGGTTCCAGCGAGCCCACAGCGCAAGCAAGTCGATGCGTGAAAAACTAAGCGCTGGATCGCGACCGGGATTGTCGTAAAGCGATAGGCTATTTTCTCGCCAAATTCGAAGTGATTCGTCCCAGCCTCCTTGAAGTGCGACGATCCACAAGACGAGTGGGACCGTAATGGCGGCTGTGATCAATAGTCCCCTAAGTGCCGCACGACGATGTCCCATGGCAAACATCAGCACAAGCAAAATCACGCCGTAGGTCGGCTTGAACGTCGATATTGCCAAGCACAATCCAGAGAGCCACGGTCGCTGCGCCGCAAACTGCAGTGCCCACAGCGAACACAAAACCAACGGGATTGTCGTTTGCCCCAAAAGCAAATTCATGTGGCCTGGTCGCGAGAACAATATCACTGCCGCAACTCCGAATACGCTGGCTACCGAACGCGGCAGTCGGCTGATCGACAAAATGGTCCAAGCCAACACGACCGACAGCGCGACGGTTAGTCCGAAATAAACCCATTGCGAAATCTGCAACGGCATCCAGGAAAATGGCAGATGCATTACGAGCGTCAGCGGCGAGTACGGCGGAAAGTCCTGTCCAACCGGATACTTTTCAACATAGGGCTGCACGTGATACGGACTTACACCCTCGCGAATCGCGCAAACGGGATAATAAACCGCGTCGCGAAAGTCCCGCAGCGCCCATGTTTCGGGATCGATTTCGGGATAGCGGACCCCCGGTTGATTAACTCGGGTCGCAGCTCGGGCCGTCAGCATCGCAACGACCAAGACAAACCCGCCGATCGCAAGCGTCGTCCAAAACTTGGGCGGAAAGCGGTTGTCAGCAGTCATGGCGCACGCGAGCTTAGTTAACTTGACTTTGCCAACTTGATTGCGAGCTGGCGAATTTGCTGAAGCATCTCAACGTGCTCGGAACGCCACGATGGACCGGCAAGCACTTTGTGCGACGCAGATTCGTGATCATCGCCCAAGCCTGCCGATTTGGACCCTTTCCACTTGTCCAAGATCATCGCACGAATCGATTCCGCGTTATCGATCCCTTCCAAAAGTCCCGCGTGCCCGATCGACTGAGTCGATTCCCCTTTGGCCGAAGATGCTCCGCCGCCAGCCGTTTCGACGATCACATTGGCGATTCCAAAATATCGCTGCACTGGGCCTTGTCGGATCGAAACATTTTGGATGTTGTCGTAAGTAATCGTCGTCTCATGAATTTGCCACAACCCTCGCCGTATTCTCATCGTTCGGTCGGACAGCACGTACCAAGTCGAATCGTAACGCAAATGAATTGCGACATACGCCACAATATCCGGCAAGATAATCAAACCCAATGCGAGCGGCGTAATGAGAATTCCTGCGATGGGTGAGGCGACAAAAATTACGATCCAAGCAATCGTCAGTGCAACGTCGATCGCGACAAGCCCGATCCAAAAATAGAATTTGAGATAGCGCAGGTATCCGTCCGCCGGTCGAAAATGCTGCACCCTTTGGTCGTCCGCACCCAAAAGTCTTGGCGGTTCGCTCGGCACAAGGAGCCAGTGCGTCACCACTCCCCAGATGCCGCTATAGCACCATTGACTTGCTCGACGAGCGATATTATCGCCGATCATTCACTCGCTCCCTGTTTGCGGACCAGTTCCTGCATGGCGTCACGAATATCGGTCAGCGTGTTGAGTACCGCGTCGTCTGTGGCCGTTACGGCTTGCAACATTTCGCCTCTCGTACTAGCCAAAGCAGTTGCACCGACGGGTTCGCCGTGGTTGCTTTCGTTTCGTGCGCCGCGCATCCGACTATACAAGAAATCGCGGAGTGCTTCGGGCTGTTTGCATCCTTCAATGACAAGCTCGGCTTGACTACTGCCGGACGCAGTTTGCACGCTGATCTTGGCCAATCCCATCCAGCGCTCGAGCAAATTTCGGGTCACGTGGATGTCTTGAATCCGTCGGTAGGTAACGTATACCTCACGGCGAAAAAAAACGCCGACTTTCATCGAAATTCCCTCCGCGTCGATCTTGTAGCGAAGCGTTCGATAACGAAACAAAAACGGGATGATGACAATCGGAGCCCCTACCACCGTCAACAGCGCACAGATGACGTAGTACTTCATCAAGTCTGGATCGGGTTGCTCAAAGGCAAACGAATCGGATGAACGATCTTTCATGTTTCTTTCAGCCGCAACGCGCTAGCGTCCGTCGGCTGAGGAATCCCAAAAAAGTGAATGGTCGTGTGTTTAGTCATCTTTTACTATCAGCACGTTAACGGCTTTCACGATGACGCGAACCTTGTCTCCTTTTTTCAGCTTGAGATCTTTAATTGACTCCGTGGTCATTACGGACGACATTTCAAATTCGCCGGAGACTTTGACCTTGGCCAAGCCCATGACGCCATCGCCCTCGATGATTTTCGTGACTTTGCCCTTGATGTCGTTTCTTGCACCGTGTTTCATGTTGTAATTCCTTGTGCTGGATGAGTTGTCCCGCACCTGCCAAAGTTGACGAAAACGAGCGGGTACCTAAATTGTGAGCGGAAAGTTGGCCAGTTGCTAGCTAGGACGATGTCGACTTTCGGAATAGTTACCACGGCGCGGCGCGAATGAACCCGAAGTTCCCTTGAGCTGCGAGCCCGATTTCGCTACAAGCTGGCGCTATTTTTCGTTCCGAGTCCACCTTAGCGACTTCGACCCATGGATCGATCCGCGCCATTTTTTGTCGGCCTGTTGCTGTTGGCCTGCCCGCTCGCGTGGGGCCAAGAGTCTCCCATTACTGTTGTCATCGGGGAGGGCGGGGCGGCTGTTCTGAGTGGCCCAGACGAAGTCCATTACGACACGAGCATTTTGGAGCCAGGCACCGAAATCGAAATTTATCGGCTCGATCCAGGTCGCTGGTGCGCGATTCGTCCGCCCGGCGATAGTTTTAGCTTGGTCCGCGCTGCGGCAATCGAAGTCCTCGACGAAGATCGTGGCGTTGCCCAAATCATCGCGGACGACGAACGCTGCTGGATCGGTACGATGATGGGCCAAGTCGAAGAACCGATGTGGCAAATCAAATTAAAACAAGGCGAGAGAGTTCGCTTGCTCGGATCCATTCCCTCAGCAGCCGATCCCGCGCAACCCGAGTGGTACCAAATCGATCCTCCAAGCGGCGAGTTCCGCTGGATGCGCTGGTCTGATTTAGATGATGACTCGCGGCAACGGGCGTTAAAGCACTTTGAAAGTTCTGCTTCTAGAACCGCTCAAGCGGAGCCGAAAACCGTTTTGGTTAAGTCAGATGCAGTCCAAATACCGACGAACTCGCAATCCGATGCTCCGACAAACTCAAACTCAAGTGGTGTGGCATTGGCGCGATACGATCAACCCAGCGCCGACCGACCGACACTCTCGGCAACACAATCGAAAGGCCAATGGCGCGCGCCGCAACGGCGCAGACCGATCGGGGATTTTACGGCCAGTCAGACATTACCGACGACGTATCCTTCCGGCTTTGTGGCTCCGGATCCAACGCGGCGAATTGAAAACGCGCAGGGACCAACGAGCTTGGCAGAGGCAGTCCCAATTGGTCCAACGCGGTGGCCACTCGCTTTGCAAGAACTGGATTTGAGGTTGTCAGTCGAAATCCTAAAAGAACCGGCCCAATGGCAATTCGATCCGCTTGTCGCAGACGTAATGCGCTTTAAAGCCTCCAGCGCGAACTCATCGGACACGGCGACTGCGGATCATTTACTGAACAAGGTTCGCCAATTTCAAATTCTGCAAAACGGTTCAGGCCGCGCGAGCACGCAAACTCCGACCCCTCAAATCCAAGGCGTCGTCGCGGTTGTTGGCAAAGATTCGATTCCCATGCAGCGATCGGCCGTCGGACAAATCGACCCGTCAAACGCCGCTTACGCGCAGTCGTTTGACGCACATGGTTGGCTGAATGAACTTGTGCGTGACGGTGGGATGGGGCAATCTACTTATGTGTTACAGGACGAAACTGGAAAAATTACGCATCTCATTTCGGCGACGCCGGGTTTAAATTTGCATCGCTATCTGAAAACGAAGATCGGGATCGCTGGTCAAAAGGGCTTTCATCAAGGGATGAACCTCGATCACATCACCGCCGAGCGAATCGTGAATCTGGATACGATTCGCCGGTAGGTCTTGCGAGCGGCATTACTCAATAAGTAGCATGCATACTCCGTCTGCCGTGGCCAGAAACGGACGGCACATGGAATGTGCCTGCTACTTTTTTGCTCGTTTGATATCCGCCGCATCCGCTGACAGCAGGCGAAGTCTCGCCGAAACATCTTGGGCAAGCTGCGCTCACTTGCTGAATTGGGCAAAGCCAATGTCGCGAGCGACGCAGGGATCTATCTGCTGGCATGCGGACAATTTCTCTTTTGGTCCGCCCGATCTGATTTTTTGTGCGCCAGAACCAAATCCGCGTCCGACTTAAGAACAAGTGCAATGCCACTAGCGGGCTAATGCTACGCAATGGCGTCGGAACGAATTGAGTTGATGCGGGGGGCGGGTCTTGAGTCAATGGCGACTTAAATTGTACACGGTCGCATGCGCCTGGCTTGCGCTGGGCACTTCGTACTTGCCTGCTCAAGAACCGGCGCAAGGCTCTTCGTCGCGCATCGCGCGGCAACAAGCGCTTGCCGCAATCCCATTTGATCAACTCAATCCGCAAGTTGCGAAAAACATCCGCTCGGTCGCCCAAGGAGCTAGCGTCTATCGTCGACTGCCAATCACGGCCATTCAATCCGATCCGGATTTGTATTTGTTTTTGGTTCGTTATCCAGAAGTGGTCGTCGACATTTGGCGAATGATGGGCGTTTCGACGATGACTGCCAAAAGAACGGGTCAATATACTCTCACTGCCAATGATGGTTCCGGAACGATCAGCAACGTCGATCTCGTTTACGGCACCCCTAATTTGCATATTTATTTCGGCGACGGCGGCTACAACGGACCCAGGCTTCTCAAGCCGATCAAAGCAAAATGCGTGATTGTGCTTCGGTCTGAATACGAACGCGGGCCGGATGGTTTGCCGGTGTCGACGAGCTGCCTTGATGTATTTCTCGACATCGAAAACGCTGCGGCCGATTGGATTGCCAAGACCATCCATCCGCTTTTTGGAAGCACCGCCGACCATAACTTTGTGGAGTCGCTCAAGTTCGTCGAAAAACTTTCCAAGACGACCATGGAAAACGGACCTGGCGTCCAAGGCATGTCCAAGAAATTGGTCAACGTCCATCCCGAAGTCCGCGCCCGCTTCGCTCAGATCGCCAGCGTAGTCTTTGAGCGGTATTCACCTGCCGACCCCGCAGCCCCCAATTCGATTCGCCAATCTAACTATCAGCCGCCCACCGAAGCATCTAGCCATACGTCACCGCGGTAATTGCGGGCTTATCACTCCGAACATGCAAGCGAATATCGCGGCGGCTTGAGCCGTCGATTAATTCATGCAAATTCGGCTCTATTTTTCTGAAGCTCAAGAATTATCTAGCCGGGGTCTGCACGCTTGCACCTGACTGGACGTCTTGCTTTAAAGAATCTGACAGATGTGGCCAGAAGATTTCTTTCCAGCGGGAGGCGAGCGCGTCGGTGAGCGAAATTCGCAAATCGGATTTGTGTTTTTCGATTTGGTGATTGATCTTTTCCACGATCTTAGATTCTTTCGCTGCAACTTGTTCGTCGAGTTGCGATTCGACCCATTGCGTGGCTTGTTGGGCTATTTCGCCACCGACTTTGCTGATGTGATTTACGGCGAAGTGTTCGACATGCAAATCGGCGGCGGTGGCGCGGGGCTCAAAGACGACGTCGGGAGGGAGCCTTTTGAAATCGAGCTGCATCGACATTTCAAAAGTGATCGTCAAGCGAATTTTGGCTTCGGCGTCGGCGCTCAAACTGTAAAGTTGCACGCCATTGACCCACTTGGATTGGCGGCCGGAAATTGAAAGTGGCGTGTCGAAGATCAAATCAAAGGCGGTGCGGTCGTCGCCTCCCGCTCGAACATTGGCCAGTTGAACTGAGAACTGATTGTCCGGATCCACCAGCCGAGCCGATGATTTTTGCCACAAGCCATGATTGACAGTAGCCCATTTTCGTTTGGTCTCGACTTTCCAGCCGTCGCGCCGCAATTGAACGCCGCCAAATCGTTGAACAGTTTTCCCCCAACGCTTGTCGTCGTTGTACGAATGCGGCAAGTTGTCGAGGACCATGTGCGTAATCAAATGATTCAAAGGTTCAGTCGCCGATGAACCGATATCGGTGGCTTGTGCGACGGTGTCCGCCTCAACGCCCGGCTGCCGCGCATCGCAAACGACCGGAACAAGCAGTACCGCCCAGGCAATACTCAAGATTGATCGCTTCGTTGGCCACCTTGAACTATGACGCACGCAAAAACTCCTGTTACGCTTTATTTGCCGCATGCGGTTTCGAATTGTAGCGATTTGCCCGGAATGTAGCCTGCCCAAATTCAGGCGGAAAATCACCAGTCGTCGAAGTCGAATTAGGAAAGAATAAATCCGCCGAATTTGAGGGGCAGTCAACAAAGCTTTTCGAGTTTACAATAGCTGTCAGGGTTTCGCATTTAGATTTCGTCGCATTCAAGGCAGGAGATACGCGAATGACAGCTCTTCGAATACTTTTGGTTTGCACACTATTGGTCGGCATCGCCGCGCCCGGGACTTGGGCCGATGACGATCAAAGCAACGCGCTATTTGGCTTGGGAGTTCATGCTTATTTCGACGGGCATTATGCTGAAGCCGACAGTTTGCTTTCGCAATCTATTGGAAACGGCACAACCGATCCGCGTCCGTATTATTTTCGCGGACTGGTCCATCAAATGATGGGTCAAACCGATATTGCCGGCGGCGACTTCCAAACGGGAGCTCAACTGGAAGCCACATCATCCGGCCGTGCGTACGACATCGGGGATGCATTGGAACGAGTCCAAGGCCCAATGCGAATGGAGATCGAAAAGCATCGTCGCGACGCTTTCGCTCAAGATCACATCATTCGCCGGCAGAGAAATTCTGCTGTCAACACGTTTAGCCCTCGTGATCCGTCAAATGCAAACGCGGCACCAATCGATCCGAAGAATTTGCCAGACGTGTCCGCGATTGTCGACCCGACAATTCCGTTTCCCGACACGACCGCTAAAGCATATTTTCCACCGTCGAAATCCGAGCGATCGAAACAAAGCCCCGTCGTTGGTATCGGCGCCGCGCAAGCAACCAAGGCAATGACTAAAAAACCCGCATCTGACGACCCGTTCAGCGGCGGCGCGGTAAAGAAGTCCGAGGAACCAGCCCCCAAATCCGACAATAGCGATCCATTTGGTGGCGGTGCTGCGGAAAAACAGCCCGAGGAACCCGCGCCCAAGAATGACGAACCTGCGCCAAAATCTGAAAGCGACGACCCATTCGGTGGCGGTTAAGTCATCTGACATTATCCGCGAGTCGACCACGCTAGTCCGTTGTGTCGATCCTTAAATTTCAAATGGACGATGCACGAGTGCGGAATAACGCGCAACATTGCGATTGACCGCCAAGACCCGAATAACTGTTCGATTTCGAGCGGTCGGATCGGCGTATTGGTAGAATCAAGCATGATCCCATTCTCTTTCCGGGCTACATTTTCTTTGCTGAATTACGCGACGAACAATTTAGATACGACCCACCGAAAGTCGTGCTGAAATCCGGACCGGACACGCAATTGTCAGTCCATATTTTTGCCTTGTGATATGTTTTTCCGTCGCGCGATGATCTTGGACGAGTTTGCCTGGAGTAGCCGCCTTGTTGATTCAAATGCAACATTCTCATCCTGATCTGCAATTGGCTCACATCTTGCCGTACGGCGCGCTACTGCACGATTCGGGCGTTCAGTTCGTGCTGTTCAGCCGAAATGCAACCGAGATTCGACTGTTGCTGTACGATCGCGTCGGCGATTTAGAGCCTGCCGAAGTCATTACCTTTGATCCCAAGACCGATCGTTGGGGAAACATCTGGAGCATTTTTGTACCGGGAATTGGTGCCGGACAGCTATATCATTTTCAAGCCAACGGGCCGTTCGATCCAGCTCGCGGCATGCGGTTTGACTCGAACGCTCGCCTTATTGATCCTTACGCCAAAGCACTCGCGGGTGAATTTCAACCCGCAGCCGATGGAATCATTCGCCCGCCCAAATGCGTGGTGATCGACGATTATTTCGATTGGGCTGGCGACCGGCACTTGCAAAGGCACACGTCGGAAACGGTGATCTACGAATTGCACGTTCGCGGCTTTACGAAACATCCGAGCAGCGGGGTTCAGCATCCTGGATCGTATCTGGGAGTGATTGAAAAAATTCCGTATTTGAAATCTCTGGGGGTCACCGCCGTCGAACTGATGCCGGTTCATGAATTCCCAACGAATGAGTTCGATGGTCGCCCTGCGGTCCGAACCAATTATTGGGGCTATGATTCGCTGGCGTTTTTCTCGCCGCACCGCGGTTACGCAGCGAGCGAAGCTGCCGGAGCACAAGTTAACGAATTCAAGCAGATGGTCAAAGCCCTGCACGCTGCGGGTATCGAGGTCGTTCTCGACGTGGTGTTCAATCACACTTGCGAGGGCAATCACCTCGGTCCGACGCTGAGCTTCAAAGGCCTTGAGAATTCCGTTTACTACATGCTCGAAGCCGACCAACGCTTTTACAAGAACTATTCGGGCTGCGGCAACACGGTCAACGGCAATCACCCGATCGTCCGCGAAATGATCTTTCATTGCCTGCGTCACTGGGTGCACAATTTTCATATCGACGGATTTCGATTCGATCTGGCCTCGATTCTGAATCGTGATCGGAACGGGAATTTGGTTCCCAACCCGCCCATAGTTGAAGCGATCGGCGAGGATCCGCTGTTGGCCGATACCAAAATCATCGCCGAAGCTTGGGATGCCGCTGGCGCTTATCAAGTCGGTTCGTTTGGCGATGACCGCTGGGCCGAGTGGAACGGTCGCTATCGAGACGACGTACGCCGATTTTGGCGTGGTGATGAAGGAATGCACGGTCATTTGGCCACGCGGGTATCTGGCTCCAGTGATTTGTACCAACCCGGAGGGCGACCGCCGTGTGCGAGTATCAATTTTATTTCATCGCACGATGGCTTCACGCTGAACGACCTCGTTACGTTTCGCGAGAAACGAAACTTGGCCAACGGTGAAGACAATCGTGACGGCGAAGAACAGAATTTTAGCGACAACAACGGCGAGGAAGGTTCGACGACGAAGGCTGATATTGAATCCGTGCGGGCCCGCCAAATTCGAAACTTCCTAGCGACGCTGTTGCTTTCCCAGGGAGTTCCGATGCTCGTCGCGGGAGACGAATGCCGACGCACGCAACAAGGAAACAACAACGCCTATTGCCAAGACAACGAAATTTCTTGGTTCGATTGGTCGCTGGTGGAAAAACACGCGGACCTAATTCGTTTCTACCGCGAGCTTATTCGCTTCCGCCATTCTCAACCGACGCTTCGCCGCCAACAGTTTTTGACCGGCAAGATGAACGGCCGGAGCCATCTGCCCGACGTCAGTTGGTACAGCGCATCGGGGCAACCGGTTGAATGGAATGCCTCTGCCTCGACGATTTCATTTCTACTTTCCGCGCCACCACAGTCCGAGGATCCGGAATTATTGGGACGCGATGTCTTTACGTTGCTCAACCCGACGCCCGACGCGGTCGAATTCTTGACCCCGCATTTCCTGTCTTACAAGGACTGGAAGTTGTTCATCGATACGGCGCGCCCCAGTCCTGACGACTTGTTCCCCAACGAAACCGGCCCCCCTATGCCTCGCAACAAGCGGCTGTCTCTCGCCGGCAAGTCCATGCAAGTATTCATTCGCCCTTAGAACGCGCTTCTCGCGTGGGCCGGATTAAGGTCGCACAAGTGGTTGCCGGAACTGCGCAAACGCGGTGGCCCATGAGGCCGTGTCGGTAGAATTACGTCGATAACGTCGTCCGACTCGGGGCGACGGGTTAATCATGGGCTCTGCAATCCTGACGATCGATTGACTCTCACCCGCAAGCCCCGCCTTGCAACTTGTTTGTTGCGCTGTGGTCGCAAGAATTCTCGATCCAAGAACGATTAACGTCAGCCAGTCAGCCCAATTCCCCGCCAACTCCCGCGTCACCCGACGTTACACCAACCAACCCCCAAAATTTCCCCGCCGAATTACTCAGTATGATGCTTGTCATTTTAATTCAAGCAATGGACTAGGATGAATTGGTTACCTGCTTGCAACTTGGAAATGAATTGCCTTTGATTCAAGCCAACCGGGTGAGGGAAACTGGATCATCACCTTGAGGCGACGAGGGACATGTTACCCATCACGGAGCAGAAATCGATTTGGAAGTCATTCGGTCGCCCCGTGGCGATGGTTTTGGTGTTTCTGGTGGCGTTGTTGCTCGTACATGGTCTGTTGGCACAGTACCACTACC
Organism: Planctomycetota bacterium; assembly: GCA_031409895.1. Taxonomy (GTDB): domain Bacteria; phylum Planctomycetota; class Planctomycetia; order Pirellulales; family Pirellulaceae; genus JANMEB01. Next base: position 13,225 of record JANNYC010000048.1, read on the forward strand.
ACGACGTTCGAGATCGACTCCGCAGCATCCCGACGGGTCGATTGGTCGCAGCGTTGGGACTGACCGTACTGAATTACGCGATACTGATCGGCTACGACTGGCTGGCGCTACGCAGCATTGGCAGACGATTGCCAATTGCTCGAGTGGCGCTCGTGTCGTTCATCAGCTTTGTGGCGAGCTTCAACTTCGGAGCCATCTTCGGAGGTACGCCGCTGCGCGCTCGACTCTACGCCCAGTCTGACCTGACCTCGGTCGAGATCGCCGAGGTTGTCTTGAAGGTTGGCGTGGCCTTCTGGCTCGGCGTGTTTGCGATCGCGGGAGTCTCTTTGATCGTCGATCCGGTAATTGCTTTCAACGACATGTCGGCGGTGTTGCTTCGCATCTTGGGCGGTATGTTGTTGAGCTGCGTCCTCGCTTGGTTGGTCTTGGCCAAGTTTCGTAGAACGCCACTCACTTGGCGCGGGTGGCAGTTCACTTTGCCATCACTGCGCACCGCCGTAATGCAACTACTTGTGGCGGTAATTGACTTGAGCGCGGCCGCAGCGTGTTTGTACGTGCTATTGCCTGCAGAGACCAGCGTGGGGTTCCTGCATTTTGCGGGTATGTTTTGCGTTGCGGTGGTTGCGGTCTTGGTGACACACGTCCCTGGTGGAATCGGAGTTTTTGAGGCCGTGATGCTGTCTCTCGTTCCCGCCGATCGTGTCCACATGTTGGCAGCGCTGCTTGCTTTCCGAGTCATCTACTATCTGATCCCACTGGGCTTCGCTGGATTGCTCACTGCGGCCAACGAGGCACTGACGCATCGATCAGTGCTCAAAGTCGCTTGGAGTCGGACTGGAAGCTTACTCGGCCCCATTTCGCCGACGCTGCTGGCCGGGATGGCGGCATTGAGCGGGGCGATCTTGTTACTATCAGGTTCGACTCCGGGACTGCACCATCGGCTCACGATGTTGGATCGATGGCTGCCACTGCCCGTGGTCGAGACGGCGCACTTTCTGAATAGTCTGGTTGGGCTGGGACTGTTGTTGGCCGCGCCGGGACTGCAACGCCGCCTGGATTCCGCGTGGTGGTTGGCAATGGGTCTGCTCTGGGCGGGCGTGGGCTGCTCGCTGCTCAAGGGGGCAGACTACGAAGAGGCGTGTCTTCTGGGATTCGGGTTACTTTCGTTGTGGCCTTGCAAGCGGCGTTTCTATAGGCAAGGCTCGCTGATCCACGAACCGTTGACATTCGGTTGGATCGGATTGATCGCCGTAGTTGCACTCTGTTCGTTCTGGCTGGGTTTCTTCGCTTACCGTCACGTGGAATTTACTCCAGACTTGTGGTGGACCGTGGAACTCCACGGCGACGCCCCCCGCTTCCTGCGGGCCAGCGTCGGACTGGTGATTGCAATCCTCGTCTTCGCTACGGGACGGTTGCTTGTTCCGCATCAGCCCGCGCCTACCAAGCCGTCAAATAGTGACTTGAATGATGCCACGACCGTCATCGGCCAGCAGTCCGAGACGTGGCCGAACTTGATTTTGCTGGGGGCCAAATCGTTGCTATTTAACGCTACGAGAACGGCGTGCCTTGCTTATACCGTTCAGGGGCGAACGTGGATTGTGATGGGAGACCCGATTGGGCCATTGGCAGAGCGGTCCGAGATGGTCTGGCAATTTCGCACGCTCTGCGACCGCCACGCGGGCAGGCCAGTCTTTTATCAGGTTCATCCCGAGAACCTGACCATTTATCTTGACCAAGGCTTTTCCTTGTTCAAACTCGGAGAAGAGGCCCGAGTTCGGCTCAATACATTCACACTGGAGGGCCCGACTCACAAGGATTTGCGGCAGACCGTGCATCGCATGGAACGGGAACATTGCCGCTTTGAAGTGCTGCCGCAGTCGGCCATTCCAGACCTGTTACCTGAACTTCGACGGATCTCAGAGGGCTGGCTCGCAGACAAGCAGGCGACCGAAAAAGGCTTTTCAATGGGATTCTTTGACGAGCAATACTTATCGCGATTTCAAGTCGCGGTCGTGCGCCACGGCGAAACGATCGTGGCCTTTGCGAACATCTGGTGCGCTGCCGATCGCCAGGAAGTGTCCCCCGATCTGATGCGCTACACGTCCAATGCTCCAGCCTGCGTCATGGAGTACCTGTTCATCGAGTTGATGCGTTGGGGCCAACGCGAAGGCTACTCTTGGTTCAACTTGGGGATGGCCCCGCTGTCGGGCATTGAGGATCGTCCATTGGCTCCGCTGTGGAATAAGGCCGCAGGGCTTGTTTACCGCCATGGGCAGCACTTTTATCGATTTGAGGGACTGCGGAAGTACAAGGAGAAATTCGATCCCGAATGGACCGCCAAATATCTGGCTTCCTATGGCGGTCTCGCGTTGCCAAGAATTCTGGGAGACGTGACCGCGTTGATTGCTCGTAACTCAAACGTATAGAATCGATATTTGGATGAAATAGCTGAGACGCCCGATTTCGACCAATGGTTCGTCAAGATGCCGATTCGGTCGCCCAAGACTTCTTGCCTCGTTGGGGCATTTTAAACCAACATAGCATGGATTTCCCCGTCCGTTCCGAATCAACAGAGACCTGGTGCGGCCCATGTTTTTCGTCATTCTCGACGACGCGATTGACAGGATCTCGGGCGAAGTCGTCCGCACGACGATCGAGGAAAGAGGCCTCCACCGCAGCGAGGAGTTTTTTCTGGCGCTTCAGCCACATCGGGATCGTTTCTTACCTGATCCAACTATTCTGGCACGGCACTTGCGAGCTAGGCTGTCGGCTTCGGGTGCAGTCATCTCGTTTGGGGCGCGTCCAGACAGAGCCGTTGCACGTCGGACCAGTTTCACATGTCGCTTGACGGTCAGGACGACGCAAAGTTCCGCGTCCGAGTCCGTTACCAGCGCTCCGCAACTCGACGGGAAGGAATCCCGTATGTCTAAACCGTGGAAAAGAGGACTTCCACTGAACCGCGCAGGACGCGCAAGACATGATGTTCCGGTCGAAGATCTCGCTTGTGCCGCACTGATTGTTACTGCGTCCAGCGCGCTTTGCGTCACAGCGGCCAATGCCCAAGCTGGATCAGCAACGAAAGCCAAGCAAGAGGCAAAGCCCGCCGCCTCGCCTGGCTGGTTGATCATCGAGGAGGATTTCTTTGTCCCGCTTCGGTTCGAGCCGCTCTACTCACTCGATTCCATCCGCTACCACTATCGACGGAACGAAGAGAAATCGGCCGCGAATGAGATCGACAAGGCAGCGAGTTGGCTCAAATTGGCTGCTGGGCATGCGATGCCGATTACCAAAGAGAAGCTGACCACGGCCGAGCGCGAGTTGACCGCGCTGGCCAAGGATCTTCGAGCGGGAAGCATCACGTCCGCTGCCAATCTTGATGGTTCGCTTGCGAAGGCAGCGTCCGCACTGGCTGAATGGCACTACTTCAAGGCAAAGGAGTAGTGGGGAAAATCCGAGGAAGCGGACGCTGGACTTGATCTCGAATTGGCAGCCAACTACTTGCAGCACGCGGCAAACTCCGCTCACTACCAATTCGGGCCGGACACACACGAAGTGATCACCAAGATCTACGACAACGGAAAGCTGACGTCCGAGAAGAAATCCGTCAATCACGATACGCTAGGTATGCACCTTCAGAGTGTCGAGAAGGCGTTGAAGGATCTTGGCGAGCACATGGTGAAATCGTCGAAGTAGACCAGCTTGACTGGTTATGGCAAGTGACTTAGCCCGGCCGTTTTTGAAACGGCCGGGCATTGTTTAGAATCGCAATTCGAGCAGTCCGACCCAATTGGGTTGCCGCGCGGCAGCCAATTCTTCGTTGAGCACTTCGAAGGCGCGCTACCTTGGCTACCGAGGCCGGTGTCGTTTCTCGCCTCGCAGTCAAGCGAATGTTTTGTTCGCCTGGGGGTGAAACACGATGCACTCATGTTGTTCACGCATCACTGCGGCGACTTGGTTTCCACCGCGTGTATCTCTCCTGACAGAATTTCGCTCGCGTGCCGCAATGACCCGGCGAACGCGACAATAAAGATGGAGAGCACCAGCAGGAGAAACACCGCTTCAATCCATCGACGTCGCGACCAGTGCCGCAAATCAGGAGCGAATGCCAGTAACGCGATAATCGCCGCGATCAGGACGACGGCATCGAAGCTGGCTCGCTGCCAGTATGGCCCACCGAGATGCAGCCACATGCCGAATTCGTCGAACGTCAGCGCCAAACCAATGGCGAACAGAACCGTGCAAAAGCGGTGAGTCGCTCCCGTGGGCGACGCGACCAACACATAACCGCCTACGCCTGATAGGAGAAAGATGCCGTAGTTCAGATGATGGACATGAGTGCCTCCGAGGTGCAAAAACAAATCCGGCAACCATCGATCCATGATGAGGAAAACCGTCACGCGAGCGACCGCAAACGTGACGAGAAACACGTACAAGATCAGCCTCAACGTACTGCGAGCGTCCAACACAGATCCTCCAGTTAAGTGCGGCGCGTCTCGGCCAGCCCTGCATAAAAGAATTTCTTCAAGACTTCGGCTGCAATCACATAGCCGGGAATGATTCCGGCCACGACGGCCCAGATTGTCGGCGGCAACGGGACGAAGCCGAACACTGCCGCGAGCGGAGTGAATGGCAGGACCAAGGTCACGCCAACCACAGCCAGCGTCGCGATCAAGAGATGGTTACCCGGCAGGCTTTGAAAGAATGGGCGGCGGGTGCGCACCACCAGCACGGTGAGCGCCGCCGAGATCACCGACTCCACAAACCACGCGGTGCGAAACTGCTCCGGTGTGACCCGCAGCAGCATCAAAACGCCAAACGTCACGAAGTCGAACATCGAACTCAAGATGCCGAACCAAAGCATGAAGCTCCGGATGAAGCCGATGTCCCAGCGCTGCGGCTTCTCGACCAATTCGTCATCCACAGCGTCGGTGGCAATGGTCATCTCCGGCAAATCGGTCAGCAGGTTTAGAAGCAGAATCTGCTTGGGCAACATTGGCAAGAACGGCAGGAACAACGAGGCGCCGGCCATGCTAAACATGTTGCCGAAGTTCGCACTGGTGGCCATGAAGACGTATTTGAGCGTGTTGGCGAACGTGCGACGGCCTTCGCGCACTGCCTCGGCCAAGACGCCAAGATCCTTTTCCAGCAGCACCATGTCCGCTGCCTCTTTAGCCACGTCGACGGCCCCTTCGACCGAGATGCCAACATCCGCCGCGTGCATGGCCGAGGCGTCATTGATCCCGTCGCCAATATAGCCGACGACGTTACCCGCCTTCTTGAGCGCGAGGATGATCCGTTCCTTTTGGTTCGGCTCCACCTCAGCGAACACGTCAATCTCGTTGACGCGGTGCAGCAACGCCTCGTCGCTCATGCGGTGCAGGTCCGGTCCTGACAAGATGCTCGCGGACTGAAGTCCGACCTGCTGGCTCGCGTAGGCGGCGACGAGTGGGTTGTCACCGGTAATCAACTTCAAGCGAATGCCCAATTGATTGAGATGTTGGATACTTTCACTTGAGCCGGGTTTGAGCGGGTCGAACAAGACGACGAAACCGAGAAACGTCATTTCGGTCTCATGGTCTCGGGTCAGTGGTGTGCCCGGTTGAAGCTCGCGGGAGGCCACGCCCAAGACGCGGAGTCCTTGGCTGCTCAGCTCGTGGAATTGCCGGTCGATCTGCTCTCGCGCCGTTTCCAGTGACTTCGACGAACCGTCGGCGGAATCGGCCCGACTGCAAATCTCCAACACATGGCTCAAGGCCCCCTTGGTCACCAGGAGATTCCTGCCTTGCGTCTCGACGAGGATGCTCAAGCGTTTGCGGATGAAGTCGTAAGGGAGTTCATCGTGCTTTCGGTAGGCGGAGACGTCGAACGGGGAGTGCTCGCGAATTGCTCGGTCGATCGGATTGACGAAGCCAGTCTCGAAGTTGGCGTTCAGATACGCATAAAGCAGTACCTTCTCGCTTGGTTTACCATCGATGCCGAGCGCCGAATGCACCTGGACTTTTCCCTCAGTCAGCGTGCCGGTTTTGTCGGAGCACAGCACATTCATGCTGCCGAAGTTCTCGATCGATGCCAGCCGTTTCACGATCACCTTCTTCTCGGCCATGCGGCGCGCCCCATGCGCGAGGTTGACCATGATGATGACCGGCAAAAGTTGTGGCGTCAGTCCCACCGCCAGCGCGAGCGCAAACAGGAAGGAGTCCAGAACGGGACGCTGAAAGTAGACGTTGAATGCGAAGATGCCCATCACAATCACTAGAGTGACCTCGGCCAGCAAGTAGCCGAACCGACGCACGCCGCGCTCGAAGTCGGTTTCCGGCGGCCGAAGTTTGAGCCGTTCGGAGACTTGGCCAAACTCGGTCGCCGATCCGGTGTTCACGACAACCGCTTTGCCCGTGCCGCTGATCACATGCGTGCCCATGAACAGGGTGTTGCGACGTTTGCCGAGCGGCGTGTCGAGCGGCACGGCACCAGGAGATTTCTCTGCCGGATACGTTTCACCGGTCAGTGTGGCTTCGTCCGCGTACAGATCCTGAGCTTCAAGCAGCAGACAATCGGCCGGAATCAGATCGCCCGCGGATAACACCACCACGTCGCCCGGAACGGCGTCCGCCACTGGGAACTCTTGTGCCTGACCGTCGCGCAAGAGTTTCGTTTTGACTTGCACCGTCGCCAACAGTTTCGCCACCGCCCGAGCAGCCCCATATTCCTGCCAAAATCCGAGCAGACCACTTGCGGCAACGATCAGGAGAATGATCGAGGCATCGACGGGGTCGTGAAGAAAAAACGAAAGCACGGCGGCAATGATGAGGATCAGGATGATCGGGCTTTTAAACTGAGAGACGAACAGTGCGAGCATACTGCTCGTCGCCTCTGGTTTCAGTCGATTGAAGCCAAACCGCTTGATGCGCACGATGGCTTCTGCATTCGTCAAACCCTGCGGCGATGTGCCCAACTGATCCAGAATCTCAGCCGAATCCAAACTCCAGGACGTCTTTGAATTGGGCACTATGTTGGCTTCAGTCAAGTGTTTCACTTCTTCTTGTTCAGGATGCGTCTGGATCGACCTAGATCCGGCGAATCGAATTTTCGTGGTCGCCTCGTCAATAGTCAGATTGAGTCGGTTTTATACGGCTGCGACGGCAAAGGTAATGATGACGCCGACGACGACCATCAGACACATTGCCAGAATAAAGATGGAATCGGCGAATCGCTCCAGTCGATGCATCCTGCGCTTTCTGCGGGTCCGGAGTGCGAAATATGAGGACAAGCATGACGTGAGGAACAGGATCGCGTTCGCGGCGAGAAGTTCGTCAGCCACAAAATCGACCTTGCTGATAACAATCACGACTCGCAGCAACCCAATTAATGTTACGCACACGCCTAACATCGTTGCGGACACGGTGAATATATGAATGCTTATATCTTCTTCAAGCGGTGATTGAGAGACCGGGTCCGATGCAGCCATTTGGAATGTTACCTCGAGTAAAGTTGCGTTTTTGTCAGTGATCGTTGAGCGACTTGGCGGATGCCACGTCTTTTCCAACAGCGGCCTGGTTGCGTTGCCACAACGGTCCATGGCCCTGTCGTTTTGTAGTCCTAGCGAATCCTCCCGACGGGCAGGTGCCGTCAATGGGCACCACGGAAGTCGCTTGCCGCATCCAAACGCGAAGAACGAAGAAACGACATTGGGCCCCATAAGCCTGACAACACCCATTGGCCCCGCGATTCCAGCTATCCACAACGTACCGGTGTCGAATACGATGGGATATGGGATCTAATTAATTCCAAGGAAAACTTGCCATGACTCTCTGTCCCATCGCCCTTGCCATCGGCTGTAAGAAGTGCCCGGTTTTCGCGATCTGCCCCCTGAAAGCAATCATCGGTGATTACAAACCGCCACAGACGCCCCCTACAAATCAGTCGAAAGACAACTCGGAAGGCCGCAGGCGTTGATTCGTGCGGCGACAGTGGTTGGCTATTGTCTCACGCTGTGGCTTCGCAACTTCAATTCATGCCGCCCGCCTCGTATTCACGCTCAACTGGCCCGTCCATTTCGAAGAGGGTTCCTTTCGATTTTGCCCCCTTCAGCTGTGATCCCTTGATTCGTCGTGAGCGAGATTGAGCCTTTTTGGTATCGATAGTTCACAACCCGAAAGAACAGGTTCGCTGCCGCTGGTCGAAGTACGCGACGACGAACGATTTACCGATGCTTTCGACTGCCAATAGCCGCTATACTTTTTCGCGCAATCCGAATTGCGTGTCGAATTTTCGTTCGCAAGGGTTTTGGACGTTCGTTAAAATACGTCCATGAAAACCTTATCAAGTCTACCGTCACGACAGAAAATGTACGACGCTTTGGTGCGCCGAGATTCCGAATTCGAAGGTGTGTTCTACGTCGGTGTCAAAACAACCGGGGTGTTTTGCAGACCGACCTGTTCGGCGCGAAAACCAAAACTTGCCAACGTCGAATTCTTTCCAACGTCGCGTGACGCGCTCGCTGGAGGATTCCGGCCGTGCAAGCGCTGTCAGCCGATGCGAGCTCCTGGTGCTTCACCCGAATGGCTTGGGAACCTTTTGCAACAAGTCGACCAAGAACCGAACCGCCGCTGGAGGGATCGAGATCTCGTTGCGATAAAACTCGAACCAACTCGCGTTCGGCGTTGGTTCAAAGCCACTCACGGAATGACTTTCCAAGCTTACTCGCGGGCACGGCGTTTGGGATTGGCTTTGCAAAAGCTGCATGCGCGTCAGCAATCAACCACCGATGCCGCATTCGATCATGGATTCGAATCGCTCAG
>JANNYC010000049.1:0-88301 GCA_031409895.1 Planctomycetota bacterium
CAGACCAGATCGGCGAACGAAACGTCGCTGTGTTCAATCTGTCCGAGCCGCTGCCTGCGGAAGGATCACTGAACATTGCGCTGCGGTTCGGCCGGCATTATCCCTGCTCGCTTGGGCGTTTCCGCATCTCAACGACAACGCAAGGCGGCGAGGTAGTTGCCGCCCTGACGCCGCCTGTGATTGAAGAGCTGTTGTGGCGTCCTTCCGAAGAATTGTCTCCGGAAGAAAATCATCAGCTGCGTCAATATTTTCTCATGCAGGCTCCTGAATTGAACGAGCAAGCCGCAAAGATTCGCGAACTGCAGAAACGCCCGAGTACAAAAACCACACTTGTTTTTCGCGAGCGTCCTGCAGATAACCCACGCGCGACGTTTTTGCATCACCGTGGCGAATTTTTGCAGCCCAGGGAACTCGTGAATCCCGCTGTTCCCGATTTTTTGCCTCCGCTGGCAAGACAACTGGCAGCGGAACCACGCCTTGAGTTTGCAACATGGTTGGTGGCCCCGGAAAATCCATTGACAGCGCGGGTCCAGGTGAATCGGGCCTGGTCGGCTTTCTTTGGACAAGGACTCGTAACGACAGAAGGTGACTTTGGTCTGCAAGGTAATCCCCCGTCCCATCCAGAACTGCTCGATTGGCTGGCCGTGGACTTCATCGAGCAAGGCCAATCAATCAAAAAACTTCACCGACAACTGGTGACGAGCACGACCTATCAGCAATCGTCTCGCTCGACCGAGACCCAACTGAAACTGGATCCGCAAAATCGATGGCTTTCCAAAGCCAATCGAATCCGTCTCGCTGCCGAACAAGTCCGTGACCTTGTTTTGACAGCTTCGGGTTTACTCAATCGGCAACAATTTGGCCCGCCAGTTTTTCCGCCGCAGCCCGAAGGTGCCAACGAAACGGCTTACGGAGGAGCAACCTGGAATACGAGTGTCGGCCCTGATCGCTTCCGCCGAGGTATCTATACCTTTCTCAAACGCACTACACCCTACGCGATGTTCAATACCTTCGACGCGCCGAGCGGCGAGTTCTGCCTGGCACAACGGGAGACCTCGAACACACCACTTCAGGCGTTGTCGCTGCTCAACGATACTGTGATCGTTGAGGCCGCCGAGGCGATGGGGGAACAATTGGCATCCACCCCGGTCACAGATGCTCAGCGGATCGACCTCCTTTTCAAAAGGTGCCTCAACCGCTCCGCTTCTTCCGAGGAACAACTCCGCGTCGGTCAGTTTGTCCAACAACAACGCCTGCGACTCGCTGCGGGTGAGTTGCAGGCAGACACACTGTTACCCAACATTTTTTCGAGACGATCGATTCCGAATGACACGGAAACGCCTCCTGTTGAAACGGAAAAACCGGAGCCACCAATGGACGAGGTCGCCGCCTGGGCCGCAACAGCGCGAGTGATTCTAAATCTTGACGAAACTATCATGCGAAACTAATCGCGATCGGTAAGGCCGACTACATTATGAATTGTCAAATCCATCAATTTGCTGAACGCGGTATCCATGCCTCGCGTCGTTGGTTTCTGGAGCAATGCGGGATCGGGTTGGGAAAGATCGGCCTGGCGACACTCGCCGGTGCCGGGCTGGGTCGGACCGGTGTTGCGGCTCAAACTGCGCGGACCGCAAACTTCCCTTCGCGTCGTTTTGGGCAGGCCAAGGCCGTGATTCATCTGTTCATGGCCGGCGCGCCGTCTCATCTCGAACTGTTCGACTTCAAACCCGAATTGCTCAAGCACGATGGCAAGCCTCTGCCACCATCCATCATTGGCGACCAGCGGTATGCCTTTATTCGCGCCGATGCAGCCGTTATGGCGCCGCGATTCACCTTCGCCAAACACGGCACCTGCCAAATGGAACTTGGCGAAACTCTGCCATTCCTCGGAAAAATCGCCGATGAACTGTGCTTGGTTCGCTCGGTGACAACGGATCAATTCAATCACGCTCCGGCACAAATACTTTTCAATACAGGTTTCGCACAACCCGGCCGGGCTTGCATGGGATCCTGGATCACGTACGCGCTTGGTTCGGAGTCAAATGACCTGCCGGCATTTGTGGTGATGAGCACGGGTGCCGGAATTAGCGGCGGCTCGGCCAATTGGTCCAGTGGATTTTTGCCGACAAGATTCTCGGGCGTGCGACTGCGAAACCAAGGCGATCTCATTCTCAACCTTGCCAATCCCCCTGGCGTTGACGCGCGGCTGCAACAGGATTCGCTTGATTTGATTCAAGACCTCAATGCCCGTTCTGCTCAATGGGTCGGCGATCCCGAAATTGAGTCGCGAATCAGTGCCTATGAGATGGCTCATCGTTTGCAATCCAGTGCGCCGGAACTGATGAATTTGAAAAGCGAACCCCAGGAAACACTGGACCTTTATGGATGTGACCCGGATCTACCGTCGTTTGCACGTGCTTGCCTGGTCGCCCGGCGGATGGTCGAACGCGGGGTTCGGTTTATCAACATCTATCACGAAGGCTGGGATGCACATAGCGATGTCGTTGGAAACCATCGTGAGAACTGCGCCGCCACCGATCAAGGCACCGCGGCGTTGATACAAGACCTCAAGCGATGCGGATTGCTCGATTCAACTTTGGTGATTTGGGGAGGGGAATTTGGTCGAACGCCGATGGTGGAAAGCAACGCATCGCTCGGGCGCAGTCTGGGCCGTGATCATCATCCCCAGGCATTCTCGATGTTGATGGCTGGTGGAGGAATCCGTGGTGGCTTGACCTACGGGGCGACAGATGATTTCGGTTTCCACATTACGGAAAATCGCCTGCACGTACACGATCTGCAAGCAACCATTCTTCATTGCCTGGGTCTCGATCACCGAACATTGACGTTTCCTTTCAAAGGTCTGGACGTGCGTCTCACGGGCGTCGAAGATCACCAGCCCGTATTGGACCTGCTCGGGTGATCGATTTTCTTCTTTCTAACGCCTTTCTTCCCGGTGCCTGTGTGAATCCGTAAGAAAAATTGCCCGATCAAATTCTCGTTGTGGCACAATGGCACGTATTTGGCATGCCAGCGCCTGCTGGCAAACCCGCCAAAATAGCTTTTTTGACGGTTTGGTCGTGAGCGGCCTATTCGACTGAACGAGTGACGACGGTACCACCGCTGGCCCGCTGCTCGATGAGCACTTTATCGCGATTGAGGCCATTGAAGCGATGAAGAGAAGTCTGCTGGGCAGAATCCTCTGGAAATCCTGAAAAACATGGGGAAATAGCCGAATCGCTAGTAAAGAAACCTTGACTAACCTATCCAGCTAGGTAAGATTTCTTTACTAGCACCAAGTCTTGGTAAAGGTTGTTTAACCACTCATGACACGAAAAACGGGCGTTTATCACAAATCGGTCGTTGGCGGAGAAAAAGTACGAGCCTTTGAGCCCGATCCTTTGCCACCGAAGAATCCAGTTCTCCGAATCGAAAATGAACTGGCCGATAGAAACAATGAAGCACTTGCGGCGATCAGTCGTCTCGAAATTGCCAGTGCCATGGTGCCAAGTCCCGAATGGTTCCTCTATGGATTCGTCCGAAAGGAAGCGGTTGTTTCGTCCCAGATCGAGGGCACGCAATCCACTCTGGAAGATGTCGTCGCTTTCGAGTTGAGTCGCCAGTCCAACAACGTTGCCGACGTCGAAGAAGTTTGCAATTACGTCGAGGCACTTAACTACGCCCGAACCGAGCTTGCAGATCCGAAAGGACTTCCAATCAGTACACGACTGATCTGTGAGATTCACAAACGATTGATGAAAGGTGTTCGAGGAAGTGAAAAACAGCCGGGGACCATTCGAACATCTCAAAACTGGATTGGTGGTTCCCGACCCGGCATCGCGAAGTTTGTTCCCCCTCCGCCGAACGTCGTTCCTGTTTCGCTTGCCGCATTGGACAAGTGGATTCATTCGAACGACGGGCTTCCACCGCTGATCAAAATCGGACTTGCGCATGTTCAATTCGAAACCATCCATCCGTTCCTTGATGGGAACGGGCGTGTCGGTCGACTTCTCAATACACTTTTGACCGAGTTCTGGAGTCTCTTGAACGGGCCGTTCCTTTATGTCAGTCTTGGCTTCAAAAGGCACCGACAAGAATACTACCAATGTCTGGATGCAGTTCGAACGAACGGAGACTGGGAGGGGTGGATAGACTTCTTTCTTCGATGTGTTCGAGAATCGGCCGACGATGGTGCTGATGCCGCCCGGCGTTTGTTCAAGCTGGTTAACGACGATCGACGGAAATTGATGAGCCTTGATACGGTGAATGTCACAGCGATCCGACTGTTCGAACGGCTACCCGAACAACCCATGATCACGGCAGCCAAGGCCCTGGAGATGACTGGAAGTACAAAACCGACTACAAACAAAGCAATCGAGTCGCTTGTTCAGGCCGGCATCCTTGAGGAAATAACTGGTAAACAGCGTGATCGGATTTTTGCTTATCGCAAGTACTTGAACGTCCTGGCAGAGGACACAAATAATTTGCCAGGCTGAATCAATCTTGATTGGAGTCATTCGCATGAAAATTGAATTGATCGGGAACGATGTCGCCTTTGACAATCGATGAAATTTGCGGACAATCTTCCGAACTGACTAGAACAGCGGCACGACTTCCGCAGCCGAAAGACCATTTCCCACAACAGGTCGATTTCGCCCCGCTCGACAACCTCTACTGGTTTCAAGCCACTGAACGCGTCGTTGGGTGTTGCGAACCATTTTCCTGGCGAATCCGAATCGACAACTTCACTGAGTGCCACGAACAGTCGAAAAATTTCGTTATAGGGTCGTTGCAGCTTATCGACCAATGTCGCGCTCGATTCGACTTTTGCGATCGTCCTTTCGGAGACATTGACAACCCGTCCGAACATAGCCCGTTTCATTTGCAAGCGATCGCGGAGCTCCAGTCGCGACGTCTCGCCAAACTGGATCAGCCCCAATCCCTGCAGTCCTGTGATTGGACGGTTCTTGATCGTTGGGGGTGGCCGCAGAATCCCCGCCGCAAGGATCGATGCGACATCGACACGTCGCTGCTCGCCGGACCGGCGCGCAGCTTCAGCGCCGTTGGTCATGGGCAAAAACTCCGCAAGTGAACGCCACGGATCGCGGCGATGGCTGGGGCAAGTATTTGGTCGAGCGCGAACCTCCATGGTTTACCGAACGGGCGGAAGTGCGAATTGATGAAGAATTGTCTAGAATCAAAACCTATTGAAATAACTTTTTTAAGTATTGAGTCAACACTCCATGTCCGACGTCACCCGCATCCTATCGCAAATCGAATCCGGTGATCCGTCGGCAGCGGAGCAGTTGTTACCGTTGGTCTACGATGAATTGCGAAAGCTGGCTGCCGCACGGTTGGTCAACGAGAAGGCCGGTCATACTCTCCAACCGACCGCACTGGTCCACGAGGCCTATATCCGGCTGGTCGGCGGAAACCAGGCGCAGAACTGGGATGGACGTGGCCACTTCTTCGCCGCCGCAGCAGAAGCCATGCGCCGCATCCTTATAGAAAGCGCGAGAAGAAAGCAACGCGAGAGGCATGGTAGTGGGCGGAAGCCTTTGTCTCTGGACGACCTGGACATCGGTGTCGAGGCGAGTAGCGATGACCATTTACTGGCCTTGAGCGAAGCCCTCGACCAATTGGCTACGGCTAACCCCCGCGCCGCCGAGCTGGTCAAACTTCGATACTTCGCCGGGCTGACCGGCCAGGAGGCGGCCGGCGTTCTGAATATTTCGCCTCGGAAGGGGGACCAGGTGTGGGCGTACGCCCGAGCCTGGCTACTCGAACGCCTGAACGATACGTCTAATTGACTTTGGGTTGGTCGAAATGGATGGAAATTTGTGCGCAATGAGGCGCCCCCCGTCGCATTGACACATAGACACTTCGCGAACGAGTAGCAGGTTTTCCATGACCGAAGAAACAGTATTTACCGAAGCGATGGAAATCGCCGACCCGAAAGCAAGAGCCGCGTTCCTGGACCGGGCTTGTTCCGGCAACCCCGACGTGCGCGTTCGCGTGGACAAACTCCTGGCCGAACACGCCCAAGCTGGCAGCTTCCTTGGCTGCCCGGCTCCCCTTCTGCCGACGACAGATTTCCAGAACTATCTCGCCGAGGGCAAGACCCACGACATTCCGGCTGCCCGCCGCGACGGGACCGCCATCGGTCCGTACAAACTAGTCGAGGTGATCGGCGAGGGGGGTATGGGCACCGTCTGGTTGGCCCAGCAGCAGGAGCCGGTCAAGCGACTGGTCGCCCTCAAGGTGATCAAAGCCGGGATGGACTCGAAGAGCGTGCTGGCGCGGTTCGAGGCAGAGCGGCAGGCGCTCGCCCTCATGGACCACCCGAACATCGCCAAGGTGCTGGACGCCGGAGCCTCCCCGGACGGCCGCCCCTACTTCGTGATGGAACTGGTCAAGGGCGTCCCGATCACGAAGTTCTGCGACGAGCGGCGGCTCACCCCGCGGCAGCGGCTGGAACTATTCGTGCCCGTTTGCCAGGCTGTGCAACACGCTCACCAAAAGGGAGTCATCCACCGCGACCTCAAGCCGAGCAACGTGCTGGTGGCGTTGTACGACGGGCGGCCGGTGCCGAAAGTGATCGATTTCGGCATCGCCAAGGCGGCCGGTCAGCCGCTCACCGAGAAAACGCTGGTTACCGGGTTGGGTACGGTGGTCGGCACGCCGGAGTACATGTCCCCCGAGCAGGCCGAACTGAACCAACTGGACATCGACACCCGCAGCGACATCTACAGTCTCGGCATCCTCCTGTACGAGCTGCTGACCGGGACGACGCCGCTGCAACACAAGCGGGTGAAGGAGGCTGCACTGCTGGAGGTGCTGCGGCTGGTCCGGGAGGAGGAGCCCCCCCGGCCAAGCACCCGGCTGAGCACGACCGACGAGCTGCCGTCGATCGCCGCCTGTCGGGGGACCGAGCCAGGGAAGTTGAGCGGGCTGGTCCGCGGCGAGTTGGACTGGATCGTGATGAAGGCCCTTGAGAAGGATCGGGGCCGGCGGTACGAGACGGCCAACGGCTTCGGGATGGACGTGCAACGCTACCTTGCCGGGGAGGCCGTCCAAGCCGTCCCACCATCGGCCGGCTACCAGTTGCGGAAGTTCGCCAGGCGGAACAAGGGCAGCCTGGCGGCGGCCGGGGCGCTCCTCCTGTTGCTGCTGGGTACGGGCGCGTTCGCCTGGCACGCCGACCGACAGTCGCAGGCTCGCGAGCGGGAGGAACGGGTCCGGTTCGACCGGAACGCGGAGGCGGCGGCCGCCCTACTCGACCAGTGCGAGGAGGCGCTGCGGGCCGACCGGGCGGACCGGGCGGCCATCGCGTTGGAGGCGGCCGAGAAGCGGGCCGAGGACGGTGGAAGCGACGGTCTAGCCGACCGGCTTGGCCGGTGCCGGGCCGACCTGCAACTGCTCCGCGAGCTGAACGACATCAACACATTGCGCTGGTCCTGGACCTCGGACCGGGGCCCCGACAAAGATGCTGCAAGAATCGTCCCCGACCGGTGGCGCAAGGCGCTCTTGGCTTATGGGGTAACGCCGGATGCGGATTCGCCCACGAATTCCGCCAGGCGAGTGAACGAGTCGCTGGTCCGGAACCGAGTGTTGGCGGCGCTGGACCTGTGGTTAGCCGGCTTCGAGTCGTCTGTGTGGCTGCGTGCGACCCTCCAGTCCGCCGACCCGGACCAATACCGGGACCAGGTGCGGAATGCGTGGGCCGCCCGCGACAGCCGCGAACTGGTCAATCTGGCCGGTAGGCCGGAGGCGCTGGACCAGCCGGCATGGTTCGCGGCTGCCCTCGGCAACCTCGGTACTCTCCCCGCGGACCGGCGGAAAATGATCTTGGAAAGCGCCCTATGGTCGCGACCATGGGACTTGGCTCTCCTCATGGAACTGGGCGGCTTGTACCCGACCAACCGGCAGGAGGCGACGGGCGAGCGGGTGCGGTGGTACCAGGCCGCGGTGGCCGCTCATCCGGAGAGCGTTCCGGCCCGCAACAACTTGGGGGTTGCGCTGCGGGACCGAGGGGATCTGGCCGCGGCAGCGGCCCGTTTCCGTGAGGCGTTGCGACTCGAGCCCACGTTCGCCCTTGGCCAGTACAACCTTGGGGTCGCCCTGAGGGACATGCGGGACCAGGACGGGGCTAGCATGGCATTCCAGGAGTCGATCCGCCTCAACCCAAACTACGCCTCCGCCCATTACGAAGTGGGGCTCGCACTGTATGCGAAGGGCGACAAGGATGGGGCCATCGAGGCGTACCGGAGGGCGATCCAAGCCGACCGGAAGGATGACGGTGCCCACAACAACTTGGGGGCGATCCTCTATGAAAAGCACGATTTCGACGGCGCGATGATCCACTTTAAGGAGGCGATCCAACTCGCCCCGACCAACGCTCTCCACCACCGCAACCTGGGGAACGCGCTTAAGGAAAAGCGGGAATTGGACGGGGCCGTCGCGGCGTACAACGAGGCGATTCGGCTCGACCCGAAGCATGCCCCAGCCCACTATGGCCTGGGCACTGTACTACTCAATCAGAGCAATTCGGACGGGGCCATCGCCAGCTTCCGGGAGGCAATCCGCGCCGACCCGGATCTCTTCGAGGCCCACTTCCAACTGGGAAGCATCCTCTTTGAAGTTACGCAGGACTTCGACGGGGCGATCACTCATTGCAGCGAGGCCGTTCGCCTTTCCCCGACGGACGCTATGGCCCATTGCAACCTGGGATCCGCCCGTTCCGGCAAGGGGGACCGCAAGGGGGCCATCGCGGCCTACCTGGAGGCAATTCGACTCGATCCGAACCTCGTCAATGCCCATTTCAACCTGGCAAGCGTGCTACAGGCCAATGGGGACATAGTCGCAGCCATCTCCAGGTTTCAGGAGGCGATCCGAATCAGCCCAAGCGACGTTGATGCACACAACCGCCTGGCCCTGCTGCTGGCGGCTGGCCCTGATCGCCTGCGGGACGGCAGGAAAGCAGTCGAACTCGCGGCACATGCCTGCGAGTTGACCGAGTGGAAGGACCCTGGCTGCATCGCGACTTTGGCGGCAGCCCACGCCGAGACCGGGGATTTCGACAAGGCGGTCCAGTTTCAGACGAAGGCCCTCTCCTTCCCGGACTTCGAGAAGGTAGATGGCAAGGGCGGCCGGGAGCGGCTGGACCTGTACGAGCGCAAGATGCCATACCGGGATCCGGGCCTCAGCCCGGTGAAGGACTGACGAGAAACAAATCACCGAAAACCCGGGCTTGGCCCGGACAAGTAGAAGCGGCCGATGGGGTTCTTGCCGTCAAGCATACCCCCACCGGCCCGGCACCGCTCACCCGGTCTCACGCGACACGCGGCGTCATTCTGCCGGTTTTTTCACATCAACCCAGTTGCTGCACCGGCCCCTTTGCGAGCGCCCTGATCGTCCCCGAACACCGCCGAACGTGCGGCGATCTTGCTTGGCGAGTCGGCCCCTTCAGAAAAGATTCTGTTGGCGCTGGCGGCCCCCCATCTCCATCCGCAGATGTGTCGGACCGACGCCAATTAAAAAAATGCGAGGAATCTGTGCGCAGCGGCTCGCGCGGCGTCGCATTGGAATACGGTGGCGGTCGGACGTACCGACCGTCAAACCAGGTTTCACCGAAAACTGGTATGGGTGGAGGGGATTCTCCACCTGACCGGGCATCACCGAAGGCGCAAGGCCTGCGCGCTCCGGCGAGAAACATCCTTTCGCAGGCCGAGTCATAGGAACAATATAATGAAAAGATCAAAATTTTTCCGCTGGGCTGCAGTTTTTGCGCTGATGATTGCAACCGCCCTTTCAACTGCGTCCGCTCAGGAAGGCGACACACTCAAGATCAGCGGCTTGTTTAGCATGGACTATCTGTACGGGACCGTCGGCCCCGATCTCGCCGAGGTCTACGCCAACGGGCACGAACACATCTGGACGCTCACGCTCCACGGCACAAGCCATTCGCACGAGACGTTCACGAATTTATTCGGCGTCACGAGATACGTCACGGAGATTCACGCGACGTCGTTCGACTTCGAGTTCTCCGGACCGGACGCGGCCACGCTCAACGGCATCGTGAGCGAACACATCGCCGGAGGGGACGTCTTGATCTATCTGCAGAACTCCTACTCGTCGGGGATCGGCGACGACTTCGCGGTCATGCACATCTGGCCGTCGGGTCCCGACATGTCCTTCTACGCAGGCCACGACATAGGAGTCAATACGCTCTTCCCGACCGACGCAGACGGCTACCCCGTCGTGGGGCCGGAACCGTTCTCGATCGAGCCCGATTACACCGAGCTGAGCGACGTGCGGTCCTCTAACGACGGCGCTATCGGTTCGGTGACGGGCCTCGTGACCTTGGAGGGGAGCATGGGCGAGCACGAGCCCGAGCCCGTCGTTCTCGCGGTCGCGGACGCGTCCGTCTTGGAGGGAAACCGCGGCACGAGCACGACGGCCGTGGCGGTGACCCTCTCCCAGAGCAGCAACGCTGTGGTCACCGTGAACTACGCGACCTCCAACGGCACCGCGCTGGCGCCGTCGGACTACACCGCCACCAGCGGCACGTTGACGTTCCTGCCCGGCCAGACCAGCCGCACGATCTCGGTTTCGATCAAGGTGGACCGCAAGCGGGAGGCGAACGAGACTTTCTCCGTGCAACTCTCGAACGCCGTGGGTGCGACCATCGATGACGGCGTCGCCACGGTCACGATTCTGAACGACGACTGAACGGTGTGACAGAAGCGGCCGGTGGGGCGCGTTACCACGCAGCAAGCCCCGCCGGCCCGGCGTCCTCATGGCGATTGGTCTTCGCGCCTGCCGCGATTTTTTCCATCCCTGAGCGGACCATAGGTGAGGGAGGCATGGGGACCGCTTAGATCGTCGATACAAAATGGCGAAAGTGCTGTGTTTTACAATGTTTCTGAGCACGGGACTCGTTTGGGGTAACCCAGTCGACAACATAGATTTTGCGATCGAGACGAATCGGGGCTCATCTTCGGAGAAGTTCATATTGCCTCCCCCATCCGACGTGCTACAATGTAATTACATGAATGCGATTTCAGGAAGGAGTTTTTAATGCGAATCAAACTGGTTCCCATCGGCAATTCGCAGGGAATTCGACTGCCCAAATCAGTGGTCGAACAGGCTAAATTGACCACGGAGCTGGAATTGGAAGTTGGTAATGGCAAATTGACCCTTAGGAATGTCCAGTCGCGAAATAACTGGGAGGCCGATGCGATGGCCTGCCATGCAGCCAATGAAGACCGTTTGGACGATTGGGATGCGACAACTGCTGACTTCGAGGGTGATTGGGAATGAAACGATTCGAAGTCTGGCTGGTGAATCTTGATCCGACGATCGGAAGTGAGATCAAGAAGACCCGACCCGCCATCATCGTTTCTCCAGATGAATTGAATTCGCACTTGCGAACCGTCGTCATTGTGCCTTTGACTCAAGGGCGCGCGTACGCGTTCCGGGTTGCGACGCAAGTGCAAGGCAAGAAAGGTGTTGTCGCGATCGACCAGATTCGCACCGTTGACAAGCAGCGTTTGGTTAAGAAGCTTTCGACGGTTTCTGGCAAGGCGGCAGCAGCCATATTGCAAGGAATTGCTGAGATGTTTGCTGAATAGGATCAAAACGGAATCTCGCCAGGGTCGTATTCAAACGGTGATTGAGTTGTCAGATCATGAAATCGAAGTGCCGAAAGCAGGCAGATGATCCCGTGCGGTACGCGGCTACAGGCTTCTTTGATCGTCTGGTACTCGTCCGGCGATCCTCAGGTCACGCAAAATCCCGCGATACGAGGCGCAAAAAACAAGCCCGACACTTGTTCACTGCCGGGCCTGATTTTCGTTGAGCCGGATTTTATTCCGGGTCATTAAGGAGGCGGCTTCCTGGACTCGCAACGGGGCTAGTAAATCGCGGATGGTGAAAAAGTGATTCGTAAAACTGTCAACCAATGAATCGCTCACTCCTAAACTGAACGAACGCACGACGGCTTGGGCAACGAGTTTTCGGTCTCACGAAGATAGCCATCTCGTATTTTGTCGACCAAAATGCTCGTTTGAGTTTTTTGACCCCACGCGGTCGTCTAAGCACTCAAACTGCTCAATCGATTGGTGAAGTCGATTTGTGCTTTTCGATTTCTAGCGCCTTCATTCGATAAGTCAACGTTGAGGGCTTGATTCCCAACAATTCGGCGGCACCCTCAGACCCGGCGATCCGCCATTCTGCATGATTCAATGCAGCGATCAGGTTCGCTTTTTCCCTTTCCCGAAATTCGGCATCCGTCAAAAAATCACCAACGAAATCCGCAACGTCGCCGATCGCCGGTTGCGGGGCAACGGAACCAGGATCGGGCAATGCCAAGTCCAGCCGCAAGCGACTCCCTTTGCTCAGAATAACGGCCCGCTCCAATACGTTCCTCAATTCGCGAATATTTCCAGGCCATGGAAGACTCTGCAACAGATCTCCTTGTTGTCGGGAGATGTTCAACGGTTCCCTGCCCATGGATCGGCAAATGACTTCGATCAGGTGTTTCGTCAGCGGCAGTATGTCTTCAGGCCGTTCTCGCAGCGATGGTACCCGAATCGGAAAAACGCTCAGGCGATAATACAAATCCTCCCGGAATCGCCCGGCCTTGATCTCGGCTTCCAGATCACGATTGGTTGCGGCGACAACACGAAGATCTACCGAAATTGTTTTGTCGTCGCCAACGCGTTCAAATTCCCGCTCCTGCAGCGCGCGGAGCAGTTTGCTTTGCAACGATATCGGTATCTCGCCGACTTCGTCCAGAAACAGCGTTCCCCCGTCCGCCAACTGCAAGCGACCGACGCGGTCTTTGTGCGCGCCAGTAAATGCCCCTTTCACATGACCGAAAAATTCACTTTCAAAAAGCTCATGGGGAATCGAAGCACAATTGACTTTCACCAACGGTCGATCAACGCGTGGACTATTCGTGTGAATTGCTCGCGCCATCAACTCCTTGCCGACGCCAGACTCGCCAAGTATCAGTACGTTTGCGTTGGTTTGGGCCACCGCCTGGACTTGTTCAAGAGTTCGGTTCAGTGCCTTGCTGTCGCCGACGATTTCACCAAAGTTGGCTGCGACCTGAACCTCGTCGCGCAAGTAATCGCGTTCCTGTTCAAGCTGCTCTTTCAGCACCTGGATTTCACGGTAGGCAGCCTCTTGTTGTCTTCTTGCTTCCAGTCGCTCCGTGATGTCTCGAAAAACGACGACAGCCCCGTTCAGTTTTCCGTTTTGCCAGATCGGCGTGCTCGTATATTCGACCGGAATCGCTCGGCCGTCTGCGTGCCAAAATACTTCGTTCTCGACACGGTGGACTTTGCCGTCCTTGAACGCCGCGTAAATCGGGCATTCTTTTTGGCGATAGATCGTGCGGTCCGCATGAGAGTGGTGATGCACTTCATGCGCCGACTTACCCAAACACTCTTCGATGCTCCAGCCGAGAATGTTCGTTGATGCCTTGTTGGCGAATGTCATCAGCCCTTGGCTGTCCAAACCATAGATCCCTTCTCCGGCCGCATTCACGATCAGCTGGACTAGTTCATCTGTTGATTTCGACATTTATAACTCGCAGTTTCTTGGGTTTAGGGTTCGCGAAATTCTGTGACTCACAGGTTTCTGAGACGCAAATCGTGGTAAAAACGCTTCTTTCTCCAGCGTACAGCATTGGCACAGGAAGTGCAAAGTGATGAACCAACCGAATTCATGAATCGCAATAATTTGTGTTTAGCGAACTTTCCAAAAGGAGCGAAGGATGACTTTATCAACAGCAATTCGACCACCTTTCTCGCAAGAAACCGCTTTGGCGAAGGTCCAGGCAGCTGAGGATGCCTGGAACAGCCGGGACCCGCAACGGGTGTCGCTCGCCTACTCGGAAAATTCGAAATGGCGAAACCGGGACAAGTTCTTTTCAGGGTGCGAGGCAATCAGAGCCTTTCTGCAATCGAAATGGAAGAAGGAGTTGGACTACCGGTTGATGAAAGAGCTTTGGGCGTTTACCGACAACCGGATTTCCGTTCGCTTCGAATATGAATGGCATGACGAAGATGGCCAATGGTTCCGTACGCATGGTAACGAGCATTGGGAATTCGATGACGACGGCTTGATGCGAGTTCGCGACATGAGTGCCAACGACGTTCCCATTTCAGAGGCCCAGCGGCGACTCATCTAAAAAGACGACCACACTCTCGAATACCAACAACACCCATTTCACTATCACTGGAGAAAATAATGTTCACTGAAACGAAAAACAACGTTCGACTCGCGACCGTCAAAATCACACTTGCAATCATGTTGGGCCTTGTCTCGGCGACGTTGGCAATGGCTCAGGACGGTAACAAAACGGATGCCAACCCGACGGCAGTGAGGTACAAGACCGAGAAGATTGATGGCCTCGATATTTTTTATCGCGAAGCGGGTCCTCAAAACGCTCCGACGGTGCTTTTGTTACACGGCTTTCCGACTTCGTCTCACATGTTTCGAAATCTGATCCCGAAACTGGCGGACAAGTACCACGTGATCGCACCGGATTATCCGGGTTACGGCAATAGCTCGATGCCATTGGTCGATGAGTTCGAATACACGTTCGACAATGTGACAGAAATCGTTGACAAGCTCATTCAAAAAGTTGGCGTCACAAAATACAGCATCTACTTGATGGATTACGGTGCGCCCGTTGGGTTCCGTTTGGCAACCAAACATCCGGAACGCGTTGAATCCCTGATCATCCAAAACGGCAACGCATACGACGAAGGATTGAGGGACTTCTGGGTTCCGCTGAAAGCCTATTGGAAAGACAAATCGCCGGAAAACGAAAAGGGACTTCGAGGCTTGCTCACCCTCGACGCAACCAAATGGCAGTACACCCATGGCGTTCGCGATGTTCAGAAAATCAGTCCGGACAACTGGGGACACGTGCAGCCGTTGCTTGATCGAGCCGGCAATCAGGAAATTCAACTGGCCATGTTCTATGACTACGGCACCAATCCTGCCCTTTACCCGAAATGGCAGGCCTATCTGCGAGAGCACCAGCCGCCAACCCTAATTGTCTGGGGCCAGAACGACCAGATTTTTCCAGCTGATGGAGCTCATCCCTACAAAAACGATCTGACGAATGTGGAGCTTCACCTGCTCGACACCGGGCATTTTGCCCTGGAAGAAGACGGCGAAACGATCGCCCAGTACATGCTGAATTTCCTCGAGAAAAACACTTCGGGTGCATCACGCAAAGTAAGTGTCAGGTGATCGTCCAGTTTGCCGGTAACCTCGATGCTAAACCATTTTGTTCCAAGCTTGTTAACGAATACGACTTTCAATCATTTCCATTTTTTCAATTAGGAGAAACCTATGACAACCTGCGAAATCCACAACTCTGAAACCGGTTCTTGTGCGAATTCCGATGTCAAATCCAAACTCACCGAGATGCTCGGGATGCTGCAGAAAGGCCAAATGACCGAGGGTCAGGAGAAATATTTTGCAGACGACGTTGTTACTCAGGAAGGCAACGATGCAGCGGTCACCGGCAAACAGTCGGCCATTGAACGTCTCAACAATTTCCAGGAAGCCCTCGGTATCACGGGGTTTGTCAGCTACACGATCGGCAGCGTGGCAGTAGAAGGCAACGTCAGCTTCTATGACGCGGTCTTGAGTGTAGAAGTCAAGTCTGGCGACACAATTCACCTTGAGCAAGTGGTTCGTACCGAGTGGAAGAACGGCAAGATCGTTCACGAGCGTTATTTCCACGGATGATACTCGCGACGAGACCACAAGTTCATCGCAATGGGTCGGGATGGAACGGGACCTCAACAGTCCGCTTGCCCCGACCCGTTTTCTGAAACCCGGAATTACTCAACGTTTATCCCGTGCCCGAAATGGGCGATTCACTTTCAACTCTTTCGACAAGAAAAAGGAAACACCATGTCCCTTCCCAACCCCGGATTCTCGATAACTCCCGAAAATACTGGCTTGGTGGTGATTGACCCGCAAAACGATTTCCTGAGCCCCAAGGGAGTCGCATGGGGCGTAGTCGGCCAGAGCGTCACAGAGAACCGAACAGTCGAAAACCTGGATTCTCTTTTCAGGGCCGCTTTGGATGTTGACATGCAGGTCTTTGTTTCGCCGCACTATTACTATCCGCACGACCACCAATGGCGTTTCGAGGGGGCGCTGGAAACACTGATGCACAACATCAACATGTTCGATCGCCATGGCCCGCTCGATCTCCAGGGACTGGCTGATTCGGGTGCCGACTGGCTCGAGCAGTTCAAGCCGTACATTGACGATGGAAAAGCTGTCGTGGTCAGCCCCCACAAGGTCTTTGGGCCCGAAACCAATGACCTGACTTTGCAGCTTCGCAAGCGAAACATCAGCAAAGTGCTATTGGCAGGGATGTCGGCCAATCTGTGCGTCGAGAGTCACATGCGAGAGCTCATTGAACAGGGCTTTGAAGTTGGAATCGCATGGGACGCAACGGCCGCCGCAAGACTGCCCGAGTGGGACGGGATGGCGGCTGCGAAAACGAACTTCCGCATGATCGCCAGCGAGTCAATGACCACTGCCGATGCTGTTGATCGCATTCGGTCGGTTTTGGCGGTTCGCTGGTCGGCCAACCCTTCGCGTCTTGCCGCAAGCGTATCGACTTTAACACTTTTGGTTGCTTTTCAACCAAACCAGATTTAACAATTTCCATTTTTTACCTTTAGGAGCAACCCGTGGCTACTTTCACAATTCACAACTCCAAGACCGCGCCCGATGGCTCAAAGCCGTTCATTGAACAGGCTCAAAAGCAATTCGGCATGGTTCCCAACCTGATCGGACTGCTTGCGGAATCACCAGTCGCGGTCGAGACATATTTGACACTTTCAGGGCTATTCTCCCGGTCCAGCTTTTCCCCGACGGAGCGCAACCTCGTTTGGTTAACGATCAACTACGAAAATGAATGCCATTATTGCATGGCAGCGCATACCGGTATCGCGAAGAGTGAAAAGGTTGACCAAAACATCATCGACGCGATTCGCACAGGTGAATCCATCGCCGATCCAAGGCTGCAGGCACTTCGTGTGTTTACGAGTTCCGTAGTGGTGAATCGCGGCTGGATTGACGAAAGCGAAGTCGATGCCTTTTTGGCCGCTGGTTTCACCAGAGAAAACGTATTCGACGTACTCGTCGGCGTCGCCCACAAGGTGCTTTCGAACTATTCGAACCACATCGCTGAAACTCCTGTCGATGCCGCGTTCCAGAAATTTGTCTGGGAAAAGGTTCCGGTTAAAGCCTGAATTTGAAAGCGATCCATTGCCGTGCCAAATCGACACGGCGATGGCCGTTTCAGAACGACAATCGCATTTTTCCATCGATCGCAAGGTCGATGATTTTGAAACTCGGCTGGCTCCATTGGAGGTTTCGTTAATGTCCCACATCGTCAGCGATATCGCATTTACGCCTGCTGTCAAAGCGGCACAACGGCAACGTGGCTCACGTGACAGTTATGCACGTATGGAACAACGCGGTGGCTGGCAAAACCTCGTGACACCAGAGCTGACAGCGTTTCTTGCTCAGCGAGACTCATTTTATTTGGGCACAGCCAGCAAAGATGGCCAGCCCTACATCCAACACCGTGGAGGCCCGAAGGGGTTTCTAAAAGTGATCGATGAAAAAACGCTGGGCTTTGCTGACTTCTCCGGCAACGCGCAATACATTTCGATTGGCAACCTGGATGAAAACAACAAGGCGTTCATGTTCCTAATGGACTATCCGAATCAGACCAGAATCAAGATTTGGGGAACGGCCGAGATCATCGAAGGTAACGAGACTCTCTTGAAGCAGATGACCGTCGATGATTACCGGGGAAAGCCCCAGCGAACCGTGCTGTTTCATATCCAGGCCTGGGACGGCAATTGCCCCCAGCACATTGTGCCACGTTGGACAGAAGAGGAATTGATGCCAGTTCTATCGTCGTACAAAAAACGAATAGAAGAACTTGAAATGGAAAATCAACAACTTCTTGTTCTCAACCAACCAGTGAAAGGGGAACAACAATAGTGACTTCCGCCTCTCAGAGTCGGCGTTTCCAGGTTTCTGAGCGGGGCAAAGGCGCGAATTCGAAGAACTCACATCAACAAAGAGTTGTTTTTCCAATGCTGTCATTGATCGGTCTGAAATTCGGCACGCAGGTTGCGTATGCTTGTTCCTACTGGTCTTTTGGCCAAAATAGCCGCACATCCGCATTAAAGAAAATATCGCGTTTTGTGGTCTCAAACTGCGCGGCACTCGTTTAGGGTGAGTGCCGCGATTCCGAGCCTCTTCGTAGTACTGAGCCTATTTCAGGGTCGGATTGGATGTGAGTGAGTGCCGCGAAAAAAGTATCTGAGAGCGGGCGAACTCAGGCAAACTCCCCTATTCGTGTTTCAAAAGAACAAGGCCCGCTGGTTTGAATCAGCGGGCCTTGTTCATGTTTAGCCCCGTTGCGGACAACGGGTGAGTGGAGGCGGCGGGGATCGAACCCGCGTCCCGAGATGTTTTCACGACGACTTCTACATGCGTAGTCGTTGATTTAGTTTTCGTTCTTCTAACCGCCCACGACAGGCTGAAAGAAGACTTAGCCAGAAACTGTTTTTAGACCGAAAGGTGCCTGGCATGATTTCGGACGATCCGGAATTGACTACCAATTTTTGGGACTCTCCGGAGAAGTCCCGCAATCGGGGCTACCTATTTAACTAAGCAGCCAAAGCCAAGTTGTTGTTGGCAATTAAGATTTTAGTCAGCTATTAACGTGGCCAACTGACCAACCACGGCACGCGGTACGTCGCTTCAGGCCATCCGGTCGATTCCAATTCGCCCCCCAAGTCTGAATGCTCGTTCATTGTTGTTGCGAGTCGTGGAAAAGTCAAACGAGAGTGACCGGGTGGAGCCCAAAGCCAAGAAATTGGACCACGGATTTCACGGATGGCACGGATGGGAATGACGAGGAATAAACGTCGACGGGAATCAGGAAGCCAGATCGCATTTCGAATTGCTCTGGCGTCGGGCGTAGCCGAATTCGCGAGAATTTGGGCCGAATCTCGGGCGAGTTCCGTTACCGTTTCATAAATCGCGCTCGAATGCTCGCGCTCGCCAAAAAGTTATCGGATCGAGAGATCTTCACGCAGCGAGATACTGTTTTATCCGTGTCATCTGTGAAATCCGTGGTTAAAATTTCTCTGCAACAAGAGTGGAGCATGAATCAGCGGTCGCCAGAGCCGAGGCCCAGATAGGGGAGCACCTTGAGCAAGTCGCTCATCGGTATGCTTCGCGAAATGCTAGAAGGGTGCCGCTGAAGGAATAATTGCAACGATCCCGATTGGGCGTGCACATGAAAACACTGCCAACCATCCCGACCGAGTTCATTGAGCGCGCGCTCGAGTTGAGTTGGGTTGCCCTCGGCAGCCGTAATTATCTTGTACTCCCAGCGATTGCTGCTGTTGAGGTCGTCGAAGAGCCAATCGCGGGCGTTGGTCGCTGCGGTCAGGCCTTGCGATTTGGCCGACTCGTAGGATTGGGAGATCGTCCGCGCGAGCGACGCAAGGGAACTGCTCGAGGCTCCTTGAGCCGCACTCTCGGCGGCTTGCATC
The DNA here is from genome assembly GCA_031409895.1 of Planctomycetota bacterium. GTDB lineage: Bacteria > Planctomycetota > Planctomycetia > Pirellulales > Pirellulaceae > JANMEB01. The sequence continues at coordinate 19,638 of JANNYC010000049.1, forward strand.
TCTGGCGGAATGGACTCCGCAGTCAAGGGCTTGTTCATCGGTAAATCTTGCGGCGCGATGTTCATGGGTTCCGCCGGAATGACGCCCGCATCTGAAGCGGTCAACTTTGAAGCGGTGCTTTCCCGAGTTTGACGCGACTCAGAATCCACTCCACACCCCGCGCAAAGCAATATTGCCAACAGAGCGATCCAGACTCCGTAAACTGGACCTATCCCGATCGTTTTCCAACAGAGGGCCATGGTTTTCTCCACAGGCTGAAGTACTCGGGTCTTAAATTTCGATTTCGACTGTGTGCAACGGAAGGTCGACCACCACACGTTCATTGGCCAGTGGTTCGGACTGCGAATCGACGGCTCGATCCAGCAAAAAATAGCCGATCAAGAGTACAAATCCAATGGCCAACGTCAGGTACCAGCCCCAGTCGTGATCGAATCCGTAAATCAACGAGAAAAACAGCGGACCGAGGATGAACGCCAACGAGACGCCGGTAGTATAAATGCCGACGTAACGTCCGCGACTGGCTTCATTCGAACAGGCCGCCGTGTGGATCATGGCTTGGGGCATCATCAACATTTCTCCGAGCGTATAAATCAAAACGCTGAACGCGGCGTATGCCATGCCGCTGGCGAATGGAAGAATTCCAAATCCCAAACACATCAAGAAGCTCCCCCAGGCAATCGTTCGGATCTGATTCCAATGTCCAATTCGGTGGACCAGCACCATTTCAAAAAGGCCAATCAGCGCCGGATTTAACGCGAGCAAGAAACCGAATTGGAGTCCATTCAACCGATACTCGTCCCTCAAGAATAAGGGATAGGTCGACAGCAATTGGAAAAAAGTGCTGAAGCAGACGATGCTCAATAGGACGAACATCATGAAATGGAAATCCCGAAAGGGGTTTTGACGCACCTCGGATTCTCGTGGCGTGCTGCGGCGCAATAAATCGGCATGGTGTTCGTACAACAGGACGTACATAACGGCCGCCGCGATCAGGCAAGTCGCCGCATCCAGAGCGAAGAGCCATTGATAGCTAAAATGCCACAACACGCCACCGATCGGTGGGCCGATTGCGAATCCAAGATTGGCCGCCAATCGGTTCAAAGCAAAAGCTCGCCGATGTTGCTCTGGCGGGCAGAGCATCGTCAGAGCAGCGAAATTGGCTGGACGAAATGCGTCCGCCGCGATGCTCATGCCTATCAAAACTATGCCGAAGGTTAAGTAGGTGGGCATCTGCGACAGCAGGATCAGACCGATTGCGTTGATAATGAGCGCCCCCACCTGAACGCGCATCGGGCCCCAGCGTTCCGAGGCGTAGCCGCCGGTAAAGGAGCCAATGGCACTACCCAGGCCATACACGGCGACCATCCAACCCGCCCATCGTTCATCGCATCCCAGTTTTTCGTTGACGTACAACGCCAGAAACGGAATGACCATCGAACCGCTTCGGTTGATGAACATTGCCAGCGCCAAATACCAAACTTCGCGCGGTAACCCGCTAAAGGCTTCGCGATACGCGTTGGCGACGGATTTCAGCATAATACTTAAGCGACAAGCTATTGCGGATCGGGTTCACCCCTCGTCCTAACCTTCTCCCGAGTGCGGGGAGTGAACGGATCGTATCGAAACAAAAAAGGACGGTTGGGTGGCCGTCCTTTTCGGTTTGAGTCGCTATCACCTTACCAATAGGTCATTTGATTTTGGCCATCATTTCGTCGATCGCTTTGTCGAGGACAGCCGGTTTGACGCCGACAAATTTGTGACGAATGATTCCATCTTGATCCAACAACAGAATTGTGGGAAAGCCCTCGATCCCATATTGACCGACAATCTTTTCGGAATCGCCGTCAAAGAATGATCGCCAATTGAGTTCTCTTTCCTTCACGACTTTCTTTACCACCTCAAGTTCATCACCGACGTTGACCCCAATCAAGGCAAACGGTTTTCCAGCCAACTTGTTAACGAGCGACCGCTCGTGGTCGAACATTGCGACGCAAGGCGGTCACCACGTTCCCCAAAAATCAATCATGACCACTTTGCCACGATAATCGCTTAGTTTGAAATCAACTCCGTCAATGTCGGTTCCCACGATATCGGGTGCCGTCTGCCCTTCGGATGGCGACGACCCGGCGCGAGTTGGAGCACTTGTCGTGGGCGGCGTTGAGCGAGGACTAGTTTCGCAGCCTGCCAGCAACAAGGCTGCTAGAAAAATTGCAGCCGAAATACGCTTCATAGGTTCTCTCCTGGAAGGTGAAGTTGTGCGAGATGATTGTACGTTAGTTGAATGCCATCGCGAAAGATCGGCTTTCGGACTTCGCTTTCTTGCGGCTACTTTTTTCCCAACTCGCGCTGTTGGCGGAAGAACTGGGTAAGAAGTTGACCGCATCGGTCGGCGAGGATGCCCGAGATGATCTCGCAACGATGATTGAGCCGCGTGTCGCTGAGGAGTTGATAAAGCGATTGAACCGCGCCGGCTTTCGGGTCGGACGCGCCGTAAACAACGGTCGGTATCCGCGCTTGGATAATTGCTCCGGCGCACATCGGACAAGGCTCAAGCGTGACGTACAACACACAATCATTGAGCCGCCAATCGTTTAGTGCTGCGGCGGCTTGCGTGATTGCCAACATTTCGGCGTGAGCTGTCGGGTCGCGAAGCTGTTCGCGCTGATTGCAAGCGGCTGCGATCAGGCGTTCTCGATGCACGATGACCGCCCCGACGGGAACTTCGCCGACGGCCTGTGCGGCGACTGCATGTTGCAATGCGTGCTCCATCCAGAGCTGGTGGGTTTCAAGGTCCAGAGTCATTTTTCTTTGGTCGGTACGTCGGCAGCGAATCGCAGCAGTTTCACGTCGCGCAACTGGGCTTGGGTTTGGAAACTGCAAAAGCCTAGCGGGCGCGATGCGAGGACTTCAGTGCGCAGTGAAATTCTCTTGCCCGTCGTATCGACGTCCGTGATTTTTTCGTCGTCGAGCCAGCATTGAATTTTATTATTGGCCACGCGAATTCGAATTTTGTACCATTGATCATGTTCGAATTTGATGTACTTGGTCGTTTCGTTTTCCGACGCATCTAAGCCATCCAAACACGAGAGTCCGACGACCGTTCCGCCCCAGCCGCCCAAGACCAAGGTGCAGTGCGAATCGTTCACAGGAAATGTCGCCGCACAAAAAAAGTCGTTCCCTTTTTGCTTGCGAGCTTCAAGTGTGAGTTCGAAATTATCGGTCGGCACTTCGGCGTCGCGTGTAATCCCAGTGAGCGGATCGCCTGCGTCCATTTGAATGGCATCGTCGACTACCGTGACATCGCGCCGGCCACCAAATTCCGTTTTGGTCCAACCGCTCAGCGTTTTGCCATCGAACAATGGTTCGGATTTGTCGTCTTCAGTCTGGGCGTCGGATTTTGAAACGACAGGCGGGTCGACGACTTGTGCCCAACATACAGCGGGAAACGCGGCACAAAATCCAATCGCCCCGACACACAGTAGGAGGCCGAAGCTCAAGCGTTGGAAGCGAGCTGAAGTGAAAAAATCGCGCTGCATGATCCGTCCGCGCTTGATTCGAGACTCGAAGTGTGACACTTGCAGTCTAACGAATCGAAGCGGTCCGGTTCAAGGCAACAGCAGGGTAAGCAAAGAGCTTGATCGATTGAAGCCTAAGGTTCTAGCGAAGAAGCGCCCCGGCCCCACGCCCACCGATCCGCCGCGGCGGACAGAGCCTGCCACCCGGTGACGCAAGCGAAGCAATTAGCGGTTCAGAAAGCCGAGCCAGTTTTTCTTCTTGTCTTTTGCAGAATCTTCAGGATTCGTCTCTGCGTTCGGTTCCAGGTAGAGCTTTTCGGCCAAAGTGATAATGCTTTCGGCAACATTGGATTTCGGTGACGATTGAACGAAGGGGACACCGTTGTTGCGGCATTCGGAGACGACGCCAAAATTATTGGGGATTTGCCAATAGACTTGGCGGCCGATCGTCTCTTCGGCTTTCTTGATACTGATCTGGTTTTTGTCCAAGCCGCAACGGTTGACGATGATTTTCACGCGATCGGCGACACCGTCGATGGCGTCGATCGACATCAGCAAACGAACCACGTTGCGCAAGCAGGGGAGGTCGAGTTGGGTGATCAATAACACGTGATCGGACGAACGAATCGCTTGCAGATCGAGCGCGGTGTAGGATTTGGAAAGGTCGATGACCAGGTGCGTGAACGAGGCTTTGAGCAAGCTCAAAACGCGGCTAAAGTCCACCGTCGTGACCGAATCGTTGTCTTGCAATTGAACGGGCCGCGGCAAAAGGTAGACACCCGAATCGTGTTTGGTAAGCGATTTGCGCAACAACGACAAGTCGAGTCGCGAAATGTTTTGTGCCACATCGAGCAGCGTGTATTCTGGAATCGTGTCCATCAGCACGTCGGCATCGCCCAAGGACAGATCCAAGTCCACCAGCGCGACGCTGCGGCCCGGTTGAGCGGCCAAGGCGACGGCAATGTTCACCGCGAACGAAGTTGTACCGACACCGCCCGAGGAGCCCGCGACCGCAATGATCGAACCGGCTTTGGATTTTCGGCGGCTGGAATCGGCATCATTCACGCGTTCCAGCGCGGAAACGAGTTCTTCGATCTTGACCGGACCATTGAGAAACTCGCGCGCTCCGGCGCGAATGACTTTCAAAATAATCTGACCGTCCGTGCTGGCGCTAATAACAATGATGCCGCAATTGGGCTGAGCGGTCTTAACGGCCTGCACGACGGCGATGGCTTTTTCTGGGTTGGAATCCAGATCGATAATCGCCACGTCGGGTGAAGTCTGTTCGACGACGTCTTGGAACGAGTCATAGCGAGAGCAGTCCGCTTCAAGCCAGACTTCGTCGACTCCAAGCAAATACTTCTTCAGAATCTCGCGAGACGAGTCCCGAGGATCGCAAATCACAATTCGAAGGGCGTTGCTCATACCGAATTTGACCTGTTTTCAAGCGACTCCATCATCGACGATCGTTGTCCGCAACGGTATTTCGTCTGGATGAATCTAGTGCGCAGTTAGATGGAGGTGTTGTTGTTATCGACTTGTTGTGACTCTAAGGGGGAGCGTCGCGTGCGTTGGACCGACTTTGACGGTTGTAATAGGGCGCGCGATTGGCAAGCCAGTAACGGGTTGGTTGTTTCGCAAAACTGCGTGCGAGACGCCCGCAGTGCCAAGGGCGATATGATAAATAAAACGCGACGGACCTTGATTGTTTAATCAAGGCCCGTCGCCGGTTTCAATTATCGAAGTTTGGTCGAATGTTCTTTATCGATTGAGGTTAGGAAAACCAAACCCGGAAGCTAACGAACTGGTTTTTTCAGCAGGTCTGGTAATGATCGGCACTCGCATTGAGCTTGTCGCCGCGCTCGGTTTGGGTTGCTCGGCCGGAGGCATCGCGGGAGTCGCAGGAGCCGAGTCAGGTTGAACAGGCATCGATTCCGGGACGTACGGTTGTTGTGGCAACACGTTTTGTTGAGCTTGAATCGCGCCAATTGGGGTGGGGAGTGGGCAGTCGACCGCACATTGTGGGATCTCGGTGTAACCGCGAAGGTAGAATTCCGTGTCGCTTGGGCTTTGCGTCGAGCGGCCAGGAATGTTGGTTGGCAATCGGTATTGTTCGATTTCGCCGATGAAGACTGGAGTGACTAGGAACACAAGTTCGATTTCATTCTTGGTTTCTTCGATATGGCGGAACAATTGACCGAGGTAGGGTCGATTAAGAAGGCCGGGCAAACCGGATTTTTCGGATTCGGTTTCCTCCCGATAGTCTCCCGCGAGAGCCAGCGTGTGACCAGCATTCATTTCGACTCCGGTGTTCACGCGACGGACACGGAAGCCAGGTACGCCAGTTGATCCGCCTAAGTCGGCGGCAATTTCGGAAACTTCCGCTCGAATTTCCAAGCGAATCCGGCCTTGGCCGAGGATGATTGGGACCATATCGAGCTTGGTCCCGAAGGGGCGAAACTCGACCGAGGTCGTACCTAAACCGGAAGCAACTTGTACGGGCACTTCACCACCGGAAAGGAATTCTGCCGCACGACCGTTCATCGCAACGAGGGTCGGCTCATCCAGCAACTTGGCAACATTGTGTCGTTCCAACGCTTCGATGAAAGCATCGAAGCGGTGATTGTCGCTGAACACGCCGAATTGCAAAGTCTGTGCGCCTGAAGCGGCTGGTACTGCGCCGGGCGAATTGGAGAAAGCTTGAATGATTCCGGCAACGCTGGAGGCAATCGCGAAATCTTGATTGGAAAACGCCCAGTCGACGCCGAGTTTGCGCAGTTTGCTGCGCGAGACTTCGTAGACTTTGACTTGCATGGCGATCATTTGGCTTCCGCCGACTTGCAACTTATTCAAAACCGTTTCGGGATAAAACGACCTAGTCATCGACATGACGACGGGAATGTCAGTTGCCCGAGCGACCGTTCCGGCCAACATGACGCCATTGGTTAGTGCAATGGCTTTGATCGTCGAGTCGGGAAAAGCTTGCTGCAGCGAAAACTCCAATTTGCGAACGTCGCCGATGACGTGAATGTCAAATGTTGTCAAGTTGCGGTTGGGATCGCTAATCGTGATTGAGGTCACGCCCGGTTTGATACCACGCAGCACAAGTTCATTCGGTGCGACCGGTTGGGCTTGCACGATAGCAGGGTTTTCCAGAACGAATTCCGGAATGTTATAGTCGAATCGCATGCGTCGACTGGTGTTTTGAATGATCTCGATTTGCTCGTGCGTCTGTGAGACCTCGAAATGCGATACGTTTTCGGTCTGCGTTTGGGCTTGAGCCCGTGACGCAAACAAGCCTAGTGATCCGAAGACCAACAGCGAAAGGGAAACTGTCAGAGAGAATTTGGATGCCATCCGTGGAGTCCTTGTTACTGCGCCAGCCGAAATCGACAAGACATTGACGCGAACAACTCGAAACGTAAATTCGTCTCGAGTCGCGCAATTGTTGGGTTTGTTCCGAGATCACCAAACAGTGCACTTGTAGCACTGATTCGCAATCGCACGGTTGTTGCAAACGATCCGTATGTGCTTATTGCAACCGTGTTTCTGGTTATTCGAGCTTATGGCGCGTTAAATTGATCTTCTTGTTCATTCGTCGCAGGATTGGATTCTTCGGCAGAACCCGAATCTTCGGAAGGCTTCATCTCGCTGTTATCAACCGAATCCTCGCCAGAGATAACCGAATCGATAGGGTCTATCAAATCGTCGTCCTTCGAAATTGCCCCACCGGCAGGCTTGTCGGCTTCCTTCGATGGTGCTGGCGCCATATAGCCTTCAATCTTCTGCGGCAGAGGGGAATTTTTGTGAAAGACATAAGATATTGGGCCGTCCGGAGTGACCATCACCATTTGGTGAATGACTTCGTGGGCATCCGATTTGGTGCCGTTTAACAGTTTGCTTAACAGACTGTCTTCGCCGTCCGGCTTTTCCATTGGTTCTGGATTATCGCCAAAGTCATCCATGGAGGCTCCGTTTGGGTTACCGCTGTCATTTGCGGCGGCCAACGGATTTTTGTCTTTATCTTCGGAACCCAAGACGAGTTTAATCTGAGCGACTTTTTGCGCCAAAATCAGTTTTTCGGCCTGGCTCTTGGTCATCAAGAAGCCAACGACCGCGCCTTGAGAAGTTTGTTTGCCACGATCCATGTCGGGAGCTGTCTTGCTATTGATGGAAAAGACACGAATGTTTGTCAAAAAAGTTCGCGAGACTTTTTGCTTGTCGGTCGTAAATACACCGATTAAGTCCACCACGTCTCCTGGGTTGAGCAGGCCAGAGATCACGTCGTCCGCCGGCAATTTAATGGCAACAACCTTAAAGCCTTTGGGAATCTGGATGGCATTGACTTGAGTCTTATGGATCACCATTTGCTTCAAGATGGGCATCTTCTTCGCGACGCGGCAAGTGACCACCATATCTTTGATTTCCTCCAACGAGGAGATCGCATCGGGCGGAACGAGGCTGGCTGGCCAGCGCTCTATGGAAACCTTGTCTTCGGCCATCACGCCGTGAATATCAATGTCGGCGAGCGAGATTAAAACAGCTTTTGTTTCTTCTTTTTTCGCAACGGGCGCACTGTTGCTGCGACCCATGACTTGGCTGATGCCGATTGCGGCGACCAGGCCGAAACCGAGTGATACGGCGATCAAAATTATTGACTTGGACTTCATCGAAAACCACCTCGTCTGGAGACGTGCTTGAATTTGATTTGGGTAAAATTGAAAACGGTTTTTGAAAACGTGTTAACGATTACGACTTGGATTGGAGCGGCTTAGACCAGCAACCCCATCCAGGCGAAGTAACCGACAGTGCCAATGCAAATCGGAATCCCGTACGGCAGCAGACACATCGAACTCTTGCGTTGAGCTGCGATTTGCGCGAGCGTTTCGGGATTTTTTACGATTACGATTTCGCTGGCGATGAACGCCAGTTGTTTGAAATGTTTGCGAAAGCCTCGATGCCAAGCGATTTGACCGACGGCAATAATGCCACCGACGATCACCGAGACGCAAAAGGCCATCAGCGTATCACCGCAATGAACCCAAGCGCCAACACCGGCGAGCAGTTTCACGTCGCCCGCACCCATGCCGCCGATGGCATAGGCTGGCAATAGCAACGCCAGGCCGAGCGCCGTGCCAGCCAAGCTCCACCCAAGACCTGCGTACCATGCTTCGCCAGCAACCGAGTACGAAATGATGCTGTACAACCAGCCGCTACCGATCATCGGAAAGGTGATCCAGTTGGGAACTTTCAATTGAATGCCGTCGATAACAGCGGCGACGATTAACGTCACGCTGACGACCCAAAATGGCCAGTTATCGGCCAAACTATTCTTTAATGCTTCGATCATTGATTTTCTCTCTTGCCCCGGTTCTATTTTGCCCCAGCGACCGTACCGAAGTCGCTTGTTGGCCGTTCAAGTTTTCCCATCCAGAAAATTTGAACTGTAAAAAAGTAGCTTGCGAAAAGTGTTTGGCGACAAAAAAACTATGAATTCTGGCAAATTTTTGGCGATTGTTCCGTTCGCACGGCGCATACCAAAAGACAAAAGCCCCCAAGCAAGTGACCTCGCAAGGGGGCTCGATGCGTTAGCAATAGGCTCCACCGGAGCTTTGAAAACGGAGATTACAAACTGCCAGTCGAAGCTTCGGAGTTGACGTTGCTGAGGTTGGTGGCAATGTCGTCGAACGTGCTCTTGGCGTTGGTACCGACAGCTTGAATTGCAGTCAAGCAGACGATAACAATCAGAGCCAACATGATGGCATACTCAACCGCAGTTGGGCCATCTTCCGATTTGATGAAACGTTGTACTTTGTTCAGAAACTTCTTCATGGAATCCTCCAACTAGAACGAAATGCCTGTCTCCAGGCGACATTTGACTTTACCAAACACGCCAAATCACTTGGGGCGATTCGCGTGCCTGCACTCGTTTGGCAGAGCCCGATTCAATTTCCGTTGCCTAGGCGCTGGCGGCGATTTCGACCAAAAATGTCAAGCTCCGGTAGGAAGCTCATCGCGTTGCTTTGCCATTGACAACTTGGCAGGCGACGCCTGGTCCAGGAACACATCCCAAACCAAGCGCGGCACTAAGTTGTGCGGCCCACGCATTTCATTGCGTGAACACTGAAACACTATGTCATGTTTGGACCCTGTCAAATCTTCGCGACCCGAAAGGCTTGACTTTTCTATGCAGGCCTTGATACCGGTAGTATTTCGTCAACATGTATCCAACACGCAACCGGCACAATTGATGAATACGATATAATCGGAATGCGTTCGCGGGTTTGCGTTGTGCTTTCTCATCCCGGTTGTTGGGCTGGATCAATTTCGGGAAATTAACTGATCGTTTGGGAGTTGACACAGAAGTTTGCTATAAACAAGGTCCTTACCCCCGCCAAAGGCAATATTTCCGCCGCAAATGCCAACAAACGCAGCTTGGGAACTTTTGGCACGGCTTCAGGGTCCAAGTAATGAACCGCCACGATATGAACCCCGACGATCGTCAAATTATTCAGGCCGTCCTGAACGGTGATTCGGAGCGATTTGGATCGCTGGTGGTGAAGTACCAAGACCGACTGTTCAACGGCGTCGCGCGAATGCTTGGAAACGCGTCTGATGCCGACGATGTTTTGCAAGACACGTTCCTCCAAGCATTCCGCAAGTTGTCGACGTTTCGCGAAGATAGTTCCTTTTATACTTGGGTCTATCGAATCGCGATCAACGCGGCGATCAATTTGCGGCGGCGGCAACGGCGAATGCTGACGCTGTCGGACGAGTCTCAAATCAATGATCGGTTGGTCACCGATCCGGAACTGGGTCCAGAAAAACGACTCGAACATTCCGACGAAGTTCGCGAATTACAAGATGGTTTGAATCAACTCTCCAACGAGCATCGCAATATCCTCGTGCTGCGGGAGATCAATGGTATGAGCTATGAAGACATTTCAGAATTACTCGATATGCCGATCGGTACCGTTCGAAGCCGGCTCCATCGCGCCCGATTGCAATTGCGCGATTGCATGATTGCGCAACAGGAGAAACGCTCCTCATGAACGAATCCTTTCAACCAGAACTGCTGAGCGCGTTGCTCGATGGCCGCTTGTCCTCCGAACAAAAGGCGACCGTAGAAGCTCATTTGGCCAGCCATCCGAAAGACGCTCAAATCTACCAAGACTTAAAGCACCTGCGCCGCCAACTTCGCGGATTGCCAGCCCTATCGGCTCCAGCAAACTTGTCGGAAAAAGTTCTGCAAAATATACAAACGTCAGAACCCGAATCAGCGACAATTCCCGTCCCCAGTGTCCAGCGCTCGTTTCGAAACACGGCTTGGATGATCGCTTGCGCGGCTTCGTTGATTGGACTGGTCGTTGTCGGAGTAAATTATCGCGCGAACCGAAAGGACTCGAGCCAACTCGCCGAGAGCCAAAATCCCCCGGCGAAAGCTTCAACATCGCACTCTGGTGAAATCGCAACCAGCCAGACTATCCTGGTTGACACTGCGGAAAAGGCCGATCCACTTCGCGACTTGGCGGACGTGCCGAACAACAAACCAGGACCGATGCCAAGGGCTGTTGCGCCGATCGAATTCGCTGGTGGTCGAGGAGTGGGCGGGGCACTTAAAGCCGATGAATTGCCCGGCGCGGCTACGATCCAAGAACCCCTAATCGTCGAACCCAAACAGGCGATTGCGGCCGACAATTGCGTCAGCTTTGATCAACTGATAATTGTTCAGATTCCAACCGGACAAACCGCCGATACTTGGATTGCGTCGGTCTTTCAACGAGCCGACGTTCAAGTCGATGCGAATGAGCCAAACTCGTTCGCCGAACAACTCCGACAGCGCGAACTCGCACTGGCCAAGGACTTGGACGATCAAGCAACGCTTTCCACAGCATCCCTCGACGAAAAACAAGAATCGGAGGCTGATGTCGAAGGCTTGGCGAACAAGCTTGAAAAATCGCCACCCGTCGTCCCTGGTCTTGTCGATTCGAATGCGCCTGCAACGGCTTACTTGATTGAAGCCGAAGTCGAACAGGTTCGGCAAATCTTGGATCGGTTGAACGAGACGACAATTGTCGGTTTCCCGAACCCGTCATTAATCGTCGCTGACGATAGCAAACAGTCGAGGGACGCTGCGGAGCAAAAAGCGTTTCCGGCCAACCCCGCGATCGCGCGACGACTCCCTACTCAGTTTATGATGCGCGGGCAATCCGCTGGCGCTGACAATGGAAAATCGATCACGGATGAGACGAACATTGCCGACCCGCCCCAATCGCAACGCGTGATGGACGCGCTCGGTTTGGAAAATCACCCCGCCGAAACCCGGCATCGAATCTTGTTTGTGTTTCATGCTGCTGTACCTGCTCAAGTCGAGGCAATGAGCAAAGTAGAACCAATCGCCCCCGCAGCTCCCGCAAATAAATAAAATCGCATAGTGCAGCCGGAAATCGAGCTTCTCATACCCCCGCTCGTCTCTTTCGCACCACATTTTTCCGATTATGCTGGTATCGTTGCCACGATTCCAATTCGACATTTTCGGGAGACGGACGGATGTTGCGGATACGATTTAGCACCTTGATGTTGGCAATTGCTTTGACGACTGGCCCAAATTGGGCATCGGGCCAAGACACCGACGAACCCAAAGACGAAGCCCCAGGTCTAAATTCAGCTTTGGTATCAAGTCTCTCGTTTCGTTCGATCGGTCCCGCGCTAATGAGCGGTCGTATCGGCGACATCGCAGTCGATCCGGTCAATCGTTCGATCTGGTTCGTCGTTGCTTCGTCTGGCGGTGTGTGGAAGACAACGAATTCAGGCGTAACTTGGCAACCAATTTTCGATTCGCAGAATTCGTACTCGATCGGCTGCGTGGCGATCGATCCAAACGACCGATTCACGATCTGGGTTGGTACGGGCGAGAACAACAGTCAGCGCAGCGTCGGTTACGGCGACGGCGTCTATAAGTCGGTCGACGGAGGGCAATCGTTCACCCGCGTCGGTTTAGAAAACTCTGAGCACATCGGTAAAATCATCGTCCACCCCAAGGACGGCAACACGGTTTACGTCGCCGCGCAAGGTCCCCTCTGGAAATCCGGCGGCGAACGCGGGCTCTACAAGACGACCGACGGCGGAAAGTCTTGGAATCGAATTCTGTACATCAGCGATGAGACCGGGATCAACGAAGTTCAGATGGACCCTTCGAACCCGAACACCTTGTACGCCTCGGCTTATCAACGGCGGCGGCATACATGGACGTTGATCGACGGTGGTCCCGAATCAGGCATCCACAAATCGACCGATGGCGGGGCGACTTGGAAAGCTATCAATCGAGGCTTGCCGGGCGGCGACAAAGGCCGCATCGGCTTGGCAATTTCTCCCATCAATTCTGAAATCATCTACGCAATCGTCGAAGCGGCCGAAGGGCAGAGTGGTTTCTACCGCAGCGCCAATCGAGGCGAGAATTGGGAAAAACAGAGCGGCTACGTCTCTTCGTCCCCGCAGTATTACCAAGAGATCGTCGCTTGCCCACACAAATTTGACCGCATTTATTCGCTCGATACGCTGCTGATGGTGAGCGAAGACGGCGGAAAGAACTTCGTCGGATTGGGAGAAGCCGACAAGCACGTCGACAATCATGCTTTGATCATCAACCCAGCCGACGCCGATCATTTGATCGTCGGTTGCGATGGCGGAGTGTACGAATCGTGGGATCGCGGCAAGACGTATGACTTCAAAGCTAATCTTCCGATCACTCAGTTTTACAAAATCGGTCTCAGCCGCGAAAAGCCGTTCTACTATGTTTACGGCGGTACCCAAGACAACGCCACCCAAGGCGCACCGATCCGCACGGCCAATCGCCACGGCATTCGCAACAGCGATTGGTTCATCACGGTTTTTGGCGATGGCTTTGATTCGGCGGTCGACCCCACCGACCCGGACACGATTTACAGTCAGTCGCAGTACGGTGGTCTTGTACGCTACAACCGCAAGTCTGGTGAGGATATCGACATTCAGCCGCAGCCGGAAAAAGGTGGTGCGCCGCTGCGTTTCAATTGGGATTCGGCGCTGCTCATCTCGCCGCATGATCCCAAGCGGTTGTACTTCGGCTCGCAGATTTTGTTTCGCAGCGAAGACCGTGGCGACACTTGGACCGTAGCGAGCCCCGACCTCACTCGCCAGATCGATCGCAACAAACTTAAAGTTATGGGTCGCATCTGGGGACTCGACGCAGTCGCCAAAAACAATTCGACGTCGTTTTACGGCAACATCACATCGGTAGACGAGTCGCCGTTAGTTCAAGGTATATTGTACGTCGGCACCGATGATGGCTTGATTCAGATCAGCGAAGACGGTGGACAGAACTGGACTAAAGTCGAATCGTTCAAAAATCTTGACGTCCCGGAATACGGCTACATCTACGACATCAAAGCTTCGTTGCACGACGCCAACACTGTTTACGTCTGCGTCAACAACCACAAGCGTGGCGACTTCAAGCCATACGTCGTAAAAAGTTCCGACCGTGGCAAGACTTGGGTCTCGATTGCGGGCGACTTGCCCGAACGGGGCAGCACGTACACGATCGAACAGGATCAGGTGAATCCAAAGCTGTTGTTCTGCGGGACCGAGTTCGGCTGTTTCTGCACGCTGAACGAAGGCGAAAAGTGGCTGCAAATTAAGGCCGGACTTCCCACCATCGCCGTTCGCGACATCGAAATTCAGCGCGACGAAAATGATTTGGTACTGGGTACGTTTGGCCGTGGCATTTTCGTCTTGGACAACTATTCGCCGCTGCGCGATTTTTCCCAAGAGATGATCGACCAGCCCGCCAAACTTTTCCCGATCAAGAAAGGTCAAATGTTCGTTCAGTCTGCACCGCTTGCTGGCGGCGGACGCGCGTTTCAAGGTGCGAACTTTTTCACCGCGCCCAACCCTGCTTATGGCGTGACGTTTACTTTGTATTTCAAAGAATCGCTCAAGACCAAAAAACAAACCCGAAAAGAAAACGAAGCGAAACAAGTTCGCGCGAAACAAGACACTCCCTATCCGTCGTGGGATGACCTCCGAGCCGAGGAAGAGGAAGACGCTCCTCGCACCGTGCTCTCGATTCGCGACGCCGCCGGACAAATCGTCAATACGCTCGATGCGAATCAGGCCACCGGCGTTCAACGCTTGGTTTGGGATTATCGATATCCTGGAACCGGTGGTCGGGCCAGCGGAGGCTCCGGCCCGTTGGCATTGCCTGGAAAATACACCGTCGGCGTCTCGCAAATCGTTGCGGGCGAATCCAAAGAACTGATTGCTCCGACTGAATTTGAAATCGAACCGCTCGCGTGGGCTTCGCTCGAAGAACCCAATCGACAATCGATTCTCGATTTTTGCCGCCAAGCATCCAAGTTGCAAAACGCCGTCGTCGCTGCCGGTCAAATCATTACCGAAGCCAATGAACGCTTGGGAACGATTCAGCAAACAGTCAAATCGAACCCGCAATTGGATCGCGCGCTCTACGAAGAAGCTCGCCAACTCAAACTGCGTCTTGCCAAAGTCCGCCAAAAGTTTGACGGCGATCCGATTGTCGGTCGATACAACGAGCCGACGTATCCGGGCATTACTTCACGCATGCAGCAGATGGTCTTCGCCAGCTTTTCCGCCAGTACCGGCCCGACCGGCACTCATCGCAAGTTGTATGACATCGCAAGCCAGGAGTTCGAAGAAGTTTTGGCCGAGTTGCGCCAACTCATCGATACCGACCTCGCCGCGCTCAACCAAAAGCTCGACGCCGCCCAAGCCCCTTGGACCCCCGGCCGAAAAATTCCCGATTGGAAATAATCTTCGTTTAACCCGGAGCCAACGGCGACGGTGCACGAATTGGGCTTTCGATCGTGGTCCGAACTCGGCAACTTTATATTGCCGATATAATTTCAGGTTATCGAAGTCTATCCCGTTCTCGACTTAAAAGGATTCGCCCATGTCCACCATTCCTGTTGAACTGTCCGATGACTTGCAAAAGTTCATCGAAGCAAAAATTTCCGGTGGTCAGTTCGCCAACGCAAGCGAATATATCGTTGCTCTTGTTGACGCTGCGCGAAAAAAGCGATCGGATATCGAGGCGGCCTTGTTAGATGGCCTCAACAGTGGCCCTGCCGAAGAATGGACCGATCAAAATTGGAACGAGTTAAAGCAAAGGGTCATCGCGCGTCATCAAAAGAGCTAACGTATGACTGTCCGAATTTTGCGGCGACCAAAGGCAGCCCAAGACGCGGAACAAATCGCGGATTATATTGCCCGAGATAGTTTAGAGGCGTCTGTTCGTTTTCTGGAAAACACGGAGTCAACGATTCGATTTCTTGCGGAATTTCCGGCCATCGGAAGTTTGTTCAAAACGAAACTGTCCGGCGTTAAAAATATGCGGGTTTTTCACGTCAAAGGGTTTCCCAACCACGTGATATTTTATTTGGAGCATCCTGGCGCAATTGAATTGATTCGTATTCTACATGGTGCGCGCGATTTCGAATCCGAACTTGGAAAAAGTTAGCAAATGACTGACGGCCGGAGTTGCTTGAAACACCCTTGGCACAATTGCAGCGAAATCGCTCGACAATCACACAGCTCTTTACAACTGCCGCCAACATTCAGACCGCACGCCTTGCAGATGATCGCTAGTTTCCAGGTGGCGGGCCGGCGGGAAGCTGGTGGGGGGTGAGCGCGGTTTTTGGTGGACGCCCCAATTCGACCGGAATTGTTTTGCGCTCTTCGCCACGAAGAATGTGAACTTCAACTCGGTCGCCCGCGTTGAAACGGCCCAGCGCGATTCGCAGGCTGCGGGTGTCGATCACGGACTGGTCGTTTAGCGACAGAATGATATCGTTAACCAGAATGCCCGCCTTGAATGCGGGATAGTCGTAGTCTTCAGGACGATCGGGCTCGAGCGGCGAAGGTTTCGAATCGTTTTCGGCGTCTCCGTCTTTATCTTCAGGTTTGGACTTCTTCGCTTTTGCCGCTTCGGCCGCTTTGCGTCGCTCTTCCAAACTGTCGACTCGCTCGATGCGAACGCCTTGGTCATCGCCAGTTGCGGCCACGACGATTCCTAAATAAGCCGGAAAGAAATTTTTGCCGTCCTTCATTTGATGCAAACGATCGTCCAAGCCAAATAGCGGAATCGCAAACCCGATCCCGCTGTCGTACCATTCGACCCCGGCGCCTTTGTCGAGCGAGTTCGGATTCAGCGGCACGCAAACGCCAATCATGCGACCGGCCGAATCGATCAACGGGCCGCCGTAATTTGCTGGGCTGATGTTGGCGTCGGTTTGTATCGCGCGGCCACCGGCGCGATTCTTGGCGCTGATTATCCCTAATGAAAGAGCTGGATTCACATCGCCGTAACCGACGCCGACGGACATCGCCCACTGACCGACTTGAACCTCGGCGGGATCGACTCGTTCGGGAATCGGCAAATCGTTCACTTTGTCAATCTTGAGCAAGCAAATCTGCCGAGTGTCGTCGCGACCCAAAAGCTTGGCCAACCGCCGCGTCCCGTCACTGGTCACAACCGTGATCACGTTGGGCTGCTGAATAAAGTTAAACGAACTCGTTACGACGTATCCGTCGCGCGAAATGACAACTCCGGTTGTATTCCCTTCGCCTTGTCTGCGAATGCCGCCGATCACGCCTTGCAGCGCGCTCACGCCGCCGAAGGATTCGATCGTGACGAGCGTCGGGCGGATGCGTTCGGCGGCGGCCGCGAAGACTTTGGGCGTTGCAATCAACCCGCGGGCAAGCTCGTCTGCCGGCGCACTCGACTGGCAAGCCGAAATGGACCCGACTGAGGTTGTGGCGACCAACATTAATGCGAAAACGATTTTCATGGTTATTTTATTGCGACGGGCGTAATCGGTAATCGCAAAAGTTCTTCTCCACGCTTTACTATCACAATTATTTCGCTGCCGACGGCCAGTGTGAGGAGCACTCGCTCGTAATCGCGAATGGAACCAATCTTCTCGCCACCGAAGGTAACGATCAAGTCATCCGGTTTGAGACCTGCCGCAGCCGCTGGGCCGTTGGCCAAAATTCGGTCGACATAAGCTGGACCCGTTTTGCCACCAAGCTTGAATAGTTCGAGCCCCAACGATGGTTTTTGGTCATTCGCGATGACGGTTTTCTGGGTGTCGTCGAGCGGCTCGCCTGCGACAAATCGTCTGATGATCTTGCTCGGCACGGCGTAATTCAATCTCGTGTTGGTCTCTGAACTGTTGATGACTTTGCCAATCGTCCCAACCAATTTTCCATCCGAAGTGACGACTGCGCCGCCACCAGCGCCCGGATTGCTTGTGATCGCGTCGATCAGCACAAGTTCGCCGCGATAGGCAAGGCTGTCTTTGTTCAAGCGTGCTTCAATCGATGTCGAGAGCGAGATGATCCCCAATGTGGCCGACATCGGCTCTTCGCGTTCGGCAACCATGAACGCATTGCTGAGCGCGACGACCCAATCTCCTTTTTCGCCGACCGGCTCATTCGAAAGTTCAAAAAAGTTCGGCGTCGAG
The DNA here is from genome assembly GCA_031409895.1 of Planctomycetota bacterium. Lineage (GTDB taxonomy): Bacteria > Planctomycetota > Planctomycetia > Pirellulales > Pirellulaceae > JANMEB01. Next base: position 37,687 of record JANNYC010000049.1, read on the forward strand.
TTGGGAATCTTCAAAAGGGCAAGTTGATATTGGCGGTCGCGGCGGAGGACGCTGGCCGTCACAAGTTCGCCGTCTGGCAAAGCCACGCGGACTTGGTCGCCGTCCAAAAACACGCCTTGCATCGTGACGATATGACCTTCGGCCGAGACAATAATTCCAGTGGCATACGAATTGACGCGGCCCGCCCCCGCACCGAAAACCTTTACCATCCGCTTTTGCGAGAACTCGATTGATTTTTCCAGCCAATTGTCGACGGAAATTGCGGATTGAAGTTTGTCTTGTCGCGCGATTGAAGTGTGTGCCGAAGTCGGTTGCGCGAGAACTGTGACAATCAAAAAAGCAAACGCGAAGAAGCTGCTATACAACCGGTCGAAGAAAACCCTAAAACCCCTCACCCTAACCCTCTCCCCGAATGCGGGGAGAGGGAACTGTTCGCTACTCGGTCCCAAACTCGCGCTACTCGGTCCCAAGATCCTACTTGGGACCACACGACCGCGAGGCTCTGTTGCCCAGGCAGGGCGCGAGAACAATGGGAGGATGTCGATCAAGTTGGTTGGAGTCATTGGTACGCAACTCAATCGGTTGGAATTTTGAACAACGCCTCGTCGATTCCCGGTTGCATGTCGCAGGATTCGAAACGAATTTGGGTTTTGATTTGCTCATCGTAGCCGGACACAAACGCCCGCGTTTTCGCAATGAACACGCCGTCGCACGACGCCCAGTCTGAAAATGTTACCGTCGCGCCGCGCGGCTCGCCATGCAATTCGCTGGAAGCTTTCAGGGGGCGGACGTGAGGTCGGCCTTGTTGGTCGAACAAGCTGATCCAACAGTAAAACCAATCTTGTTTGGCATCGACGAATTTCAACCGACAAGCCAACTGATTCTGTGCTTTGTCAGCGCCATCGAGTGACCTCGCGCCAAATGGAGCGAACGGTTCCGATTGATGCGCGGCAATCATCGTCATTGCTTGGACAATTTGTGGACACGTTTTGGCTTCGACCGATGTAAGTTGTTTTGTCGTCGCTCCGGATTGCCGCCAAAACGAAGCGCCGTCAAAGCCAATCCGCAACTGCTCGTCGCCGGCGGACCAATCGATCAAGAAGCGTCCGTCGGTCGCGAGCCAGGATTCCTGCTTCCCGCTTGGCTGGTCGGCGACGAGAATCGAGTCGGTCAAATGAATCGTTCGCGGCGCGGGAACCTCGTCGATTTCAAGGCTGGCCCGCCACTGTTGCAGCAACCAGTTCGTGTATTTTGCATTGAGCACCGCGTCGCGAATGGTGCCGGGATCGGTCGACATGAAGGCAATCATCTTTTTCTGCCGTTCGAGTGCACGCTTTTGTTCAGGCGAGGGGGGCGGGTTTTTGTCCCCGTCTTCCGGCGGCAGTTCGACTTTGGGCATCTCGATGTTGTAAGGAAGCCCGTACAGGCCAACGTGAATCTTTTTCTGCGCCCCATCCGGTTTTTCAATGAGCAACTCAGCCATCCAACCTTCGGGCAGCGTGCAAATCAAGTTGAGATATTGATTGATTGTGCGAATCGGTTGACGTTCGAAACTGACAAGCCGATCGCCCAGTTCGAGCCCGGCCAAATTCACGGCGGATTGCTCGACGAGTGAACCGCACACGACTTTGTTGTCACGCAACTCGAACACCGCGTCGAGAGTGCCGTGTTCGACGATCTTGGTCGCCAACAAGTCTGGAATGAAGTTTTTGATTTGGTTGCTCGAGATTGCATATCCCAAACCGACGTTGACGCGGCCACGTTCCTCAAAGCTGCCGCGCCCGTTGATCCCGATGACTTCGCCGCGCATGCTGAACAGCGGCCCGCCGGAATTTCCAGGATTGATCGAGCTGTCGACTTGAATACAGTTGCCGTAGACGAGTTGATTCGAGCCAGCACCTTCTTGAAATCGATTGACGCCGCTCACAATTCCAAGCGTAACGGTCGGAGTTTCATCCTCGGTCAGCACGAAAGGATTCCCCATCGCCATGGCCCAGTCGCCTACGCGGACTTGGTCCGAATCAGCGAGCGGGGCAAACGGAAAAGCGTCGCGCCCTTGCATTTGAATCAGCGCGATGTCGCCGCCGGGATCAGTGCCGATGACCGACCAGCGATACATCTTTCCGTCAGCCAATCCACCCCAGCCCTCGACGCCTGCGGCCTGAATGACGTGATGATTGGTGAGGGCCAAGCCGGACGGGTCGATGATAACGCCGGAGCCGCCCCCTTCGCGGTCGTCGCCGTAAATCGCGATCACGCTGCCGATGACTTTTTGGATCACGGCAGCGCGGGCTTGCTCAAATTTCCGTACGGCTTGCAAATCGTCAACGGAAGTTTTTTCGTCCTGGCCCAAGCATTGCGATGCGCCAACGAAGATGGCCGCGCAAAGAGCGAGCGAACTTAGCCGCCATTCGATTCGTGACATTGAGATTTCCAATTTTTGTTTCAGCCGCCGGACGTTGCGCGAGCCTGAGCCCGACGCTGGCGCGATCGGTTTAGTTTACTTTGTTTTCAGCAATCGAGCGTTGCACCAATTGGCGTGGTCGGCCAAATCAAGTTGTGCGCCCGGTTCGACGATCAAGCTGATCTCTTGGACGTTCGACACGTCCACTTCCACGATGACTGGATCATCGGTGCCGCGAATGCGCTGCGACCAAAGCTCAATTCCATCGCCACGCACACTAAATACACAGTCGCCGTAGCCTTGAGTTTCGCTGTCGATTCCAGCAGTGGCGGTCAATCGATCGTAGCCAGCGTCGTTGCGGTACACCAACCGAGCATAGGCATGTACGCCGAGCCCCTTGTCGAATTTGAGCAGCTCGCGCTGTTGCGACGTGCGTAGTGTGAGCGGATTACCATCGATGCTACGGTCATTCTGAGTCGCTCGCGAGTTGGTGACCAAAGGCTCTTGAATATTTTCGATCGGCTGGAGATCCGAAATCCAAACTAGGCGATCCGATTCAATGGCGATCCTGGAAACGCTGCCCCAAGGAATTTCCGCGCGAACGCCTCCAGGGATTTGAACCGTGAGCCGCTGGTCGACAAGTCCGCCGATGGACGCAAGAACTTGCGAGCCGTCCGAAAGGTGAATTTGGGCCAGCCCCGTAGGGGGCTTCAATCCCAAATCCGCCGCGACGTACGCAACGACTTTGGCAAGCGAAATGCTTCGGTCTTGGCCAGAGAATTCGCCCATGACTTTGCCGTCGGCGATCGAGCGGACGAGTCCCGACGCGGAATGAAGTCCTTCGCTCGATTCGGCCCAAACACTGTCGAATTGATTGGACGGACTTGCGATGCTCGCAGAGACAGCGTCGGTCAAGCTCGCCGGCCTGAAGACAATCGCTCGAACCGATTCGATGGGCAATTCGATCGAGCCAAAGCTCGTATCGAGCGCCACTCTTTCATTGTTCAACTGAGCGCTTTTTGAAAGAAGCGTCCCGCCGTGTGCCAAGTGCACTTCGATTGGAAGTTGCCGTTTTTGCGCAACGGCCACGTTACGCGCAATGTCGAGCACTTGCGCGAGGCCTATCGACGAACCGTCAACCAATTGAATTTGGCCTTGTTGATCGATCGCCGCAATGACACCTTCGATAGTGCGACCGTCGATTGCGGAAATCGTGTCTTTGGTCGTGAGGTCGTCCTGTGCTATCGCTGGTGCGACCGCGAGCACGATCAACAACATCAAAAGAAATATCGGTCGAACCGTATTCATTGCTAAACACCGCAGGGTGAAAACGAAAACGGCGGCTGACTGACGATCGCCAGTTAGGCCGCCGCAAGGAATGGATCCGACCATTTGCTTTTGCCGTTATTCTGAACCGCCGGTGATCGGCTGCCCGCCCTGGGCTTTCTCGGTGTACCGTTCGACAATCTCACGATATTTGGCGGGAAGCTGATCTTTGATCGCGCTGTAAGCAGGGTCGCGACTACGGTCGCGGAGTTTGCTCCACGGGCTAGCCGGGCCGTCGTTATACACTCGCTGAGCCACACCGTTGGGATTGTTGCTTTGGCCCCCTTGCTGGCTCTTGCTGGCTTGGGGATCGCTATCTTTTTTACCTGGCTTTTTGGCTTGGCCCTGACTCTCGCTTTGGCAGTTCTTTTTCGAATTGCAACTGCTGCATTCTTTCTTTTCTTGTTCGGTAATTAGTTTGGCCAAGATGCCGACGATTTTGCCTTGTTGCTCTTGGGTAGGCTGACCCGAATCTTCTTGATCCAGCCTACGGTGCGAGAACTCCATCCGTTGATGGGCATCGGCAAGTTGACCTTCCGCAATCGTGGCCAGTTCTTGCATTTGCCGCCAAGCGCTCACGCGCAAGCGTTCGGGAGCGTCCTGGTAGTTTTGAATGAAGTAACTCAGCGTGTCGATCGCTTGTTGGTTTTGCAGCAATCGAGCTTGGGCAACTCCTAAATAATAAGTTGCAGCGCCGCTATGGAGCGTGAAGTTCGCTTGCGGGCCGGCGACCAATTCCAACAGCGGCACGGAATCTTCAAACCGTTCGGCGTTGACTAGCACGCGGGCCAAACTGAAACTGGCGTCGGCAACTAGGTACGGATCCTTCGATTCGATCCAAGGCTTGAGCTGGGTCGCCGATGCGCTGAAATCTGCGTCCGCTGCGGCGAGTGCTTCGCGATAGCCTTTGTGGGCCAGCATCAGTCCTTCGGAAATCGCGTCGGCCTGCGTCTCGGCGTCCTGCGCCAATTTTTCCACCACCGCTTTGACGTTCGATTTGGTCGCGGCATCGATGTTCGTTGATTCATCAATGTGTGCTACAAAGCGGTCGATGATCTTCGATTGATCGTTGTCGCTGGCCAACAGGCACATCGCGCCGCAGCAGGCAGCCAAAAAACTCAAACTGAACTTAAATTTTCGCAAGCCAATCATGCCATCGTCCTTTCAAAAATCGCAACCGAGCCGAGTGGCCAACCGCCAGTTCGGCCGCGCGAGTTAATTGTCTTTCTCCATTACTTGTTCGGCCATGTCCGTGATTTCGGATTGCCGCTGACTAATGTTTTGAATTTCTGATTCGAGGGAAGTATCAAGTTTTTCGTCGCCTCGGATCGATTCGAATTGTTTGGTTCGGCGGTTGACTCGCATCTGTGCCGCCCTGAGCATTTTAAGTTCAGCCGATTTTCGAAGCAACGGTTGTTTTCCGCCGCCACCCCCGCCGCCGCCACCTTTGCTATCTTTTTTCGCCTGTTTCAGCGATTCGAGCAAATCTTCCAAGGCAATTTCGATTTCACGTTGGACAAGCTGGGTCAGTTGATCAGTCCGTTCCGATTCGATGAATTGAGCGACTCGTCCCAAATCCTCGCGCACGTCCATCACGCATTCGGGGAACGCGGCGCTCGTTCCATCTTCAAGCAGCAGATCATAAGCCTGTTGGCCCAATTCGCTGATTTGAGTTTCCTCCGCCGACAATCGCATCAAGTTAAGTTGATCTCGGCGTTGCAATTTAGACAGATTCGTTCGTTTGTCGTCGAGGTCGATCGTCGAGCCGGTCGCGACTCGCTGCCGCGCAAGCATTTCCGTAAAGCGAGCTTCGAGCCGGGCCAATTTTTCTTGGCGAGTCTCCTCGCGCAATTGATTCAGCCGCTCCTCGATTTCGCGAAGGGCTTCGTCAAGTTTCTTTTCTGATTTGGCTTGTTGGCGTTCGGCGCTCTTCGCGTCTTGTTCCTCCAGCCCGCCAGCTGCGTTGTCCATCGCTTGTTCGGCTTCTTGAATTGGTTTCTGCCCAGGCTGTTTTTGGTTGGGATCCTCGGTTGGGTTGTCCCCCTTGCTGGGTTTTTTTGCTTTGGCCATGTCCTTGGCCAAGTCCATTGTCTTGCCGCGAGTGCGTCGTTGTTGTTTGGCCATTTCGTTCATGGCTTCTTTGGGTAGTGACGCGATGCGACGACGCTCTTTGTTAAGTTCTTCCAGCGCGTTTTTCATATCGTCAACCGCTTTTGCTTGTGCGCGCTGCGCGTCAGTCGGCTGGCCCTTGGTCAAATTTTCCTCGGCACCTTTTTGATGCTCCATCGACGACTCGAGCGGTTTTTGGCCCGGTTGTTTTTTGGAGGGGGAAGGCTGGCTGGCATCGCCCGGTTTAGAATCGCCCGGTTTGGAATCGCCGCCGGGCTGGCCAGGTGGCGAGGGTTTCTGATCGGACGGATCGGACGGATCGGTCGGATCGGCCGGTTTTGTGACGGTCGGTTTTTGGTCAGTCGGATCGGACGGATCGGACGGTTTTTGGTCGGCCGGTTTTGAATCGGTCGGATCGGACGGCGGTTCCTTGCCGCCTAGTTCGCGGGCAAGAGCTTCGGTCCGTTGGCGAACATCAAATTGCTTGTCAGCGATCCGATCCATCGCGCGAATACCCGAATTGGCTTCTTGTTGAGTCTGATCGATCAAGCCTTGTTGATCTTTGATAAGTTGTTCGACTTGTTTAATTTTCTCGTCGAGGTTCTTGAGCGTTTCATCTTTGTTGGCGACCTTACCCGTTTCGCGGGTTTGCTGATTTTGTTCTTGGCGGATTTCCTGGATTTGTTTTTTCCATTGCTCCAGGGTTGTGATTTCTTGGGCTTTGGTCATTTCGTCTCGTTCGTCATTGAGCAACATTCGAACGAGCTTGTCCAAATCTTCAACCACCAGCAAGAGTTCTTGTTCGGCTTGATCCAATTTGCCGGTATCGAGCAGCGTGGTCACGTCGGCCATTCGTTTTGCAATCAAGCGTTCCTTGGCGTGCTGCAAAGTGTCAACCAGACGTTTGGCCCGTTCTGGCTCTTTGGCTTGAAGGGCTTCGGCCACGCGAACGAAACGGGATTCCAATTCGGACATGTTGCGTTCGACCAGCCGCTGTCGCTCGCCAAGTTCCGAGCGCCGTTGGTCATCGTCCTGACCGCGCAAAACTCCGAGGAGGAATATGATCATCGCCAAGGCTGAGCCAGCGATTTGGAAGTACGCGATTTTCATTTTCATTGTTCGACTCGCATTATCGTCGTTCAGCCGCTACGAAAGGCCGGCGATATCAATTGGAACATCTCGAGGCCACTCAAGTTCCGTCGAACTATTGTAGACCTCGAAAATTGTAGGGTAATCACTCGGTTTTACAAAGTTTTTTCATTTCAGCTTTGGCAATTCTTGGTTTTTTTCGCCTTTGTTTGGCGCTTGCGGTGGCTGATCGGATTGGGAAGGCGTTGAGGGATCAAAGATGTCGAGTTGGCCAGGCTTCTTTTGTTTGGTCTTTATCGAGTCAAGCAAGCCTTGCTCCAACCGTTTCAGCGCGATGACTTGGTTGACGATTTCTTGATAAGTTTGCGAGTCTTCCATCGCCGATAGTATTTGATCCATCCGGCGCACGATCGATTCCTGAAGTTCGGCCGTTTGGTTAGCGGTCTCCGCGAACTTTGCTGGTTCGCCAAGCAGGCCGCGAGCCTCTTCCAACGATTGGCTGGCCAAATAAACTTCGGTGGAATCGAGACTTCGAATCGGTTCGATGATCCGCTGGGCGTATCGCGTCTGCAGCGAGACGATCGTTTGACTTTGGCCTTCGATTTGATCGGTTATCGCTTTTTCGCTTTCGTCCAAGCGATTGTTCTTGGCCTCTTCTAAAAAGCCGGCAAATCGCTCGGCGACTTGGAACAAGTTCGTGCCGACGTTTTTCTGCCGATTTTGAAATTCGATCAGCGTCTGCTGACGCTCCGCCAACACATCGGCAGATAAAGCGCTGGCGGCAAGCGCCCGCAAGTCCGTCAATAATTGAAGCTGGTTGCTGCGCTCCTGCTGAAACAACGCCCGCTGCTCGATTTCGCGACGCAACAAGTCCGCGCGCAACTCCTCTTCAGTCACCACGCGCAACAAAAACTCGCGCGACTTGCCCACGCCGATTCCGGCGGGTTGATTGTCTTGAGCATTGACGGTGAACCGGAGGACTTCGCCCGGCTGAATCGCAAGGGGCTGCAAATCGAACGCTTCCGAGCCGGCATAGGAAAATTCTTGCTCCATTGCCGACCATTGGATGTCGGCGGGGTCGAGCGTTCGCTGACAAACGATACCAGTTTGCGGACCAACGTTTTCGTCACCCGCCTTCCATTGATATTCGACCGACGTTGCGGCGAGTCCGTAACGATCGATGGCTTTGAAGGAAACAGGGACTTGGGCTCGCGGAACAACTAAGCCGCTAATGCCCGAAAGCGAGGCGGCGATTTTGGGAGCCTTGTCATCGGCGATTGTGATTTGAAACGCGATCGGCCGCAAGTTTTTTCGCCCCCGTTCGCCGATCAATTCAATCGAATACCGCCCACCCCGAAGTTCCGTCGCGCTCGATTCACTCGGCAAAGTCACATTAAAATGGGTCGCATCAACTTTTTGCATTGGAAATCGGCCATCGGAAGTTGCCGTTGACTCGTTGCCACCCAGGGTCGATTCATTCCATTTTAGTTGCGCGGATTCAATCGCCAGATTCGATTCGACTTCGATACGCAATTTGCTACCGGTCAGAACGGAATGCGGGCCGCTCCCAACCAAGGGCTGCTGACCGCCGACGTAGCTGGGCAATTCCACGATCAGCCGCAACTCTCTTACATCGATCGGCTCGACAAGTCGAACATCAACCCACTCCGTTGTTGCATCGCCGCCGACGGCGCGCATGCGGAACTCGGAGTTCACGGCGCGCAGCAAGAGTTGATGTTCGCGACCATCCAAGCGGCCAGTTGCGGTCGCCGCTTGGCTCGAACGCTTCGTCCCGGTTTCAAATTCGACTTGTACAGAAACGTCCTTGTCGCGACTGATTTCCGTGACCTCGATTTTCAAATCGTGATCCGCCCCTCGATCCAACGAAAGCTGACCGTCGACAACGCCCATGATCTCCAAGTAGGTGGCTTGGGGCCATTGCCGACTCCCCAACAAGATATTCCGATTGAACCAAGTCTGCACAAAGTCGTTGGTCATAGCGCCGATCACCAACGCAGCGCACGCGGCCAGCCCAGCCCCCAACCAGACGCGGTTGCGCGCCGCGGCCGTTTTATTCAGCGCTGTTGAAAAATCGATCGCTTGGGCGCGGCGATTGGCGGCTTCGATGGAAGCGTTAACCAAAGAAGGGGACATGCCTTTCATAGAGGCATTCGAAGCACGGGCTAATTGAAAACCACTAATCAAGCTTTGTCCGCGATCCCGATTTTTCTGTTCCACTTCCAAAACAAGAGCATCGTCGCTGGGCGATACCGTCAACGGTCGAAGTAGTCGCCGATAAGCGACGACGAGCAACGTGCCGAGCATGAGGGCCAACATGATCGCACGCTGCGCCACATCCATTTTGAAAACGCGGTCAAGCAGCATGTCGGCGACGGCCAACAACACCACAACCAGCAACACTCGCGCCAAGCCATCGACCAGCACCCATCCACGGAGCTTGCGGCGCAGCGACTTGAGCCGTTGAATGACGGGCTGCGCGTTCGGTTTAGTTTCGGTCATCGTGGCCATAGTCAAACTGCTGTTTTCGCTTTCGTGAATCGATATTTCTGAATTAGAGGAGTCTAAATTTTTTCCGCACGGCCCACTCGATCGCGAGCAAGATGACGGGTAGGGCAAAAAAGGAATATCGCAATCGATTCGTCAAATCCCAAAGCGGAATTGGCGGGCTATTGAGTTCGGTCTTGTTACTGAGTCGGGGCAAGTCGGCGATCAACCTTTCCAACTCATAAAGTTGATATGACTGGCCGTTCGATGCGGTCGCAATGTCGCGCAGCAGTTTTTCGTTCAGCCAAAGAGCGCTCGATTCCGCACTGGGTGGAACGACGCGGAACGAAATGGGCTCGATCAAGCCGGGCTCGGTGACGCCAGGCAGAGCCAACTCGATTTGGAACGTGCCAGTTTTTTGCGCCGTAAGCGAGCCTTCATAAGCGCCTTCTTGTCCGGGGAGCAAACGCAATTCGACCGTTTGCGACCAGTTGTCGTCGCCGCGCACTGTTGCTTGCAGCGTGGATTCGGTCAATGGCTCGAACCGTTCGTCCAAGGCGCGGGCTAGCAGAACAATCTTGTCTCCCAATTCATATTCGTTTCGGTCGACATCGATCGTGCCTCGTCGATTACCCGAAAGGGATCGTGTCTCGGTCAAGTATCGCGTCATCTGAATCCAAAACCGATCAAAGTATTGTGCTTGCAAGCCGACGCGTCGCCAGCGCCACGTTCCGCTGAAGCCCATGTAGACGACACTTCCCGCGCCGAATCGCCCGGTCACGAGCAGCGGTTGATTTCCTTCGGCATTCACGACGTCGCCCCGTTCGAGCAACACTTGGGCAATCGGCTTTGCCGCCAAAGTAGGAAAGCTCCAATAGATGCTGGGCAGCTCATCCCAGATTTGGCGGTTGAGGGCCGGATCACCGACGAACGTCATGATCGGATGATCAAGGTTCTGATCCTTGATCAACATTCGCCCGGGGCGCGCACTGAAGTTCGCCAGCAGTTGTGAGGACTCGATGATTTCATCACCACTGAAGCGAACGGGTAGGATATCGCGAATCCCACTCAAGCCATTGAGCGTCAAGAAATCCGCCGTGTATTTCGGCCCGGCCATATAGAGCAGCCCGCCCGCTTTGCGTTTGCAAAACAGTTTCAGGTTCTCGATCCATTGGTTGTCGAACTCGTCGGGGTTCGGGTCCATCATAAAGATCACGTTGTATCGGCCAAGGTCCTCCAACGTGCGTGGCAACTGCGAGATTCGTTCGTCCCCTTCTTGCGTACCGCCTTCGTCGACGGTTTGCAGCCAACAGGTCAAGCTAAGGTTCTTGTCGCGCTGGAGCAGCCGCTGCACCATCCGATAATCCCAGTTAGGCGCTCCGGAGATCAGCAGCACGCGGACTTTGTCGTCGATGACTTCCAATTGATTGGAAAGCTTTTCGTTGTCGGCCAATTCGATTTCGTTTTCCATTCCCGCCGCGCGCAGCTTGTACAAGTACTTGCCGGGCTCGTTAACCGATTGCTGAAAGTCGATTCGGACTCGCCCACCGTGCGGAGGAAAAGCGACTTCGCGCGTTTGGACGACTTTTTCTTCGTCCGGTTTCCCCGTTCGAGGATTGATCGTTAGCTGGATCAGTTCGACGTTGGCTTTGGGCTCGGCCAAATCCTGAGCGTAAAGCAAACCTTCAATCTCGAAAGGCTCGTCCGGCCGCGCTGAAGCTTGCACGTACACGTCTGTCACGGTCAAGTTCGTTGGGCGCGACGGATCACCGACCGCCACAGTCAAGATCGGGATATTCAGGTCGCCAGCTTTTTCCGCCTGCTCGATCGGGTTCTCGGGTCCGTTGTGCTGGCCATCGCTAATGAGCACGATCGCTGCGAGCCGACTGGTGTCCGCGAGGGCTTCGCGAAGCGCTTGGCCGATATCGGTCCCCCGACCGTTGGCCGCCATCGGCGGCATGTGAGATTCGGTCACCGGCGTCGGATTAGGGTCTTGTTTGGTCGCGGGACCGGGCGGGGGAGTTGAGGGATTGGCTCCTTCGTCGAGCGCCGGCAGAATCGCCGCCGCCGTCACTCCATCGGCGAAATCAAAGACGCGAACGGTTCCTTTTTCGCGAAGCTGCCGAACCAATTGTTGATCGCCCTTGTCCCAAACGCGCTGCAATAATTCCGCACGAGTCAGTTGGCCGTTTTGCAGTTGCTCAAGCGGAATGTTCGCGGCTTGTGCGATGAGTGCCGCTTGTTGGTTGTCGCGATACTTGTCTTTATGAGCCAATGACATCGAAGCATCGCGCAGCACCGCGATCGCGGGCTTGGTCGTGCGAACTTGTTTGAATGTCACGGTCGGCTGTAGAAAAAGCACCAACAGCAACAATAGCACCGCCAATCGAACGCCGACCAGAAATCGTTTGACCCAGCGCGGGCAGTCGACCATCTCGTGTCGATAGAGCCAAGTGACTCCGACCACGATCGACGCAATCGCCGCCAACAAAACGAACACGCCCCATGACTCCGGCAAGTTCGACCAATGCAATTCGGGCGTCCCGCTGCGGCCCTCGTCGCCAAGCAGCCATTGCCAGATTGAATTTTGTGCGATGAGTTGCATAAGTGTGTCGTGAAATTAAGGCAAATCGGATTTTTCCGGCGCTGCATCCGTCGTTCGTGACTCTGGCACGTTTTCGAGTGCCATCAATCGATTGGCACCGACGACCCAGAATTTTTGTCCGTCGCTAAACAAGTTGCCAACCAATCCCTCATATCCCAATCGGACGCCAACATAACCCAAAGGCTTTCCAGTTTTGAGATCCAATTTGAGAATTGAATCTTTAATTGGCAAGTAAACACCTTCCGTCGTGATCATTCCACGGCCGTAACTTTTGGCTTTCGCGTCCTTGAGGTATTCGCGCGCGGTCCAGGACGCACTCCACAACATGCGACCTTCACCTTTAAGATCGTAAGCGATAACTTCGTTCGGACCGCCGGCGTACAACAGATCGTCGTGAACACCGATCAAATACGAGACTCTCGCATCGGCCTCAGCAGCGGTGGGTGCTTCCCATTTCAATGTTCCGTCCTGTCGATCGTAAGCATGGATCGCATTCAAGTCGGACGCCATCACGACAATCACGTTGCGATAGGGAATCGCCGCATCTTCGGACCAGCCGTCAAATATCCTCCGCTCGTTCGGAATCCCCATCTCTCTCCCTGTATTGTCGACTTTGCCAAGTCGAGGATAACGACGCGCAAATCGAACGCCTCCCGTCGCCGGTTCCAAAACAAACAAAGCTCCGGAACCACAGACCGCGAACAAGTCGCTTCCGTCCAATGTCAATTGAATCGGCGACCAAAACGGCGCTCCGCCCGCTGGCTCATCCGTCAAAAACGAGCGCCATACGACTTTGCCTTGTTGCCGACTATCCAGTGCGTAAATGTAGATCGAGCCGCCGACGTTCACGGGAACGATCAACAACGTGCCGTAACCGATTGGGGCCGCCATGAAACCGATATCTTCCATGTCGTTTGCTTCGTCGGACTCCCCAACTGGCGGTTGCGGATTGGAAGCGGATTTATCTTTGACCGCTGGAATGCGCCAAAGCATTTGGCCAGTACTCGCGTCGTAGGCCGTTAAGAAATTCGTGCGCGTGCGGCGAGGGTTCTGTCCCCATTGAAAGTTTCCTTGCGGGTTATTGTGCGGAACCGCGTTATCCGTCAGGTCGTAACTGGGGCCCTCGACGTTATACAACACGCCGCGATGCAGCGACATTGATTGGGCAACGTGATCGCCAAAAAAGAAAATTTCCGAATCGTTGTCAAAGTCGCGTCGCTTGTTACCGCGCGCTGTACCGTAGGCGTTTTGCTGATTGAGCAGGATCCGCATTCCGTCATCGATGACAAACTGATTCAGCCAAGCCGGTCGCCAGACGACTTCGGCTGAAGGCTGGATCTTGCTCCAAACCGTGACGTCCGCGATGGATTTGTAATAGACTCGCTGCTCGTCAATTAATAGATATCCGGTGGGGCAGCATTCCTTCTCCCCCCAATGTTTGTACAGAGTCCGCTCCGCCTCGCTGAGATTGATTTTAACAGCCTCGGGTCCGATCGCCGCCGAACCGAGAGCCGCCTCCTTTATGACTTCTCTAAAACCTTTCTTGGGTTCGATCAAATATTGGAACATCGGTTGCAAGTCCGTTTTCATCACCGAGTCGGGAAGCGCGGGCATCACTCCGGTACGACGAGAATTCCCCAGCCTCATGGCAACAAACTGATCGCTCTGGGCCGCAGCCACGTTCTGAAGGGCGGTTTCCTTGATCTCCGAAGCGACTCGATCCAAAAGCGGCCCCGTACTCGGCGTTGCCAACGATCGCGCTTCCTTCAGAGCCAATGCGGCGGCGTCATGGTTTCCATTAAAAGCTTGGCAGACCGCAATCCGCATCCAAACTTGATCGATTGCCACGCTCGGATCGGGGTAGTCGTCGACAATCCGTTGCAGCAATCGACTCGCGCCGACGAAATCGAACCCATCCAATGCATGCGACGCCAACTCCAGCGCAGCGTCGTCGCCCAACTCGCTCAAAAAATATTCATTGACGATGCGATTGAGCGCGGCCGTCCGGTCAGTTGCTCCTTGGGCGGCGAGAATTTCCGTCGCTCCGGCATCGGCCGAAATTCGATAGGTCCGCAGCCCGTCCGGCGGCAGCTTGGCGATCCGCTGCTCGACTTGTCGACCGAGCGAATAGTAAATTTCGCCATCGGTTGAATAAAGCGTATCGCCGCAGCGCCCCATAACTTCCTGCCAAATGCGCGTGGCGATTCGAAAGTTGCCGTCCGCCAAATATCGTTCGGCCTTGACGAGCAGCGCTTCCAATTCGGCGTCCGTTTTCAAGATCGCTTTGTCCGAAGTTTCCTGAGCCGAATCCGCTGTCGTCGGCACCACCATCACGCCGCCACCGAATCGGCGCATGCGAACCTGCGCAATCGCGGAATCCGCGCCACATTCCCAGCCGACGAGCAGCAAAGCGACCATCCACACTGCGCGTTTCGCCGGCACGCGAAGCATAGAAATTAATTGAGTTGATTTTTTTATCATCGGTTAGCTCCCGGAGCGGCGGCGACCAAACCACCAGCCCAAAAACTGTTCCAGAATCAATACGGCGGCCAAGCCCGCCAACAACTGAAGCCAAATTTCGTTGTGCCCGCCGGAAAACTGTAGGGCGCCAAGTTGTGCCAACGACACGCGCGAAACCCGCTCACCGAAATATTGCTCGCCGACTTGGCCAAAATCCAATCGCCGCAACTGGCCTTCGGTCGGATCGACGTTGGCCGCGAACAATACCGGCTGGATTTGGCCGTCACTGCGCGTCAATTTAAGTTGATAGACTCCGCGCTTGCGAAGTCCATCGGCGCGGGCTTGGTACAAGACACTCTGGCTGCTCGCTTCGGTTCCCGACATCGGCTTGGCCAAAGTCTCAGTCATTTCGCCGTCTGGATCGACAAATACGACATTCGCGTCGAACGCCGACAAATCGACCAAGTGCGTGAACGATCCGCCTACTCGCGTCGTCTCTTGCGCGATGTCGGAGCTGGCGAGATATTGGATCAAATCAAAAATCACCGGCGCGTACGACGGGTGCGGCGGCCAATCGGTCCAATCCATGTCCGCTGGGAATGAAAACCCAATCACGCGACCCTTGTCAAACGATCGTTCCGCCATCGCGATAGAATGATTTTCGTCGGTCAGCCACAACGGCACGGAAACCGATTTGCCCAATTGGCCTTCGGCTAGCGCCGTCGACCACCATTTGTAAATCTTCAAACTGTTGAAGACGTTGTCGAGCGATTGCGCGACGCGCAAAGCCGCGTGGCCGCCGGGCGCGACGTCGAAACTAAAGTAATTCTGCCGGTTGTTGTCCCCTTGTTCGGCCGTCAATCCAAACGGCGAAAGACCTTGGCCATCTTTGAAGAACACCGCGTTAAACGGTGCCGCGCGAACTTGTGCCCCGGGCATTAGCACCAGCCCGCCGCCGTCGCGCACCCATTGTTCCAAGGCTTGCAATCGATCGTTCGAAATTTCGCCGACGTTGCACAAGCAGATGACTTTGTATTTGGAAAGCGAAGTCGACTCGAATTCGGTGTGCGTGACCGTGTCGGCCAGCAAGCCAGTCCCTTTGACCTCGGTCGCCGCCAAGAAGTACGTTTCGCTACGTTCCGGAATTACGTTCGGCTCGCCATCAACGAACAAAACCGGGATGCCGTTGAGCGCAGACGAAATGTAATCAAATCCACTGTCGACGGGCAAAGCATCCATTCGCTTCGAATCCGCGACGAGTTCGACTCGAACACGATGATAATTCGTATTGCCGCGCAATCGTTGCTCGATGTCTTGATCTTCGGTCGCCGCGCGATCGACGTTGAACATGTATGGAAAAGTCAACGTCGTCTGCGTGCCGGCAGCGAGTTCGGCGATTCGATTGGTCTGCGGAGCCTCCTCGCCGACTTGAAAACGGACGTCGACATCGCGGGCCACAACGGAACCGTGATTGGCGACGCTGACGACGAACCGAATCACCGTGTTGGCAACTTGCAAATCCTCGGCACTGACGCTGGCAATCGCCAAATTTTCTACGCGATCGCTTCCGCAATCGACCAGAAAGCAACCGGCCACGCCGTCCAGCTCGGCAATCTTTTTCAATGTCTCATTCGGTGCCCGCTCGGCTTTTTCGTTGATCCAATCGCGCTGTCGCAAGTCGCTCAAAATATACGCGACACGGTTGACGTCTTCGCGCTGTCCAACCACATACGAATGCAGATCGTCAAGCGCCACGGCGTAGTCCGCGCTTAGGTCCGTGCAGCGCAGCTCGTCGATCGTCCGCAGTAAATCGCTCAATGTTTCGGTTGAGATTCGCTTGTTGGATACGGTCGGCTTGTCCGGTTGGCTTGTGAGAAACAGCGTGAGCGTTTCGTCGCTGTCGCTAAGGGCAGCGCGATTCATGAGCGACTTCAGCGCGACCTTGGTTTCGTCGAACAACGTGGTTTGATCGATTTGAACTTGTTGGCTGAGCGAATCGTCCAGTAGCACAACCCATTCGTATTGCTGTGTCTTGGCGAAGACCTTAGCCAAACTCGACGGCAAGAACGGCCGCGCGAGCATCAGCCCGATCAGTAGCATCGCCAAACATCGCAACAGCAGCAGGATCAAATTCTCCAATTTGACGCGGCGACGATTCTTCTTGTCGGCGTCCAGCAGAAAGTCCATTGCCGCCCAGTCGACGATCTTGAACCGCCGCTTGTTCAACAAGTGAATGATGATCGGCACGGACACGGCCAGCGCGCCCAAGCCCAACATCCACGGGTTCAACATCCAACTGGCAAAGTTCATATCGACATTCTTTGGCGGTTCTAGCGCCGCAACAATTGCTTGCGGCGTTTTTGCCGAAAGCTCAAATAGCTCGAAAGCACTCCGTCCAACGGTTTCGACGTATCGACGAGCACATGATCGATGCCGGCCGTCGCGCAGACCTTGCGGACTTGTTCCATATATCGCTGGACGGCGTCCAGATACGATTGCCGCAACGCGCGCGGCTCGGTCTGCAACTGCACGTCCGTCTCCAGCCCGCGAAACAATGTGTTGTCTGCGAATGGAAACTCCAGCTCGTCGTTATGCATGATGTGAAAGACGATCACTTCATGCCCGCGCAAGCGAAACTGATTTAGCGAATCGCCCAGCATCTGCGGGTCGAGAAACAGATCGGAGAACAACGCGATAATGCCGCGCTGCCGAATCTGGTTGGCCAGCGACGGGAACACGTCGTTGATATCTGTGTTGCGCTCGGGCTTAACTTTTTCTAGCTCGTGCAACATGAGCTTCAAATGTGTCGGATGCGTGCTAGGTCGCAACGTCAGGTCGATCTGGTTGCTGAACAGGACCAAGCCGACGGCGTCTTGCTGCTGTTGCAATAGAAAAGCCAGACTTGCGGCCGCCGTGGCACCGTAATCGAATTTGCTCCAACCCGATTTTTCGCCATACCGCATCGACTTGCTGCAATCCAGCAGCAAGTTGCACTTCAAATTCGTTTCGGCTTCGTATTCCTTAATATAGAGGCGGTCCGTCTTCGACCAGACTTTCCAGTCGATGTGTCGCAAGTCATCCCCCGGCGAGTATTCGCGGTGCGTGGCGAATTCGACAGCAAAGCCATGATAGGGGCTGCGATGTTGGCCCGTGATGAACCCTTCCACGACGAGCCGAGCCCGCACGTCCATTCGCTTGATGCGATCGAGCGTTTTCGGGTCCAAGTATTTTTGACTGGCGTCGGCACTCGACATCGTGGGCCATCACAGAGCAAGAGGAATTCGGAAAACTATTCGAACGCGCGAGCCAGCGCGGGGGCCAACTCGTCCCCTTGGTGCCGCTGCGGCAAGTCTTGCAACAAGCGATCGACAACGTGATCCGACGTGACTCCCGAGGACTCGGCACTGAAGTTCGTGATGATGCGATGTCGCAGCACCGGATGAGCCACTTCGCGAACATCGTCGGTCGTCGCGTGCGATCGGCCTTCCAAGATCGAACGGGCCTTTGCCCCCAACAGCAAATACTGCAAGCCGCGCGGGCCAGCGCCCCAACTGACACTCTCGCGAACAAACTCCGGACAATCCGCTTCTAGAACGCGCGTCGAACGGACCAATCGCAGTGCGTAATGAATAACGTGCGGCGCGACGGGAACGCGACGTACCAGCCGTTGCAAATGCAAGATATCGTCGCCGGTCAGCACTTGTTCGACGCGCTGACTTTGATCGGTGGTCGTCGTCGCGGCGATTTGAAACTCTTCGTCGTAAGAAGGATACTTCACAAAGACTTTGAACATGAACCGATCTTGTTGAGCTTCGGGCAAGGTGTACGTCCCTTCTTGCTCGATCGGATTTTGCGTCGCCAGTACGAAGAACGGCGCGGGCAAAGGATGGCGCTGGCCGCCGATCGTGACTTGCCGCTCTTGCATTGCTTCCAGCAACGCGGCTTGGGTTTTGGGAGGCGTGCGATTGATTTCATCGGCCAAAATAATGTTGGCGAAAATCGGACCCTGTAAGAATTTGAAATGGCGCGTGCCAGAAGATTTATCTTCTTGAATCACTTCCGTGCCGGTGATGTCGCTGGGCATCAAGTCCGGCGTGAACTGAACGCGATTGAATTTGAGGTGCATCGTTTCGGCCAGCGTGCTGACCATCAAGGTCTTGGCCAAACCGGGGACGCCTTCCAACAGGCAATGGCCTTGGGCGAAAATCGCGATCATCAATTGCTCGATGACTTTGTCTTGCCCAACAATGACTTTGGACAGCTCGTTGCGGATTCGGTTGTAAGCCTGTGTGAGCTTCTCGACCGCTTGGATATCGTCGCCGCTAAATTCGGTTCGCGTGTTATGCGGATTGTTCATCAAGTGTCCTTTACGGAATCGTTTAAAAAAAGCCCCAGCCGAAATCGCCTTTGTTTAACCGCCGCCTCGGCGCTGCTCTGTCCATTCCAGGATCTTTATAAAGCCCCAGCCGAAACGGGATCGCAAAATTTGTTCGTTGCCAAGTCAAATTGTAACCTCAAGCAGCGCCCCGCGACTAGTTTCCCAAAATCTCGCCGTTACAAGGTAGTTGCGCAGTGCTGGCTAAATGGTTGCCGCCATCGGCGTTCTCTTATTTTCATTTAGGACTGGTCCGAATTGTGGCCTGAAACGATGATAAGATTGGCGTGCGTGCTTTTTGAAGGCTGATTTCTTAACGGGTGACGACTGTTGGGCGAGCGTGGTATTGGACCGTTTGAATTCGATTCATCGCTATCCTCGTGGCGATCGCTGGCCTTGTCGCTCGCATTGCACTCGATCGTGCTGGTGATCGGCGTGCTTCTGTGGAAGCCGGAGGTCTTGCTCAAATCCGAACCGGTCCTGTCCGTCGAAGTAGTTTTGGCAGACGTCGCGCCCCAAAACGCGACCCAATATCTGGAAGCACTGCCCAACGCCGACCCCAATGCCGGAAAACTGGTCGGCGAATTCAATGACATGCTGCCGCTCTCGCAACCAGCGCCGTCGCAGGATTTGGTCAACCTCGCAAGCGCCGCCGCAACCAATACGGGAGCGCCGAATTTGGATGCCGGTGCGATGATACAGCCGACTGGCGCAACGGGCTTTTCAGTTGGTGGAGGGGGCGAGTTTACCGCAGCTGAGCTTTCGCAAATCGCCGCCGAACGACAGCGATTGGAAGGACTACTGCCGCGCGGCGAGCCAGCCACCATTCGCGTATTCGGATCGGGCGGATTAGTCGGACGCAAGTTCGTTTTTCTGATCGACCGTTCCAAAAGCATGGGCGACGAAGGACTCGGTGTAATCGAACGCGCTAACGCGGAACTGCAAACTGCGCTTTCGCAATTGACGTCCGACCACGAATTCCAAGTCATCGCCTACCATCACGAAACAACGATGATCGACCACCGGGCGTTGCTGCCGGCGACCACCGAGAATCGACAAAAAGTTTCCGAGTTCATTCAAAACCTCGCGGCCTTTGGCGGTACGGAACACGAAAGCGGTTTGATCGCCGCGCTGGCTCTCAAGCCAGACATCGTCGTAGTATTGACCGACGGCGGGCTCCCCGAAATGAATTCGGGCCAGTTGGCGACGATTCGCCGCATGGCGAATAAGAACACCCAAGTTCACTGCCTCCATTTTGGCAACGGACCCGCCCCTTCTAGCACTTTTATGACGACTCTGGCACAGGAAAACCGTGGCACCTATAAATACATCGACGTATCAACTTGGAAATGAGCGAGTTGCCTTTCCCAGGTTGGGGCCTGACGCATTTTTCGGCCAATGTCGATGCGACTGGAAATAACGCAAATCCGAAAAGTGGGTCCGACCCCCTCGAACCCAAGGAATACTGTTCCAACTCCTGAACGCTTACTTCCCACACGCGATCGCATTATGAAAATAGCAATGTACCAATTCCAACATCGCTTGGCCCTGGCAACTTCTCACTTTGCATTTTTTATTTTGCATTTTTCAATTTGCACTCTTCTCGGCTCCTCAAGCGACGCACAAGATGATTTCTTCATCACGCTGCGCGACGGAACTTTGTTGCGTTCCAAGTTGAACGACAGCCCGTTGACTTTCCAGCGAGTGGGACCAAAAGGGAGCGTTTCTTCGGATCAATTGCAATTCAACGCAGTTCAAAGAATCGAATTTGCGCTTACCCCCTCCAGCCGGCAGTTGGCGGACATTCGGCGACTTTTAGCCGATCTCGAATCACCCGACTACCACGTTCGAAATGAGGCCGAGGCGGAGATCACCAAGGACGGACGGCAATTCATTGAAGTGATCACCGCCGCGCAAGAAACCGACAACCCCGAGGTCCGCTACCGCGTCATCCGCATACTCAAACAGTTGAAAGGCAAAAACGCCAAACGAATCGATGCCGAATTTGACGTTGTCACACTCGATGGCGGCGAAACCATTTCGGGAGAGCTGTTGATTGAGAAAATTCAAGTTGACTTTCGCGGCCGTTCGCTCGCGGTCCCGCGCGAATCGATTGCGACGATTGCCCAAGCTCCCAACAACACGCCTGGCGCGTTGACTGGCCCCACGGCAACACAAGTCTTTTCCAAACCGGGCGAGACGTTTTATCAAACCCGCGATGTGTATATTGACTTTCAATTCGGTCGTCGAAACGAATCGTTTGATTCCAAAGAAGACATTCGCAATTCGTTTGTCCATCGCGGCGTACGCTTTTCGGCAAGTGATGCCAACGCTCCGATTCTCGTAGTGGCGTCCACTTTTAAACTCAATCAAACCCGCAGCAAACAATTCACCGTCGGAACCGACAAAAAATACAAAGGCTCGATTCAAATCGACTTTTGCGAACCCGGGTTGGCCAATGTTCCCGCCACCGTGCAGCGGGTCGGTTGCTACATGGGTATCGTCGATCATCCGCGCGATTTCGTCATGGATGCTTATTCGGCCGATAATCGGATCGTTGCCACCGCCGATGCCTTGGAAAGCAATTCCTTCCTGGGCATCGAGTCGACGATTCCTATCGCCTACGTTCGCATTCACCAGAATCCGAATCTGATAATGAATTCTGCGGCACAAGATGACAATTATGTGATCGATGATTTGACGTTCGATCCGCCCCGTGCCGCGCCTGCTGCGGCCATGACCGAGGAAGCCACTTTGCGGACAGTCGATGGCAGTCGCATTATATGTTCTGGGATCGAGTTCGACGGACAAGACTTCGTCGCCCGAAGCTTGACGCCATTGGAGACCGACGGAACGAATCCGATTTTGTCCTTTGCACCAAATGAAGTTGCGGCGATTACTTTTTGGCTTAGCTCGCCGCCCGCGCAGGCCGAGGGTTTGTCCGGCTATTTTGCTGATGGTTCGTTTCTTCCGCTGACCGTCGACGGCGAAAAGTTTTCAAGCCGAGATTTTGATCAATGGACGTTCGACCGATCCGCATTGGCGGGCGTGTGCGGCAGTCACACAATACTTCGCTACCCGTTGTCCGAAGATCTCGCTTCCAAGCAATCCGTCGTTGTCCGCCCCGCCGAGCGATGGCTTGTTCCAGAAATACAAATCGATTCGGACGGCGCAAGCTGGGACCAATCCGCCGCCCAACTTCGCGAAGCATTCAAACGCGAAGAGCATGCTCCCGACACCACTTCGCAATTCGCGTTATCCGACGCCCCGTCTATCTGGTGGCAATCGCCATCCGAACCCGATGCCAATCTCGGTTGGCTGCGGACCGTGGATGGCCGCACGTTCGCATTGAACGGCTCATCGCAAATCCAAATCGAAAAACTCGAACGCGACGCCGTGATCCTCTCCCGCGCGACCCAACAAATTCGCATCCCCTGGAGCGAAATCGCCGCCCTAAAATTCCCAAAGTAGCAGGCACAGTCCCTTGTGCCGTCCGTCTCTGGCCACGGCAAATGCGACCAATTCCCCAAGGTAGCAGGCACAGTCCCTTGTGCCGTCCGTCCCTGGCCACGGCACACGGAGTGTGCCTGCTACTGTCCCAAATTTTCCTGGAAACTAGCGCTTCTGCCAATTTCTTTTGCGTCGCGAGTAACAAACCGCGCTCGTTGGGGGTCTAACTACTACTCGAATAATTAGGGCAAGCAAACGCGTGCAACCGTAGGACGGATCGATATGGCAAAGCAATCCGAAGACCAAACACGGCGTGAATGGGTCGTCAAGGCGCTGGAGCAATTCGAGCCGGTGCTAATCCGCTACGCCCAGCGATTGACGCGCGGCGATTGGGACCGGACGCGCGAAGCAGTCCAGCACACGTTTGTGAAACTTTGCCAGCAAAGCCCCGATGCGATCACTGAAAACTTAGCGGGTTGGCTGTGCGCGGTTTGTCGAAACAAAGTCTTCGACGACGCGCGCTTGGCCAATCGCCAGACACAACTTAATGAAGCAGCTCTCGCGTCGCGACCGTCGCCATTCGACGGCCCCGAATGCCGCATCGAACTTTCCGAGATGAATCGACTGCTCGATGAGCGCATCGAGTGCTTGCCGGGCGCGCAGCGCAGCGCGATTGAACTTTGGCGCACAGGAACCAGCTACGCCGAAATCGCCATGTTGCTAGACAAAGACCAAACGGCGATCCGCGTCGCCGTTCACCGAGCCATCTCCTCGCTCAAAGCCGATCCAGCCATCGCCGATTGGCTGAGCGACCAACCGAGCGAACCAGAAACACATTCTCGATCCGTTCGACGACCGACCCGACAACTTAACTCCTAATTTTCAACTCACAAAAAGAATCAGGGGGCTGACACCCCCCGCTCGCCAACTCAACTCTCAACTTTCAACTCTCAACTTTGGTACCCCCATGTCCAAAAACCATAAAGCAATCGACGAACGCGAACTTCAACATGCAAACGTAACAGCCTACGCGCTGGGCGAACTTTCCGCCGACGAAGCCGCGCTGTTCGAACGCAGCAATGCCTTGAGTGGTTCGTCATCCGGTGAAGCTGCATTACAGATGGAACAAGCCCGCCGCCTTGGGCAATTATTGCGAGCCGATTTTTCGGGCGATGTCGTCGGTATCGATTCGACGACTGCTGAATCTCAGTGCTGCTCGGCGCAGATTCGCGAGTCTGTCCTGGCGGCGCTCGACGCACAAGAAACAACTCCGGCCAAGAAACCGATCTCGCTCGATTTGAATCCCCGCCGACGCAGCCGCACCCGAATTTGGGCTTGGGGTTTAGTCGCCAGCGTCGCCGTCGCAATCGGCGGCATGTTCTGGCTCCCATCGATTCAAATCGTTCGCGAAGCTGCACGGAGAGACAACAAGACTCAAACCGTGCAATCGAGTGAATTTGAATCGTTTGGCGAATCGGTTTCTAAGAATGTGGAGGCCAAGAGTTGGGACGTAAATACTTCTGACCCGAATGCTGCTTTCCCTATTTTGAAAGTCGATGATTCTTTGCATGGTTCGGCGGCGGTTGGGGGCAAGGGGCAGCAATCATCGGCGCCTCAAGGAGTGGATTTACAAGGCGGCAAAAAATTTGAAGAGGGCTACATTCGCGAGGCAATGATTCCGCCGCAAGCTCCAGGATTTGAGCTTTCCAGCAAGGACAGTCCGCCGCTGGTTGCAGCGACAACCGAATCTCCTGCGAAGGGATCTGTGGATGGCAGAAAGGCCTTGCCTCTTGGCCGTTTACTTGACTCGAGCATTCAGCCAACGACGAACGACCGGACCGCTGCAAGGGATACGTTTTTTGCCGATTCCGTATCGGCCAGTGAATTGGCGGGACGAATCGAGCCGGCGCCGAACTTCGCTTTTCAAGGAGAACAAAGCGAAAGGCAAAGCGTTGTAGCGGGTGTCAACAGAGAAATCGTACTTGGATTGAGAGGTGCTGGCGGCGGTGGTTTCGAAGGTAAGAAATCCCAGGACGAAAAAGAATCCTACGGTTTTCGCGGCTATTCCGGGCAAAATCCGGCCAACGAGCAGTACAAGTCGATCCCGGAAAATCCGTTTTGGCGGCCCAACGGCGAGCGGGCGATGTCGACTTTTTCCATCGACGTCGACACGGCTTCGTACGCTAACGTCCGCCGGTTCTTGAACGAGGGATCGCTCCCGCCTCCCGACGCAGTCCGCCTTGAAGAATTCATCAATTACTTTCACTACGACTATCCGCAGCCCGAGGAAGGCTCGCCGTTTGCCGTCGATCTCAAATTGTTCGGCTGCCCGTGGAACGCCCAGCACTCGCTCCTCCGCGTCGGATTGCACGGCCGCGAAATCGAAGCTGAAAAACGGCCGATCAGCAACATCGTCTATCTAGTCGACGTGTCAGGCTCGATGAGCGACGAAAACAAGCTGCCGCTGCTCAAGCGAGGCTTGTCGATGATGGTCGACCACTTGGGCGAAAGCGACACGGTTTCCATCGTCACGTATGCAGGTGACGCAGGCGTGAAGTTAGAGCCGACCAACGGTGCGAACAAGAAAAAAATCTTGGACGCGATCGACTCGCTGCAATCGGGTGGCTCGACCAACGGAGCGGCCGGAATCGAAGTCGCCTATCGACTTGCACAGCAGAATTTTGTTAAGGAAGGTGCAAACCGAGTGATCTTGATGACCGACGGCGATTTGAACGTCGGCGTGACGAGCGACGAAGCACTCGTGAACATCATTAAAGAAAAAGCCGCCAGCGGCGTGTTCTTGACTGTTTTGGGATTTGGCACCGGCAATTTAAAGGACGGCAAACTCGAAGGCTTGGCCGATAACGGCAACGGCATCTACGGATACATCGACTCGCTCGGCGAAGCCCACAAAGTGCTGGTCGAGCAAATGTCGGGGAATTTGGTGACCATCGCCAAAGACGTGAAGATTCAGATCGAGTTCAACCCGGCCCAAGTCGCCGGATATCGACTGATCGGCTACGAAAACCGAGTCATGGCCAATCAGGATTTTGCCAACGATCGCAAAGACGCTGGCGAAATCGGCGCGGGGCACACCGTCACTGCTTTGTACGAAATCGTTCCCGTCGGCGCGATGCTCGACGCGGTCGATCCGGCTTCGCCCACTCTCAAGTACCAGACCCTTGGCGAAGCAACTCGCAACGATACTGCGCAAACAAAAGCTGATATTAAGTTGACCGACGCAGCCGCTTCGGGCGAGTTGGCACGGGTCGCTTTGCGGTTCAAGACTCCCGAAGGAACGGAAAGCCGCCTCATCGAGTTCACGGCCCAATCCGAAGTCACTTCGTTCAGCCAAGCCGACGCCGACTGCCGCTTTGCCGCTGCGGTCGCCGCGTTCGGAATGCGATTGCGTCAATCGCAGTTCGCCGGAAACATCACGCTTGACGCCATCGCCGAGATCGCCTCCGCCGCGACCGGCCCCGACCCCAACGGTCACCGCGCCGAATTCGTCGACCTCGTCCGCCGCGCGAAAGAACTTCGATCGATGCGCGACTAACCCGAAAAGAACGGGAACACTGATCTACACTAATCAACACTAATCGGGTTTGGTTTTCATTAGTGCCGATCAGCGTAGATTAGTGTTCCCCATTCTTGAATTCGCATTGACTACGCCTCTGACAGTTTCCAAGGGTCGCGGCGGGGAACATCGAGCAGCGCGTTGTCGGCGGGGTCGACAAAGCTCCATTTGCCCGGATCCCAGCGAAGCGTCTTGTGATTCCAATAGGCGAGATTTCCTAAGTGAATTACGGTCACGGTGCGGGCTCCTTTTTCTACGTCAGCCACCGGCAGCTCGCGGCTCTTGATGCAATCGAGCCAGTTGCGATGGTGGCCGGGCGTTACGGGAAGACGAAAGTCTTTTTCGCCAAGTGGCGTTTTGACGATGTCCTCCGGATCGCTAGTTAATACGCCGCGATCGATGTGCAGCGTGCCATGCTCGCCGTGAAAGACGCAACCGCTGGGGCCGCCATGTACGATTTCAAATCCTTCGGCATATTTGAAACGCACGCCGGTCAGGGCTTTGGGATCTTCGGGCGGAATGATTTCGACGGGACCGGACTTGTCTAAATCGAGCGCCCAATTCGCGATGTCGTAATGATGTGCTCCCATGTCGGTATGTCCGCCGCCGGAGTATTCGCGATAGCTGCGCCACGCCGGAAAATGATTGTGTACGCCGCGCGGACTGAGGATCGAGTTGTAAGGACGTTTTGGCGCAGGGCCGAGCCACAAATCCCATTCGAGTCCCTTTTCCACTTCTTCTTCAGGCAAGTCGCAGAACTTGCTCGGCTCGCCGACGCCCACAGTGACTTTGTGAATCTTGCCAAGTCGTCCGCTGCGGATGATGTCGACTGCTTCGCGGAATGGTCCGAACACGTTGCTGCGCTGCTGACTACCGGTTTGCACGATTCGTTTGTGTTTTCGCGCGGCTTCGACGCAACGCTGGGCTTCGGCAATCGAAAGCGTAAGCGGCTTCTCGCAGTAAACGTCTTTGCCCGCTTTGCAAGCTTCAATTAAGGGCGTGGCGTGCCAATGATCGGGTGTCGCAATGCAAACCGCGTCGATATCTTTTCTCGCGAGGACTTCGCGGAAGTCAACGTAAGTATCGCAACCGCGAAAGTCTCGCTTATCGGTTGAGTATTTGTCGATGACCCGTTTTTGTGCATGTTCGCGGCGGTTTTGATCGACTTCGCACACGGCGACGACCTGCACATCGGCTTGGGCAAGCAGTTCCGGAATGTGGTAGTCGTTAGCCATCTTGCCGCAGCCAATAATGGCGACCGTTAGGCGTTCGCTCGGTGCGGCTCGAGCATCAAAGCACGGACTAACAAAAGACTTTTGTGGCGTGAAACCGCCGCCAATGGCTGCCGCTCCAGCGAAGCTTCCCAAAGTTCCAACGAAATCGCGGCGAGAAATTTTTGACTTGGTCATGGCTTGCTTTGGCTCCTCGGAGGGCTTCATTCCGGGTGTCGAATTTCGAACGGACAGAATACCATGACGGGCAACCCTGCGATTGGTGACGCACTGCGCGGTGAAAACAAAGAATCAGGGGGCTGATCCGCCGCTGCGGACTCACCAAATTGAACACAAAACGGCGAAATGGAATTTTCAATGGACGAAAACAAGCTGGATGTGATCGCGGTAGGGGCGCACCCGGATGATGCGGAGATCGCTTGTGGTGGGACGCTCGCGGCGATGGTAGAGCAGGGGTATCGCGTCGGGATTATTGATCTGACCGATGGCGAACCGACGCCGCGCTGCTCGAATGTTGAGACCCGTTTGGCCGAAGCTGCGGCGGCAGCAAGAATCCTCAAGATCGCCAAACGCATTACGCTCGAATTGCCGAATCGTCGACTTTTCGATACGTTTGAATCGCGTGTCGCGCTGGCCAAAGAATTCCGCCGCTTTCGCCCGTCGGTCGTAATTGGTTTTGGCGACAAGACACCGCTGGCTTCGCCCGATCATTGGCAAGCGATGCAGATCACCGACGCGGCTGTGTTCTACAGTCGCCTCACGAAATGGGACGAGCATTTCGATTCGCTGCCGCCGCACACGATCGAACATCAGCTTTATTTTCGCCTTTCGTTTGAGCCGCACGCTGCGGCTTGGACGCAAAATCAAATCACGGTCGATATCAGTCATTCACTTGCGGCCAAGCTTGAATCGATTCGCTGTTACAAGACGCAATTCCCTGATGAAAAAGCTCACGTCTTTACACGAGTGGAATCGGTGGCACACGCGACGGGTCTGGCAGCTGGATTTGCCGCAGGCGAATCGTTTTCCTTGGTCCGTCCGCTGGGCACGCGAGATTTGGTAAAGACGTTGAGAATGGGGGAATAGAGTGTTCAGTCCGCCGCGGCGGATCAGTGTTCAGCGGGAAGTGTTCAGTGTTCAGTGTTCAGCGGGAAGTTTGAGGCAGCGGCTGCGCCGGTTAAACGAAGAGAGGGGAGGCGGATACACAAGTCTGCGGCGGTGCTGGTTAAACGAGTGGTGACGATTGCAACGGAACTAATCAGGTGGCAATTGCGGCATCTTGCACGGGGAAATGTCTTTTGAGGGAAACTTGGCAAACCGCTACGCAAGGCTTTGGCGAGGCCCTTAATTCTGACCTAGATTCTTGGATTGAATTCTACGTTGACCGAAATGTCGGTCGGCGCACGGGGCCTCCAAATCCAGAGTCGATTCATGACGACAGACAAATCTGCAAAAAACAATCCCGCGAACGAAGAGTTGCACGCGAGTTCTACTGCGACTGAAAATTCAGCCGCAACGATGGGAACCGTCGCTCCGCTTTGGGATATTAGCTTGACTGAAGGCGAACGAAGGCTGACGTCGCAGATCGACCGCCAAGCCAATGTGCTTGAGCGATTGCAGCAGCGGCTCGACGAAATGGATCGCGAGCTAAAACACTTGCCGACGGCCATCAAAGGCGCACGGGACCGCAAGCTTCAAGAACAAATCGATACGCAGGCTCGCTCGTTCGAACATCTCAAGCTTCACCTTGATGGCTTGGACCGTGGGCTGAAACAACTGCCGACGACGCTTAAAGCGGGAACCGACCGAAAAACTCAAGACCAGATCGACTCGCAAACTCAAGCCTTCGATCGCTTGCAACTGCAGCTTGAGGAAGTCGATCTCGCACTCAAGCAATTGCCCAACGGTCTCAAGAGCAACGAACGACAACTGCAAGAACAGATCGACTCGCAATCACAATCTTTCATGCAACTTAAATCGTTGCTCGAAGCCATGGACCGCGGGCTGAAAATCTTGCCGGCGTCCATTCAATCCGGCGGCGACCGCCAAATTCAAAAACAACTCGATGCACACGCGGAGTCTTTTGAAACGATTCATCAATGGCTCGAAGGGCTTGATCGAGATCTAAAACAACTGCCCGCTGAAATCAAAGCTGGCAACGAACGCGTCCTGCTGGAGCAGTTAGATGCGCAGGCTCAATCTTCGCATCGATTGCAGCAACGATTGGATGATCTTGCGAGCGATCTCAAGCAACTGCCGTCCGCGATTCAGGGCGACGGCGGGAGCACGCTGCAAGAACAAATCGACGGCCAATCCCAAGTCCTGGTGCGGTTGCGCCAACAATTGGAAGACCTCGATCGTGGCGTGCAGCAATTGCCGGGAACGATCAAATCAGAAACCGATCGAAAATTTCAGGAACATGGCGAAGAGCAGGGATTGTTGCTTGACCGACTGCGGCAGCAACTTGAGGACGTCGACCGCGATTTGAAGCAGATGCCTAGCGCGATCAAGTCCGAAAACGATCGCAAGTGGCAAGAACAAAGCGAGGGCCAAGGCTTGCGATTTGACCGGCTTCGGCAACAACTTGAGGATTTGGAACGGGGATTTAAACATCTGCCGACAGAGATCAAAGCCGACAACGATCGAAAAATTCAGGAGCAAGCCCAACAACAAAACCTTTCGTTCGAACAGCTTAAGCGTTTGCTAGAAGGCATCGACGAAGGACAGCGGCAAGTTCAAAACTCTATCGCAGCGGTGGCAGCCCAGCCATCGTCCGAGTCCAACGATGGCAAGACGCAATTATTGGAACGTTTACAATTTCGTTTGGACGAACTCGACCGGGCGATGCAACAAATTCCGACGTTGATCAGCGGCGAGAACGATCGCAAATTTTCGCGGCACTTCGAGCGGCAGTTCGAATCGTTCGAAAGCTTGCAGATCATGCTCGAGGATGTCGATCGTGGTTTGAAGCAACTTCCCACGTCGCTTCAAGGTGACGGCAACCGCCAAGTGCTAGAGCAAATTACCGAACAGTCTCAATCGTTCGCCAGCTTGCAAGAGCGGTTCGACGCAATGGACCGCGAACTTAAGCTGCTTCCCAATGCCCTCAAAAGCGCCTCAGACAAAAAACTGCAAAGCCAAATCGAGAGCCAAGCCCAATCGCTGGAGCAACTGAAGGAACAGATTGAGTCGCTCAACCACGGCTTGAAACAACTCCCCGCGACGATTCAATCCGGCGGCATCGGCGGTCTGGAAAACTTGCATCAGCAAATGGTCTCGCATGTTGATTCGTTCGACATGTTTAAGATGCAGCTCGATGAAGTGAATGCCAATCTGAAAAATCTCCCGGCTGAATTTCAAGGGAGTAGCCCGAACGGCATGTTGGAGCAATTTTCGCTGCAAAATGAACGCTTTGATCGCTTGCAAAAACAATTGAATGATTTTGGTGGCCGCACGCCGGTCGCGCCGGCGATGGCCTCGAGTCCTAGCGACTCCGGTTTGATCAAGCGAATGGAAGAGCATTCGCAATCATTCGAACGATTGCAAAAGCAACTTGCCGAATTGGATCGGGGCCTCAAAGACATGCCGCAAGGGACCACCGGCGGCAACGATCGCAAGTGGCTTGAGAAACTGGACACGCACGCTCAGTCGTTCGATCGTTTGCAAAAGCGCCTCGATCAACTTGAAAGTGGAATTCAGCAAATCCCGACATTGATGCGCGGCACCAAAGAGAGCCAACCTGCGGCACAGAACGACAAATCACCGGCTTGGTTGGATCAATTGCAGCGACAACTGAATGACTTGGATCAGAATCTCAAGCAACTGCCGGCGTCACTCAAAGGCAAGGGCGACCGGAAATCCTCTGAGCCGAGCGGTGCTTCGTCGCCGAACTTGGGTGCCGGCGAATTGCAGGCTGCTTTGACCCAAATGGAGAGCTTGTCGGGCCAAGTCGATGGGTGGATGAAATCCAAAGACAAACGTGACGACAAGTTGACCGAACAAAGCGAAATGCAAGTAATGCTTTTGGATGCAGTCCAGCAACGGCTGGAAAAAATCGACAGCCATTGCGCCCAGTTTTCGTCCGCATCGGCGAATGGCCCAGGCGATTCCGAAACTACCAATGCGATCGGCGCTGTCAAAACTTTGGCCGAGCAAATTCACAATTGGCTTGGCGTTCAGGACAAACGGGATCGCAAAGTTCAGGAGCAAATGGCCGAGCAAACAAAGAATTTCGAACGGCTGCAATCGCGAATGGATGAGTTGTTAGACAAGCCAAAACCAAGGGTGGCGGCACCGGTTGTGACTTCAACTCCTCTTGCGAAACCCGCGCCGACGCCGGAGGAAAAACCCAGCGCGCCTGTTCCAACGGAAAACAACACCGCCTTGAGCTGGGAACAACAGAAAGAGCTGTTGATGCAAGAATTTTCTGGTGACCCGAAGACTTCGAAAAAATCGAAGGGCTCAGCGAAGGAAAAGGCGGAACCCGCCCCCAGTAGCGATTCGGACCCCGAGCCCGCATCGGCCTCAGGCGGCAGTCGGTTGGATAGTCTTAAAGAAAAATTGCGCAACGCGATCCGCGGACCGAAGACTTAATCGCTCGCGTTCAAAACGCGCAAGTAGCTGGATGTTGCAATGAGAGACGGCCAAATTGGCTAGCTGGCCAAGGTTTTTTTGCTTTTTGTTTTCGGCCAAGCTGAAACCGGCGAAAGCCTCTGCGGGGGATTCGGCCCCCAAGACCATAGCCTACGGAGCGGCTGATCGAATTAGTCGACACGGGCCGGATAAAGTGTAGTTCTGGTCAGCAAATTGCGCTTGACAGGTGGCGTTTATTTGGAAAAATTCGTCGTCTTTCCGCCAGAATAACCTAACCGCATACGATAATTATGTCGTGCGCAAATCAGGACGCCCGCTCGGCGCGTCAGGGTCTGGTTGCCGTTTCTTTTTTTATCGGGAGTGAAATCATGGGTATCGCTAATGTTACATGGGAGGATGAGGAAAATAATCGCCACGTCGAGTTTTCGGTCGCCTACGCGGTCGAAAACAAAGCGCTGACGATTCGCGAAGTCACTCCCAAGTCAGTCGCGTTTTTGTGCAACCAACGAACCAACACAGTCCGATCGATTGGCGTTCATACGTCGACGGGCCGCAAACTGTTGGCTCAGCAATTCAAGCAATCGAGCCAATTCGAAACGCTTGCCAAGCAAATCTCGGATCAAAACACAGCCTTGACCGCTTAACGCATTCGACGATCACAGATCAGTACACGGGCCGCGAGTCATTCGCGGCCCGTTTTTTTGTCGACGCTCGATTCTCGGTCGTCGGTTTTTATGGCGATGATGTACTTCCAGCGCAATGTCGCGGGAGGTTTCTGCGAGAGCGGGCTAATCACGAGCTCATGCGAATCGTCGAGCGAGCGCGATGCGTCACACTTTTCCGCGCTAGCGATGACAGTCTTATTTCCGTTTCGGGCTAATTCGATCGGATCCTGAAATCGATGGGAGTCAACCGGTGCGGCGATTCGATATCTTGATCCGACGAATGCTGGCGGTTGAGAAATTCGACAAGCGACATCCACGACGAGGCGCATCGGGCTCGCTTCGAATTCAAAGCTGGCAGACCAATGAGCGGTTCCCGCGCTGCCAAGCATCATTGCCAGGGGAGGCGCGTTTTGATTCACGCGCTGCAATGACAGTTCCTGCATCGGTGGGCTTGGGGGCCAATGCTCGCAGGAATTTCCTTCGACGGAGGTGAGCACGATTTGCGGGGGAGCGTTGGGCTTGAGCCAGAAGATATGGTGAGCCCAACGATCCGAGAGTCGTTGAAATTGAACTTGCAAACCGAATTGATTCTCGTCGAGGATTTCGATGGTTTCTTGGCGGGATGCGTTCAATCGACTTCTAGAGCTTAAAACAAAACCTCAAAGCGAGAGGGTCAGACCCCAATTCACTTCGAATCCGCCGCGGCGGACCCAAATTGGCGTCTGACCCTTTAGGTTTTGTTTTTGACTCTTAGCCTCCTTCTTTAACTCGCCATCGCAGGACGGCGTCGAGAAAACCTTGAATATCGCCATCGAGGACTTGGTGAAAGCTCCCCATGCTATAACCGGTGCGAGTATCTTTGACGCGTTGATCCGGATGGAGAAAGTAACTGCGGATTTGCGCCCCGAAACCGACGCGAGCTTTGCTTTGGTATTTGCTGGCTTCTTCGGCTTCGCGTTTTTCTTCCTCGCGGCGAGCCATTTGTGCGCGCAGCATTTTCCACGCGGTCGCTCGGTTTTTGTGTTGGCTACGTTCGTTTTGGCACTGGACGACGATACCGGTCGGCATGTGAGTCATGCGAACCGCGCTATCCGTTTTATTGACGTGTTGACCGCCCGCGCCGCTGGCGCGAAACGTATCGATGCGCACGTCTTCCTCATCGATTTGAATTTCGATGTTGTCGTTGATTTCCGGCGTCACGTCGACCGCCGCGAAACTAGTTTGGCGTTTTCCCTCGGAATTGAACGGACTGATCCGCACGAGCCGATGGACGCCGTTTTCGCCTTTGAGAAAACCGTAAGCGTGCGGCCCGCGAACGGCAACCGATGCGCTTTGAATACCTGCGGCAGGGTTGTCGCTGCGGTCGAGCAACTCGACTTGGTAACCCGATTTCTGCGCCCATTGCATGTACATCCGCAGCAACATTTCCGCCCAGTCATTCGCATCGGTGCCGCCGTCGCGTGCGTAGATGCTGACGATCGCGCCGGCGTCATCGTGCCGACCGCTCAGCAGTGACTTGAGTTCCAAATCATCGAGCAAATGTTCGAGCCTCGCGATTTCGTTGGCGATTTCCGATACCAGCCCGGGATCGGCTTCGCCCATTTCCAACAGGCCGTTTAAATCGCCCGCGCTCCTCGTCAAGTCCATCAGCGGCGAGACGACCAATTTCAATGACTTGAGACGCGCCACGGTTTCTTGTGCAGCATTTGGCTTTTCCCAAAAACCGGGCGCGACCATCTGCTGTTCGATCGCTTGAATTTCAGTCAGTTTGCGATCGTAGTCAAAGACTATCCCGCATTTGGACGATTCTTAGTTGGATTTTTTCGGAACGATTGTAGAAATCGATATCCACGTGATGGTGCTCCTCGCGCCAGAGATCGTGTATGCCTTTGCGGGGGTGACCGACGCTGGTCGGTGCCCTTGGCCGAATTAGGAGATGGGTATTGTAGCGTGATTCTCGCAGTTGATCAATTTGCGCGGGGAACAATGGCGACGAGTTAGTTGACCTTGGCGGGCCGTCGGCCTAAATTAGCAGCTTGTCTTTAGCCGCTGCTGGCGACTTTGAAAGCGACGATTGAATCCTGGTAAGTCATTCACGTTGTGTATTGGGAAGTCGGGATTCGACTTGGGTTGGGAGAGCGTCGAAGCACGTCTGGCGGTTAGGCTTAACCCGTACAAACGGAAAATTACGTTCCGTCAAATTGAGCCGAAAAAGCACTTGCTGCAAAAGTTGCGAATGCGGCGTTCGCATCGCTGTATACAATAGAGTTTGGGCTGTGGCGGGGAATTCGTCGGCGAAAACGCGAGGTACAAAATGAGTTCTGAAACCGCTCGTAAAGTTGACAACGGGGCAGATACGATTGACACAACCGCCAAAAACGGCGATTCGCTCGCTACGGACGCGATGGTGGAACGCTTTCTCAAAAAGCGAGAGGATCGCGAAGTCGATCGTTACTTTCGCGCGTTGGTGAAGCTGGAAGGGAGCGACTTGCACATGAAGGTCGGTCGAGCACCAACGGTGCGCGTTAATGGCGCACTTAAATTGCTCAATCGCGGACCGATTGATTTGGAAGAAATGTGTCGGCTCTTATTCCCCATGATGAACGATCGGCTGCGAAAGATTTTCGACGAGACAGGCGGCGCCGATTTTGCGTACACAATTGATGTCGATGGCGTTGAATGGCGGTTTCGCGTGAACATGCTTCAACAGTTGGGCCGTATTGGCTTGGTCGCGCGTCGCGTGAACAATGTTATCCCGACCTTCGAAGGTTTGCACTTGCCACCGGCGATTGAAAAACTTTGCCATTTGGATCAAGGCATGGTTTTGCTGGCCGGCGTAACGGGTTCAGGGAAAAGCACAACGATTGCGTCGATGCTGGACTACATCAACCGAAATGAAAGCCACCATATCTTGACGCTGGAAGACCCGATTGAGTTCGTGTTCAAAGAAGATAAATGCTTGATCAATCAACGCGAAGTCGGGATCGACGTCGTCGACTTTTCGATCGGCATGAAGCACGCAGTGCGGGAAGACCCGGACATTATCTTGGTCGGCGAAATGCGTGATGAAGAGACGTTTATGACGGCGATTCACGCGGCTGAAACGGGGCACTTGGTGTTTGGCACGATTCACGCCTCGAGTTCGCCGTCATGCATTGGCCGAATTTTGGACTTGTTTCCGGATGAAATGCACTCCGCGATTCGCAGTGCGATCGCGATGAACATGAAAGCGATCGTCGCGCAAAAACTTTTGCCGTCGATCAAGCCGGGAGTGGGCCGCGTGCCGACTTGCGAGATCATGACTTTCAGTCCGACGATTCGTAAACTCGTCTTGCAGGAAGAGGATCACAAATTGGGCGACGCGATTCGCATCGGTGCCCAAGAAGGGATGCAGGACTTTACGATGAGCTTGAAACAGTTGGTGGATGACGAACTCATCGATCGTCCGACCGCTTTCCAGGTCGCCCCCAACAAAGAGGCCCTCAAGATGGTCCTCAAGGGCATCAATGTGTCGCAGCCTGGAATTCTTTGATGACCAAACGATTGTTGGCCACCCTTTTTATTTGGGCCGTCGTCGCGCTATCCAACGGCAGCGCCTTTGCGCAGTCGTGGCCCGAATTTCCGGTTGACCCCGAAAACGCTCATGCGTTTGTCCGCGGGCCGGGTGGCTATTTGGCGTGGTGGAAATTGCTGCTGCTGGGAATTACGTTCTTGCCGTGGGTGGCGCTAGCGGATTGGATGAATGTCGATTGCCAGATAAATTTCGCACGCACAAGAATCAACCCTTTCTGGTGGAATCCGTTGGTAGTGGGCTTGTTCCTGTTGGGTTTTTTGGCGGCATTATTTGTTCCCATTTTCTGGGTTGGCTGGCCGTTCATGATGCTGGCAGCTTATGCACCATTCGCCTTTTATGTGACGTTGCGCAATAACCGGATGCCGTCGCATATGTCCATTTTGAATAAAGGTCACTTGTCTCGAAAAATGAAAGGTCCACGGAATTTGGTGGAAGGAACGGCGGCTAGCGAAGAAGGCCCTGCGGTTCAATTTGCCCCAGGCGGCGATGCTAAGCAAGCTCAAGTTAACTTGATTCGCGCCCGACAAGTTGCCAACTTTCAAATTCTCAAGGCGCTGTTTTTCGATGTCGTCGTTTCACGCGCCGATACAGTCGTTGCTCAGCGAGGCTCCGGTGGCGTTCAATGGCGCAAGCGAATTGATGGCGTTTGGCATACGCTCCCCGCCATGGATCGCGAAATCGGTGATGCCACAGTTAGCGGACTGAAGTTCTTATCCAACATTGATCCCACCGATCGAGTGGCTCAACCCTCCGGCCATTTCACGATTCGTACCGATGCCGGTCCGCGGCGCTGCGAGACCTCGATTAGCGTGCAGCCGAACGGCGAAAACGTGCAGATTCGATTTATTGAAACCAAGAAACCGGTCCTTTCGTTAGGCGAATTGGGGATGTTCCCGGAAAGCGTCGAGAAGTTCAAAGAGCGATTAAACGCACCGGGCTTGATCATCGTCTCGGCATATCCCGGTGCCGGCCTCAGCACCAGTTGGCATTCAGTCCTCCAAGCAACCGATCGCGTCACGCGCGACTGGGTGGCGATCGTCGACCACGATGAACTAGAAACACGGACAGAGAATATCGATGTCCAGCGGTTTGATTCGCGTCGAAATCAGAACCCGAT
This sequence comes from Planctomycetota bacterium, assembly GCA_031409895.1. GTDB lineage: Bacteria > Planctomycetota > Planctomycetia > Pirellulales > Pirellulaceae > JANMEB01. The sequence continues at coordinate 74,768 of JANNYC010000049.1, forward strand.
CGACGTGCTGCGCAGCATCTTGCTCAAGCAGCCTGATGCCTTTGTCCTTCCGACGATTTCCGACGCGGCGAGCTTGGACGCGATGACGCATCAAGTCCTCAAGGAGGGTCGCACCGTGATTACGCGAATGCCGGCCCGTTCCGCAGCAGAGGCACTGCTTCGCTTGCTGCAAATCGCGGAAAAGCGTCGCGAGTTCATTCAAGCTGTCACCGCCGTAACGGGACAGCAGATCGCACGACGCTTATGCGATCAATGTAAACAACCGATGCCCACAACACCTGAGATAATCAAGCAACTCGGTGGCGATCCAGCGAATCCACCCGTGATTTACAAATCTTACGTTAAACCAGAACCGCCTCCCGTCGACAAAAAAGGGCGACCAATCGAATTACCGCCGTGCAAAAAATGCGCCGGGTTCGGTTATTATGGACGCGTCGGTTTAATCGAGTTGATTGAAGTCGATGAGCCAATTCGCCTCGCAATGACCCAACAACCTGACGTCAAAACTTTGTCAAATCTGGCTTTGAACAAGCGACAACAATCTGCGTTGCAACAAGGCTACCGTCATATCCTTGCCGGAACGACGTCCCCGGCGGAAATCCAGCGCGTTTTCAAAGAATCCGAGTGACCGAGTTTCGCAATCCCTTTTCGCCATGTCGAGCAAGCCCCAACCACAAATCGTGCTGCCCCCAATTCGCTTCATAGCGGATGGACCGTCGGACGAAATCCGCGCTGCCAATCTTGAAGCGGTGCTGCCGTCGTCGGGTTATCCCACGATGGCGATCATCATGGCAGACGCGATTGTCAAACGAGCCGACGTAATCGTATGGGATTTTTCCGCACAAAGCGTCGACGTCCGGTTTCAAGTCGATGGCGCGTGGCACAATATGCCGGCGCTCGATCGGCAAACGGGCGATTTCATGTTGGCTTCAATGAAGCGATTGGCAAACCTCGATATTCAAGAACGACGACAGCGTCAACAAGGCTTTTTCGTCGCGGAATTCATGCGCACCAAGTTCAAATGCCGCCTCGTGTCGCAAGGGACTAAAACCGGCGAACGCGTCGTCATCTACGTCGATCGCAAAAAGCCGCCGACGGAATCGCTGGAAGAATGCGGCATGAGGCCAGCGATCGCCGAACAAGTTCGCTTGATACTGAGCAAAGACAACGGCCTGTTTTTAGTAAGCGGCTTGCCCAGTGACGGATTTACGACTGCCTGGCGAGCCACATTGCAAGCCTGTGATCGATTCGTGCGTGATTTCTTTGTAATCGAAGAAGTCGCTCACTCCGAACCAGAAGTCATCAACGTAAACCGCGTCACGTATGATCGTAACGCTGATGAAGATCCGACTTCGGTTCTGCCGCGTCTGTTGTTGCGACAACCGGACGTCATCGCGTTAAGCGACCTAGCCAACGCACCGATATTGGATGCTTTTTGCGATTTGGCAATACGAGAGAAAAAATTCGTCGTCTCTCGCACTCACGCACGCAGCGCCGTCGATGCCGTAATGCGGATGCTGGCCTTGAAAGGCAACGCAGAAAAGTTTTCGCAGGCGCTCTCAGGCGTCATTTGCCATCGAGTCCTTCGCAAACTTTGCGACAAATGCAAACGGGCGTTTCAGCCCAGCAATTCGCTGTTGGAACAATTTGGGTTGCCCCCAGGACGAGTCGCGCTAATGTATCAGCGATACGAGCCTCGTCCTGAGGACCTGGTCGACAAAAACGGCAAGCCGATTGAGTATCAACCGTGTACCACTTGCAGCGGCATCGGATATATGGAGCGAACCGCCGTTTTTGAATTGTTGATTATTAACGACGCCGTCCGCGACGCGATGCGGAAGCGACCTACGGCCCAATCCTTGGCCGCCATCGCTCGGCAGCACGGCCATATTACAATGCGAGACGAAGCGATTGTCCTCATTGCCCGCGGCCTTACCTCCGTAGAAGAAGTTCAGCGCGTTTTCAATAAATAACGAGCCGTCATGCATGTAATTCTTGTTTTGTCAATCCTCTTGGGATTGGGAATGGTCGTTTCGGCGACTTGGCTCGTGGGACTTTGGAACAACATTCTTACCTGGATCAGCTTGGTGATCTCGGCGATGGTTGCAAGTAGCTACTTCGAGCCGTTGGCCACTCGGCTAAGCAATTCGGCACCGGAAAGCACCTACCTCGTCGATTTCGTCGCCGCGTGGGGCGTGTTCGTCGCGACGTTTGTCGTTTTGCGCGTTGCCACGGAAGTTCTTTCTCGCCATCGGATGCAATTTGATCTTTGGACCGAAATGATCGGGCGATCGATCATGTCGATACTGATCGCGGTCACTTTGTTTGCATTCGTCAGTTTTACGTTGCATACGGCGCCCCTGCCCAATTTCGGGTTTTGGGGCGAAAATTTTCAACCTACGCCGGAATCGCAATCTCTAGGCATTGGTGCCGATCGCGTTTGGATGAGGTTTTTGAAATCAGCATCGGTTGGCTCAATGTCCGAATTCCGCGATAGTCGCTTGCTACCACCCTATGAACTTCCCACGAGTACGAATTCTCGCGAGTTCGATCCGGCCGACGAGCTAATTGCCCGCTATCAACAGCGGCGTAAAATCTTATCAGAACAAAACAACATTCAAATCATCAATGCCAATGCGAAGTGATTCTTTTCAATCCGAACGAGATGTCGTCGAAGACTTGATCGGCTATCAGCCTTTTAATTGGATCCCGATTGCCGCGTTTCTGTTGGCGATTCCAGGCTGCTTAGGAATATTTCATTCGGCATTTTTGGTTTTCCCAGCGGTTGCGTTTGGCGTCGCAGCGTATGCATTGAGGAGAAATTACAATTTTGCCTCAAATTCCTCTGGAGTTGGGATTGCACTGGCGGCGATGGCTTTGTCGGCGTTCATGCTTTGCTTTGTGACAACACTTCGCTATCTAAATGTCCATCGAGAACACCAGTTTGTCGAAAACGCCGCCGAAAAGTGGTTGGAATTGCTTCGCGGACACAGTCCCAACGAAGCATACTTGTTGACCCTCGAATATTACCTTCGTCCAACTTCCGCCGATCAAGCCGTACCTCAAGTGACACAAACGGGCAAAAACATAGAAGTTGTGGATTCTCTAGATCAATTTCTTGCTCAAGCCGAGGTGGCAATACTCGCAAATCCGGAGATCCAAATTACGAAGCTAGGGGTGACCCATAAACTTGTTCATAGTACAGGGGCCGACTTTAACGTCAGCTATGGCCTTCAGATTCCTGGCCCGAAGCCCATGAACATGCTTGCAAGCATCGAAATTTATAAGAGGCCGGATCTCGAGGGTACTGTCCATTGGCAAGTCGGCGGTTTCAGGATAGCGGGACGATAGGCGAACATCAGATAGATTTCGCGACCTATATTTTGCCGCGACGCGCTTGGTTACAACAGAACTTATAAATGCGCGTCACCGGATTATTTTGGTACATCCATCTTGACAGGCACGACCCCAATATTTGCGGTGTCTCGTGTCGATCCGGCGGCCACGCGTTCAATCAATGGCGAAAACGGGTCGCGTTTTTCCAAGCTTACTTCAGCCAAAATGGTCGTCTGGCGCAGCTTTCGAAATTGCACAAAAAGCTCGTGTGCTCGCCACGACAATCCGCGCCAACTGTACTGGACCGTTTTCTGATATTGGGACTCGCTTGTGACTCTCCCATCGAAGCCAATTAACTCTTGGATATCCTTTTCCGTATAGGTTTGCAACATGTCGTCTGCAAGCTCCTTTAGGTTCGCCAGAATGCGATCGCGCTGCCTTTTGATCACGAACCGATCGTAGAAAAATGCGCTCGCGATGATTACCAGAACGGCGATCAATAGACCTTTGCGTACATTAGTATTCATCGTTAGTTCCAAATGATTCAGCTGGCGGACGGGTTCCCATTCTAGCTTAAGCCGACGCGGTTTGCTCAGCCACAGGAGATCCTGCGTTTTTGTCGACCGACTTGACCTGATCCAACATTCTCCCAGGGGAGCCCATTATGTGATAACCGGCGTCGACATGTAGAACTTCTCCGGTTATTCCATCGGAAAAATCCGAAAGCAAAAACGCGCCCGTGCGGCCAACCTCGTCATGCGTGATATTCCGGCCCAGCGGTGCCATGTGCTCATACATCTTGAGCATTTCGCCAACGCCTGCGGCTGTACCGGCCAAAGTCTTGAGTGGACCCGCGCTCAGCGCGTTGACGCGCACGCCTTGCGGTCCCAGGTCATACGCAAGATATCGCGTCGTTGCTTCTAGCGCCGCTTTGCAAATGCCCATCACGTTGTAACCGGGAACGCATTTCTCTCCGCCAAAGTACGTCATGCAGGCCACTGCGGCCCGCGACGAAAAGTGGCTTTTGGCCGCATTGCAAACTGCGATCAAACTGTACGCACTAATCTCCATCGCCATCTTGAATCCGGCACGGCTCGTCTCGATCGTATCGCGTTGCAAGTCCTCGCGGTCGGCGAACGCAACCGAATGCAACAAAAAGTCGATTCTTCCGAATTCATTTGCGGCGAGTTGAATGACTTCGCCGATTTGCTGATCGTTTTGCACGTCCAGTGGCACAAGGAACTTGGCGCTGGCGCAACCTCCAATGCACTTTTCCACGCGGCGGCGATTTTTCTTTTTGTCATCGTCGGGCCGATCCGGCAAATGCGTAAACCCGCACAAGCCCCCTTCGCTCATGATAACTTGTGCAATCGCCCAAGCGATCGATCGGTCGTTGGCGACACCTATAATTAAACCCCGTTTGTTGTCGAACATGCCCACTTTTAGCTCTCCCGAAAAACTATTCGGCCACCCGCCGTTTCGTCGAGGACCGCTCCGCGTAGAATAAACGCACACATTTCAGCGAATTAGGACTTGGTAACAAATAACTTCCCTTTGTTTCCTCACCGCTCTGGGTAGAGGACCGGACGAGGTGATAACAAACCTGCAAGTTATTTGTTACCAAGTCATTTTCGATTCGCTGGCGATTTGTCACTCCAAAATTCATAGCAGTTTTAACTGCAACCGGCAACAACCAGCGTTTCATGAACGTGGACAATTCCCTCCATTCGCAGGCTGACTCGCTCGGCGATCGACTTTGTCCGCATTTGGTCAAAGCGTCAGTCGATTGCGAGCGATTGTCGGATTTTCATGCCGCAGCCTCCAAAATTTTGCGCGAAATTCTGCGGGCTCCCGCCGCTATGGTCATCGAAGGGACCAAGGGCCAGTGGCGAGTGCGGGGCGGCTCTCCCATTGCGGACCCGCTCCCCTTGGAACTGCTTGCCGAATCACTTGATCGACATCAGCCGCTGACCTCCAAGAACTGGTCCGTGGCACCACTTTCACGCGCAGCGGATAACAAGTATTTGCTCGCCGTCCAATCCGCCGCGAAAGAATCTCCTCTGAAATTGGCGCAGCTCGAAAGCGTGGCTCACTTCATTCATTTGATTGGTCAAATCGTAAGCCAACGCTCCATCGCTATTCGCCGTGCTCAACGATTGCGATCGATGTTGGAGATGACCACTCGCTGGAATCAGTCACGCGAAACCGAAGCCCTCTTAGAAGAAATGGCCCACACGTCCCTGCAATTGCTCGAAGCCCAGCGGGCCACGATCTTTTTGTGGGACAAAGCTAATCGTCAACTGATCGGCAAGCCGGCTTTGGGAGTCGCCGGCGGCGAGATTCGTGTCCCAGAAAACGTGGGGGTCGTCGGCCAAGTCATCGCGTCGGGCCAACCGCAGCGAGTCGACTCGGACGTCGCCCCCGAACAAGCACAAATCCATCGAAGCATCGATCAGCAACTGGGGTTCCAGACGCGATCGCTTTTGTGCGTTCCGATGTTCGATACGGAAGGGCGAGTGGTCGGGGCTTTCGAATTGATCAACAAATCGACCGGCAGTTTTACCGATGATGACCTCGCCGCGTTGACTGAGTTGGCAGCCAGCGCTTCGGTCGCAATTTCCAACACTCGGCACGTGCAACAACTTGTCAGCTCTCGCCGCCAGATCGCCGACCAAGCCGCCCAGCGCGTCCGACTAATCGGCGAAAGTCCAAAAATGAACGACCTTCGCGCGGCGGTCCAGCGGGTCGCGAAAACCGAATTAGCGGTCCTCATCTTGGGAGAAAACGGCACGGGCAAAGAGGTCGTCGCCCAGTTAATCCACTACCTCAGCCCGCGCCGCGACCAAGTGCTTGTAACGGTGAACTGTGCGGCGATCACGGAAACGCTGCTCGAAAGCGAGTTGTTCGGCCACGAAAAAGGAGCCTTCACCGACGCACACGAAGCTCGCCCCGGCAAGTTCGAACTCGCCAACGGCGGCACGCTGTTTCTCGATGAAATCGGCGATATGAGTTTGGGGGGACAATCCAAACTGCTGCGCGTGCTGGAAGAAAAAATCGTCGTCCGCGTCGGTGGATCCAAACCCATCACAACCGACGTGCGCGTCTTGGCCGCTACTAATCAAGACTTGTCGCTGTTAGTGCGCGACAAAAAATTCCGCGAGGATTTATTCTTTCGCCTCAATGTGGTCTGCTTGACGCTCGCTCCGCTCCGCGAGCGCGCCGAAGACGTTCTGTTATTGGCGCACCATTTTTTGAATGAATTTTGTGCGCGGTCGCGCCGCGACGTCCCCAAGTTCTCGCAACCGGCCGAAAAGTCGCTGCTCAAACACGCTTGGCCCGGCAATGTTCGCGAACTGCGAAACATGATGGAGCGGATCGCCTATCTGCTCGAAGGAAACACCATCGAAGCCGCCGATTTGGCGTTCATCATGTCCGCCAAGCCCAGCGAGTCCGACCTCCTTTCGCTTGACGCCAGTCTTGCCGACACCACCGCCGAATTTCAGCGCCAGTACATCCAGCGCCGCATCAAACAATCTCGCGGCAACATGACCGACGCCGCCGAACAACTCGGCCTCCACCGCTCCAATCTCTACCGCAAAATGCGCCAACTCGGAATGCATGTCGACGATGAAAGGGAGTAAAGACCTTGAGACCATCAGACAAAAAGGCAACTTCCCTCAATGACGCCGCTAACCTGCGATTGGCAACGCCGCCCGACGCGGAAGAAGCGATGCAGCGAATAAAAGTTTGGGAGGATTTGTGCCAAACTTCCGAGGAACTTCTGTTGGCGGGTTTTGTCCATAGCCTCGGCAAAGAGGGTGCTGTTCAGGCGCTCCGCAAATGGGATGAGGAACGACACGATCGCAAGACGCAGAACTTGCTGGCGCTTCTGAAAAAACTTCGAGAGCGACAGGAACAAAGGCCATGACTGAAAGTTGCTTGTCAAAAGTTCTCGCAACGGCATGGAATGCGCTAGCCGCGCAAAAATTACCAGCGACCGAACGATATACTTCTTGTTCATGGAAATCCCGACTTGGTTGACACCGGGTCGCCAACGATTTCCAACCTGAGCCAACATTAATTCTCGATGCTAATATGGCACTAGATATGCGTGATGACGTTCAAACTGTTGTGCGGGCGGTCGAAGAGGCAACCGGTGTGCCGGTCCTTGTGACCGACGATTCCTCGCTTCGAACGATGGCCTCAATCAAACCAGCCAAGGGCGGCGCGCCAGCGCATATTGTCAGCTACAACCCGAAGTTCGCGGCCTTGGCCGATTATTTGATTGCCTTTCAATGCGGGCTTGCTCTACGGATTTTTCTTGCGCCTGTCGCGAGCCGCTACGAGTTGGCTGGCACTGATCAAGGACGTCATGAAGCAGGTCGGTTGGTGGACGAGCATCTGAAGAGGGGCGGACTTCGGCTACCCACACAAGTTGTAACCGGACTGCAAGGTCAATTATACGACGGACTAATGGTGCAACTTCGGTCGATGCCAGTCGGCTTGCGAGTGGATGCTTGGCTGCATAATGAGTATCCTGGTTTACGTGAGCAACAACAGAAGGCAGCTAAGACGCAATTGGCCGAGAATCAGCAGGCGCTAAGCCCTGAAGCGAAGCAGATTGCCCCAAAGAGGATTTACGAGGCGAGCGTCGGGATGAGTGCTGCATTCGCCGCCTTTTGGGAACGGACCCTTACGGACCCCACCGTCGTCGTCCCGTTCCGAGTCAGCGGACATTTGGCGTCCGGAGAAAATCTTCTTCGCCTTGTGGATGAAATCCCTGACGATGCTGCGAATGACAAACGCCTGGTCGAAGCATGGGGCGACCAGATTGGCATCACCGGATGGTTCAAACTAATACCATTCGAGGAGTGATCATGCCCTCTTCACATGAATCCACGTTTACTATCTCGGTCGACGACCTAGACAAGTCGCTCTTGCCAAGCAACGCCCGAGTGCCGAACACGGATGCCTTTCGAGATGCCGTAACCGACTTGATCCGTACCGAGTACGACAAGTTGGGTGGGCGAGCAAGGGTCGTGATAGACGATCTAGCCGGGACCATCCAAGTGTCATGGAAGCCAGGGACCGGACATCCCGATCCACTTGATGTAGCTGTGACTAAGCTCAATCGGGGCGAATACCAAGAAGCAATTCGGCTTCTTGAGCTACTTCGATTCCAACACCCCCATCAATCAGCCGTGTTTTACAATCTCGGCATGGCCCTGAGCGACATGGGGCGGCTCGACTTGGCGGTGCAACATCTGCGGTCGGCCCTGGCGCTAAGCCCTGATCATACGAATAGTTTAGTCGGGTTAGGGGTCGCCCTCGCACGACAACACAAGCTGGCGGAAGCGATTCAAACATTTCGTCAGGCCCTCGAATTCGACGTTGATAATGCGTGGGCGCACCGAAATCTCGGAGGCTGCCTAATGCTTCAAGATGAGCGCAAGGCCGAGGAGGCGGAACAGCACCTGCGTCGTGCGGTCGAACTTCTGCCCGGCGACCAACAATCGCTGTTCGAATTAGGAAAGGCACTTCTTGTCCTGAGGCGAAAGCAGGAGGCTGATACACAATTCATCAAGGTTATCGAACAGAACGACCGGACGCCGATTGCCGAACGGGCGAAGGAAGAACGGACGAGACTTGCGGGGTCATCGTTCCGCACGGCTTCGGGTGGGGTCGAGCGGCTGGACGCCGTGATGTATTGCCTGGGGGCGCTGGAACGTTTCGACGCGATGCCCCGCCAGGAAGTTCAGAAGATCGGATTCGAGATCGCCATACTCGGGCAGAGCGGACTCGACACCAATGACATTGCACAAAAATACACTTTGCGATCCCTGCCGGGCGAGTTCAGCGCTCTACACCTCGTCTCCATTATGTATGTCGCCTTCAAGATCATCGCGCCTGACCATGATGTCCGTTTTGATCTTTCCGGTGAGTATGCGGCGGCGCTGGCCCTCCACGAAAAGAAGTAGCCCGATGTTCATCGAAGTCTGGGATTTTTGCAATGGATTGATCGGATCAAGCCATTCCTGTTGCAAGAGTGGGAAGCCAAGAAGGCAAGGCCCAGCACCCCTAACTGAGAAACGTACGTCTCGCTGACGCCGACCTTCCCCGCGTGTCAGGGGCGCATTAAAATCGGCCAGTTTGGTTGATGTGAAGTTTGCGTTTTTGATTGTTGCCGGTGGTCGAGATTTCAGCCAGAGCCGGGGGGAGCGTTTGGCCGATTTTGAATTGAATCGATGATGGGATATGTTGGTTGCTACTTGGCGACACGGAATTCAATATCGAGGTCTTGGCCCCCGACGGTCACGATCGGCAGCAATTGATTAAAGGCCACTTAATTGTCGCGACAGCCTGATGGATGCATTAGGCGGTTCAGATCTTGTTCGTGCCATCGTCGCAATGTCTTCAGGAATACCGCAAATGAGCGAAGCGATTAACCCTTCCAGACTTCGGCGCTAAGCGGTAGCTCGTTGAGTTCGGCTCGGGCTTCACGCCAAGTCGGAAAATGCTTGCCGAGGATTTCGAGGAATCGTTCGTTGTGGGTCGGTTCCAATAGATGTGCCATTTCGTGGACGATGACGTATTCGAGAAGATCTTTGGGTTTCTTCACGAGCTCCGTATTGAGACGGATGTTGCCCGCCCGGTGGTTGCAACTCCCCCACTTGGTTTTCATCCGTTGCAGAAAATACTGTTTGACCTTAACGCCAATTTTCCGCTCCCATTTTTTGATGATAGACGGAACGGCTTGGTGTAGCAGTGAATTGTGCCAGTCATGGATGACTTGCCGCCGTTTCGCTTGGTCGCTTCCCGGACGCAGGGTCAGCGTGATGCGTTTGTGGTCGATGGACACGGACGGTTTGGCGTCTTTAAATGCGATGGTCAAAAGGTGCCGCCGTCCCCACAGATAATGGCTCTCGCGCTCAACAAATTGACGCGGCGCCTCTCGTGCCTGGGTTCGCAGTTTTTGTTGGTGCTCCCGAATCCAGCCCAGCTTCGAGATTGCATAGGCGCGGGCTACTTCCATGCGCGTCGCACTTGGGGCGGAAAGTGTCACTCGCCCACTCGGCGGATGGACGGAGAGGTGAACGTGCTTTATCGCCTTGCGGCTGACGCGAATTGAAATGTCGCCAAGCTGAATGGTCTCGGTCATTGGTAGCCGGGTTGGTTCTTGATGATCTCGAAGATGGCCAGTGTGGCTTGCCGGTCTCGGGACATGATGGGGAATAGCGCATTCAAAACCTGCTTCTCGCGCGTCTCGTCACCCTTCCACCCCGCTGGCGCGTGCTCGCGCATGGCCTGATCGATCTTGAGGGCAAGTGCCGCACGCTGCTCTTGTTCAGCCGGATTCTCCTCCCGCGTCATCAAAACACCGCCCGCCGAAATCTCGGGCAGGTTGTTGTAGATCACGATCGCCTCAGGCTTCCCGTGAAGTACGGCCGGAACACCCGCGACAACATCTTTCTTCGCCATGAGCCTCACCAGCCCTTCCGCACTCCTGAGGAATTCCTCGTAGGCAGCGGCATCGGCACGACTTTGCTTGATGAGGTCATCCAGAAGTTTCGACATCTGTGCGTAGAACCGTGGATCGGTGAGCTGGTCGCGGATGATCGTCTTGCGCACGTTGTTGATAATGCCCTCAGCGATCGCGTTCTTCGAGAGCTTGCCTTTTTCATTCAGCTTTCGGGCGATGGCATCATGGATGCCGGTCTCGATGATCAGCTCCGTGAGCGAAAGCGAGTTGAGATTGCCCACGTCCGCCGCTGGATCGGCCTGGACGTAGGTGTTGAGCAGACGCCGCATGTCGGCCTCGTACGGTTTAATGTCCAACTCCTCACCCGAGTGCTTCTTGATGGCAGAGCGGACTTCACTGTAAAACTCGACGTCTTTCTGCAACGCCGCAGCTTCGGCATCGGAGTAGCCGGCCTCGGTGAGATCCTGCGCGATGTCGGCAAACGCGCGCACGAACGTGGCCACGGACTTGTAGAACGTGATGCGCAATGGCTCCGTGTCGGCGAGCGACCGAGGGTCGGCGGCGTCGCCGCAGAAGTAATGAATGAACTGCTCCATCTCACGTGGAAGCGGCGCCGGCTCGCAGAGGTAGCGAAGTGCCTCGCGGGCGGCATCAAGTTGTTTCCTGCCTTCCTTAAGCCAGTCCTTCAATTCGACGTTGTTCGAACCACCGCAGCCCTGATCAATGTCCAACTCGTCGGAACTATAAACCGCGATAGCCTCCTGCACGTTTTTGAACAGCTTCTTGAAATCCACGATGTGGCCGTAGTCCTTGTCGTCGCCATCGAGCCGGTTGGTGCGGCAGATGGCTTGGAAGAGGTTGTGGTCGTGCAGCTCGTTATCCAGGTAGATGTAGCTGCAGCTCGGCGCGTCGAAGCCAGTCAAGAGTTTGCTCACCACGATCAAGAGTTTGAGATTGGCGGGTTCTTCGATGAACCGACGCTTCGCCTCATCCTCGTAGGCTTTGGTGGTCTGGCCGCTCTTAAGGATGTGCTTCGTGTAGGTGTCGAACTTGTAGCGTTCGTCGCTGTTGGCCGGTTCGCGTGAGATGGCGTTGTGGTTCGGCTCGAACGAGGTGATGACGCCGCAATACTGGCCGAAGGGTTTACCTTGGAAGATGCGGTAATAATGGCAGGCGTCGTAGATGCCCGCGGCCACGAGAATGGCTGTGCCTCGGTCGTCGTTCAGGCGCGGCTTCGTGTCGAAATCGTGGATGATGCTGGCGGCGATTCGTGCCTTGCGCTCTTCGGCGCTCATCAGCTCCTCCATCGTGGCCCAGCGTTTGCGGATGATGGCTTTCTGAAAATTGTTCAGCGTTTTGGTCTTCCGTGCAAAATAGTCTTCGATGTCCTTCGGCGAGGTGAGGCGCTGTGGCACGTCGCGAGCTTCATATTTCAAGTCGAGCACCACTTTGTCCGCGACGGCCTCGTGGAACTTGTAGGTGTGGATGTAGGTGCCAAAAATATCGCGGGTTCTTAGTTTATCGGCGTCCTTTTTTAGCAGCGGCGTGCCGGTGAAGCCGATGAAGAGCGCGTTCTCCAGCCAGCGCTTCATCTGCCGGTTCATGTCGCCGCCCTGGGTGCGATGGCATTCGTCGACGAAAACGTAGAACCGGCCGTGCACAGACGGCGGCGGGCCTTTGAGATCGGCTGGATCGAATTTGTGCAGGAGTGCGCAGAGCAGCCGGGGCGCGGTGGCCCCGAGTTTTGCGACAAACTCCGCCCGTGAGGTAATTCGAGGGGATGGCGAGTCTGCGCCGATCACTCCGGCGTTTTTCATCACGCCCTCGATCTGCTTGTCCAGTTCATCGCGGTCGGTGACGACCAGGATGCGAGCCTCGGGGTCGTGTTCCAGCAGCCACTTGGCGAGCAACACCATGAGGATACTCTTGCCGCTCCCCTGCGTGTGCCAGATGACGCCCCCCTCGCGTTTGCGGATGCGATCCTGCGCCGCCTTTACGCCCGCGAACTGATGCGGGCGCGGCACCTTTTTGTATCCTTTGTCAAAGATGATGAAGTTGCGGATCATGTCGAGCAGGCGGGACTTCTCGCACAAGTCGGCGAGCGGTAGGTCCAGCAGGGCACCGGCGGTCAGCGGGTTGGTGTCCGCCGACTTCCACTCCACGAAGAACTCCTCCTTGGTGGTCACCGTGCCGTAGCGCAACCCTTGCGAATCGCTGCCTGCGAACACGAGCTGTACCGTGGCAAAGAACCCGAGGTTGAATATCTCTTCCTGGTTGGTGATGAGTTGGCGCACGCCATCCCCGATCTCGACCGAACTCCGCTTCAGTTCGATAACGCCGACCGCGATGCCATTAAGATAAAGGACTAGGTCGGGCCGGCGCTCGTAACCGCCGCGCAAAGTCACTTCCTCGGCGAGGGCGAAGTCGTTTTTCTCCGGGTGCTCCCAATCAACCAGATGCACCGTGTCGTGCGGTCGTCCGGCGGCGGTCTGCACCGACACGCCGTAGCGCAGCAATTGGTACGTGCGCAGATTGGCCTGATACAGCGTGATGCCGGTGGCGTCGGCGGCGGCCAGCAGCTTTTGCAGGGCAGCGGAAATGTGTCCCTCGGAGTAGCCTCGACGTTTCAGGTTCGCCCGCAGCAATTCCACCTCGATGCAGCGGTTGTTTTCTCGCTTGTTCCACTCGCCGAGATAATCGTAGCCGAGGCAATCGGGA
>JANNYC010000050.1:0-18379 GCA_031409895.1 Planctomycetota bacterium
GATCGCCGCAGTCTCCACCAAACTCAGCCCAACCGAATTTTTTTCATCCTTTAGCGTCGGATAAAGCGGCACATCCACGCCGCCACGCCGCACGATGACGCTTTCCGGAAGGTCGCCGAAATCCCAACTCGTCAAACCGGATTTGTTCCAAGCCACCACATCGAGCGCTGTGGCTGACGCACTTGCGGCCGGCGCGACCAGCCGCCGAAGCTCCGCCAAATCGCGGCTTTGCGCAACAACTTGTCCCTGATCGTCGACCGCGCGCACGTTCATTCGCGTGTGCGCCGGCAATTGCTCGAGCTGAAAATCCGTCACCCTAATTGGCGACTGCCCGATCGCCGTCAATCGCCGCGCCACTACGTCATGCAACTCCCCGCGACCCAATTCAATTCCTTCAACCGCACGTTGCGCTGTGTCAGGAACCGGAACAAGATTGCGCCGAAGCGACTTCGGCAAACACCGTATCAACTCAGACACCAAGTCGATCAGCTTACCCGGCACCGACCAGTTCAACTGATGCTGCGAAAGCTGCGCTAGCGCCGCCACCGGAACATCGACGTTGATTCCATCGTCGATCGCGCCCGGCTCGAATCGATAATGCAAGTTCAATCGCATCGTGCCCACTTCAAGCTGATCCGGAAAGTCCTCCGCGCGCGGAACGACGACATCCGGCAGCAGATCGGCGTCCGTCATGCGCAAACTTGAGTCGAGCCCGGTCGTATTCCGCAAACATCGTTCCAGCGCGGCTCCGTCAAAAGCTTCCGCTGGCAAGCGCTCGTTATAGAACCGGACGATAGCCCAATCATCGACCACAAATTTACGATCTCGCGTCTTGGCCGCCCAACCCTGCACTTGTTCACGCAGTCGCTGATTCTCCGCGTGAAACGCGAACTTCGAACGCAACTTTCCCGCGACCAGCCCCGCTTCGATAAACACACGCCGCGCGGCCGCCGGATCGACCGGCGCATACGGCACCAATCGCTTGGCGACGACAGGCAAACCAAACAACGTCGCCCGCTCGTGCGCCAAACAACTCTGCCGCTGCTCACTCCAGTGTGGCTCGTCATAGTCGTAGACCATCAGATGCTCGGCCAGCGGCTCGATCCATTGCGGCTGAATCTTGGCAAGCGTTCGCCCGTATCGCCGCTGCGTCTCGACCAACTCCGCCGCTACGATCCACTGCGGAGGATTGGCCGCCAAGCCAGAACCCGGCCAGATTTGCCACAGGAGTCCGCCGGCACCTTGATATTGATTCCGCTCCTGACGCAACGCGACGCCCGATAAGAATCCGGTGAGCAGCGCTCGATGAATCGCATCGTAATCATCGCGCCGCGGCTGAATCCGCCAGCGAAACTCTTGGATCATCGCTTGAAGCTGTCGATGCACGTCGACCCACTCACGCAGATGATGCGGCGACAAGAAATTCTGTTGACAAGCCCTCGCGAGCTTGCTCCGCGACAAGTCGGCTTTTAGCCGTTGATAAAAGTCAAACAGATTCAGCAGCGACAAAAAATCCGAACGCGGATCAGTCCACTGCGCATGAAGCTCATCGGCCTTGGCTGCGTGTTCCATTGGCCGCTGCCGCGGATCGGGGACTTCCAAGCCCGCCGCGATGATCGCGACTTCGTGTAGACAATTGAGTTCTTCGGCCGCCAGCAGTATCCGTCCGATTCGCGGATCGGTCGGCAGGCGACTGAGCGTTTGGCCGATGTCAGTCAAGTCCCGCTCGGCGTTGATTGCTTGAATCTCGAACAGAGTGTCGTAACCGTCGCGGATCGCGTCGCGCGTCGGCGGATCGAGAAACGGAAACTCGTCCAATTCGCCCAGCCGCAAAGCTTTGGTCTGTAAAATCGCGCTCGCCAAATTCGTGCGGCGAATTTCCGGTGTCGTGTACTGCGCGCGGCTGGCGTAATCCTCCGCGCTGAACAAGCGAACACAAATCCCTGGTCCGACGCGACCGCACCGCCCTGCCCTTTGATCGGCCGAAGCCCGCGAGATGGCTTCGATCGGCAGTCGCTGGACTTTGCTTCGCGGCGCGTAGCGGCTGATCCGCGCGGTTCCCGTGTCGACCACATACCGAATCCCCGGCACCGTGATCGACGACTCGGCTACATTCGTCGCCAGTACAATTCGCCTCGCCCGATGCGGCGCGAACACTAGATTCTGTTGCTCGGTCGTCAGCCGAGCATAAAGCGGCAAGATCTCCGTTTGCCGATCCCCGCGCGTTGTTAGTGCCCCTCGAAGATCCTTGGCCGCTGTTCGAATGTCGTACTCCGTCGGCAAAAAGACCAGCACGTCCCCCGGCCCTTCGCTCATTAGTTCCGTTACCGCCGCAACCACCGAATCGATTGCGTCATCCGGGTTCTCATTATTCTCAGTCGCCCGATAGCGCATCTCCACCGGAAACGTCCGGCCCGAAACTTCAATCACCGGCACACCAGTTTTGTTCCCCTCCAGTTCCCTCGCCCCGGTTTCGGGGAAAGGGGCTTTCTCTTCGTTCCCTCGCCCCTTTGCCAAGGGGAGAGGGCTAGGGTGAGGGGTTTCGTCTTCGTTTAACCGCCGCTTCGGCGCTTCTTCATCGATCCCTCGCCCAATTTCTAAGGGGAGACGAGTCTTCTCTATTTCTCCTTCTCCCGTCCGCTCCTGTTCCCTCGCCCCGCTTTCGGGGAGAGGGCCAGGGTGAGGGGTTTCCTCTTCGTTCCCTCGCCGCTTTGCCAAGGGGAGAGGGCTAGGGTGAGGGGTTTCTTCTTCCTCTTCGTTTAACCGCCGCTGCGGCGCTGACGAGATCCCCGACTCGTTAACTTCGATCAACGTCGTAGACGCTGCCTCTTCAGCAAAATGTTCAGCAAACCTTTGCGCGTCAATCGTCGCCGAAGTTATCACGACTTTGAGATCCGGCCGCTGCGGCAACAATTGCTTAACGTAGCCCAAGATGAAATCGATGTTCAACGACCGCTCATGGGCTTCGTCGATAATCAAAGCTTGATACTGTTCGAGATATCGGTCGGACTGCGATTCTGCCAGCAAGATTCCGTCGGTCATCAGCTTGACGTAAGCATCCGGTTCGACATTGTCGGCGAAACGAATTTTGAATCCGGCCCAGCGACCCAGCGGCGAGTTCAATTGCTGAGCAAGCCGCTGCGCGATGCCCCGAGCCGCGATCCGCCGCGGCTGGGTGTGTCCGATCAAGCCATCGATGCCGAAGCCAGCTCGCATCAAGATCAGCGGCAGTTGAGTCGATTTGCCCGATCCGGTTTCGCCCGTGACGACAATGACTTGATGCGCTCTGATCGCCTGCTCGATCCGTTCCGCCGCTGCGGCGATCGGCAGCTCATCGTCCAAGCGTATTTGGGGAACTTGCGCCGCGCGCCGCGCGCGTTGCTGGGCGGAGATTTCAACTTGTGCGGCGACCTGTTCCAATTCCCGCGCCGCGGCGGCATCGCCGGCACGCATGCCGCGCAAACGCAACAGCTTTTGCCGGCGGCCAAACCGCCCACGGATCATGGTCTGTTCGTTTCGCTCAATCAGTTGTTCAACCGTTTTATTCACGCGACTTTTTCAAACGAATTAATAAACTGTTAAACCACGAAGTTCGCTCAAGCCACTCACGAATCCCATTCCGTACGATCGACGCCGCAGCTTCGAACCGCCGGTTCCATCAATAAAATGTACCAAGCCATTGGGAATGCTGCGAAACCGCTATTCGCGCTGGATCAGTGTTATCCGCCTTTCGGTCATCAATCTCTCTTGCGGCGAGTCCTCCCCGCACGCCGTTTGTTCCGAATTTGTCGCCGGAATAAACGGACCTCCCGGCCCAATCCCAGTTTCCGCTGGCCAATCGCCACACCATGTCCGACGCTTTCATTACAAGGCTCGCGCGTTCCGCGGAAGCGTCCGCGCTTTGCGCAAGTCTCCCGACGTCGCAACTACACGAGAGTTTTCCATGTACTACTGCTGGTTCGCCGTGTTGTGCCTATTGCTGATACCCATCTCGGCATAGTTACGACCGCGCAACATTGATTGCGCGCTGTGCGCAGGTCTCCCGACCTCGCACATTTTTTCCATACCCTGCTTCATAGTTCCCTCTCCCCATGCTTCACGGAAAGAGGGCCAGGGTGACGGGTCCTCGGTTCCCTAGGCTACGCCAGAGCAACACCGCGGAACACTGATCGCCACTAATCTTCACTAATCAAAACCCTTCATCCAATTAGCGCCGATCAGCGCAAATTAGCGTTCCTCTCAATGTTCCGCTTTTCCTTCGTGCTCTTCGTGCCGTTCGTGGTTCCAATTCTTTTCCCCGGCTGCTCCTCTCCGATCCTTCGGCCTGACGCCTGCGGCCTGTTGCCTCACGCCTGCCGCCTGCCGCCTGCCGCCTATTCCGTGGTCTATAAGTGAAAAGCGCTGGCCGCTAAAATACGCTGGTTCATTTCCGGGGATGTGGCGAAACTGGCAGACGCGCTAGACTTAGGATCTAGTTCCTCACGGAGTGCAGGTTCGACTCCTGTCATCCCCATTTGGCCGCTGGAGCAAAAATGAGTCGGCAAATTCCGTTCGTGGAAACGATGGACGATGCAATGGCGGACGTCCTCCGACAAAAATCCGAGGTTGAGCGCCTGCGGATCGCTGCTCGGATGTGGAAATCGGCCCGCGTAATCTTGCGCGGGGCCATTCGCACGGAACACCCCGATTGGTCAGTCGATCAAGTCAATCGCGAAATCGCCCGTAGGATAAGCCACGGAGTGGCGAGCCATGAACCCGGTTGAATTGCAGCCTCACGAACTGATGCAGCTCGTGGCAAATTTCTTTGAGACACATGGGATTCATTACCACGTTGTCGGTTCGATGGCGAGTATGGCCTACGGCGAACCGCGCTTCACCAACGACGTGGACATCGTGGCCGAGCTAACCTTGGAAACGCTGCCCCAGTTGTATGCCGCGTTTCCAGCACCCGATTATTACATCCCCGAAATGGCGGCTCGCGATGCAGTGCAGCGCTGCTCACAGTTCAACATCATCCATCCAGCTTCAGGGCTCAAAGTCGATGTGTTCGTGCCTCCTCGGACCGATTTCACCCAATCCGAAAAATCTCGAGTCCGGCGAATTACAAGTGAACGGGAGTATTCCGTCTGGTTCGCGTCGCCGGAAGACGTATTACTGAACAAGCTAATCTACTACCAGCTCAGCGACGGAGTCAGCCAAAAGCACCTTCGCGACATCGCGGGAATGATAAAGCTACAAGGCGACAAGCTCGATCGAGCTTACATTTCCGAATGGGCAGCTAAACTAGGTGTTGCCAGTGAGTGGCGGTCCATTTGCGACCGACTTACGGAGCGATCGGGATAGAGTCCGATTTCATTGAACAATTTTCAATGATAGTTGCCCGGCCAGAATGGCAATCCAAAAAGAACCAGATTTTCGGTTTGGCATCGGGATCACGCCGAATTCGAATCTGTCTGCGGCGAAGCCAATGTAAAACGGTTCACCGAAGTACGGCAACGGACAACTGGCCGTCGGCAATTCTTGAATTATCCTTGCCTCGCTTTTGACGTTATGACGACGGTCTGCGTTTTCGGTTCCTGACGACCATTGCCTTTGCTGATTCTCCGCGGAAGTCGATGAGACCTATCACCGTTAGATTGCCCTCTGTTGTCCTGGAAATTCAGATGCCCAAATCGGACACATTTCCCAGCCGATTGGAAAACCCATGCTTTTCAATGGTATTTCAGGACAATCGCGCAATAAACCAATTAAACGCATAGGCCAGCGACTTTGGGGAGCAATTCGATCCAAACAGTTTTTAAGAACTGTCAATATGCCGAAAATACGATCGTTTCCAATCGCGACCGGCTCGTGCCACCTGGGATCGTTTTTGGCCACCGGAATCATCGGCTTGATGCCGAGACTTCGATTCCACAGTCGCGCGTGGTGAGCGCAAATGTTTCGAATCGTGTTGAGCGTCAACAGCCACGACAAAAAGACTTTGTCGTGAACGCCAAATGGTGCGGCAACGGCTGCCTTTGTTGCGTCCGCAGACCCACGGTACAGAGTTAACGCGTGACCAAAGGTCATTATTTCTGTCACCATCCAGATTGGCATGTACACTTGGTCTTTACCGTATTTGTCGCGAAAATGCCGAACAAAGGTTTCTTTGCTCGATTTTGTTTCATCGGCCAATGATGCTAGAAACCGATTTCGTTCGTCGGCTCTAAGATTCGGCAAGGCAATTGCGTCCTCCGCATAGGCGAACGGATTTCCGTACTTGTGGGCAATCCGGTAAGCCAAATTTCCGCGAAACGCAACTTCGACTCGCTCAACAGCGTCCATGACAAGCAAACGTAACTGCCGGTCAAACGTGTAACGCATCCAGATTTTTTCGAATGTGGTATTTGGCGTGAAATCTTGGGCCGGCAAATTTCGAAATGTGTGCCAATATCCGCTGAGTCGATAATAGTTCACCATCGAAAGGCGTTCGATGATTAATTGCCGGTCACCTGTCATGCCGCGCGAAAGAAGCAAGTCAGCCTGCTGCTCCAAAGAGAGTGGCGGCTTGGCGTATTTCATGGCGCTACCTTCGGAGGGTAAATAGAAAGACCCGCCGAAGTGAGCGTATCTTGCGACAGAGGCCCGGCGGGTTTGCTGTTAGGATAATATCGGCTGGACAATTCAGACGCAACATGCGTTGGCCTCGAAGTCTGAAAATTGGCTGGGTTTTCGCTACCGATAACGGATCTATTCGCGGGGTGGGGCGCTGTCGACGTCGTAACCCAACCCTTTTGGGTTCGTGACTTCGGCAACAAGGAGTCCGCTATCAATGAAATCGCTTCTGTTGAATGAAGCTACAGGGCGACAAGCTCGATCGAGCTTACATTTCCGAATGGGCATCTAAACTAGGTGTTGCCGGTGAGTGGCTGTCCATTTGCGAGCGACTAACAGATCGATCGGGATAGTTCGACGCGGCAGCAATATTTCCCCTGGTACTTTGACATCGCCCTACAAAGTTTAAGCCAAAAACGCGCGATCGCTCCCTAATCCCGCGATAATTCGACGCCTGTCATCTCCACCTTGGATTGAAATGGAAATTGGCAAAATCACGAATGAATCTGGGCTTTTCGAGGATTCCTCCGAGTCGGAGTTTTCTTGTGCGCGTTCGCTGCGACACCCGGCTGCGCCGTTTTTGCGCCGCCTTGTTCGGCGACCGAGACCGGCGTGAAAGTGCTCGTCAGTGATCTGTGTGTAGAGCGTTTGGCGACTCGATCTTCGTGGCCCATCCAAGCTTCAACCAAGTGAACGGGAAAAGTATCCCGCAACTCGGTGTCGCGCGTGGCGCGAAGCACGATCTACAATATTTCCCAAGTGCTTCAACCGGCTGCTTCAATTGTGGCGATCAAAGGCTACCGCAATGCAGCACCCGAGGCTCGATGCAGCATTGGCAAAAGAAACATCTCTCCTGGCTTGACGGCCTCTGCGGCTTCCAAAAGTGGCTTTCGCCGTTCGGAAAAAATGGGGATGATCCGCTTCATGTGTCTCTCGTGATGCTCCGTCTTCGGGCTATGGACTGTCCGCAGCATTCCTTGCAAGTCTACAGCCGATAGTCGAAGCTTTTACCTGACGATGGTTTTCAAATTGGCTGCCGACGCCTAGTTAAGTGTCGATGTTGCCATTTTTTGTGCCGTGCGAGCCGTTTTCTGCGCCGATTTCTCCTAGTTTGGCACATTTACCGCCGATTTCAACAATTGTTCTTTTCATGGGTCCCAGCGTTATTCATGGGTCCCAGCGTTGCTTGAAGTTGAAAACGCGACGCACTATGACGATTTCAAGATGCCACCGCTTGATTTTGCTTTTTAAGCGTGCGCCAATCCTCATCGTCGACGAAGTCGAAATTCAAGTAAGTTATGTAAAGGCTTTTCAATAGCCGGAGGAAATCCCAATGGGATTCAGGTTTCGCAAGAGCTTCCGAATCGGGCCAGGTGTCAGGCTCAATCTCACGAAAACTGGAATTGGCGTTAGTGCCGGGGCCAAAGGGTTAAGGATGTCGGCGCACAGTTCTGGACGACTAACGCGTTCGATTAGCATTCCAGGAACGGGCCTCGGATTCGTTTCGACGAGTAATTTTGGCACAAAGCCAAAGCGACGAGCGGTGAAGGACGAAGGTTCCGAAGTTCTTCTAACTTCAGCCAAAAAACCGAGCGGGTTTTCATCCGAATATGAAAAACTGTTTACGAAGGGAATGGAGGAATTCGCAGTCGGCAAGTTTGAGCAAGCCGCGAAGTCTTTTGAAGCAGCTGCGTTTAACGACTCGCGATCCGCGGCGGTGGCTGACGACCTAATGGCAGGGCTTTCGCTTATGATCACGGGCAAGTTGGACGCTGCGACGCCGTACTTAGAGTCAGTCATTCGTTCGCGCCATTCGTTGCCGGATAATCTGATGCTTATGTATGGATCGCTTGGCCAAATTGCAATACGAATCACCAAATTATTTACGGCAACGCTACCTATCGGCTCGGCGGCTGCAGCGCTGGCGTTGGTTGAAATCTATCAAGCCAGGAACAGAATTGCGGACGCGGTGGAAATACTAAATCAACTTTATGACGTCGACCGAAGTCCAGTGCTGGCGCTTAGCTTTTGCGACCTGCTTTGCGACTTGCGGGAGTGGAAAAAAGTAGTCGAAGTCGCGAGTTCATTTTCGAACGAAGACGACGCGACTTTGGCAATATGTTTAATGCACGCAAGAGCGCTTGTGGAACTTGGCTTAAACGATGCGGCTTATGAAGTTCTTAAAATGACCACGCGAAGCAAAAAACGGCAACCGGAGCTTCTCAAAGAGGCTCACTACTATCGCGGATGTGTTTTGGTCAAGCTCGGCAAGAAAGCGCAAGCAAAGAATGAATTGTGGATTGTTTACGCCCAAGACCCGTCGTATCGCAAAACCGAATCAATTTTAAATAAGCTCTAGTGGATACTCGAATTCCCATGGAGAGTTTTCGGGGCGGCATCGGCTAATTTGGAAGACATCGCTTGCCGACACTGGCGCGAAACTATGGACCCATACAAAATTCTAGGTATCGATAGCAATGCGTCGATCGAAGAAATTCGCCGTGCCTATCGGGATAAGGCCAAAAAATACCATCCGGACCGCGGTGGCGATGCGTGGGCCTTCCAACAGGTCCAACAAGCATACGAGATGTTGACCGGCAAGATACATAAGCCGAATGAGAAAAAGACAAATTCGCCTGAAACTGCCGGCTCATCAAAACCCGCAGGTCAACGCACTAACCAACATGCTGAGAAAGGATCATCTGCACATGATCAAGGTCCATTCTCGTCAGGCACTTCGAAAAAAACGGAAAAGGGAGCAGAGCGCCAAGAGCCGGGCAGCGCGCAGTCGTCTCGCGTTTACCCCAGTCGCCGAAGTTACAATAACACTTCGGTTCACATTATCGGTGCCGTTGGCGGCGGCCTCATGGCCCTGGTTTTTATTTTGGTCATTGTGACCGCAAACTCTTCATCGCCAAAAGCTGACTCCAAAGTCGCCAATGCTTCGCCGAAACCCTCCATCGACAAGGATCGGATGCCTGCAATTCAACCAATGGTACCGCACAAGAGCGATCCATTTCCCAATGCCGATTCACCAAAAAAAAAGCCAGAAACGACGCTCGACAAATCTGTGCCCCAATCTCAAAAAGGTGGAAACCTTGAAACTCCGATTCCGAAACCTGAAAAATCCGAGCCACGCAACAACCCCGGCGGACTTGAACCGCGCGGTGTTGAATCAGAATCACCGCCTCTGATAGTTCCCGAGCCGAACGTTGAACCACCGATTCAAAACGAGCCTGATCAAAAACAAGACACCGAAGCCGTACCCTCAACCGGCCGAATGCTACTTCCCGACGCAACAAGCCAGCTTAAATCGTGGTTGAAGGAACTGGACGAAATGGACACGAATGTTCAAAAAGAGAAATTATACGAAGAGATTTCCAAGCGCTTCGATCGTTCACTTTCGACAAGCCCGATCAAATTGGTTTTTCAAATACGAAATGTCGTGCAAAGTCAACGCACTGGTTATTACAATGTCGGCATCGGTAAATGCGAGTCGGATCTCGGTGTAGATATACAACTGTCCGTTCCCGATCATGCAACAATTAGAATGGGAAAAGCGGAAGCAGAGCGGGTAGATTCAACATTCCGTCTTGAAATTCGTGGAACGCCAGAGAGTGCGATGACCGATCAAAATCAGCATGACAGCTTACTTCGCGAAACTCTTGTTTTCTTTCGTTACGAAGGTCAAAGCCGTCATGGCTACCTGATGGTTTTTCTTAGGAATCCGAAATGCCGAACGTTCAAGCCGGAATAATAATGCCGGAGGGTCAAACGCCTGAGAGGTAGCCGAATTCGGCGAGCAACCATTATTGCTGCAGTTGGAATTTTATTGCGGCCTCAAGTCTTTCCTCTTCGTGCTTTTGATTCATGAACCAGTCGGTGGACCAAATTCGATGGATCTTCCAACCGCGACCTTCGATTATTTCCTGGCGTAGGCGATCACGATCGCGTGCGGACTTAGACGAGTGATAGGTCGCGCCGTCGCACTCAATTCCAAGAAAGAAGTCCGATTTGGATTCCGGCTTTAGGATTCCGATATCGATGAAAAACCCCGCAACGCCAACTTGCGGGACAAAGTTCAAACCCATCCGTCCAATGACCTTTCCAACAGACACCTCAAAATCGGAATCGGGCCCTTTATCAGAGTTTATGATTCGCTCTGGAATTTTCCCGGTCTCGGCAAATTCCAAAAAATCCCGCATGGCATTAAGGCCACGGCTCTTGTCCGGACCACCCAAAATATCGGTTGGACGCATCGACGAAAAAACCTCAAGCCTCATTCGCGCCCGTGTTACTAGTACATTGAATCGTCGCCAACCGAATTCTTGATTCATCGGGCCGAAACGGTTCATGACTTTGCCGCTACTTAGCTCTCTCCCGTAAGTGAACGAAATAAATATTACGTCGCGTTCGTCCCCTTGGAGATTCTCCAAATTCTTGATGAACAATCGTTCATGCTGATTATTTAATGCTTCAATCGCGTCCCGTGCTTCTGAATCAAGTTCGCAGAGCTTGTCAACGAAATCGCTTATTACAGTTGCTTGCAAAAGGTTAAACGTGCCGACGCCCAAAGATTGTTTGGGATATCGCTTCGCATGCTCGATCACTGCCGCTGCCACATGCTGCGCCTCAGTCAAATTGCAGCCGCTTGCGAAGTAGCCGTTGTCGACGTAGTGGAGGCGGACGCCCAACTGACCACCGTCGGTTGTTGGCGATGGGAATACGATCAAGTCCTGATCGTAAAAGTTTGAATTGGAAAAGTGAATTAGACTTTCGTGTTTGCTTCGATAGTGCCAACGGAGCCGTCTCACCGTATGAAAGGATTTTGTGGCCACTTCCAGAATTGATTCGGTGTTGTCCAGCAAGACTGCGTCTTCTTCATTGACTTCCGCGTCGGTGCGATCAAAAAAACTAGTCGGCGGCAATTGCTTTGGATCGCCTACAACCACCAACTGCTTGGCTCGCAGAATTGTCCCCAAAGCATCTTCGGGCTTAATTTGCGAAGCTTCGTCCATAATAACCAAATCAAAGCGAAGTCCCTTAAAATCAAGATACTGTGCCACCGATAACGGACTCATCATGAAGCACGGCTTGAGGGCTTGGACCGCCGCTCCAGCACGCCTCAGTAAGTCGCGAATTCGGCAATGCCTTTTTTGCTTTTTTATCTCGTGCAGAATCAATCCCATGTCGGAGAACTCTCCGACACGGCCCTTCGAAATTCCGTCTGGCGGTTCTCGTTTCGCTAAGGAATGCGCAATCAGCGCACGATTCAAAACATTCAACTGCCGATCAATCTCCTGAAACGAATTCCGAATCGTTTCATGCCGCTGTCGCGAAAAATTCCGCAGTATTGGACTTTCGTTAATCACCCGGGCAAGTGCCTTTTCGTAAATCGTTCGCCGATAACAGTCAGCGACCTTATTATTTGTGATTTTGCCATTCAGAGCGACGTGAGTGAATTCACTCAGTTCTTTTGCTTGACAAAATTTAAGCGCTCGCGAAAAACTGCACCATTGTGGAAGGTCGTCTTGTCGCTCTCTCAAGGCCTTTAGCCGACGTAAGTTGCCTGGATCGTCATCCAGGCTGGCCGGCAAATCTAGCCATTGTCGATCAAGAGGGCTGAATTTTGCAAGCTCGTTTCTATGGGTCGCCCAATCGGCGATGATCGACGACATTTCGCCGGCGCTTTCGCGGACGAACTTTGCATTAGCTAAAGGATCCCCATTAAGCATTTGCCCTTGAATTGATTGGTCCGAAGCCAGGTTACAAATTTGGTTGAGCAGTCCAATCGAGTCGCTAAGCGTATCCGCATCCGTATCTTCGCCGCGATACCAATCACCAAGTGATTCAGTCCAGATTTCGCTGGCCTGAACCGACGCCTTTGACCGAACAAAATCTGCGGCGGTTTCGACTTTCAACACTAACGAATCGAGAGCTTCCGATTCTGCAATCTTTAAGACCTGCAATCGACATAGCAGGTGGTCGACTGCTGCGGCCAGATGCTTCGCCCGCTTCGAAAGTTCTTGAAACTCCACGGATTGAGTACGGTCCGCAAGAAAACCAAGTCGCGATAGCCAATCGTCTCGACCAAGAAATGAACGCAGTTTTTTCGCCGACTCGTGTAGCTCATTCCGATGCGGTCTATATTCATGACTTCTGCGGACCAAATTCTTTGACTGCTCAAAGCTCAAGCCATCCTTTTTCGCGGTTGCTACCCATTGCAAGAGCGTTTGTAAGTTTTGCCAATCGGTTTTCAAACCGTCAAAATTCTCGCCAAACCATTGCTTGCATTTCTTTTCGTTTGAATAATCATTCAGTCGTTTCCTGATTGTTCGCAAACTTTCGAGCGCGGGCAACCAATCGCGGACGCGTCGACCAATTCCGTGCTTTGCAAATCGAAGCAGCTCAACTTTTGCCCGGCGAAATTCCCCTGACAAGAATGGGAACCAAGAATTCGCATAAGGTCGCAATCGCCTTTCTATGTCGATTATTTCATTTCCATCTGGCACAGCTTCTGTGTGAAACTTTTCAGTTAGCCTCGCTTGTTCAGCGTCCAATTCGTGCGCAACCGCTTTTGCCGATTTAAATCCATGAGCCGCAGCGCTCGAATATAAATCGCTTGTTAGCGTTTCGGCATCTCGAATGACGGGGTGAAATGTTAAGTTGAATAATCGTTCGTTCCGGTCAAATTCGGCCAACGTTCTCACGGGTCCCAAACCAAGGTCGCTCAGCACTGCCGCTGATCCGATTGTCTGGTACACGGCGTGTTCAATTTCCGATATCCAAACGCGAGTCGCGCGAAGCTCAGCGACTGTCGAATTCCCAAAAACGGCCAGTAGTTCCGTTTTGATGCATCGCGAAATTGCATCTAGAGTCCCTAGGTCCGTTTGCGCGGATTCAAATATTAGTTCGCGCGCTGCCGGTTCAAGTTCCTTGAACTTTTTGAAATCCTTCACGAATGTTTGGGCGGATATCCGATTTTTTTCGCTCGACAAATTCCTCCATTGACCAGAAGTGATCGATTTTGGTTGTAGTTTTTCAACTGTGGCGACGAGTTCAGGGTCTATTGAGATGCACGTGTAGAACCAATTCTTGATAGTTCCACCAAATCGTTCGGCTAATTTGCTCAATACATCGACAAATTTTTCGCCCAGTTCTTCAAGAGCCAAGATTGCACTCGAAATCGGTTCGTGCTGTTCTGGTCGTAAGCCGTCTGGCCAAAATCCCCACCACGGATTCGATTTCGGAGATCCAATTTCAGTCAAGGATTTGGAAAATGCGTCAAGCTCGTCAAGATTATTCCGAAATTGGTTGCTGCTCACGCTCACGGAAACTTTCGAATCTGAAATCCACGGGACGTTAGACTGTCGCAACGCGATTGTTTTCCAAATCAGGTCGAATAAGGTCTCTTTTTGCGGTCCCACATTTTCGGCCGTTGCGTTGGCATAATCTGTTAGTTGATTTCTCTTTTCCTTAAGTTGAGACTTCTCAGAATCTATTTCCTTCGGAGCTCGGAAGGACTTACTTAGACGCTTTTTCAACGATTCGGCGATGGCATGCGATGACGCATTTTCGCTGTGAATTGGCAGACAGAAATCAGCCAATTGCATCGCTTCTAGTTTACTTTGCACCACTTGCAAAGCGGCCAATTTTTCTGCCACGAATAGAACGGATTTTCCCTGGTACATCGCTGCAGCAATTGCGTTGGTAATCGTTTGGGATTTTCCGGTTCCGGGCGGACCTTCGATTACAATGTTTTTGCCTCGCAAAATATCGCAAAGCGCGGAATGCTGCGAACTATCTGCGTCAATTGCCAGAGGAATACTGTCGGCAAAGTTGTCTTCATCGACACGATATTCATTTGCATAAAGCGGAGCACCGCTCGACATTTCTTGTCCGCAAATAATTGTTGTCGCGAGTTCGGGAGCTTCGCCGGTCGTGCGGTCAATCCAATTTGCGGGATCGGCATCCAGATACATGAGCAATTTGTGGAAAGAGAAAAACCCCACGATCGCTTGGCGTTGGATTTTCCAAGAAGATTTTGACTGGATCGCATGTTCCACTTGGGTGAAATAAGATTCTGGGTCCGTGTCCAATTCGAATTCCGGCAGTCGAAGGCCAAAATCGCGATCCAGGCGCCGTTCAAGCGAGAGGTTGTGTTTTGTTTCTTCCTCACCACAGCCCAATTTGTAGATATATTTGCCGCTCCGCTTGTCAAAGTCTCGACTGAGTTGGACGGGCAATAGGATTAGTGGCGCGAGCTGGAATTTTTCGCTCTGTTCCGATTCCCGCCATTCGAGGAACCCAAGGGCCAAATGGAGATAGTTGACGCCCGTCTCTTCGATTGCACTTTTGGCATCCCGCGCCATCGACTTGAGTTGGGATTCGAGTTTTGCTTCGGACAATTCCGTTTGCAAAATATCGTCGAAATATCTTCGATCGCGAGGATTATCCCGGTGAGGAGTACGCGGACGGGCTATCGCGGATTCTTGCAAAGTTTTGATGGAATTCGAGAGCAACGGGCGTTTCGGGTCGAATTCTTCCTTGGGCGGCGCAAGTGGAGCGAAACGAAATTCCTTGTCCTGATTAACCAAACGATCAAAGATTTCGTTGGACAATTCATCGACAATTGGGATCGACCGTCGAGTGATTCGATAATTCAAAAGCGCGTTGCGATTGGAAAGATCCAATAGCTTTTCACGAAGTCGATCGAGCTCGGTCCCAAGATCAATGATTCCCATTGCATTGAATGCCTGTGTCGCCCGCCGGTTGCCGTAAACAGTTAGGAGCTGATTGTACTTGAAAAAAGTTTGCGGGCGCTACGGTATGGATTCGTCCATTCCCTCTCACTCTAGCTTCCAAATAGGTCTGTCAAACATAATGACGTGCCGAATTAACTCATGCTGGCATCCACAAATCGAATTGTTCACTTGTGCGTTTTTGACAATGTTAGATTGAAAGGAGATGATATCACGGCTCAATAGTCGGAGTCAGTGCGCGTCACATTCCCACGTGCTAGTCCAAATGAAAGGCCAGATATATTTGTTGCAGTACGGCGACAGCTTTATCGAATTGCGCGAAGCGGAATACGAATCCGAATCTCTGCTGAGACAGTTTTTGCCGCAGTTCCCAAAACAAAATCCGGTTTAACAAGTCGACTCGGCAGTGCCGCGCTGCTGGATTTTGGTCTCGAGCAGGACAGGCAACCGCCGATGAAATAATGTTCCAAGTCACCGATTGTCAACGCGGAAAATATGCATCGGTTGAAGGTTTTGGATCGATGATCGCATCGGCCTCGGGCAGGCCGGCCGCTTGGCGCTTTTCCGCGTCCCAAACGATTGGTTTCTGCAGCCGCAATGCCAATACGCCGAGCATACCGACTTCGGTGATTCGCGCGCCAATCTCGAACGGCGAATACGACTTGGCGTCGCCAGCACAGGCCAGCACCCACTCGAACATGTGCGAGTTGTTCACTTGACTCCACCGAGGACGCTGCCCTTGGGCCGCGCGTTTGGGATCCCACTTGAGCACTTCGGTATCAATGCGAGGCTGAGTCTTTGCGATCCTGGCCACTTCAGGTTGATCGGCGCCGCGGAATTCCGCGGAATTCTTCAGGCGAATATTGCAATCGGTATTCCAAAGTCCCGCGGAGAGGGTCCCTTCGCTGCCAATAATCAAACAGCCCGTCGAATCCACTGGGCCTTGGGTGACTTCGTTCGGCGGAAAGTGTTTGTCGCCGGAGTAGAAGTAGAGTTTGACTGGTCCTCGTTTGCCTTTGGCCGCAAAGTCGAATGTCACGGTACAACGTGTCGGATACGACTCGTGTCCCAGGTTCTCGCCAGTTGCTTCGATTCGCGTGGGAGCATCGAGCTCCAACGCCCGGTAGGCAAGTTGAAATCCATGACAACAGAAGTCCGCCATTGAACCCCCGCCAAAATCGTACCAGCCGCGCCACTTAGCCAAATGATAGATCTCGTTGTTGTAGGGACGCGCCGGAGCTGAGCCCAACCAAAAATTCCAGTCGAGTCCCTCGGGAATTGGGTCGCTATTGGCCGGACGGTCGACGCCATTGGGCCAACTATGAGCTGGATGCCAGACGTGGACTTCGCTGATTGAGCCGAGCAGTCCGGATTGAATGACTTCAAAACTCCGCCGAAAGCCCTCGGTCGAACAGCCTTGATTTCCCGTCTGGGTCGCCAACGTGGGGTGACTCGTCGCCAGCTTCTCCAAAGCACGACATTCGGCGACGCTATGGGCCAGCGGCTTTTCGCAATAAACGTGTTTGCCGGCTTGCAACGCCGCTTGGCAAATCGGGACATGCCAATGGTCCGGCGTGGCGATGATCACGGCGTCAACGCCCGACTCTTTATCGAGTAGCTCGCGATAATCGTGATACGACCGGGCATCGGCCAGCCCTTTGATTTGCAGCGCACTATCACGCTGGCGTTTGTCGACATCGCAAATGGCGACGATTTGTTGATCGAGTTTGGCGAGTTCTGGGATCAAGTAACCTCGCATTTGGCCACCCATCCCAATACACGCAAACGACATTCGCTCGTTGGGTGATTGTCCCGTCAATATTCCCGATGGGAGAATTGTCGGAAGTCCAATGCCAAGTACTGCGGCAGATTGAACAAATCGACGACGGGAAAGTTTACGGGACATGATTGCGCCTCTCTTTTTCTTGCGAGCTTGGGATTGTGTCCATTGACTATAAATAGTCTGGATTGCAATGTGAAGCGACGCGGTGTCCTGGCCATTGTGCCGCGGAGTTGGCTTTCCATTAGCTGAAGCGAGCCTGGTCTATTGCGTCGCTCCTGTTCCCCGTGGAAAATCCGGTGAAACGGTGCGAAGCCAGGAAATCCTGAGCGGAATTTTTATTGAAACGAATTCTGCTGACTTTCAAGAGAATGGTAAACATGCAAATGAAATCGCATTGGATCAGTTTAGTTGGAATTGCTTTGCTTTTTGTGTTCGGTGTAGCCGGGTTAACGGCGGACGAGCCGACGACAGAGTTGTTATGGGCTCAGGGGGCTCCCGGCGCGAACGGAGTGGAGGAAAAAGACAAGCCGACTTTGATTGTGTACTTGGCTCCCAAGACCGAAGCGAACGGAGCAGCAATCGTAGTTTGCCCGGGAGGTGGTTACGGGGGACTGGCGATGGGGCATGAAGGACACGACATTGCCAAATGGTTGAACTCTCAAGGGATCTCAGCCTTTATTTGCGACTATCGCCATCGCGGCAAAGGCTATGGTCACCCTGCACCGATGCAAGACGCACAGCGGGCGATTCGCATCGTGCGCTGGCGAGCTGAGGAATTCCGCGTCGATCCCGCTCGGATCGGTGTGATCGGATTTTCCGCTGGGGGACATTTGGCGTCCACAGTTGCGACACATTTCGATGCGGGATTCCCCGATGATCCCGATCCAATTCAACGCGCTTCCTGCCGACCCGATTTCGCAATACTTTGCTATCCCGTGATCTCGCTCGGCGAGAAATTCACGCATTTGGGCTCGCAGGAAAATTTGTTGGGCAAGGATGCCGACTCAAAACTGATCGAGCAACTTTCGAACGAGAAACAGGTCACGAACAAAACCCCACCGACATTTCTCTGGCACACTGCGGAGGACTCGGTGGTTCTCGTCGAAAACAGCTTGCAGTTTTTTAGCGCTCTGCAGAAAGCAGGAGTTCCCGCAGAGCTTCACATCTACGAAAAGGGTCGGCATGGATTAGGATTGGCCCAAGATTCCCCTGGCGCCGCCAATTGGACCCGAGAGTTGAT
>JANNYC010000051.1:0-1363 GCA_031409895.1 Planctomycetota bacterium
ACTGAACACTGAAATCTGAATACTAAGGACTGGCATCAGGGTACTAATGCCCCCCGCTCGCTTTCTCGATAACGAAGTCGACTAGCTCTTGGCAACGGAAAAAGCCTTCCCAAAGGTTGTGGCCTTGGCCTTCGACGACGACGAGCTTGATGGAAGATTCGGCACCGGCAGCTATGTAGGCTTCGGCAAAGGTTGCTGAGTTTTCTTTCAGCGGGACGACGGTGTCTTGGTCGCCGTGGATGATGAAGGTCGGAAGTTTTGCGCGAGCCAGAATGTCGGCGCGGTTGATTGGATTGAGTTCGGCGTTTCGTTTGGTCAGCTCATCCGGCGTCAATTTGTAAGCTGCGGCCGCCTTTTCCAAACCGGGGTAAGTTCGAAAATCGAAGACGGGATAAATTCCGGCCAAGCCTGCAAATCGATCCGGATGATCGCACGCCCAACTGCTGGCCCAAAGTCCGCCGCGACTGCGGCCAAGCAGACAAGGTTTGGCGCTGAAACCTCGCCGCTGGGTAAGATCCTCGAACAATCGGTCGAAAATCGTACATGACTCTGGACTTCCATAGGCTTCGCCAGCGTCGATTCCAGCGACCGCAACACCGGCGTCCAAAAACTGTTGATGCATCCACTTTTCGTTTTCATCGGGATAGTCGGGGAGCGTCGGCGCATAAAACACCCATGGCTGTGGTTGCTTCCGCAATGATTCCTTCGGCCACAAAATGAAGGCCGGATGACCATCGATACGAAATGCTGCGCCCGGTAAGATCAGCTTCTTGATTTGCTCAGCAGACTCGTCCTGCGCCAGGATCTTCCCACTGCCGATCAACAAAAGACCAACGAGTAATTTCGAAAGTGCGGTCAAATTTCTCACCATATTTTGCATCGTGACCTTTGCGTTTCAAAATAGTTTCGCGCGTGTGAAGCTCGATTTTACACTGTTTGAGCGTCTTTCGCCGTGGGCCGGAAATGTATCGGGGCCGCACACGCATTCAATATTGATATCCTGGTTGACGGTCAACTTATCGCCAAAACTGGAACGGTCGTCTTGTTTAATAACGGCTGCCGAAAATGAATCATACTGTTGCTATTACTCTCTGCCTTGTGGCAATGCTGGTTGTGGAATCTGGCTTTGCAGATGAGCCGACGCTAACATTGGCGTATGAACACGAATCGCCCCACCGGGAATATGCGGTCCGTTAATTACGAGCCAACCCGGTTCATACGCCAATGTTAGCGTCGGCTCATCCGCAAAGCCAGATTCCGCAACCAGCGTTGCCACAAGGCAGAGAGTGATAGCAACAGTATGATTCATTTTCGGCAGTCGTTATTAAACAAGACGACCGTTCCAGTTTGGGCGACAGGTTGA
>JANNYC010000052.1:0-33270 GCA_031409895.1 Planctomycetota bacterium
CACTGGCTGGCAACCCACCCTCAACACCGCTGGACCATCGCCGACCGCCGCGCCGAAGAACGCACCGCGAAATCCGCCAACTAACAAAATCCCGCACCTAACCACCGCTATCACCGACCGCAGTTGGCCGTGCGCTCACGCATTCAACATGGACTGGGACAAATTCGTAGCGGAGATCGAATCTGCAGCAAACAAACGGAGACTGGCAGAAAAGCAAACAAACATAGGACAAATTGCCAAGGAAATTGGTGGCGACGAAGGTCTTGCTTGGGTCATGTCTCAAACGTTCGTTAAGAAGACATTGAAATCACCGTCATCCGCGAGCTTTGGTAGTTTATTTACAGGCGACTGGCAAAAACCCAGTGACGTGACGAAACACTTGGGTAACAATGAATACCGAATCAATGCGTGGGTCGACTCCCAAAATTCTTTTGGGGCAACCCTTCGCAAAAAATTTACATGTGTCGTAAGAAAAAACGACGACAACACTTGGTCATGCCTGTCGGTCCACGTGGAAGAATAGCGCGACATAACAAATAAGGATTTGACTTCGCGAGTCTTCGAGCCGAAGCTCAAGTCATCTGTTCAACAAACGGATGAACCGAAGCGGCGAATTAGATGGGGGTTAAGAACAATCATCCTTGACCGCGACTCGGTGGGCTTGGTTCGTTGCAATTGTAGCCACAGTATTCGGA
Source organism: Planctomycetota bacterium (assembly GCA_031409895.1). Lineage (GTDB taxonomy): Bacteria > Planctomycetota > Planctomycetia > Pirellulales > Pirellulaceae > JANMEB01. Next base: position 696 of record JANNYC010000052.1, read on the forward strand.
TGTTTATTCAGCCCGCTGAAATGGCGAAACGCAGTTTGCTATTTATCTTGAACCCAAATAAATCCACCCAACGACCGTGACCCGCCGACTTTGTTTCCGTTTACGTCAACAATCGAAATTCGGGCTTGATCCGGTCGATCGGGTGAAGCAATTAACGCCCACGCCTTCCAAAGCGACTGAGCAGATTGTAATCGAGATTGGTAATCCAGCGATTTCCACAAATCATGAACTGTGATTGTGGCAATATTACCATTTACCGTAACTGACGGCACAATTTGCGCACTGATTTCATGCTGTCGAAGGTACGCGATGTATTTTTTTTCATTATCGTTCCCGCCCTGCTGCTGTACTTTTGAAGACGCGATTTTACGCTCAGGCATGGGGTTGCTAAATTGGTGTTTTTCTGAGTTGGTCAGTTCAACTGTGCATTTAATGTCGTAGCCATTTCCTCGCGCGTGCTTGTCGACTTCAATTTTCCAGTCGCCCCATACCATTGGTTTGCCTTGCTCGAAGGCATCAACAACAAGCTTAGTCGCTTTCATAATTGCCAAGCATTCTATTGCATTTTTGATCGTCGCGGCCTTGTCTTGTGGCCGATAGATTTCGGCTTCGACAATAACTCGATTGATCGTTAGCTCGTCGATTCCATAAATCTGCACATTGATTTCATTTGCTAGCTCATCTGTCAGTTTTAGAACTTGCGCCGTGCTGAGCTTGTTCGCTGTTCCAAAATTGAACCCTTCCCAGATTTCGTACCATTGATTATCAAGATTAGACTTTCGCCAACTACTTCTTCGGTGAAACCCTAGCAACTCAATTTGTTCCTCAAGACTGTATTGCCCTGATTGTCCTTGCTCTCTTGTCGAGGGCTTGCTCGATGCGTCGGAAATAACGACGCTGGATTTGAAAACCCATCCTTCATTTGTTCCGTCACTCAGAAGATAAAAGTTGCCTTGCTCCTGCTTGATCCTGTACTCCTTTGATCGATCACTAAACGTGCCTTTGTTTACAATCGAGTTGCCCGACACGATTTCGCCGTATGCGACTGCGTTCGAACCCAGCTTTACGGTCGAATCTTGCCCTTGCGATGCAGCACAAACCAATGAAAAAAATGTGCCAAAGACAATTCGAATGCAGTTTGCTTTGTTCACGGGAATTTATTCCTGAATGGGGCGGTGGTGTAATCGGACAGCGACCGCGTCATGTTAGCTTGTCGTTATTCAATCTCAAACGCCGCCCGGCAACTTTGGTCGATGACGATTCTACGAAAGTCGGCGTCATTCAATAACATGCACCATTCGTGAGCCGCGCGGTTTATCCACGCCATTTTCGTTTAACCCGGAGCCATGGGTGACCGTGACGCCGCCTTACCCCAGCCATGGGTGTTGAGGCTTCGATTGATCCCACTGACACGTCGTCTCAACGTCTAGTGAACCGTCGCCGTTGGCTCCGGGTTAAACGATTGGGCGGCAGACATTCCAGTCTGACACACACGATCAGAGAAAATGCGGATAAGAGGAGTTGAACCTCCACGCCCTTGCGGGCACTAGAACCTGAATCTAGCGCGTCTGCCAGTTTCGCCATATCCGCGTTTCGAACTGTAAAGGTAGCAAAATCTTCGAGCGAAGCTAGAGCCGAGTTTTCAGTGTTCAGTTTTCAGTATTCAGCAAATCTATAAGTCTTTCGTACCGAAAACTGAAAACTGATGGCAGAACACTGAAAAACGAATCAGGGGGCTGACACCCCCCCGCTCGCCAACTGAAATCTGAAAACTAACGACTAACCGCTGCCTTTGAATCTCGGATCGTTCCAGATAAACTAGCAATTGCTTTTGCTCACCATTGTTGCCTACGGCAGATCATGAACAATCCCGCGCCCAATTCAAATAACTCGAACGCCGGCGAATCGAAGCGAGCGGTTCGGATCGGATCTCAACGCGACGTGGCCGACAAATCGCTTAGCCCCGAACGACCCAAGGCTGTTCGCGAAGCCGCCGAGCCGCAGCCTGCGATTCGGACAGCGAATCCGATTGCTCCGTCTCCCCCGGCTCCGCCTTTGCAGCTAACCCAATCTCCCCCGCAATCGGCTGAGCCCACAATTCCAATGGAAGCGGTGCAACCCGTCCTCAGTCCGACCGCCCACGTCGAATTGCAGCTCCGAGATCAGCCTGACGAAATGGCCGAGCCGACGATGAGCCTTGAGGATGAGATCGCAGCGGCGCTTGGCGGCATGTCGATCGAACAATTAATGAGCATGCCCGACGAACAAGGGGCCGCCGAACTTGAAGCTAACTCGACGATCAAAGCGACCGTTACGCGAATTCATGGCGACGATGTTTTTCTGAATTTGAGTGGCCGGTTTGAGGGATTCACGTCGCTGCGTCAATTCCCAAATCCGCCCGAAATCGGCGGGACGATTGAAGTGATCGTCAAAAAATTCAACGAAGAAGAAGGAATGTATGACGTCTCGATCCCCGGTTCGTCTGTCAGCGTTGCGGATTGGAGTGACTTGATTCCCGGCGCAATCGTCGAGGCTCGCATCACGGGAACGAACACTGGCGGACTCGAATGCACCGTCAACAACATCCGTGGCTTTATCCCGGCCAGCCAAGTCGCCCTGTACCGAATTGAAAATTTCGCTGACTTCGTCGATCAAAAATTCCAATGCGTCGTCACCGAGTCCAATGCCCAGCGCGAGCGGCTGGTGCTTAGTCGCCGCGCGATTTTGGAGCGCGAGAAGGCGGCCAAACGCGAGGAGCTGCTGAAATCGATCCAGTCCGGCCAAACGCTTCAAGGAATTGTTACGAAGCTGATGGACTTCGGCGCGTTCGTCGACGTCGGCGGTTTGGAAGGACTTGTGCACGTTAGCAAGCTCAGTTGGGATCGCGTCACGAATCCGAGCGAAGTATTGAAAGTCGGCGAGAAAATCAAAGTCAAAGTCGAAAAGATCGAAGAAGGGTCGGGAAAACTTTCGCTTTCGTATCGCGACACGCTGCAAGACCCTTGGGAGAACATCGAACAAAAATATTCGGTGAACTCGATCGTGAGCGGGACCGTATCGAGGATCGCCCAGTTCGGCGCTTTCGTGAAACTCGAGCCGGGAATTGAAGGGCTCGTCCACATTTCCGAGTTGGCTCACAATCGAGTGTTCGCCGTGAAGAACATCGTCAACGAAGGTGATTCAGTCGAAGTCAAAGTTTTGTCCGTCGATCGCGCTGCCCAGCGAATGTCGCTTTCGTTGAAAGCGACCCAAGCCAAACCGGAACCGAAAACGACCGGGAACAAGGAAGCCGAACCGGTCGAGGCACCGCCGCGTCCGGTGTCCGTCGCGGCGCGAAACGAGCCGCTCAAAGGTGGCCGCGATCGGAAATCCGGAGGCGAGGGCTTGGGGCTCAATTGGTGAACGAACCACGCATCATTGCGGGCTGCGATCGGACTGATTGTTTTTGAAGAACGGCGGACCGATGCTTTGGCGATATCTTCTCCGCCCGATTCTGTTTAGGTTGCCGCCCGAGTGGGTTCATTATCAATCGATGTCCGCGTTTCAAACGCTATTGCGATTGGGCCCGGCCCGGCGGCTGATTCAAAAAAAATGCTCGGTGAACGATCCCCGTTTGGCAATCGAAGCCCTCGGCATCCGTTTTCCAAATTGCCTCGGCTTGGCGGCGGGCTTTGACAAAAACGCTTGTTGGTTCAACGATTTGGCTTTATTGGGATTTGGTCACGTCGAAGTCGGCACGGTCACGTACCAAGCGCAAAAAGGGAACCCAAAGCCTCGGTTGTTTCGCTTGTCGCGCGATCAAGCACTCATCAACCGGATGGGCTTTAACAACCCCGGTGCCGAAGCCGTCGCGTCGGCGCTGCTCAAATCGGCCAAGCAAACCATTTTGGGAATCAACATCGGTAAGTCCAAAGCCGTCGACAACGCAGTGGCGATCGAGGATTATTGCAACAGCTTTAGGCTGCTGTTCCCGCTGGCGGATTATTTCACCGTCAATGTTAGTTCGCCCAACACGCCGAACTTGCGAGAGTTGCAGCAGCGAGGGCCGTTGCTCGATTTGTTGACTCAGTTGCGGCAGCTTGATCTGGAAATGTCGCGGGCTTATCAACGCCAGAGCGTCCCGATCTTGGTAAAGATCGCGCCGGATTTATCCGAAGCGGAATTGGAAGACGTTTTGGAAATCGCGCTGCAAGCTGGCGTCGACGGAATTATTGCCACGAACACGACCGCCGAACGAAAAAATTTGCGGACGGCAAACTCAACTGTCGAAGGGATCGGCGCTGGTGGCTTGTCGGGCGCGCCGCTGACCGATCGAGCCCGCGAGGTGGTTGCATTTATCGCACAGCGAATCGAAGACCGCCTCACGATCGTCGCCTCGGGCGGGATCATGTCGGGCGAGGATGCTTGGCGGATGATCGGAGCCGGCGCATCGCTCGTGCAGTTGTACACCGGATTCGTGTACGGCGGTCCCCGTTTCGGCGCCCAAGTCGCTGCTTACCTTAGTAGTAAACTGGACGAAACGGGTTTGCCGAATATCGCGGCGGCGCGCGGACGGGATTTGGGGTAGGTCAAGTGTTCAGTATTCAGTTTTCAGTGGTTCGGTCGGAATTTTTTCTTGCTGAAAACTGAATACTGAACACTGAAAACTCCGCCTCAGGGTGTCGGTTTTTAGTGGTCAGCGAAATGTGCTAAGAGCATTCCCTTAGCCTATTCCCGTCGTGGCCTTTTGAGGTTCAAGACGTAAGGCCATAATGAATACGCTTTGCGAACGTCTGCACCGGACTCTGGCCTAATTATCTAATTCACCAACACGCCCGTATTAGCTTGAGTCCAATGATGCCCGCGACTGGAATATCGACAGCCATCGAATCGGCAGACGAGTTTTCGACGGGTGACCTTGTAAAAATCGACGGCCAAGCTCGCAAAATTGGCCGCGAGCTTTTTCAATCTCTGCGCCGACCTAAAACGCGGATCTATCAACGTCGCTGGTGGGACGATCGGATCATGGATTGGTCGATGAGCGACGAACAATTGAAAGTCCAGTTGTTTCGGTTCGTCGATGTCTTGCCCATGCTCAAGACAAATCAGATGGTCTCGTCGCGGCTAACCGAGTACCTCGGCCAAGCCAATCACGCACTGGGCTGGTTCGGCCGCGCGGGTTTGGGCGTTGCCGCCAGTACATCGCCGACCCGCTGGGCTTTGTCGAAAATGGCCAAGTTAGGTGCGTCAGATTTCGCGCGCAAGTTTATCGCCGGGAGCAACTACGACGAAGTCATCAAAGTCGCGCGGCAACAGCGCGACATGCAGCGTGCTTTTACGCTGGACATCTTGGGCGAAGCAGTCATTAGCTATGGCGAAGCGGATCAATACTTTCAGGCGTACGTCGACTTGTTGAATGCGGTATCGACGGCGGTAAATGCTTGGCCGCACAATTCGCTTTTGGACGAAGACGATCGCGGGCCGATACCGCGGGCCAATCTGTCGATCAAACTTTCCGCGCTCGACTGTCACTTTTATCCAATCGAAGGCGAAAGAGTCGTCGAACGCGTCGGTCGGCGGCTCAAAGAACTGCTGCGCGTTGCCCGCCACAACAAGGCTTTCATCAACGTCGATATGGAGTCCTACGAAAAGAAGGACTTGACGCTGCGAATTTTTCAAGACGTGCTGATGGATGACGAGTTCCGCGACTGGACCGACGTTGGGATTGTCATTCAATGTTACCTGCGCGATTCCGGAAATGACTTTTTGGTGTTGCGCGATTGGGCTAAGCGGCGTGGCACGCCGGTTTGGGTCCGCTTGGTGAAGGGAGCGTACTGGGATTACGAAACCATCCATGCGAAATCCCAAGGCTGGCCGATTCCGGTCTACAGCGAGAAACACCATTCCGATGCGAATTACGAACGGCAACTGCGTTTCGTGATGCAGAACAACGAATACTTGCAGCCCGCGATTGGCTCGCACAACATGCGCTCGATCGCTTATGGGATTGCGGTTGCCGAACATTTGGGATTGTCGAAAAAGTCTTTCGAAATCCAGATGCTGCACGGAATGGCCGACGCGGAAAAAGCCAGCTTGGTCGAGCGCGGGCACCGATTGAGGGTCTACATGCCATACGGCGATCTAATTCCTGGCATGGCGTATTTGGTGCGCCGTTTGTTGGAAAATACTTCGAACGATTCGTTCTTGCGGGCGGGTTTGGCCGCGAATGTGGACGTCGAAAGATTGCTGTCCGATCCGCGCGAAAAAGGCTCGCCGCCCGCATTTGATTCTGCTTCGGCAAACGCCGACAACCTATCTTTAGGAAACACGATGTCTACGACCACGACGCCGCAACGCTCGCTCAAATGCACTTTTCAGAACGAGCCGCCAAGCGATTTTTCCAAAAGCGAAAAACGCCAAGCGATGCTGGCCGCTTTGCAGTCGGTCAAGTCACAACTCGGCAAGCACTTTCCGATGATCATCGACGGTCAGCCGATCGAAACCGCGGACAAGATCAATTCGCTCAATCCGTGTCGCTCCGACCAAATCGTCGGAACGACTGCCGTCGCTACGCCGCAGCATGTCGATCAGGCGGTCGCCGTTGCCAAAGCAGCTTTGCCGGGTTGGGCCGCCCGGACTGCAACGCAGCGCGCGGACATCTTGCGCAAAGCCGCTCAAATTATGCGCGACCGATTTTTCGAGCTGGCCGCATGGCAAGTTTTCGAGTGCGGCAAGCAATGGTCCGAAGCCACTAACGACGTCTGTGAAGCAATTGACTTTTGCGACTACTATGCCCAAGGCGCGATCGACTTGGCGCAGCCCGCTGGTGCTGATATTCCGGGCGAAGAAAATCGGTTCGACTATTTGCCGCGCGGCGTTTGCGCCGTGATCGCGCCGTGGAATTTTCCGCTGGCTATCATGACCGGGATGGTCACCGCCGCACTGGCGACGGGCAACACGGTTGTCTTTAAGCCAGCCGAACAAAGCTCCGTGAACGGGGCGCTGCTGATGGAGGTTTTGCAGGCCGCTGGACTTCCCAATGGGGTCGCGAATTTTCTCCCCGGGCACGGTCGTTCGTCCGGCGCGCGAATGGTCGAGCATCCGGACGTAGCACTCATCGCGTTCACCGGTTCGCGCCAAGTCGGCTTGGCGATTAACGTCAAAGCGGCCGAAGTTTCCGCTTCCGGCATTCCCATGGTCAAACGCGTGATCGCCGAAATGGGTGGCAAGAACGCCTTGATCGTCGATGTCGACGCCGACCTCGATGAAGCCGTCGTCGCCGTCGTCCGCAGCGCTTTCGGATACCAAGGTCAAAAATGCAGCGCGTGCAGTCGCGTGTTGGTGTTGGCACCGATTTACGACACGTTCGTCCAACGAATCGCCGAAGCCGTCAAAAGCTTGGTTGTCGCTCCGGCTGAAGACCCAACTTCAAATGTCGGCGCGGTCATCGACGAAGCGTCGCGCAAAAAGATTCTGTCGTACATCGAGATCGGACGTAGAGAAGGTCGAGAAATTGTTTCCGTGGACGCCGGACCGCTTGCACAACAAGGATTCTTCGTCGGACCGCATGTGTTCGCCGACGTAAAGCCCAACGCGCGGATCGCACAAGAAGAAATTTTCGGCCCCGTGCTGGCCGTCATTCGGTGCGCGGATTTAGATGAAGCATTTCGCGTAGCCAACGGCACGGATTATGCTTTGACCGGCGGACTATTTTCGCGAAGCCCGCAGTCGCTCGCTCGCGCGAAACGTGAGTTGATGGTTGGAAATGTTTACTTGAACCGAAACATTACCGGCGCACTCGTCGCTCGACAACCGTTCGGCGGTTTCAAGATGTCCGGCATCGGTTCCAAAGCAGGTGGCCCCGATTACTTGTTGCAGTTTGTCGTCCCTCGAACCGTGACCGAAAACACCATGCGACGCGGCTTCGCCCCCTCAGTCGATTGAGCTGGGAGCGAGAATTCTTCCAGTCGAATGAATTGGCCACCAAGCCCCATGCGCGAGAAGCAGCGGCATTTTTCGGCTTTCATAGGTTTGTGCGAGCCAAGTCGCCTCGGTTGGAAGCGGTTTTTTCGAATGGTTTGGCTAGTAAACGGCCAGCTTTCTCAATAGAATTTAGGCTACGGCAACGCGGCTCCGAAAGCTGTTTCGCAGCCGACGACCAGACGTTGGCCGAAACCATTCTTGGTTAGAATCAAATCGTCAGATAATCTGCTGAACATATCTTTGTTGAGGTGCAAAATGCGAGTCATCATCGCTCTGTTGTTCGTTGTCTCATTGTGTGTATATCCAGGCTGCGACTCTGGCGGATATGCGATCAAACAGCCAACACAAGCGCAGCTCGAAAAGATGGACGCATCGTCGTCTGGTGGAGGAATGAGTTACGAGGATGGAAATATGGCAAGGACCGTTGCCCCAAAGGCCCAGGTCGCTCCATCGGCCAAGGATGCTAAAAAAGAAGATGCTCAGCCAAGTTCCGCAGCGGCAGCAGTCCAAGGAAACCCAACTGAAACGGCACCGCCGACTTCAGTCGATGTTGAAGAATTTAGCCTAGGATCAGGCCAAGGAAAAGCAACTGGAACGGCACCGCCGACTTCAGTCGATGATGAAGAGTTTGGACTAGGCTCCGGCCAAGCACCTCAACCCCGAGCTTCCGCGCCAGGAAGACCTCGCGCGGGGAAACTAGGAATCGCCCAAAACGCTGAAAATACGGCCACTGACTCACCGGTTGAATCCATCGCCGAGGGCGCCGCTTCATCAACCAGCAAGCCGGAAGCAAAGTCGTTGTTGGAAAAAGCGGTCCAATCGTTTAACGAGTATAAGGAAGTCGAGGCGAACCAGTATCTGTTGGGCCATTGGTTGACCGATACAGAATCCGCATCCAATTATCCATTCCAATGGGTGTCCGGCTTAAGCGAACCCCGCCTTTCATTTCGTTGGGGAGTTGGCGTTATTTACGACGCCCCGGATGGATTCACCCGTCAACCTCCGGTGATAGGGGGTTCCGCGACCGTGGTTCTTGGCAACGGTGACGGCATGTCGTCTCAACCACTACAGCCACCAACGAGAGGCGTTCGAGGCGGAAAAAGTTCCGTACAACGTTCATTATCGGAAACGCCTACCGAAAACGATCCGATAACTCTGGGTTATGACTTGGATCGTTCTTTTCCCATGGGAGATTTTATTTTCTACACCGGAGATTTCGGTGAAAGGCTAGTGAAGCGATTGGAGGCTCGGCGGAGTCATACCGAAAGTTTTTATGGGAAAATTCTAGCGATTTCAGCATTGGGACGATGGGATTTTGCTCGTGGCGTAAGGTCTACGGACGTTGCACGGCCAACTGAAGTTCAGCGTGGCAGCGTTGCGGCTTCCGGCAGATATTTTAGAGATATTGACGATCTCGAGCCTGTGGCGGCCAATCCAATTAACGGTAGCGGCAGTTCTAGAAAATCTTCAGGTCAGAATTCTATTCACGGCACATTGATTCCGGGAGTCATTTACCTTGGTGTGGAATCCGGATCGACTGCGGAAAAGTCCGTGGTCGAAAAAGGCAAAGCCGCTGGCGTGGATGCGGTTCTCATCTTCCATGTCAAAATCAAAGAAAAAAATCGTTCGGACCTCGTTTACAGCACAACGACTTTGACGGTTCATAATCTTAAGACTGGTGAATCGCAGCAGACCGGTTCGCTCAATAGTGAAACTGTGGCGAAAGCACGTCAGAAGAATTCGGATTCGGACAACGATCCTGTTGAACTTGCACTGGACAAAATCTTTAGAGATTACTCGGATGAGAAATTTCGCGTTACCGACATGCCGAAGAACCTCACGCCGGACATCGTGAAGAAACGAGTCGATAGCTTGGTAGCGGGAACTCACCAAAATCCGCTGCCTGTGGTGGCTGAGATTATGAGTTATCGCAAGAGTGGATTGATCGACGAACCAGCCGCTCTTGTCGCGATGACCAAGCTGTTGGGTAATGAGGACGCAGCGAAAACGCTGCTCACAGGCTCGACTGAGGAGAAGATAGTCGCGATTGACAAATGGATGCCGGGAAATTTTGACCTTCCCGAATCCGGCGAAAACTTCCGCTAATATAAAACGGGAGACTACGGCAAATGTCGCGAGTCATCGGTACCGTTTGTTTATTGACTGGCTTTGCGCTGATCGGCGTGTCGGCCGTTCAGTGGTGGCGGACCATCGATCCCAAAAAGGTACTTGCAATCAACTATGTTCCGGCGAGCGATCCCGCTCCGGCTGGCATAGAATTTGTGCCAGGATTCTAGTGAATTGTTCACACTAAGATTGGGGTCAGGAAAGTTGAGCCGCCGGTGGATTCGGCATTGAACGGCGGACCGTAGAACCGGCGGCTAGCGCCTTGCCGCTCAACCCCAAGATTAAAGCTTGACGATGCACTAGCCTGAAATCACACAAGTAAACCGAAATCCGCGAAGTTTAATCTTCGCGGATTTCTATTGACCCTTCCGCAATCTGCTTATTGCAATACGCTCGGATATTTTCGGCAACTTGGCGATTTTTCGTGTCAAGTTTTGAAAGATTGATTGTGGCCAATAACTTTATCGCTTTTCCCGGCAAGGCTCTCTCCAAGCCAAAGATCCGAGCGATATTGAGCCGGACGATGTCCGCACGCGACGAGAATAATTCCAGATATGATTCGGAATACCGCAAGACATCGTCATAGCGCTTTTGTGATTGGAGAACTTGAATTAACCGCAACAGTCGATCTTCGTCCCATAAAGAGCCTTGGTCCAATTTGCGAATGTTGTTCAGTTGCGCAATGGCTGTATCCGGACGGCCAGCGTCCAAACATGCGTCAAAAGACTTCCATGCAAACGCGAGCTTGCTCTTCCGCAGCACTAATTCATCTGCGGTTAATACGCGCGGAGTTTCAGGTGTCGAGGGACGCTCCTTTTTTGGCTTACCGCGTGCGTCGGCGACCATCGACAATATATCGCGATCATCGCAATCAATTTTGCCCCAAGCTAACAAGCTAAAACCAGCCACAAAGCCGACTACCGCACCGGTGGCGTGCAGTAACTCCGTGCTCATTTGAAATCCTTGAAACATGGTGAAACCGAAATCCCACAAGAAGTAGAACAAGCCCATTATCAGGATCGGAATGTTGACGATAAACGGGCGAAATGTAATCAAAAGCAAACTTTGGACGTTATCTTGCGGAGCCCAAATTGAGGCCAGCATCATTATTGAATAAATCGCTCCCGAAGCCCCTAGAGATGGCATGTCCGGACTTGCCAAAAAAAACAATTGGCCAAGGAAGTTCTGCAATACTCCCATACCAATATAAAGGCCGACAAACGAGGCGGGACCGACAATTCCTTCTATCACATGGCCGAATATCCATAGAAAAATCATGTTGCCAATCAGATGACCCCAACCATCGTGCATCATCATCGACGATAGCCATTGCACCGGGTGCAGTCCATCGCCGTGGGATAACGTAAAGTCGTACCAGCCGGGAGCGTCGTCGAAAGTAACTACTTGTTGGCCATTTTTGTCAACGAATCGAGTGTCGGACTCGATTTGTGTCGGGGGCACTGAATTCTGGATTAGCAAAACGATAAAATGCACAACGATTAAACTGCCAGTAGCGAACGGCCAGTATTTGAGTTCTGCATCTGTAGTAAGCGGGATGAACATGAGTTAGACCGTCAGAGCGTGTCTATTGCTTGGGGCCCTGACCAGTCAATTGCAGCCCCAATTCCTTCATCCGTTTGAGGTCCAATTTGCCGGAACCCAATACTGGGATCGCGTCAACTTGGAAGAAGCTGTCTTCGGATGGTACGTAGAGGTTTGGCAATCCGGTTTCGCGCAAGCGCTGACACAAGTCGGCGGGCGTTCTTTCCAACGGAGTGTGCAACACGACGAGTCGCTCACCTTTTTTAGCATCGGGAACCGCGGTGACCACGATTTTTTGCTCGTCGGAATCGGGATCGCTCAAAATTGAATTCAGCGTTTCCTCGATTTGAATGTGAGGGACCATCTCGCCACCAATTTTGGAAAATCGACTCATGCGACCGGTCAGCGTGATGAACCCTTCGTTATCGATTTGCCCAACGTCGCCCGTGCAGTACCAGCCGTCGACGATGACTTCGTTAGTCAAGTCCGGTCGATGCATATATCCCAGCATCACGTTCGGGCCTTTGACCCAAAGCATTCCTGATTGGTTCGGTCCCAGGTTGCGAGTTGGATCGTCTAGGTCAGTGATCTTGGCCACCACGTTGGGCACGGGTCGTCCGACGGACCCTTCCTTGTTGTCGGACTGAAAGCTCTTTGAGGTTCGGCTCGGGGGAACATTGACGGAAACGAGCGGCGAAAGTTCGGTGGTGCCGTAGCCTTCGACAGGTCGGACGCCAAACCGATGATCGAAAGCTACGCAAAGTTCCGCCGGCAGCTTTTCCGCGCCGGCCACGACGGTATTTAACGATGCGAAATCGTCACGCGTACACTTTCGCAGGTACATCCGCAGAAATGTTGGCGTCCCCAACAAGACGGTTCCTTGATAGGTCCGCGTGAGTTTGCCGATTTGAATCGCTTCGAGCGGACTGAAATGGTACGCACCGCGGACATCGAGCGCCATCGCGCCCCACAGCGTGGCCATGTATCCGAACGAATGAAAAAACGGCAGCACGCCGATGATCGTATCCTTCGGATTGAGACTGATCACTTGGCCGATCGCTTCGACGTTCGATGCAATATTGCGTTGCGAAAGCATCACTCCCTTGGGAATTCCGGTCGAGCCCGACGTAAAAATCACAGTGAGCAGTTCGTCCGGCGAAAGACTGCCGATTCCTAAAGAGCTTTCCACCCAACGAGCCGGCGTTACAAATGCTTTGAACATCGCGGCCAATTTCATGGTCGACGTGACTTTGTCTTTCAAGTCATCGAGGTAGACGACATCTGCCTGCAAATTGAAATTGAATTTCTCCATGACCTTGCGAGTGGTCAAAACGTGTTTTATCTCCGCGATGCGAATGCATTCGTTGATCAACCGTTCGGAAAGCGTGTAGTTGAGATGAACGGCGACGCGATGGTCGAGGGACAACGACATGTTGGCGATGACTCCGCCCGTAGAAGGCGGTATCAAAACGCCGACGTTTTTCTCATCCGGCGGCAACACATGGCGGCGAAGCAGATCGCGCAAAATCAAGCTGCGAGTCAGCAGCATCCCACCGGTTAACTCTTGGCCGATGGAGTCAGCGATTTTCGACCTAAAGCGCCGCTTTTTGCACGCTCGAATGAACATTTGCGCCGGGCAGACAAATGGAGGCTGACGCTGATTCACGGCTGCGGCTCCTTCTTCCAATACGGCTTGACGAACCTGATAAATTGTTTCCGGTCGCCAAGTCGGCGGACCGATATTGATCGTAATTCGATGGCGAAACGTCTTGGGAATTTTCCAAAGACTTCTCCCGCCGGAGTACGTGAAAATGCTACCCCAGATTTGATCAATGTACACGGGAACGATAGGCACCGGCATTTGATCAAGCATTTTCATCAGCCCCGGCCGAAACTCGCGAACTTGGCCGGTCCGGGTAATGCCGCCCTCCGGAAATATTCCGACCAGCTCGCCGCGTTGAAGTGCCTTACGTCCATCGCTCAGTCCTTTTTGGATCGATTTCGGGCCACCCGTGATGAGAATGACTTGGGCAAACCGAGCCAAGAACTTCATGACCCGATTATGGAAGTTTCCCGCCCATGCGAACATGCGAATCCGCCGCGCTGACATTAGAAGAATGATCAAGCCATCGATCCAGCTCGAGTGATTGATCACCAAGACGGCGCCGCCGTTGACCGGAATATTCTCGACGCCGTTCACTTGCACCCGATACAAGCACCGAAAAGCCCACCACAGCGGAAGCCTCGCCATCGCTTGCGGAACGCGCATCATCGCATACAGAAAAATTGGAATAGCCAATAAGCTTAACACGAAAAGGACTTGTCGCGCACTCATTCGAGGTTGTCGCGCGATTTGGACCATCACGAACTTGACCACAAGTCCCGCGTCCTGATCCTCCGGAAACAGAGCGACGTAATCTTGCTCTCGAAACGATTCCCCCGCCAATTGACGAGCTTTCAAGTGCTTCCACAGGAGTTGCGTTAACCCGACCAATTTTAGCTTTCGCCCGGACGACCCATCAGCCGCCGATTCTGTTGAGCCGTGGGCTTCAAGCAATCGAACCGCGCGCTTGAGTTCGTCCAATTTCGTATCAAGCGATTTCGTCGTGTCGCTGGCATCCGAAATCTCCAAGGCTTGCAGCGCGTCATTTACCACCTGCTGCTTTGCGTTAGACAGCGCCGACAATTGACACTCTGCTGGCAAGTTCGAAAAACTTCCGTCCCGGACCGGAGATTGTGTTTGACAACTCAACCAAACTCCCAGCGGAATCGCCAAACCCACTAATATATTCATCGCGGAGAACAAGGTTCCACGAACATTGCCATCGGCGTGCTGCTGAAAATACGCGACCATGGGATTGAAAAAGAAACTAGCCCCAAGGCCCAAAATCACCAAACCCAACCGCGAACACAAAGTCATTTGACCCGTGCCAAATTCAATTAACGCATCGCTCGAACTTGTGGCCAGCAAAAGTAGACCGACAATCGCAATGAAAGCTCCCCAAGGAACCAAACCCAATTCGACTCTGCCGATCGACGCCAACCCAACCAATATGCCGCCGACGATCACGCCGATCGTCAAATACACTCCCGCAGACCACAGCAGCGAAGATGTAATGCCGTTGCTTTCGGCGGCAAAGCGGCTGATGTTCATCAACCCGATTGCAGTAAAAGCCCAGAACAACACGACCCCGAGAGCCATGCGCAACAAGGGGGATTGATCCACAAGCGATCGCACGTCAGACCACGACTTCAGTGGGCCGTTCCGTGGGAATTTTTCGGACGGGGACTCTGGACTTGTGCGAACAAACGAAAAAATTCCCAGCCCTCCAACCAAAACTAAACCGGCCAACAGGATCGCGGCGATTACGAGGTTGACCACTCCCGCGCTATTTTCAGACAATGAGTAAACTTTTTCGGAAATGAAAAATCCAACGATGGCACCGATCCAGCCGACGATCCAAAGACCTCCATTGGCTCGGACCAAGTTGGTCGGACTGAACCATTGACCTACCAATGCGAATCGCCCGGCGTCGTACAATGCTTTGGCCGCTCCGCTCCATCCCAGTGCGCACAACACGAGCGGCCAGCTTCGAATGTGAAAAGCTCCAATCGTGAGCAAAACGCCAGTCAATTCGGCCATCTTGGCGGCGAGAATTACTTTGCGCTTTTCCAAATGGTCCGCGCAGTAACCGGCCAACCAAGCGAACAGAATATACGGCACGAAGAAAACCGCGACGGATATTGAAAGCATGCGATCGAACGGAACCAACGGCGCGAAATCACCGCCGCAACGCACGTTCAGCCAGAACATCGCGACGAAACTTGCGACAGTAAAACCATGGGTCCAAAGAAGACCCAAGAAATGGGAATTTCTGAGGCCGATGTCCATCGAGTCGTTGGCCGATGGTTGCGCGGCTGGTGAACCCATGAAAGTATTTGCGAAGGTGCAGGAACAGAACGAGTATTCAAGCCAACGGAAGCGAAGGCTACAGTCCACACTGTACCACGAACTTTCGGCCAAAAAAACGCCGTTTTCCCAGCTTATCCAACGCAATCGTGCTGCCTCAGACCATCGCGACGGCATTTTTTTGGAAAGCGCTCGACCTTGCATCCCGGACAGTTGGCGGTTCACTATGTTAAAATCCAAGCCATGACGATTTCGCCTTTGGAAATTGCCCGGCGGGCAGATGAGTTCTTTATCCAGGCGTCTCCCATCCACGGTACGATGCGGCGTCTGGTAAAAGCTCTGAGCGACATGAAAAGTTCCTCGAAATGTGGCAGGCTGCCCAACACCGGAAGGACGACTAGAGAAGTTGGTGGGTTGTCGCTCGCATCGCGCCAAGTGATTTTTTTAGGTCTCCCTTGTTCGACATGGTCGGCATCGAAATTGTCGGAGGTGAATGAATCGACACAGCATTTGGCTTTCGATGTTTTCTTGAAACGGTCGGCTACCCAATGCCGTTCTCGCGGGACAGAAGGGGATGGTCACCACGATCGAAGTCGCTTCGAAGTGCTAGAATGCGGGCGACTTGACGACGTCGCGAATGTCAATCTATCCACACTTTCTGTTCGAGGAAAATATTATGCATTCTCCATTTAGTCGCCGACGATTTTTGGGAGCGGCTGCGGCTGCCGGATTGATGACGCCGCAGTTGAGTCGTCCTGGATCGCTCCTTGCGGCCGAATTTGAAGCAAGGGACACAATCGCGAAACAAGACAAACCCTCAACGCTCAAGGGCCGCTTACGCAAGACTTTGAAGCAGGGAATGGTTCAAGTCGAAGGGAGCTTGATTGAGAAATTTAGAGCAGTCAAAGCCGCTGGGTTCGATGGAATTGAAATGGATTCGCCCGGCATGGATGTGATGATGACGAAGGCTGCGATTGAGGCAACCGGCTTACCAGTCGACGGCACGGTTTGTTCGACGCACTGGACGATTCGACACACAAGCGCCGACGCAGCCGAACGCGCTCATGCGCTTGACGATTTAAAGACCGCGCTGCGTGACACGCACTCGGTCGGCGGTCACACCGCGTTGCTAGTTATCGGTCATGGAAAAGACGGGCCCGAAAATGAAATTTGGCCGCGCGCGATCGAGAACATTTCCCAAGCTATTCCCTTGGCGGCAGAATTGGGTGTATTTATCGCGATCGAAAATGTGTGGAATCATTTCCTGTACGATCACGCTGGCGATTCGAAACAGACGGCCGAAAAATTTGTTCGGTTCGTCGACGAACTTAATTCGCCTTGGGTCGGTATGCAATTTGACATCGGCAACCACTGGAAATATGGATCGGCCGGAGACTGGATTCGGACGCTTAACCGACGGATTGTTAAGCTGGACGTAAAAGGCTTTTCGCGAGCTTCGAACGAATTCACAAAGATCGACGGGGGCGATATCGATTGGCCAGACGTCTGCAAAGCGCTCTTGGAAATCAAGTACACCGGGTGGGTTGCTGCGGAAGTCGATGGCGGTGACGAAAAAGCTTTACGTGAGATTTCCGAACAAATGACCCGTGTTTTTCAATTGGCGTAACCAAATCCAAAGGCAGGAAACCTCACACTGAATTCGGTTTCCCGCTCGCACAAACGAACCAAACGGCAAAATTCACCCAATCGGACAATCGCTCAAGCCGATCTCGCGTCGACTCGATATTTCTGGTGTCGGTCGATGCGCGCCGTCGCGCATACCGGTCACTGGGGCAGTTGTCGCACATGGAGCGAGTGATGGGGCGATTTCGATTGATGACGTTGGGTTTCTTCCTAATTTTGATCGGCGCGCAATTGTATTGCGTCCGTAGTTATCTCGTCACTTCCAAAGCCGCCAAGTTCATTAAGCAGCGAATCATTGAAGTGGATGATTCCGCAACCAACGGCGCCGCGCCGCAATATTCTAATAGCGGATATTCGAATCAGTATTACGGTACTGCACAGGCCGCCACGACGCCCGCACACGAAGTCACCCCACCGAGTTGGTTGAAATGGGCCGCGTTGTTTGCCGGCTCCGTGATATGTCTCCAAGGGGCCGCGGCGCCCAGACAGTAGCTAATCGCCAGCGATTGGCCGAACACTTGCATTGCGGAGTGCGATATTCTTCGCTCGTTACTCTAGCCCGCGCCGCTCGTAGTTTCATTTACCGCCAAACGGGTCTATCATGGCGGTCCTGTGGAATGAGCACGGACGTTTGTGAAATTCCGGCAAAGCCCGTTTACGCGAGCAAAAATCATGCACAATTTTGATTCGATCGTGGTCGAAAACCAGCACGGCGTTTCCGTGGTTCGCTTTGTCGATGAAAAGATCATGGACACCAAGCGGATACAACTACTTCACGACGAACTCAATACCGTCGCCGACGACAGTAAAGCTTGCGACATGTTGCTGAACATGGAAAACATCCGTTTTCTTTCCAGCGCGGCCATCAATAAACTAATCGTTCTCGACAAGCACGTTAAATCGACTGGCGGAGAAATTCGATTGACGAATCTCCGTCCCGAAGTTCGCGACGTGTTTTCCATAACTAGTTTGGATCGTCTGTTTAAGATCTTTGACAACCAAACCGAGGCGATGAAAACATTTGGAGCCCACAAAAAACCAAAAGGCCGCGAACAATAGAGGCCGTGTGACTGAACTTACGCGGAAACTTGTTCGCGATGCGCAAGCGATTTGGCACGCTGGGCTTGCGGCGGTCGACAGCGCGAAACTTGTGTCGAATGCCGTAACATTGGATGGGCGTCGACTCCGTTTGGGTCACAACGAAATCGACCTCGACAAAATCCGCCACATCGTAGTCGTTGGCGCTGGAAAAGCCGGCGCTGGAATGGCCGTCGGCCTGCTCGAGGCCTTGGGCGATTCGATCTGTCGGGAAAAGAAACTTTCGGGTTGGATCAATGTGCCCGACGATTGCGCTCGCGAGTTGCCGTGTATCCGCTTGTTTCCTGCTAGGCCAGCGGGCGAAAACATTCCGACAACGCGCGTGATCGAGGGAACAAGAGAAATCTTGGCCCGCGTTCGCGCTTGCGAACCGAACGATCTTTGCATCTGTCTCATTTCCGGCGGGGGCTCGGCGCTTTTGGACCTTCCCATCGCGCCTATCACTCTCGACGAACAAGTCGCTTTGATCGATCATCTTTCATCCGCCCAAGCCAACATCAAACAGCTTAACACCGTTCGTAAGCAAATCAGCCAAGTAAAAGCAGGTCGTCTAGCGGTTGGGTGTATCGCGCCGATGGTTGCGTTGATTATTTCCGATGTGTTGGGCGATCCGCTCGATGTGATTGCATCAGGCCCGACAGTCGCGGACGAATCCGATGCTGCCGCCGCACTGGACGTCTTGCGACAATTCGATCCCGACGGAACAAAAGTCGCCTCATCAATCTATCGCGTGCTTCGCGAGTGCCGGTATCCGGTCGTCTCGCCGGGCGAACTTTCGCATGTGCACAACATCGTCGTGGGCAACATTCGCATCGCCATCGAGGCTGCCGCGAATCGTGCGCGTGCTTTGGGATATCAGACGGAGTTCGTCGTTCCGGTGGCGCTCGAGGGCTTGGCGAATGACGTCGGTAATCAATTGGTCGAACGCTTGAATAAATTCGAGCGAGTCTCAGGCCTGATCGCTTGGATCGAAGGTGGCGAGCCGGTTGTGCAACTTGTCAAGACACCGGAACGCGGTATGGGCGGGCGCAATCAACAAGTAATATTGGCTGCGGCCCAGAGCCTGATGTCGCGTACAGACAAAATCAATAAATCGTTTTGCCTGTTGTCCGGAGGTACCGATGGCGAAGACGGACCGACGGATGCCGCCGGGGCTTGGATGGATTCCGATAGCATAGAGCAAGCGCGGCGGCTGGGGCTCGATCCGAGCCATTATTTGTCGCGCAATGACGCCTATCATTTTTTTGACTCGCTCGGAACTTTGTTGCGAACGGGGCCAACGCATACGAATGTATGCGACTTGCGCGTGCTGCTTTGCGAGTGATCGCGCGGGAGACGCGACATGGACCTTCATTGACGATTGCCCCGAGGATTGTTACATTCGCCGAGCAAATCGGCTTAAATTCAAGGAAACTCGCATGGCAAAGATAGCAACGAAATCCAACAAGGCGATTTATTTTTTCGGCAAGTCCAAAACGGATGGGACCGGAAACATGAAGGCACTGTTGGGTGGCAAAGGTGCTAACTTGGCGGCTATGACCAAGATCGGTTTGCCCGTTCCTCCCGGTTACACGATCACGACCGAAGTCTGCGTTCACTATTACCAAAACGGTAAGAAGTACCCGACGGGTTATGACGATGACCTGGCCAAGGCCATCGCGTGGCTCGAAAAAGAGACTGGCAAGAGATTCGGCGATCCCAAAAATCCATTGCTCGTTTCCGTTCGATCGGGAGCCCGCGATTCGATGCCTGGAATGATGGACACGATTCTGAATCTCGGACTAAACGACGAAACAACTGAGGGCTTGAAGAAAGCAACCGGGAACGGACGATTCGCCTGGGACTCCTACCGCCGATTTTTGCAAATGTTTGGCGATGTCGTGATGGGCGTGCAGAAGAAACACGCGGACGATCACGACCCGTTTGAAGAAGTCATGGCGAGCTTGAAAAAAGAAGTCAAAGCCAAGGAAGACGTTGACTTGACCGAAGCCAACCTTCAAGAGCTTGTGAAGCGTTACAAGAAGTTGATCAAAGGTTGGACGGGCAAAGCCTTTCCAACCGAACCGATGAAACAACTCGAAGGCTCGGTCAGCGCCGTCTTCGGTTCGTGGATGAACGAGCGGGCGATTCTCTACCGCCAAAAGTATCGGATTCCAGACGATTGGGGAACGGCCGTCAATGTGCAAAGCATGGTCTTTGGAAACATGGGAGATGATAGCGCGACGGGCGTTGCATTTACCCGCGATCCGGCCACTGGCGAAAATGTTTTCTATGGCGAGTATTTGGTTAATGCCCAAGGGGAAGATGTTGTCGCCGGCGTTCGCACCCCGTTGGCAATCGCCGAAATGGCCAAGGACAATGTGATCGGTGCCGCGTTCAAGGAACTCAATGACGTCCGTAAAACGCTCGAAAAGAATTTCGGCGACGTTCAGGATTTCGAGTTTACGATCGAGAAGAAAAAGCTGTACATGTTGCAAACGCGGAACGGCAAGCGAACCGCAATGGCTTATGTCAAAATCGCGCATGACATGGTCAAAGAGAAATTGATGACTCCGGAGCGCGCCATCAGATCCGGCGATCCCGAGGCGCTCAATCAATTGCTGCAGCCGATCTTCGATACGGTTGATTACGAGAAAGCCCGCAAGGCAGGTCGGCTAATCGCGACGGGATTGGCTGCCGGGCCAGGTGCCGCATCAGGCTTCGTTGTGTTCAACGCTTCCAAGGCGGAGGAATTGGCGAAGAAAGGCCAGCATGTGGTGTTGGCTCGAATTGAAACTAGCCCGGAAGATTTGCGAGGCATGATCGCTTCCGACGGAATTCTCACTTGTCGCGGCGGTGTCTCCAGCCATGCGGCGTTGGTCGCGCGTCAAATGGGGAAAGTTTGCGTAGCGGGTGCCGGCGATATCCACATCGACTATCACAAGGGAACTCTGAAATGCAACGGGCTGACTCTCCGCGAAGGCGACCCGATCAGCATCAATGGTTCGACGGGCGAAGTCTTTAACGGTCGAATTGCAACGACCGATAGCGAGCTGAAACAAGTACTCGTTTCGAAGAAGATGAAGCCCAAGGACAGCAAGATTTTTCAATATTATGACTTTATCATGACCCTGGCGGATAAATATCGGACCATGGGGATTCGAACCAACGCCGATCAACCGGACCAAGTCGAAAACGCAATCGCGTTCGGCGCGGAAGGGATTGGATTGTGCCGTACTGAACACATGTTCTTCGAAGGGGATCGGATCATTGCTGTGCGACAGATGATCCTGGCCGAGAAGGAAGAAGATCGGAAAAAGGCATTGGCCAAACTGCTCCCTTACCAACAAAAAGATTTCGAAGGGATTTTCCGGGCTCTCGATGGATTGCCCGCATGCATTCGGTTGCTCGATCCACCGCTGCATGAATTCCTGCCCCATTCCGATAACAAGAAGGGGCAAGAAGAAGTTGCCAAACAGCTAAAGACAACCGTGGCAGAAGTCGAACGATTGGTTCAAGAGTTGCACGAGTTCAATCCGATGTTGGGCTTTCGTGGTTGTCGGTTGGGAATCGTCCGACCCGAGATTTCCGAGATGCAAGCGCGAGCCATTTTTCAAGCTGCCGCTGCTGTGTTGCGAGACGGCGTCAAAGTCAAACCGGAAATCATGATTCCGCTGGTTGGTTTCAAGAAAGAACTCGATCTCCAAGTCGAAATTGTGCATCGGGTGGCCAAAGAAGTCATGAAAGAGACGGGCAAGAAATTCGCGTACACTGTCGGCACGATGATCGAAATTCCTCGCGGCTGTTTGACGGCTGATGAGATTGCTGAATCCGCCGAGTTCTTTTCGTTTGGAACTAATGATTTGACGCAAACGGCGTTGGGGATGAGCCGCGACGATTCCGGATCGTTCCTGCCGGCGTACCAGGAAAAAGAAATCATCAAAGCCAATCCGTTTGCTTCAATTGATGTTGCAGGCGTTGGCTTGTTGATGAAGATCGGTGTGGATAAGGGACGCAGCCGAAAGCCCGATCTCAAGATTGGCATTTGCGGCGAGCACGGCGGCGACCCCGCTTCGATCGAATTCTGCCATAAAGCTGGTTTGAATTACGTTAGTTGTTCGCCATTTCGGGTACCAATCGCTCGCTTGGCGGCCGCCCAAGCGGCATTAAATAGCAAGCCAAGCTGAGAAAACAGGTGGTTTTCCCTAGTTTTACCAGTCCAAATGCGACGATCCTGCGATTTGTCGGTCGAACGCGTCAAAAAGTGTTGGACAAATGCAGCATTTTTTTTATGATAGGAGTTGTGCCGTTCGTTATGTCTTTGCAATTCCGGAACTTGTTTCTTCTCCTGAAGTAGGTGTCTGATGTCAGCTCCAGTTGTTACAGCCTTGTCTAAAACTTTGCGATTGGGCAATCGAACCTCGCTTGCTTCACTATTTTCCGCAACGGACGCGGACGGTGATCCAATCACCAAGATTCAGATTCTTGATTCGAACAATGCGCTGGCCTCCGGCCGTTTCGAGTTGAACGGAGCAGCGTTAGCGGCCAATGTTTGGCATGAGTTTGACATCAGCCAACTTTCGGCACTGAGGTTTCTTGCTTCATCGAGCATCCTGTCTGACTCGTTTAGCATTCGCGTCTTCGATGGCACGGAGTGGAGCTCCGTTTCAAGCGCGACGATTTTTTCCGTGCGCGCAAATACGAACTTGCCCGTGGGCACCTTTGGCGACTTTACAGTCGTAGCGTATGAGAAGGTAAAAGTTTCCAATTTTGTTAACGCCTTCGACTCCGACGGTTATCCGATCACTCAATATCAGTTCCGCGACAGAACGGTTGGTGCGAATAGCGGGTTCTTTCAAGTGAACGGCTTTGCCCAAGCACAAGGCACGTGGTTTACGATCAGTGCAAGCCAGTTCAACAATCTGTACTATGTTGGCGCGCTCGGCTTCGAAAACTCGATACTCGACATGCGTGTTTTTGACGGTGGCCTGTGGAGCATCGCAGACACAGCCTTGGCGCATACCGAGGCCAACGCCAATCGTCCCGTCGTTCAATACGGTCAATTTCTCAAGGAAGCTCAGTCCGAATCTTTTGCTCAATCGCTGTTCACTTGGTCCGATGAAGACAACAACACGGCAAAACAATTCAGCTTTCTGGATTTGGATGCGAGCCCCGATTCTGGATTCTTCAGTTTGAATGGGAACATTTTTGCGGCCGGTACTTGGTTCAACGTCTCGCCAACCGATTTGGCTAATTTGAAATGGACTGCGGCTGCAATCAATCAGACGGAATCATTCAACGTCCGCGTTTTTGACGGGCGATTTCAAAGCTTTGTTCAACGGATCGATTTTCAAACGATCGTTCGTCCGACGATTACCGGCACGCCCACGACGCTGTTGCGCGAATTGCAAATTGTTGATTTAGACCAGTTCTACACCGTCGGCGGCGAGGGCCCTTCGTTTAGCATTTATGAGGTCATGGACCTCAACCCGGATTCGCGAAGTGCTCGCTTGGTGCTGAATGGTAGCATTCTCGGCCCGAATGTCGGCCACTCGCTTTCCGCATCGGACTTTAGCCGCTTGCAATTGCGCGGCGGCACGTTTGAGAATCGCTGGACAGACGACATTGTAGTACGTGCGTTCAATGGACTGTGGACGCCGTGGACAAATTCCACGTTTCAAACCTTGCCTGAGCACGATGGCGGTGTTGATTCTGGCCGGTATTGGGGTTCTTTCATCCCGCCAGCGCCGGGGAAATTAGAAGTCAGCTATAGCTTCATGCAGGCATACCCGACTTACGATTCTGGTGAAGCCACAGCCGATACATTCACTCGATTTACGAATCAACAGCGTGCTGCGGCGCGTTATGTATTTGAATTCCTAGAAAAGTTTATCGATGTCGATTTTGTTGAAGTCGTAGACAGCGACACCAATGTCCTTGGGCAATTGGGCGGCATAATTCGTTTCGGGAATTATTTTTTGCCAGGCTCGCTGGCGGCCGCTTACGCATTTTACCCTGGTCCTGCCACGAATCAGCCCAGTAGTGCCGCCCCCGGCGATGTTTGGGTCAACACCGCATTCAACAGCGTAACCAATTTGGATTTTGGGACGTTCGAATTTTTTGTGTTGCTTCATGAACTTGGTCACGCGGTCGGCCTTAAACATTCGTTCGACGGCATTCCCGCATTGCCCTTACCGCTGGACAACGAGGGATTCAGCGTGATGTCCTATACTTCACGCGCCGATTTGTTCCACCCAAGCAATTACATGTTGTACGACGTTTTGCAACTGCAAAGGGAATATGGTCCAAACGCAACGTTTGCAAATGGTAATTCGACGTATGATTTCCCGGGATATTGGGGCGGTCGGACCGATTTGGTCGACATGTTGTGGGACACCGGAGGCCATGACGTTATCGATGCATCGGCCATTCTAACTTCAAGCCGGATTGATTTGCGCGAAGGTTTGTACAGCGACCTCGGTACGCTCAGAAACAATTTGCTTATTTCCTTTGATACCGTTATTGAGGACGCGATCGGTGGCGTGGCGAACGATATTCTCATTGGCAATCAAGCGGTTAATCTGCTCAAGGGAGGTGCCGGTCACGATAGGCTTAGTTCGGGTGCTCGCAACGATACGATGATCGGAGATGCAGGCAACGACACATACGAGTGGTCATTTGGTGATGGAAGCGATTTGATCAATGAAAATTCGGGGGCCGGCCGCGATCGAATTCTTTTGGGAGCCATTCCCAGTTTGAACAGCCTCCCCGAGGATCTCCGGTTTACGTTGTCCGGTCGCGATTTACTGATTGATCTTCGATTCGACGGAACGACCGAAGGCGTTCTGCGAATTCAGAACCAGACCCAAGGAAACAGTCGCGTTGAAACTCTGGAATTCGGTGGAATACGTGTCGACCTCGTTTCGCTCACCAGCCAAATTTCGACTGCCGAACAGCGGTTTAACCTCACTATCAATACCAGTGCTTTTGGATTTTTGGTAGCGCCGGTTTAGTCAGTTCAGAAACTCAGCCAAACGTCCGCCTCACGGCGGCGTTTTTTTGCGCCGGTTGTTTTATCGGTTCGCAAGCGTCAAACGATTTCGATTTTTTGAGGAAAGGGTTTGCAGAATGTCGAGCGTGCGTGAACTGGAAAAAGAAGCTGATCGCTTGCGAAACGACGGCAAATACGATCAGGCCATCGAGAAACTAAACGAACTTCTGACCATCGACGAATCTTTCGTCCGCGCGCATTTGTCCGTAGCGATGCTAAACCAAAAAGTCGGCCAACATGAACTGGCCGTGACCCACGCGGAGCGCGCTGTGGAATTAGAACCCAACGACGGCCTAAATTTCACCGCGTTGAGCATCATCTACCAGCGAGCCTTCGAAGCAACTCGCGATCCGATGTACATTCAAAAAGCCGAAATGGCCAAGGCTCGTTCGCATCAATGAGGCGTCATGTCTCGTCTGAATCCGGACCGCTGGTCGGGTTTGCGGCAGCATTTTTGGCCCTACGCCAAGTTGAAATTCGCGTCGGGCCGCTCTAACCTTGTGGTCAGCCGTTGAAGTTCTGCGGCGCAAAAAAAATTCCTGCGACCTTGATCCAATCGAAATACAGGCATCCAGCGCGATTTGAAGACATCTAATTCGAGGAGACTTTATGAAATCACGATCCATCACATTCAGTTTGCTAGTGGTTACGGCCATCATCGTTTCCGTCGCCGCTTCGCGACAAGCGGACGAATACCTCAGTGGCATCGTTTGGCCCGAACCGGCCATTGTCGATCCAGGCGATTCGATCCGGCCACCGACCGACGCAGTCGTCCTGTTTGACGGAAAAAGCATGACCGCCTTTGAAGGAGGCGAGAACTGGAAGATCGAAAACGGATATGCGATCGTCAACGAAAACGGCGTTACGACAAAACAAGCCTTCGGCGACTGCCAACTGCACCTTGAATTCGCGACGCCCGCCGAAGTATCCGGCGAAGGGCAGGAGCGCGGCAACAGCGGAGTTTACTTCATGGAAAAATACGAATTGCAAATTCTCGATTCATTCGAAAATAAAACTTACTTCGATGGCCAGTGCGCCGCCTTTTACAAACAACAACCCCCTACCGTCAACGCCTCGCGCGGTCCAGGAAAATGGCAGACCTACGACGTCATCTTCGAAGCGCCGCGATTCGCTGAGGACGGAAAGCTATTGCGGCCCGCTTTCGCCACAGTCTTGCATAATGGTGTACTTGTGCAAAACCATTTCGAAATCCAGGGAGCCACATTTTGGGATCGCGCCCCGGCCTACGAGAAGCATCCCGAAAAATTGCCGCTTCATATCCAAGATCACGGCAACCCGATCAAATTTCGCAACATTTGGATTCGCGAAAATATTCAACCGCGCGTCGGCGCTAAGAAATAGTCGCTCGCAAAGCGGCTTGTTTCTGGCGACCTGCGTCCATAGGTTTGTCCTAAGTTCCGATTGATGACTCCAAGTTCGAAACGCTCTGTTCTCTTTCTCTGCACGGGCAACTCGTGCCGTTCGCAAATGGCAGAAGCCATCTGGCGGCACTTGGCGGGTGCGGATTGGACTATCATTTCCGCCGGAACTCGGCCAGCAGGCTACGTTCACCCGTGGGCCATCGCCGCTTTGAAGGAAGCAGGATTTCCAACGGCCGACCTTCACAGTAAATCGCTCGAAGAATTCCGCAGTCGGCATTTTGACTACGTAATTACAGTCTGTGATGCGGCGCAACAAAACTGTCCTGTCTGGCCCGCAACCGTTCGTCGATTGAACTGGCCGTTTTCCGATCCGGCAAAGCCCATCAGAACCGACGAATCGTTAGCCGAGTTCATTGCTGTCCGCGACGCCATTCGCAGCCGAATTCAGAATTTTCTGCGTTCTGAATCACTCGCGCACAAGAATGCGGCTCCTACCGATCGAACGCTCAAGATTCCGTTCGACGACCGCGCGGCCCGGACTGCTCTTTGGCTCGCGCGCCGCGCTTTGTACGAGGATTTGCACGATCAAGTCGATCTCACAAGCTCAGCCATCATTCCAGAATCGGCCGTCGGCTCCGCCAATTTTGTTTCCCGCAAGTCCGGGGTAGTTTGCGGTCTCGAAGTCTGCCGACTAATTGTCGCTGAATTCGGCAACGGCCTACTGACCTTCGAATCCAAAATCGCCGATGGCGACACGGTGCAACGTGGCAGCGTGATTGCGGCAATCCGTGGCCCAGCTCGTTCGATATTGCTCCTCGAACGGACTTGTCTGAACTTTCTCGGTCGACTTTCCGGCGTCAGTACGCTAACCGCTCAATTCGTAGACAAAGTTCGCGGCACCAACTGTGTTGTCTTGGACACGCGCAAGACAACTCCCGGTTGGCGTGCGTTGGAAAAGTACGCCGTCCGTTGCGGTGGCGGCGTGAATCATCGCATGGGTCTTTACGACGGAATTCTCATCAAGGACAACCACCTCGCGCTCTGCCGGCAATTGCCCGGCACCGATCAGCGTCAAATCGATCAAGTTATCGAACGAGCCCGCGCTTGGTTGCAAGCAAATCTTCCCGACGCGAACCCTCCGATTCCAATCGAAGTCGAAGTCGACTCAGCCGATCAATTGCGTTTGGCAATCA
This sequence comes from Planctomycetota bacterium, assembly GCA_031409895.1. GTDB lineage: Bacteria > Planctomycetota > Planctomycetia > Pirellulales > Pirellulaceae > JANMEB01. The sequence goes on from JANNYC010000052.1 coordinate 28,584, forward strand.
AAGCCAATCCCAACATCATATTGCTTGACAACATGACGCCGGACGCGATTCAACGATGCGTCGAAATTCGCAATCAGCTTGCACCCCAAATATTGCTGGAAGCCAGCGGCGGCGTTGACCTAGACTCGATTTCTGAAATCGCTCGTACCGGCGTGGATCGGGTTAGCATTGGCGCTTTGACGCATTCCGCCGTTAACTTCGACATCGGGCTCGATTGGTAATTGTTTCGTGGAGCACGTTTCCATCGAGCTATATCCGTCCCAGGCAAACGGGCACGCTGAAAGCGTGCCCCACATTTATACACCAGCACTATTGCGGCTTGGTCGGTCCTTGCTCCATCGACTCACACGATACTTTGAGTCGCTGCAAACTTGCTTGAAACTGTCGTTCCATTTCACCGCGAAACATGAATCCGAAAAAACCGTAAAAGGGGCCGGCGGGCAGTTTGCCTCGACACGTCCAAGTCACTTGCGTCCCGTTGCGCTTTTCATTAAAGCGAAATTCGCCGCGAACTTCGTGAAACCCAGCCGCCGTAAACTCAAACGCGATTCGGTCCAGAGGCTCGCTTTCGGTCAGCCACAATTTGCCTGCCCCTCGCGGGTCTTCCCAACGCATCTTGGCACCGCTGCCGGCAAAAGGCTCACCGACTTGAGTCGCGGTCGCCCCCAATAACTCTGATCGCCAAGGTGACCATTGCAACCAATGATGCAGATCATTAACTTTGCCAAACACGATATCGACCGGCGCGTTGATATCGACTTGCTGCTCGATCGAAAACTGGCGTGGCAACAAGCTCCCAATGCCGGCAAGTACGGCCAATAAAAAGCCGATCAGCAGCAGCAATCGAAAAAAGACTTTCAGCATTAGCGATCCAGCGTGCGAATGTAGACGTTTCGAAACTGAACCGGATCGTCGTGTCCCGCAAAGCCAAAATGTCCCGACGTGCGATCCTTGCCTGGATGCGGCGTGTTCGCCAAGAATTCTTTGACCGTAGCTAAATCGGCGTCCAAGATTCGCGTCCCGTTAAGTTCGACGGTAATCTTGCTTCCCTGAACTGTGACCGTTTGGAAATTCCATTCGCCCGCGTCGCGCAGAAACCCACGATGCGCGGCCACCATCCCATACGCCGACCCGTGATATTGCCGTGAATCTAACTTGGCATAGTCCGCATGCTCGTTTTCGAGAATTTGCAATTCGCACATCCCCACATAGGCCGTATCGCCGTCGCCCGGATATCGAATCGCCAATCCATTATTCCCCGCTGGCGGCAATTGGAACTCAAATCGCACGGCAAAATCCGCGTATTCTTTCTTCGTAAAGATCGTCCCGCCGTTGTGCGGTTTGCAGCGAATCGTCCCATCGACGACTTCAAAATTTTCCACTGGGCCAGCCCAGCCCGAAAAGTCTTTTCCATTGAAGATCGCCTCGAATCCGTCTCCGCTGTGTTTTTCCAAAATCGCATTGGCTTCCTCTGGTTTGATCTCGCGCACAAAAACATTTCGCCAGCGAATCTCTCCACCGTGGGTTTGCAATTGAACCGGACCGCGCGCGACCAGCGGTCGAATCTGGTCCGCCGGTCGATTGGCCGACTTGTCCCAATAATTTTCCAAGATCGCCCAATCGACAACCGATTTGTCATTCAGCCACACCGACGTGCGTTCCCCTATTTGAAGTACGCGAATTCGATTCCACTCGCCAAATGGTTTGTCGGCCAAGACCAACGGATCTTTCCCGTTGCCCGCAGTATTATTCCACAGCCCGCCGGAACCTTTGTCAGCACCGATATTCCATTTGCCACCGGCTTCGGTGGTATCCCAAATTTGAATTTGCGGAGTCCCCTTCAAATAAATCCCACTGTCGGCGCCAGCGACCGTCTTGTAGTCGATCCAAAACTCGTAATCGCGAAAGTTCCCGTCTGTCACCAAGAAAACCCCTTCGCCATCGTTGACGATTTCGCCGCCTTCCACGCGCCAGTGTTTGACCATGTCGGCGTTGCCGTCCTGAAGAAGCGTTTTCCTGGCTTCGTCGGCCTTCGCATCGAATTCGCGCGGGTCGATCGTGGCCAAGCCATGCCAACCCGACAAATCTTTCCCGTTAAACAAGGCCGTGAAATTCTTCGGCGGCTGGTTATTTTCCTGTGCGGCACCGCAGACGGCCAAGCTCATTCCGAAGGTAAACAGTACAACCAAACAAATCGATCGCGAATTCACAAATTTCATTGGTGCGGTATCCCTTGAGACTCAAGCGTAAACGTAGACGTGGATTCAAATTCCTTGCCACCATCGTAAGCCATCGCGAAGTTCGCTTCCAGAACACGATCGAATCAAATCGGCTTATTCGCGAACTTCGTTTCGCGGGCAACAGGCTCGGCGAGCCGCGAATGCCCAAATCAAAAAAATCAGACCAGAACCACAAACGCGATGAAATGCCCGCCGACGTGAATCAACAGACATCCTCCGATTCCAAATGCCAAATACCCGATCCCGATCGCCGCAATCGGGACGACGTTAACCCGACCTTTGCCTACCGACCAAGTAGTCGACGCGAAGATGACTCCGAACACAAACATACAGATCGAACCAAATATCCAACCGGCGCCAGCGTCATTCCAAACTTCGGAACCACGCGCGACACCAGCTTGTTCAAGTCCCGTACGCAGCGCCGGCCAACCACCCAATGAATGCGCGAAGCTGCTCGCGACAAGCAAACTCGCCAAAATCCAACCGCAAATTTTCAACCAAAACATTTTCACGGCCCTTTTGTATCTGCACGAACTCGCATGTTAAATTCAAATTTTCTTCTCCCACAAGTCTCAAGCCTACCGCCTCTAGACTCTTTTCGCCCTTTGTAAATCGACTCGCCAAGTCTAAATTGGAATCGATCACAGGCAGTTCGTCCATTAATTTGACTCGTGATTCGTTCCCAGGCTCCAGCCTGGGAACACACTGCGACCGAGGCTCCGCCTCCATTTCTCCGAACGGAATAACTTGTCATCCTCTGCGAATAAATCTGAATCACACTCTACGTCGCCTTGGATGGTCACCCTTGCTGGCGGTATTTTGATTTGGTCGGCGTTTCCGCCGCTAGGGCTTTGGCCGCTGGCTTTCGTCGGACTGTTTTTGTGGCTGCGGCTGGTTGACAACCCAAACGCATTTGCGCGGCCGAAGTCTTTTCGAGTCGTTTGGCTTAGCTCATTTCTGTTTTGGATGGCGACCAATTATTTCGTGACGCTTCCGCATTGGGCGGGATTTTTCGGCTGGCCCGCGCTGTCGGGTTTTCTTGCAATTTATTTTCCGTTCTTCTTCGCAAGCTGCCGAGCCATGGTGCATCGATTTGGTGTGCCGATCCTTGTGGCCGCTCCCATTTGCTGGGTCGCCATGGAATGGCTCAGGGCGCATGTCTTGACAGGATATGGCTTGGCAATGCTGCCTCACACGATGTATCGATATCCGCTGCTCATTCAGACGGCCGACATCATCGGCGGCTACGGCACAAGCTTTCTCATCGTTTTGATTGCGGCTGCGGCCGTTAGTGCTTGGCAATCAAATGGAAAACGGCGAATTGTGTCTGCCAGCGCCGGACTTGCGACCATCTCATTCGCATTCGGCTACGGCGCGTGGCGATTATCGTATGAGCCCCCATCAATAAGACCGCCCATTCCAGTCGCTTTGATCCAAGGTTCGCGCGACGTCCGATTTGAACTTTCGCCCGAACAATCGCAGCGCGAATGGCTCATTCAGTTTCGCGAGTATCGAGATCTGACCATGCAAGCTCGCCAACGCTGGCCCGATTTGAAACTCATCGTGTGGCCCGAGAGTGCATTTCCGCAAGCCGACGCGATTCCACAACCAAACGAGCATCAACTCCCCGCCGACAAACGCAGTTCCATTTTCGACATGCGGCAGTCAGCGCAATATTGTTGGAAAGTCGGTAGCGGCGTCACTCCGATGCAAGACGACTCGGCCAACCAAACTCTATTGACCGATGCAATCCCGCTCTTAACCGGCGGGCATGGCTACGACGCGGTGCGCGACGATGAATTTAATTCGGCATTCATGTTCGACCGCGCGGGCGAAGTTTGCTTTCGCTACCACAAAATGCATCTGGTTATGTTCGGCGAGTACGTGCCACTCGGCGATCTTTTTCCCAGCGTCTACAAGTTGATGCCCTTTTCACGCGGTTTGGACGCAGGGACCGAGCCCAAAGTATTCGACGTCGACGGCGTTCGCTTTTCGCCCAGCATCTGTTTCGAAAGTACCGTCGGCCATTTGATTCGCCGCCAAGTCCAACAACTCAAGTCCGCTGGCCGCGAACCCGACGTGTTGGTTAACTTGACGAATGATGGTTGGTTTTACGGCTCGAACTGTCTCGATTTGCATCTCGCCTGCAACGTCTTCCGCGCCGTCGAACTTCGCAAGCCCATGCTCGTCGCCGCCAACACCGGCTTCTCCGCCCACATCGACGGTTCTGGCCGTCTCCTTCAACTCGGCCCTCGTCGCAAAACCGCCATCCTCCGCGCCGACGTTGTGCCCGACTCCCGCACTAACCCTTACATCCTCGTGGGCGACTGGCCCGCGATTGGAATGACTGTCGCGACAATGCTCGCATTTCTTGCTTCACAACGGAGCCGATTTATTGTCCGTACTTGAGCAAATCATGACGCCTACTGCTCGACTTGCCGATGAAC
>JANNYC010000053.1:0-44301 GCA_031409895.1 Planctomycetota bacterium
GCACTGCGATTCCGCCGCTGCCGCATGCGCCGAAGTCAACGACCACGACAACGCCTTGACGCGTACCACGCATTAAAGCCAGAATCCACGAAGAACTTCTAGCCACTCCTCCGCCGAAGTCCAAAATCCCGGACGCTATTGGGCTATGCTAGTGTCTTTCGGGACGGACGGCAGTGATGATTTCGCTCAATCGGGTTGAGCCTGATCGCAAGCCTGTTGAGGAATTCCATGAATGTGGGGCAATTCCGAAAATTGTCGTCTGGGTGACTCAAGCAAATAAAATTGGGCACTCGACTAAATCTAATTCGTGGCCCGTTCGCATGATCCACGTTTCACCGGGTTGTTGTGAATGGAGTCGAACCATCATCCGATCCAACAATTCACTTTTCGATTCGACGAGGATCTGCGGTTCGGTCATTTCGTTCGTTGCAACAATGCGACAAAGATACGTTCACACTCAAGCCCGGAAAGCCATGAGCTTCGCCCGTGGCACCCAAACGTTCCAACGCAGTCACTTCTGCCGAGCGCTACGTCCCTGAACTTTGCTGTTTTCCAGCAGCGACTTGAGTTCGTTGACGATCTCTGGATGTTTGAAATAGAGATTGTCCGTCTCGCGGGGGTCGGTGTCGAGGTTGTAGAGCTGGCCCGGGGCATCGGGCGCGGTGTCGGCAAGGGCAAAGCGTTTGAGCTCGCCTTGGTCGTAATTGTTACCGCCCGATCCGCGATGATCGAGGTATTTCCACGGACCCTTGCGGATGGCGAGCGCGAGGCTGATGGTCTGGTGCAAAGTGTAGGGACGAGCTGGAGCAGCATTCTCATTCCCGAGCAGCACGGGGAGCAGATCGAAGCTGTCCTCGGCGGAGCTTGCCGGCAGCACGGCTCCAGACATCGCCGCGCAAGTCGCCATGACATCGGTGAGGCAGACCGTCTGGTCGCTGGTGCCGCCGGCCGCGATTTTTCCCGGCCAGCGGACGATGAAGGGGACGCGATGTCCGCCATCCCACTGGTCCCGTTTCATTCCACGCCACGGTCGCGCGCCGTCATGACCGTAGTCGGCTCGCATGTGAATGACGCTGGTGGTTTCCGGTCCGTTGTCGCTGCTAAACATCACCACCGTGTTGTCCGCCATTCCAAGCCGCTCCAAAGTCTTCATCAGTTCGCCGACAATGAAGTCAAGTTCATGAATGAAATCTCCATGCGGCCCGGCTTTTGTGCTGCCTTGAAACTGCTTTGACGCAAACGAAGGGAGATGTACCGCTTGCGTGGAGTGCAGGAGGAAGAAGGGCTTTTTCGGTTGGCTCCGCGCGTGTTCTTCGAGAAACTCCTGGCTCTTTTTCAGGAAGACCATGTCGACTTCTTCGAGGTCGTAGCCTGGCGCGATCATGCCGGCGCGGTTGTCGAAGGCATACGGATGTTTGGGCAGATTTGACTTGTCGAGCATTCCAGTGGGCGGCACGGGAATGCGATCGCCGTCGATGAAGGCATACAGAAAATCCGTGGTCGGGCAGCAGGCAGTGCCGAAGAACCGGTCGAAACCGCGATGGATCGGCCCGTCCGGAATCGGGCGTGAGTAATCGATCATCTTCACGCCTTCGACATCTTCTTTCGTAATGCGCCGCCCGGCGGTGTCAAAGAAAGTCAGGCCGACATGCCACTTGCCGGTCATCGCCGTGACATAGCCTTGGTTGCGGAGCATCTGCGGCAGCGTCAGTTGCTCCTCTTTGATGAGACAAGGCCCTCCCGCGCCGGCAAAGACGCCACGATAAGGGATGCGGAAAGCCATCCGACCGGTCAACAGACTGTAGCGACCGGGCGTGCAAACCGTGGATGGTGAATGAGCGTCGGTGAAGCGCATCCCTTCGCGTGCCAGCCGATCGATGTTCGGCGTGGGGATTTTGCATTCCGGGTTGTAGCAACCGACATCGCCATAGCCGAGATCGTCGGCAAGAATGAAGACGATGTTGGGCCGATCCGGTTGTTCGTCAGCGGCGTGGAGCGTGACCGCCGGAACGAGCAATGCGGCGAGGAGCGTAAGGATGCGGTTCATTGTTTCAATCGTTGAGGTTTTTTCGATTGTTCCACGATTGGATATCGTTGAATCCTGCCACGGCGCGGATTTCCGGTTGCAGCCAGCATAGGATCGGCATGTTGGTCTGCGTAGTCCGTTGACGAACAGAATCAAAGTGTAATGCTGGTCAATTCACGCAGGTCATGGATTTTGATACTGTAGCGATGAAGCGAGTGCAATTAGGGATGAAATCGGCCACATCAAATACTTTGCAAATCGGGGGCGTTCACATGTTACGTTTAAGAATATCGGTGTTACTTATTTCGCTGTTGGGTTTCGTAGGTGTGCTGCCGGGACAGCAGCCAACGCGCGGCGACAGATTGCATTCGTTGCCTCTGGATGTGGGACTGGCGCTCGATGAGCGGGGTCTGCTGCTGGTGGAAGATGGTCAGCCACGGGCAGCCATTGTCGTATCCGCTGAAGCGGCCAAATCGATGGCTACAATCGGTTTGGAGAACCCCGACCCGAAGTTGGTCGGTGACAAAGTCGCTTGGGCGGCCCGTGACTTGCGCGAGTACATCCAAAAAATATCCGGGGCCACGCTCCCCATCATCGGCGATGCCGAAGCGATTCCCGCCGGACCGCGAATTTTGGTTGGCCGAAGTAAACTAACGGAACCATTTGAAGCGCGGATTCCGGCTGGACTCACACCTTTGCGCGAAGAGGAAGGCTACGCCATCCTAACTGATGGCGACACGCTGCTGCTGGCTGGCAATGACGCTTTGCCTTACCACGGAACCGAATACGCTGTCTCGTTTTTTCTCCATCGTCTGGGTGTGCGCTGGTACATGCCGGGCGAATTCGGTCAAGTCGTTCCGCAACGATCGACCATTGCCGTCGGTCAACTCGATGTGGTCGATCGTCCGGACTTCAAGATGCGGAACTGGTGGACGCATTGGTTTGCCAACGACTTGCGGGCCGAGGAAACGCGTTGGAAGATCCGCAACGGGATGAACGTCAACATGATGCACGCTGTTCCCGGCGACAGCACCGTTCGGGCCGTGTTGCCGCCCGAAAAAGAAAAGGACAATCCCGAGTTCGCTGAAGTTTTCGCGCGCGACGCTGCGGGCCGGGTGTATCCGCACATGCCCAACTTGGCCAGTGACAAATCCGTGCAATTCGCCGCCAACATTATCAAGGAACATTTTCGCAAAAATCTCGAAGCAACATCGTGGGGTATTGGTGCTGACGACGGTTTGCCACGCGACTTCAGTCCTGGCGCGACCGAGTTGCATATGAACTTTCCATCGCTGATCGGACGCTTCAACGATCCCGGCGGCGACAGCACGACCGAAGAGTGGATGCAGTGGGTCCAACGAGTCTCGGCCGAGGTCCACAAGGAATTCCCCAACCACTTTCTCAGCACCAACGGCTACGCGAATCGCGATACGCCTCCCGTGGGAATCAAACCTGACCCAACGATCTGGATCATGTTCGCGGCGATCTGGTCCGACACTTATCATGCCTACGACAATCCGAATAGCTGGATGACGCAGCGGCAATACAACATGCTCAAGACTTGGACGAGCATGTACGACAACGTCTATATGTACGATTATCTCTATTACAACCTGGTCGGATGCGGCGCGCCGCCGATCCCGCTATCTCGTCGGCACTCGCACAACATGCCGCTGCTTAAAAAGCTTGGCGTGGTCGGTTTCTGGAACGAGGGGCGCACGGTTCGGGGCGAAGCCGGTATTTTTCCGACTTATCTGCTGGCCCGGATGATGTGGGATGCGGACCTCGACGTGGCCGCACTGATGAAGGAGTATTTCGGGGCGTGGTACGGCCCGGCAGCAGAACCGGCAATGGCTTTTTGGGAGGAGATGGAACAAGCCATCGAGCAAAGCAATTTGGGTGGTGATCGGGACCACATTCTGTCGTTGATTTACACGCCCGAGTTGATTGCCAAGCTCGCGGGTCACCTGGAAAGCGCGGAAGCCGCCGCGCGGGGAAATGCTTGGGCCGAATCGCGAGTCCGTCTCGATCGTGCGACTTTTGATTACTTGCTCGCCTACAAAGCGATGGAACGAGCTGAGTTTGACGCCGATTGGCCGGCTGCCGTTCAACATGCCGACGCAATGGTCGCGGCAATCCGCCCAGCCATGCAACTTAGCCGTTACTATTGGGATATCACCGAGGAAGCCAAGCCTATCGCGGCGCAAGCCCAGGGATTTTACTACTGGGGGACTGGTCAACGCCGCGAAGTCTATTCGCAGTTGGCCGCGCTGAGCGGAGGTGAAAAAGGGACGCTGGTTGCCGTACTGCCGGAAGTCGCCAAATTCCACGTCGACCCTCGCGACGACGGCCGATTCGATGGTTGGTATCGCGACGAAACGGACGACAGTGCATGGGAGACCATGCGCACCACCGCTCCGTTTTATGCGCAAGGCAATCATCAGGATGCCCAGGGCTTTCCTTACCTCGGCGCGATGTGGTATCGGCTCACCGTGGACGTTCCTCCAGTCGCCGCCGGTCAGCAAATCAAGCTGTACGGCATGGCCGCAGAGACCGAAGCTTGGGTTTGGGTCAATGGTCAGTTCGTCGGCCATCGGCCTTATGTTGAAGCCTACATCCGCCCTTGCCCAATCGACGTTGATGTCACATCCGCGATCAAGCCCGGACAAAAGAACACTATTGCGATCCGTTTACACACCAATTATCAACCCGCGCAAATGTCCGCCGGAATGGCTTCGCGATTGTTTTTGTACGCTCCCGCGACAGCGAACGCTGCGGAAACGAAATGATGTGCTTGCGGACAAATCAACGAGCTCTCCGTTTGATTCTTCCAAGGGGTGTGCCACTGGCTCTGCCAGTTTTCGTGGGGCTGGCGTTACGGTCATGGACGGCTTGTCAGGTGGAAGCGGGGGCGAGATCATTGGGGGCATCGCGGCAACACACATCGTCACCCTTGGCATGGATCATGACTGAAATGCGTCACGCTCTTTTCGCGCCGAATGTCCCCGGGATCATTTATCTGCTGATGGTTTTGGCCGCCGGCTGGGTGGCGCCAACTCATGCCGCAACCGACTACGACGAATTGTTGGCTTTGCATCGGGACTGGCGAACGTTTGAGCGGCCACCGTTTCGCGATGGCGCGCCAGATTACACTGCGGAGACGTTTGCGGCTCGCTACCAGGATTACCAAAAATTACGAGCGCGGCTTGATTCCATGGATACCACAGACTGGCCGATACCCCAGCGCGTCGACTGGCACTTGGTGCGCGCCGAGATGAACGGCTTCGACTTCAATTACCGCATACTCCAACCTTGGGCGCGTGACCCGGCGTTTTACCAATCCATCTGGATGGCTCGAAGCGACGTACCGGCACATGAGGGGCCAACCCACCACGCGGTGACGGAATTCTGGACTTACGAGTTGCGTATGTCCGAACCTGAGCAGCGGCGGTTGCTCGCCGATTTGAGTGTGATTCCCCCGTTGATGCGTCAAGCCCAGAAGAACTTGACGGGCAACGCACGGGAACTTTGGATCGCCGGCATCCGCGACATCCGTTTCCAGCGGGCCAACCTCGACGTGATCCAGCGTCGCGTGGGGAGTGAGGCCAGCCAGGAGCTCGTGGCGATGATCGAGCAAAGCCAACGCGCCACCGATGATTTGATCCAGTGGCTCGAATCCCAAGTCCAGTATAAGGATGGCCCCTCCGGAATCGGCAAAGACAACTACACCTGGTATCAGCAGAACGTCCATCTGGTGCCGATGACCTGGGAAGAAGAAGTGCAACTCTTGAAGCGCGAACTCGACCGAGCCTGGTCGTCGCTCCGGCTGGAGGAACATCGCAATCGGAATCTGTCGCCGTTGACAGAGGCGTCGACGCCGTCCGAATACGACGCCAAAGCAGACCTTGCCGCGAAGCGATTCATGACATTTCTTCGGCAACAAGAGATCCTCACCGTAACCTCGTACATGGAGCCGGCGCTCCGGCAGCATCTGGGACAATTCGTTCCAAAAGAGCGACGCAACTTTTTTTGGATCTGCGCGCACTACGATCCGCTGCCGCTGTACACCCATTTTTATCATTGGTTTGAACTGGCGCGCATGGACCGCGAGCCGCATCCTAGCCCCATCCGACACGGCGCTTTGCTCTACAACATCTTCGATAGTCGCAACGAAGGCACCGCCACTGGGGTTGAGGAAATGTTCATGCACGCCGGACTCTACGACGACAGTCCTCGTTCTCGGGAACTGGTTTGGATTCTTTTGGCACAGCGTGCCGCGCGCGGATTGGGGTCGCTGTATGCGCACGCGAACGAAATGACGATGGAGCAAGCCGGCCGAGTCCACATGGACTGGACACCGCGCGGCTGGATGAAAACCGAGCCGGAACTGCTGTTGTTTGAACAGCATCTCTATCTTCGCCAACCCGGTTACGGCACGAGCTATATCACCGGAAAATACTTACTCGAACGGACCCTGGCAGACTATTCCAAACAACTCGAAGCACGTGGCGAAGCCTTCCACCTAAAGAATTTTTTTGATCAGTTGAATGCGATCGACAGCATTCCCATTTCGCTGGCTCGCTGGGAAATGACCGGACTCGACGACGAGATTCATAAACTAGCCGCCGCCGACCGAGCCCTCGGAGAAGATCGAGCTAAGCGCCGAAGCGACGATTGAGACGCGTTATCACTCGTGACCGCTGGATCCCGATTCATGCTTCGCGGTGTTGGACAAGGAGGGGCGGAACACGGCGTTCCGTTTGCGACGGTCGTCGAACCGGAATCCATGAGCTACGACTATTTATTTCTCGTTTTTACTTTCCCGCGAAGGAAAATTCTCATGCCGCATCGCACGAATCGTCGCTGGAGCCTTTTCATAAGTGTGATTGTCGCATTGGCCCTCCTGATCGCGCCGGCCGCCGGGGCAAGCCAAGAGCCTGGACTGACCATCGATCGCATCTTCGCGCAGCCGTCGCTCAGTGGAACGGCGCCCTCCGCTCCGGCTTGGTCGCCCGACAGCCGACGTCTGGCGTTTCTTTGGAACGATTCCGGCATGCCGCGCCGTGAGATCTGGATCGTTGAAGGGGACGGTAGCGGGCTGCGCCGGCTCACCCAGGAATTGGAAGGCACCAGTGGAGTGAGCGACTTCGCATGGACTCCCGATGGGTCCGCTGTCGTCTACCTTCGTTCGGATGACATGTGGCGCATCGCAACTACGGCGGGTACCGGGGAGCGTCTCACCGCGACCGGAGGTGGCAAATCGAATCTGGCGGTCTCGCCGGACGGCCGATACGCGTCCTTTCTCCAAGACGGAGACCTATGGCTCCTGACGCTGGAAAACAACTTGCTCACCCGAGCCACCGAAGTGGGCGTCCCCTCGATTTCCAGTGTGCCGCTCGGAACCTACAACCGCCCCGACGTTGAGATCGGACCGTATGTGTGGGGAGGACCCACGTATCAGTGGGCGCCGGACAGTGGCACTATCGCGGTGCACTACGTCGATCGCCGGCAACTGCGGATGGTGCCGTTCCCTTACTACCTCGGCAAAGAGACTTTGGTCAACAACCTTCGGCGTGGGTATCCCGGCGACCCGAACGAGCATCGCACGGTCGGCTTTTACGACCTGGAGAGCAGTAAGCTAAGGCTCTTAGATCTACCGGATCCCACCGCCAACCGGGTCGTCGATTTCTCGTGGTCCCCAAGCGGGACCTTGCTGATCGACCGAGAGTCGGATACCGCAGAAGATCGCTGGCTCCACACGGCCCATCCTGTCAGCGACCGCACCGAGGAGCTCTGGCACGACAAGCGTGACACCAGAGTGTACACATCGATCGGATCAGTTTGGCACTTGGACGGTAAACGGGTGGTTTTCCTCAGCGACCTCGGCGATCGCTACGGACTCTATCTGTTGGAACCCGGGAACGGCTCTCCAAAGCTGCTGACGAACGAACATTTCGACGTCACAAGCCCGCCTGTGGTCGCATCCGGCGCCGCGACGATCTTCTACCAGTCCAACGAACCGAGTCCTTACGAGAGGCACGTGTTCCGGATTCCGGATGAAGGAGGCGCCGCGACGCGAGTCAGTACATTGCCAGGTCAGCACCAACCGTACCCGTCACCCGATGGCTCGAAAGTGGCGATCCTCCATACGGATGATGTGAGTCCGACCGAGCTCTATATAACGAAGGCGGATGGGCGGTCCCCCGAGCAGAGGATTACCAAGTCCCCGCCCGCAGAGTTCGCTCGCCGATCCTGGGCCAGGGCTCGCTACGTCACGTTCCCCAGCCGGATCGACAACTACACCCTGCACGCGCGGGTCCTGGAACCCGTTGACCTCAATACCGAAAAAAAATATCCCGTGGTGTTCGGTCCGGTGTATTCCAATACGGTCCAGAACCGCTGGGCCGGCGCGAACGCTGCCTTACACCAGTTGCTGGTCGAGCGCGGCTACATCGTGATCCAAGTCGACGTGAGGGGGAGCACGGGCTATGGGCGTGCCTTCCGCGAAGAGTTTCTCATGGACTTCGGCGGAGAAGACATCGAGGATCTCCACAGCGCCGTCGAGTACTTGGCGACGCTGCCGTATGTGGACACAAAACGGATCGGCATTTGGGGAAGCAGTTACGGCGGCACACTCGCGATCTATTCGCTCTTCAAGAAGCCGGGGCTGTTCAAGGCGGGAGTGGCCGGCGCCGCGGCCGTGGACCCGAACTTTTTCGGCCTGGATGACGTCGCCATAACCCGGCGTCCCCAAAGTCATCCGGAGGCTTTTGCCCGAGGGGCGGCGCAACACGCTGGGAATCTCCAGGATCACCTTCTGATCATACACGGCATGCAAGACGATGTGGTGCCATTCAAGACGGCGGTGATGCTGGCCGAAGAGCTAATGCGGCTGGGCAAGGACTTCGACTTCGCCTTTGCCCCCGGCGCCACGCACGGTTGGACGGGGCGGCCACACTATGCCCGATACTTGCTCAAGAAGCTCGTGGCACACTTCGACCGGTATCTAGCGTCGGGACCGAGCGATCCGTAAGGTTGCCAAGGACACACACCAGCCAACCGCCGCAGGAAGTCGAACGGGTGTCAAAAAGAAGAACGGGTGTGAAGAACGATATCCTGACTTGAACAAATCAAAATTTGGTTCACCGACTGTTGAACGAAACTGTTACTGTCGTGATTGACCCTCTGCCTTGAGTTACTCACAATGAGGCGCACGTTCAGCCCCATCATTTGCGGCTGTGAAAATACCTGTCGAATTCATATGACCGGCGTTTATTTTCAATCACAGACCGGTTCAGGATTTCAATGGCAAACAACTCACATCGAAAATGGCGTTGGAAGTCCTGGCTGCTGCTATGCCTGTTGACATTGAGCAGCGTAGCTGTTGTGGCCATTCCCGTGTTTCTCATCATGCCATTCAAATCGCAAACACCGACTGGAATCGAGTGGTCTTTTTGGCTGCGTCGAATTTCTTTTTGGACATCCATCGCCGCCTTGGTCAGCGCCAGTTGGTTGTGCCTTCGATTGTGGCCACAAGCTCGCTGGTGGAGTCGATTGAGCCTGCCCCTGTTCCTGTTGCCAATTCTCGTTGCCACTTGGTTTTCTCGCCAGAATCATTTTGAATGGATGTTCAATCCTCTCCCTGTTGCGGAGTATGTTGCCGCTTCAGAAGCGGATTTTATGGATGACCAGGAGATGGTCATGGCCATCGAAATTAATGGCGAAGCGGTTGCTTATCCCGTGCGGCTGATGGCTTACCACCATATCTTGAATGATGTGGTTGGTGGAAAGCCGATTACGACCACTTACTGAACGCTCTGTCACACCGGTCTGGTGTGGAGTGCCGACGTCGCGGGGCAAACCTTGAAATTCCATTTATCGGGAATCAACAATCAAAACTTCATCATGCACGACGAACAAACCGGCACATGGTGGCAACAAGTTTCCGGTGAGGCTTTGCATGGGCCTTTGAAAGGAAACAAGCTGACTTACGTCCTCACCGATGAAGTGACATTTGCGGTCTGGAAACGTGAACATCCTGACGGTAGAGTCTTGCGGTTCAATGATCGATTCAGCGGCCGCTACGAAGCGCTTGATTGGGAGGCCGATTATGAAAAGATGCCCGTTGTCGTTCCCATCGAACCCGCAGATCAATTGAAACCCCGCGACCTGGTCGTTGGCGTGGAGTTGAATGGCCAGTCGATCGCGTTTCCGATGTCCCGATTGCAGAAAACAAGGTTGGCTTTCGCAACTTTGGGCAATACGCCCATTGCGGTGATGTTGGGGGAAGATCAAAAATCAGTCCGGGCATTTATCACTCGATTGGATGGTCAAGATCTAAATCTCACCATGGTCGCTGGCACCCAATCCCCGCAATTCATTGATGCTGAAACGTCGACACGATGGAGTTTTAGCGGAGCGGGATTATCCGGCAAGCTGGCGGGGAAACAACTATCCCAACTCGGCGCCATGAAGGATTATTGGTTCGACTGGAAAATCTACCACCCCGATACCCGGATCTATACAGCCCCTGAATAAGACCCATCCGCTGTTGCGTTTTCGTGTGGACCCCTCAAACCCGACAGGCGGGGTCTGTCGAAAGGCTCGAAGCACCAGAGAATCATGATGTTGTGAGTCAGGGCCAAGAAGTGGAGTTCACGGCATTGTGCCCAGTAAGATTTCGCGAGAACGTAGTTTCCTTGTCGGCGGTTGATCATTGAGATTACCGTTTCGATTTGTGTACGTTTGCGGTAAATACCGCGATCGAAACGGCTTGCATTTGTCGACGGTACTTTCCGGAAGCAGGTTTGGCGGAGGGGCGTCCATGTTTGGCGGGGATGATCGTGCGGATGCCCCGAAACTCGAGCGCCCCGAATGACCCTTGCACCGCTACTTCGTTTAGAGATGTAGAATGTTTCCGGTTCGTCGCGAAAGTTTCGCCATGGCTCGAGCGGCAGAACGGAACGGCACCGTCCGAAAAGGGAAGTGAAATGGCCAAGAAAACGGCGTTGTTGTTCATCGGCATGTTGGTTGGTTCGCATAGCGTGTACGCAGCCGACGGAGGCCAGAACCAACCCAACATCGTGATGATGATCGGCGACGATTGTGCCTGGACCGATTACGGCTTCATGGGACACCCAGTCGTGCAGACGCCTCGCCTCGACCGCCTGTCAAAAGAATCAATGACGTTCCAATGCGGGTATGTCTCCGCACCTTTGTGTTGTCCCAGCCTAGCCTCAATCCTGACTGGCTTGCATCCGCATCAAAGCGGTGTGTTGGGCAATGAGCCTCCGCCACCGGTCGGCGACCGGACACGCTTCTACGAGTTGGTGGATAAGGTTCCGACCCTGCCTCGATTGCTTGCCG
This sequence comes from Planctomycetota bacterium, assembly GCA_031409895.1. Taxonomy (GTDB): domain Bacteria; phylum Planctomycetota; class Planctomycetia; order Pirellulales; family Pirellulaceae; genus JANMEB01. The sequence continues at coordinate 11,393 of JANNYC010000053.1, forward strand.
AACACGGATACCTCAGCTTTCAGACCGGCAAATGGTGGCACGGCAACTTTAAGCATGGTGGGTTCACCAGTGGCATGACACTGACCGGACGCCACGGTGATGCCGGTTTGGCGATCGGCCGCGAGACCATGCAACCGATTTTTGATTTTATCGGAACAGCCAAGGAGCAGAAGAAACCCTTTCTTGTGTGGTACGCCCCGATGATGCCGCATACTCCGCACTCTCCGCCGGCCCGTTTAATTGAAAAATACGAGGCCAAGGACAAGTCCAACGCCGCCTATTACGGCATGATTGAATGGTTCGATGAAACTTGTGGTGTGTTGCTCGACCACCTTGATCAGCAAGGGTTACACGACAATACAATCGTCATCTACTTGTCCGACAACGGTTGGAAACAAGGAAACAACAATCCTCTCCACGATGGCAAATGTTCGCCGTACGAAGGCGGCGTCCGTACCCCCATCCTGGTGCGTTGGCCGGACCACATTAAACCAGGGTTGTCAAGCGAACCAGTGATGAGCGTGGACTTGGCACCCACAATTCTGTCCGCTGTCGGGCTCGCCCCTTCCAAGCAAATGCAAGGTGTGGATCTCGTCGAACTTCTGGCCGGGAAGGTTCACCGCGATTGCATTTTCGGTGCTGCTTACGAACACGACATGCAGGACTGGGACGAACCCGCGAAAAGTCTCCAGGCGCGCTGGGTGATCGAAGGCGGCAAGTGGAAATTGCTTAGCCGACAGAACACAGCGGAACTTTACGACCTTTCCGCCGATCCGCACGAGCAAAACAACCTTGCCGGTGGAAATCCGGCGGTGGTCAAACGCGTTTCAACGCGATTGGAACAATGGTGGACCGAGGGAAATTTACGTTGATACTGATAACCCGATTCGACGGACGGCATGTAAGTCTCAAAGGAGTCATCCATTGATTAGGCACCTATTCGCTACGATCGTCATGATGACGGCACTGGTTGTTTCGGTTCCTGCCCAAGACCTGTCTGGCAAGCGACCCAACATTATCGTCATCCTGACCGATGACCAGGGCTATGGTGATATTGCCGCCAACGGCAACCCGATCCTCAAGACGCCAAATCTTGATCGGCTACATGATGAGGGCGTCCGCTTCAGCGATTTTCACGTCAGCCCTACCTGTTCACCGACCCGCAGTGCTTTGATGTCGGGGAGGCACGAATTCAAGAACGGCGTAACGCACACCATCCTTGAGCGCGAGCGAATGAGCTTACGGACCGTGACCATCGCGCAAGTGCTCAAGTCCGCCGGCTACACCACCGGAATCTTTGGCAAATGGCATCTGGGCGACGAAGATGCTTATCAGCCCGACCAACGCGGTTTTAATGAAGTCTTCATCCATGGAGCGGGCGGCATCGGCCAAACTTATCCGGGCAGTTGCGGTGACGCGCCGGGCAACAAGTATTTCGATCCGGTGATCAAACACAACGGCAAGTTTGAAAAGACCACCGGCTTCTGCACGGATGTTTTCACCTCGCAGGCACTGCAATGGATTGAATCGGTTAAAGGCAACCAGCCATTCTTTTGCTACATCCCGTTCAACGCTCCACACGGTCCTCTCTTCTGTCCACCGGGAGCTGCAATTCCCTATCAAGAAAAGGTAACACCCAACGAAGCCACCTTCTTCGGGATGATCGCCAACATCGACGACAACGTGGGACGTTTGCTTGCGAAGTTGCAGGAGTGGCGAATCGATCAAGACACGCTGGTTGTGTTCATGAATGACAATGGCGGTACCGTCGGCTGCCAAGTTTTCAATGCCGGAATGCGGGGCGAAAAATGCTCAGCCTGGGAAGGCGGAACGCGTGCGTCCTCGTTCTGGCGGTGGCCCGGCACACTCAAGCCTGACAACGTCGACAAGCTGACGGGCCATGTTGACGTCTTTCCGACGCTCGCGGAATTGGCGGGCGCAAAACTCGAAGACAACGTCAAAGCGCAGGTTGAAGGACGCAGCCTAATACCTTTGCTGAAAAATCCGCAGTCGGAATGGGCCGATCGCTATTTCGTGACCCATGTGGGCCGCTGGGAAAGCAACGGGACAAAGCCACTGAAATTCGGCAACGCTGGCGGGCAATGCAGTATCCGCAATAGCCGTTACAGCCTGGTGCACGGCCATAAAGACTGGCAGCTTTTCGACCTCAAGCAAGATCCCGGTCAGGAACAAGACATTGCGGCGCAGCATCTCGACATCGTGAACGAGTTTTCGGGCGCCTACGATCAATGGTGGCAAGAGGTCCTGCCGCACCTTGAAAACGAGGAGGCGCATAAAACGGCGCCCAAGGTCAACCCGTTCAGGGAACAATTCCAAAAACAATTTGGCACGATTCCAGAGACTAAGACTCAGAGCAATTCCACAAAATCAGTCAAGGCAACAACGGCCAAGCCGCCGCCTGAAACTGTTTCCGCTCCGGCCAGAGCGCGGGCATCGCAAATATTTGTAGCCCCCAGCGGAAATGACAAAAATCCCGGCACTCTGGAAAAACCATTAGCGACATTGCAGCGGGCCCAACAAGTCGCGCGGGAGCGGTCCGTGCGCGATGCATTGACGATCTCTATCCGCGCCGGGACGTATTACTTGCCGGAGACACTGGTCTTCACGTCAGCGGATTCCGGTACTAAGACCGCTCCCGTTGTCTATCAAGCGTATCAGCATGAGCGGCCGGTGATCAGCGGCGGAATCCGGCTGATGGACCTCAAGTGGGAATCTTACAAGGACGGCATCATGAGGGCGAAGGTGCCGGCGGGCTTCACCACCGACCAGCTTTTCGTGAATGGTGATCTTCAGCCGCTGGCGCGCTATCCGAACATCGATCCCGCGGCGCGAGTCTTCCACGGTACGGCGGCGGATGCTTTCAGCCCAAAACGCGCGGCATTCTGGAAGGATCCTGACGGCGGATTCATCCATGCCCTCCATTCAGCCGAATGGGGCGGCATGCACTATGTCATCACCGGTAAGGGACCGGATAACAAAGTTACCTATGACGGAGGCTGGCAAAACAACCGACCGATGGGAATGCACGAGCAACACCGGTTCGTCGAGAATATTTTCGAAGAACTCGACGCGCCCGGCGAGTGGTTCCTCGATTCAAAAAATAACCTGCTCAATTTTTATCCGCCAACGGGCACGGACCTGACATCGGCAACGATCGAAGCCGTCCGCCTGAAGCATCTGGTCGAGCTCCGCGGCACCGAGCAGGCACCGGTTCGCTTTGTCAATTTCAAAGGGCTAACCTTCCGTCACGCCGCACGCACTTTCATGGACACCAAAGAATTGTTGCTGCGCACGGACTGGGCGATTTACCGAGGCGGCGCGCTGTTCCTGAACGGAACCGAAGACTGCGCGATTGAGGATTGTGTGATCGATCAGGTTGGTGGCAACGCCGTCTTTGTCAACAACTACAATCGCCGGGTCATGCTGCGTGGTTGTCACATCGCCAGGGCTGGAGGCAGCGGCGTCGCCTTCCTCGGCGATCCTGGAGCTTGCCGCAATCCAGCAACTTGGAACAAGGGCAACGAACTCGCCAACATCGACCGGACGCCCGGGCCGCGAACCAACAATTATCCGGCTGATTGCCTTGTGGATGACTGTTTAATTCATGACATCGGCCAGATCGAGAAGCAAACCGCCGGAGTCACGGTCGACATCGCTCAAGGCATCACGGTCCGCCACTGCTCGATCTTTGACACGCCACGCTCCGGCATCAACATCGGCGATGGCTGCTGGGGCGGCCACTTGATCGAGTTTTGCGATGTCTTCGATACCGTCAAAGAAACCGGCGACCATGGCTCGTTCAATTCTTGGGGCCGCGACCGTTTTTGGGGGCTACGTGGACTGAATCTGAACGATGATGCCGAGTGGGATGCGAACAAGAGCATCGTAACCCTGGACGCTGTGAAAACCACCACGATCTGCAACAGCCGTTGGCGCTGCGATCACGGCTGGGACGTGGACCTCGACGACGGTTCAAGCAATTACCACATCTACAACAACCTCTTCCTGCACGGCGGCCTGAAGAACCGCGAAGGCTTTTTTCGGCTGGTGGAAAACAACATCATGGTCAACAACGGTTTTCACCCGCATGTTTGGTACAGGCACAGTGAGGATATCGTCCGTCGCAATATTATGGGAACCGATCATTACCTGCCGGCTGGCGGTATGCCGTCAACTCCGTGGGGCAAGGAAATGGATTTCAACCTGGTTCATCGCGAGGGTTTGATAGATCCCCAACCCGCCAAAGCCCTCGCCGATCAATCGCAACGCGACGAGCATTCGATCGTCGCCGACGCAATGTTTGTCGATCTGGCCAGGGGTGACTTTCGCGTCAAAGACGGCTCGCCAGCCCTCAAGCTCGGCTTTGTGAATTTTCCGATGGATCAATTCGGCGTGCAGAAGCCGGAACTCAAGGCCATCGCTCGCACTCCGGAAATCCCAAGCTGGAAATAACTCGATGCCGAGGCCTAACTTCAAAACCGTCGGACAAGAAAACGGGTCAGGACGGCTCTGTAGAAAAGTAAATCGCGCTGGAGAATCATGAGGTTGTGGTGATGGTCATCAGGCGTAGTTCGCGGCAGCGACTGTGATAGTTTCTCCCGCGACCAAACGAACCCAGACGCCGCTTGATCACCGACGCGACCGTTTCGATTTGGTTGCATTATCGCAATATGTCGCGAATTCTCCGCGCCAACTGCTTGGCGTAAATGCGACTACTTCGACGGAATTGAGCTGGAAACCGGCTCGGGCAATAATTCGGTAGGTTGATTGCCGATCACGCTGCTTAGGAGACCAACCAATTCGTTTTGGGCATCGGCTTTTCGCGCGGCTTCGAGGTGTCGCTGGGCGGCGTCGGCGTGCCCCAAGTAATTAAAGTGATAGGCGGCCAGAGCGTTGCCGTTCGTGGATTGCGGATTCTCGGCTACGAACTTCTCAAGCTGCTTCATGTGCGTAACGTAATCGTTCTTGCGGTACAGGTTGCGAAAGTTCTTGACTTCGCGCCCCCATTCGCTTTTCTCGCTCATTCCCAAGCCATCGGCCAGCGCCGTCGCGGCTGATTCAAATTCACCGTTGGCGAACAAGCACTGAGCGGCGTGCAGCCGCAAAAATCCGTTCTGGGAATCTTCGATGATCGCATGATCCGACGCGCGCGTGGCACCCTGGTAATCGCCGCTGCGAAACGCGTCGACCGACTGGCGATAAAACGTCTCAGCGGCCGCATTGGAATTTGCCAAACCCGGCGCGGGGGCATCGATCACGCGGGTCGTCTCCGGTGCAATGGGTGCGGAGATCATTGGCTGCGGATATCCGCCGTAATCGTTGACGATCGGTTCGGCGTATCCGAACTGGGCGTCCGGTGCATAAACCGGGGCATACGCTGGTTGCGGATAATGATTGTGCGTTTCATATCCGCCGACGGGCCCGAGTTGAAAACCAAAATTATCGTTTTGAAAACCGTAGCTCAGGCCGCCCGAACCCAAGCCGAAAAAGTGTTGCCCGCCGTGTCCGTGATCGCCGTGTCCGTGATCTCCATGACCGCCATGTCCGCCGCCCCCGCGTCGATGGTCGTCGTCGCCCAAAGCCGCCGAAGTCATGCCGATCAAAAAAAGCGTACCGAAGACCAACGATCGCGTGACAACGAAAGTTCTCGACATGGTAATTGCCCAATCATTGAGTAAGTGAGGAAAGAATTGCCGCGCGATGTGTTTGCGACGCAGCAGACGACCTTTATCCGCCAACAACAGTCGTGTCGGTTATGCGGACGATACGACGATGCCGGATCGCTCGCGGGTTGCGTCAATCATCTATCGGCGAATTCTTACAAGCCCAGCAGTTGGCGGGCTTCGAGTTGGCCTGGCGCGGGGTGGCCGAACTCGCTGGCCGAAACGCGAGCCAATCCGACCAAATGTCGCCATTGAAAAGCAGGTCGCGTCGCGGCAAACTCTTCGCTGACGGTGCGGTAGTACTTTTCGGCATGAAGCGCACCATCCTCGCTGACGGCATATTGCAGCAAGACGTTGAGCGCGTCGGCGGCCGGATGGCCTTGCTGGCCAAATCGAAACGCGGCCGCTGCGGCGCGAATCTGATCGCCCGCGCGAACGGCTGCGTCCAACACAGCCAGCAGTTCGTCGGGTCGGTCTTTGCCAATTTCCTTGGCGAGTTGTTGATATTCCAAAGGTTCACTGCCGACTTGGCCATTCTGTTCGGCGGTGTGATACGCGCCGACGATAAGACTGGCGGCGGTGTTGCGCGGGTTGCTGACTCGCGCGATGTTTCGCCAAGCATTTGCCGAATCGGAAGCATGGACGCCGACCGAAGCGCCGTGGACGCTTCCGACTGGTTTGCCGGGCGAAGTTTGTTCCGCAGTGCGACCCGGGTCGTGCAGCAGCAATTGGTTGGCTGCCAACGAGATCGCTTCGCCGATGACTTCTGGCGAGATTCCTTCGGCAAGCGCGGCGGCGACTGCTTCGGCGGCTTGGGCTCGGTTCGATGAGAAGATCAACGTACTCATTTTTTCGATCCATTGGTCGCCGGGATCGCGCGTGCCCGCAGTTCGTTCAAGCAGTCCATGGTCCGAAAGCAGCTTGGGCAATAGAGTTCGAATCGCGCTCGGTTGGCGATTGTGCTTTTTCATTTCTTGTTCGGAATCGACACAGAAGCGAACCGATTGCCGCAGCAAGGTGTGAGCATGTTGCGAACCGGTGATCCCCAGCATCATCCACGCCCGCCAAGCGAGCACGATGCGATGCACGTCAATTTCGTCTTGGATCGAATATTGCAAATGGTTGTAAGCCTCGCCGACCGGTCCCGTCGCCAACGCTGCGAAGACTGATTCAGCGCGGTCGAAATCCGCCGCGCGGGTCGCTTGTTGCAACAGTTGTCCGCCATCCGCGCCAGTCGCCAGCGAAGCGGGCTCGACGACATGCAGGACTTCATGCGATTGGCCGCCCCCAGCGGTTTGAATTCGGTGCGTATTGCGATAGAGAACTTTTAGAATCGGCAAAGCCTTCTGCGATTCGGGCAACGCTTTCGACATTTCCCACGCCGGGCCCAACGCCATAAAAGTATGGTAGCCATCGTAGTCTTGGCCACCAAATGAACGCGCGTTTGCCAGCGCCGCCGCCGCGACCAATGTTTTCAACTCGGTACCCGCTTTCAGTTTGCCGAGAACCTCGGACTGCAACTTGTTTAAAGGAGTCTCTTGCATGAAACTCACCAACGGCTCCAAGTCACCGAAGCGCAAGGCATCGTCGAAATCGGCCGCGCTGGCGGAACAGAGACCAAGATCAAACGCCAGTGACGATCCGACGCTCGCCACCAGCATCCCTTTGCCCACATCGGCCAGAAATGTACGGCGATCTCGACTGGATAAACGTGGACGATTAGTCGCTTGCATGGTTCGACTCCGATTGATGAATCAGAAAGTTAAAACCTGGGTTATTCGCAATCCTATCGCTATGCGCGATGTGTCGCAATAAAATAGTTGCCATGCCTGACCAAATGCGGCTAGATTCAACAAAAAAATCGCGTGGCGTGACCCGTTTGACCAGAATGTTCGCTTCGTCCCCCTTTGAAGTTGTGCTTTGATGGCGGATTTTGAAATTGCGTTTGACGAGACGATGTTGTTCGAAGGGGGCTATGCCCACGATCCAGACGACAAAGGGGGCGAAACGTATCGGGGCATCGCACGAAAATTCTCTGACGACAATACGTGACTTGGTTGGCGAGCCCTTTTTCCGATAGACTGACTCTATCGTCATTTCGATTCAGAGTAGAGGAATGTGTAATGTCCGATGTAATGCCGTTTGGTGAAGTTTTGGAAGCAGCGGATCTTTTGTCCCAGGATGAACAGCAGGAATTGATCGCCATCTTGAACCGTCGGTTGGCGCAAGCGATCCGGCTGCGCGTGGCTGGCGAAATCCAGGACGCACGCCAAGAGCACGCCGAAGGCCGTTGTGCGCCGATATCTCCCGATGAATTGATGCGCGAGATCTTGAAATGAGGCGACTCCTTTTGCGATCGGCTGCTTTTATTCGGTCAGCAAGACGCCTTGTGAAAAAGAACCCTGAGACAGGTCCGATTCTGCAAGCGACATTGGAATCGCTGGCGCAGGATGCTTTTGCATCGTCGCTGAAGACACATAAACTCGGCGGAGAATTGGCGGGTTCTTTGGCTTGCAGTGCCGGATACGACCTGCGAATTGTCTTCGAGTTCGTCCATCACCAAGGCACCGAGGCCATCCTGTTGCAAGCGGTAGGGACACACGATGAAATCTATTAGCGCGTTCTTGCTGAACAAAACATTGGAGCGGATCGAGGTGGGCGTTTTCGTTCGCCATTGAAACGGAAATATTTGCGAGGTAGTTAGCGAGCGGAACAATGGCGGATTTTGAAATTGCGTTTGACGAGACGATGTTGTTCGAAGGGGGCTATGCCCACGATCCAGACGACAAAGGGGGCGAAACGTATCGCGGCATCGCACGTAAGTTCCATGGGACTTGGCCTGGTTGGACGATCGTCGACGAACTGAAACAAATATCGCCAGAGCATTTCAAGGACGAGCTTGACCGCAACGACAAGCTTCAAGATTTGGTTAAGTCCTTCTATCGCGAAACATTTTGGAAAGCGATCGCGGGGGAAAAACTCACCGACCAACATGTCGCCAACGAACTTTTCGACACTGGCGTGAATCAAGGCTCTGCGACCGCCATCAAGTATCTGCAGGAGTCGCTCAATTTGCTTAACCGCAACCAAAAGAGCTACGCCGACATTGTGGTCGACGGAAAGATGGGCGACCAAACGCTCAGCACGCTGGAAAAATGCTTGGAACTGGACAAGGGACATCCCGACGCGCTGCTCAAGTTGCTTAATCTGTTCCAAGGCCTGCGCTATATCGAAAGCGCACGCAAAGACCCAACGCAACGCAAATTCATGCGCGGCTGGCTCACGCGAGTTGGGCTGCGGTGACGCTTTTTTTCGTGAACGAGGCGTAGCATTTACGGCTCGAAACTCGACAGCCATCGTCGCGGATGATATCGTGACGGGTCGAAGAAATGAAGTATTTCCAAAAACTATCTCGATGGGTTGATCCATGAAAAATATCGCGGCTTGGTTCGGCGGGTTCGTAATAGCGTCTCTGATATTGGGCTGCGCAAGTTTCGCGCAGGAGGACGCGTTCGTCGTGAAGGAGCACTACGACAAAATGGAAGTGCAAATCCCCATGCGCGACGGGATCAAACTGTTTACGGCGATCTACTCGCCCAAAGACAAGTCACAAAAGTATCCTTTTCTCATTAACCGGACTTGTTACAGCGTGCAACCTTATGGTCCGGACGCGATGTTTGGTCGCCTAGGGCCGTCAACCTACGCCGACAAAGAGGGCTACATCATCGTCCACCAAGACGTTCGCGGACGTTGGATGTCCGAAGGCAAATACGACAACATGCGACCGCACGTGATGGGCGAAAAACCGATCGACGAAAGTTCAGACACTTACGATACGATCGAATGGATGCTGAAAAATGTTCCGAACAACAACGGCAAAGCTGGCATCTGGGGAATTTCGTATCCCGGTTTTTACTCCGCCGCCGCGCTCCCCGAGCATCATCCGGCCTTGGTAGCCGCATCTCCCCAAGCCCCAATCTCGGATTTTTTCTTCGACGACTTCCATCACAACGGAGCGTACTTGCTCAGCTATTTCATCGCGACGTCGGTTTTCGGTTATCAACATGACGGGCCAACGCAAAAGCCTTGGTATGAGATGGTCAATCCGAAAACGGAGGACGGTTACCAGTTCTACATGAGCCTTGGACCACTCAGCAATGCGAACAAATATTTCGGCAAAGACAATTTTTTCTGGCAAGAACTTTCCGGGCACCCCAACTATGACGAATTCTGGCAAGCCCGTTCGCTCCTGCCGCACTTGGCGACACCGATCAAGACCAACGTGCTGACGGTGGGAGGATTTTTTGACGCCGAGGATTTATACGGCCCGCTGCACATCTACCAGCAAATCGAAAAACACAGTTCCGAAAATTTTAATGCGATCGTGATGGGGCCGTGGTCACACGGGGCTTGGTCCTCGAACACGCCAGTGGCGAAGGTCGGCAATATCGTTTTTGGTGAGCGAATCGCAGACTCGTATCAACGTGAAATCGAAGCTCCGTTCTTCGCCCACTTCCTCAAAGGCAAAGGCCCGGCGCCCAATTTCGAAGCCATGATGTTCGACACCGGTCTCAAGAAATGGACGACCTTCGAAAAATGGCCGCCTCCCCAAGCCGCTGCGACGCGATGGTACTTGTCGGCGGATCACACGCTGGGCAACATGCCGCAAGCCGACAAAGTAAAACCGTTTTCTGAATTCGTCAGCGATCCGGCCAACCCCGTCACCGAACAAAAGCGCGAAGATGTCAAATTGCAATTCACGCCGCGCAACTATATGAGCGACGATCAACGCTTCGCCACCGAGCGAGACGACGTGCTGACTTTCCAAACCGACGTGCTAACGGAAGACGTTACGTTGGTCGGCGATATTGTGGGCCGCTTAGTCGTATCGACTTCCGAATCCGACGCCGACTGGATCGTTAAACTGATCGACGAGTATCCAAAAGACGAGCCGAACGATCCGAGCACGCCCAAGGGGATCACTTTGGCCGGTTATCAGCTCTTGGTGCGAGGTGACATCATGCGCGGCCGCTTCCGCAACAGCTTTGAAAAACCGGAACCGTTTACGCCAAACCAGATGACCGAGGTAAAAGTTCCACTGCTCGACATTTTCCACACGTTCAAAAAAGGCCATCGGATCATGGTCCAAGTCCAGAGTACTTGGTTCCCACTGATCGATCGCTGCCCCCAGAAATATGTGCCGAACATTTTTGCGGCCAAAGCCGAGGACTTCGTCAAAGCCACGCACCGCGTCTATCACTTTCCCGCTGACTCCGCCAGTTACATCGAAGTCCGCACGCTCGCTGCCGAGCCCAAGTGATAAAGAGGCGGTAGGCATGAGCCATGAGGCTTGAGGCATGAGGCGTGAAGCTTGAAAGTCTCGCGCGTGTTCCTTCTCCCCGGCTTTGCGGGGGAGAAGGTGGCCGAAGGCCGGATGAGGGGCCGAAACATCGAGTGACTTCCTATGGCCAATCCAATCGAAACAAAAAATCAACCGCAATCGGTCGCCTTCAACTCGGCTCAAACGCTTTACGTTTGGCTCGCAGCGTTTTCGGTCGCGTGTCTGTTAATCGCGGACATCGTCGGCATCAAACTTTTCCGCATTCCGCTGGGCTTTACGTTTCGCATCCCGGGTTTAGACGAACCGATTAACGCCATCGTGCATAGCTGCGGGATGCTTACGTTTCCCGTGACGTTTCTATTGACCGATTTGATCAACGAATACTATGGCAAACGAGCCGCGCGGCGCGTGACGTATATCAGCCTCGTTATGGCGTTGTTTGTGTTTGTGGTGATGAACATAGCGCAGTACATGCCATATTTGCCGGAATCATTCAACATTTCGCAGGTCCATTTCGACGCGGTGTTCGGCTCCGCCAAGATCATGTACATCGCCTCGATCACCGCCTACCTAGTCGGGCAACTTTGCGACATTTGGGTTTTTCATTTGCTGAAAAAGGTAACGCGCGGCCGCTTGCTGTGGTTGCGTGCGACGGGCAGCACAGTGATTTCCCAAACGCTCGACAGCTTTGTCGTGAGCTACATCGCGTTCAGCTTAGGGCGACGTCTGTTCCCGGTGCCGGGCGTTCCGCCTGCGGATGGTTGGCAGGTAGTTCAATTCGCCATGACCGGGTACTTGCTAAAATTCGTGTTGGCCATCGCGATTACCCCGCTGATCTACGCGGGTCGCGGCTTCATTCATCGCTGTTTCGGCCTCCTTCCCCTCCCATCCGACGATCCACGAGTTTAATTTCCTAGCGAACAATGATTTCTTAGCGAGCCGCCGGGTTTACCCCGGCGGTCTTTGAGTTGAGAGTTGAGATTGCCCGGGGCGGATGTTCGCAGTCGGCGGATGGGGGGGTCTACGCGGGGGTTCTTCGAAGTACCGGTAACGCGCGCTGCGGGGTCAATCTAAACTCGACTTGCCACCACGCGCTAACGTAGCTCGAATAGTCTGACTAAACTCAAAACTTAAACATCCAAAAACTGAACACTGGCGTAGCGCCCTCGCTGGGACTCGAAATGAAAACCCTCACTGAATACTTGACGATGCAATTGCCGACCAAAACGGGATTCGTGAACATCACGCCCCAAGTCTCGGCGGCTATTGAGCGAAGTGGCGTTCGCGAAGGACTCGTGTTGTGCAACGCGATGCACATCACGGCGTCAGTGTTTATCAACGACGACGAGTCGGGTCTGCATCACGATTTTGGCGTGTGGCTGGAAAAGCTCGCACCGTTCAATCCCGATCCGCGCGTCTACCATCACAATCGGACGGGCGAAGACAACGCTGACGCGCACTTGAAGCGGCAGATCATGGGCCGCGAAGTAGTCGTCGCCATCACGGCGGGCCAACTGGATTTCGGTCCCTGGGAACAAATCTTCTACGGCGAATTTGACGGCCAGCGCCCGAAACGAGTTCTCGTCAAAATATTGGGTGATTGATCGGGTCGCAATCGCGCATTCAGGTCAACGATTGAAGTCGTTATCATAAAATGGTCGGTTTCGGCTCAAATGTTTTTGTAGGCCATTTCTGATTGGGGTCAACACGATGCGCAGTTCGCATGGACAACACTCGCTGGGACGAGAGTTTTTTGCCGATCCGGCGATGTTTGCGCGCGAACAAGAAACGATTTTTGCACAGTCGTGGCAAATGTTGGGGAGGGACGATGAGTTCGCAAATGCACGCGCGTTTCGAACAGCGATGATTGGCGGACAGCCGGTGGTGATCGTGCGCGGCGACGACGGTCGCTTGCGCGGTTTTCATAATGTCTGCCGACATCGCGGTGCCATGATCGTGGAAGCGGGGCAGGGGTGCTTGGAGAAAACGTCGCTGACTTGCCCGTATCATGCGTGGAGCTATGACTTGACCGGCAAGTTGATCGGCGCGCCGAATATGATCGGCACCGAAAACTTTGCCCGCGAAAATTATGGGCTCAAGTCCTTTCACGTTGAATCGGCTCATGGGTTTGTCTTTGGAAATTTCAGCAACGAGCAGGTGGAACTGGCGCGGTGGCTTGAGCCGTTGCAATCGCATTTGGCCGCCAGCGGGGCCGAGAAATTAGTCTGCGCGCGGCGGATCGAATACGACGTTCGCGCGAATTGGAAATTGCTGTTTGAAAACTACAGCGAATGTTATCACTGTCCGACCGTGCATCCGGCGCTCAATCGCTTGACGCCGTATCGCGGTGCGTCCAACGAAGTGCAAGATGGTCCGATCTTGGGTGGCCCGATGAGCTTGGCGGACGGGGTCGAGACGATGTCGACAAGTGGAAAACGTGTGGGCGATTTGCTGCCGGGCTTGAACGCGGATCAGCGGAGATCCGTCTACTATTTCACAGTGTTCCCGTCGTTTTTCCTCAGCTTTCACCCGGATTATTTGTTGGTGCATCGGATCGAGCCGCAAGCTGTGGATTCGTCGCGCGTGGTTTGCGAATTCTTGTTTCATCCCGATTCGGCGACTGCTGGGACGTTTGACCCAGCCGATGCGGTCGAGTTTTGGGATTTGACCAATCGCCAAGACTGGGCGGTGTGCGAGCGAGTTCAAGCCGGCGCGAGGTCGCACGCCTTTTCGCCAGGGCCGCTTTCAGATCTCGAAAGCGTCGTCGCGGCATTCGACCGGCATTATCGAAAGGCCATGAACCTGTAAGAGCAGTTTTCAAACGCAAAGAATGCGGATGGAATAGGAGATTCACTCGACGTCCGCGCGATCGGCCCAGGCCTTTCGATACCGCTGCGCCGGGCGGGGACGATTGAAATGGCGCAGTTCAAATGGTGCGAGTTCTTAGCGGCTTTCGCGAATGGCGCAGTCGAGATCCTCGATCAAATCGCCGACGTCTTCGATGCCGACGGACAATCGCATGAGGGTGTCTTTAAGTCCACCTTTGAGCCGCTCGGCGGGTGGAATCGACGCGTGGGTCATTGAGGCCGGGTGATTGATCATCGATTCAACGCCTCCCAAACTTTCGGCGAGCGCGAACAATTTAGTTTTCGACGCAAAGCGACGGTTGCGCTCCAGATCGCCGCGCAGTTCAAGCGAGACCATGCCGCCGAACCCGCTCATCTGCCGTGCGGCAAGTGCATGGTACGGGTTGTCCGGAAGCCCAGGGTAATAGACTTTTTCGACTTCGGCGTGTCGCGACAAATGTTGGGCGATTTGCATAGCATTGACGCAATGTTGCTGCATGCGCACGGCTAAAGTCTTCGTTCCGCGAAGGACGAGAAAACAATCCATCGGGCCGGGAACGCTGCCAGCCGCGTTTTGCAAAAATTTCAGGCGCGTATAAAGCTCTTCGTCGTTGGTCGCGATCGCGCCGCCAATCACATCGGAGTGTCCGCCGAGATATTTGGTGGTCGAATGCAGCGCGATGTCGGCACCCAGTGCGAGCGGTTGTTGCAGACAGGGAGACGCAAACGTGTTGTCAACGACGACTTTGACTTTTCGCTGATGAGCAATTTCCGATGCGGCCGCCAAATCCGTAATCGTCAACAGAGGATTAGTCGGCGATTCCAACCACAAGAGCTTGGTGCGAGGCTGAATCGCGCTGCGGATTTCGTCCAAGCTGTACGCGTTAATGAACGTCGCAGTGACGCCGAGCTGCTTCCAGACTTTGTCGAACAAGCGAAACGTGCCGCCGTACACATCGCGAGCACAAACGACGTGATCGCCCGATTCCAAACAGTGTAACAACGTATTCTCTGCGGCCAATCCACTGGCAAAGCACAAACCGAATTTGGCACCTTCCAGCGCGGCGAGGTTTGCTTCGAGTGCGGCACGCGTCGGGTTGCCGGAACGCGAATACTCGTAGCCGCGATGGACGGCGGGAGCGTCTTGGACGAAAGTCGAGGTCAGGTAAACCGGGGTCATAATCGCGCCGGTCGACGGGTCGGGTACTTGGCCGGCGTGGATGGCTTTGGTGGCAAATTTCATTGGAGATGGGGTTGAGGCTTGGGGCGGCAGGCTTGAGGAACGAAAAAAATATGAACGGACATTGGAACCGAAAACGGAAACCGGGGCCACAGGAGAACGGGTGCCTGCTACTTTCTTGCAGCAACGCTTTTCCTACAGCAATTCGATCAGCGACGAGCTTTTCACCATGCTGCACGTGTCGGGAAAAGTGTGGAACGCCCGGATGCGAATCGAACGACAGCGAGTTTCCACGTTGACGTAGCTCATCGCACCGAACGCGAGTCGTCCGCTGGATTGAAACTGGTAGAGCAGGCCGTCGCATTCCGTTTGTTGGGCCAAAGCTTGTTGAAACGCCAAGAAGCAGCGGCTGTCGACTTGCTCAAGTTGAAAGTCGCAGCAATATCGGATTCGATCGCGATAGACGACTTCGTCCGTGCGCCGTCCGGCAACATCGTGCGACATCAGCAAGCGTTGTCGCGGAAGCGGCTGTTGTGCGGCGGCCGACAATTCAGTCAGCATCACGCCGCCGACGTTGACCGAAATAACATGGCCGACGTTTGTGATCTGATAGCGAATCTGATAGTGCTCTCGCTCACTGGTGCGCGATGCCTGGACCTCGAAAAGTTCCGGATGAAGCGATCGTCCGAAGAGATGAAAAGCCAGTTTGTTGATTCGAGGTCGAACGGACAACATGTCCGCAATCCTTTTGAAAGTCCAGTCGCGTTAGTCGGCCTTTTTACGCAGAGACCAAAGCAAAACGAAGCGACATCCAGCCGCTTCGTTCCATCAATTCGAACGCGATTTCCTTTGACGCTAGTCTATTATAGACGCGCCCCGAGAATTCACAAACACGAATCAGCAATGGAAAGTTTATTTCGATTCGACTTGACAAAACGCCAATGCTACATATCGACCAGGACACCGCGAATTGATTGAAAGAAATCATCCGAAACGACGCGCGAGAGGAAATATCTTCCGAAGTTTTCGCTCCGCGACAAAAAAAGAACTCAAGAAATTTCCGGCACGAAAATCGCACTAGTGCTTTGGTCCCACTAAATTTTAGGTTTGGTATCGTCTGGGTGGTACGCTCTGAGGCTTTGCGAAGGGCGTGGTTTGCGGTGCGGTTTCCGCCACGCCCTTCGACGACTCAGGGACGTGCCACCCGAATTCTTTGCAGGACCAAAGCACTAGCGAAAGCTCGATCAACTGCCCCAACGAATGGGCGAGCCACCATATTGAACAAGGGCTTGATTGCAACGAGAAAATACTTGACTTCCGAAAAAGCCTCGGTAGGCGGAGAGGGGGGACGGATGTGGTGCCGTGATGATCGTGTGACGCTCGTCAATTATGTTGGCTTTTGCCGCCGCCGGTCGGCCCCAGAGGATGAAAACGCAATACGACCGGGTGGCACTCACGCAACGAATCACGGCGTCGCTAAACGATTCCCAGCCTTGACCACGATGCGAAAAGGCTTCTCCGGCACGCACCGTCAACACCGTATTGAGCAGCAAAACGCCTTGGGTTGCCCAATGCGAAAGATCGCCATGTAAGGGAATCGGCAATTCGCAGTCGCTGCTGAGTTCGCGAAAAATGTTTTGCAGCGAAGGGGGAAGCGGCGTGCCGCGCGGCACCGAAAAGCTCAACCCGTGAGCTTGGCCCGCACCGTGGTACGGGTCTTGGCCCAAAATCACCACGCGAACGTCCGCGCGAGGCGTTAGTCGGAAAGCTTCAAAAGTCCGCGATGGTTCGGGATAGACAACATGGCTTTGACGCTGGCTGTCAACAAACGCAATTAACTTTTGAAAATAAGGCTGCACGAATTCGCTCGACAAATCATCCGTCCAATCCCATGCCGTGTCCCAGCCTAATGGTACGCGTGGAATGTTGTGGGTTGCGGTTGGCGGCATGGGAAGGGGCTCGATTAGTTTTCAGTGTTCAGTTTTCAGTAAAAAGACAGGAGTAGTTTTCGGTCTGTCGAAGAGGTCTTACTGAAAACTGAACACTTTCGTTTCGTTACGTTGCGACGACTGGCGCGGCCGAAAGCCTCCAATCAACCAACTGCATTTCCACTTTTCGGTATCCGTTGAATTCGTTGATCACAGGATGAAACGCCAAGTCGATTGGCAGCGATGGGTCCGGCAGATGATCGGCCCAATCGGCCCTCCCAAATGCAACGGCCCGCATTTTGACGCCATGTTGGACGATCCGCATCGACAAATGCCGCTCGCTGGCACCCATGCGACGCGGTGCTTCCGTTAAGTGGACTTGGGAGGCGCACAAGACGGGTCGCAGGTTGGCTTGGCCGAATGGAGCGAGCCGTTCGATTTCGCGCAGTGTGTCAAGCGTCAGTTGGCTGAGCGTGGCTTCGGCATCGATGTGCAACTCGGCCAAGCGCTCCTGTGGACTAATTTGCTCGGCGACGTAATCGCAAAACGCGTTTCGAAACGGCTCGATCTGCTCGGTTTCTATTTTGAATCCGGCGGCCGCCGCATGTCCGCCAAAAGAAACCAAATGCTCGCGACAATGATCGAGTGCTGCATACAAGTTCAGTCCGCTGGCCGAACGGCCCGAGCCGATGCCGGGTTTTGCACCCAGCGGATCGATCGAGATCATCAGAGTTGGGCGGTGATATTTCTCGCTGATCCGTCCCGCGACGATTCCGATCACTCCTGCGTGCCAATCCCGTTCCGCCAATACAAACGCGGGATCGTTGTCACCGTCGAATTGATCTTTGATTTGTTTGTTGGCGGACAATTGAATGCTGCGGTCGAGGCTGTCGCGACTTAAATTAAGTTGTTGTAGATATTCGGCCAATGCGGCGACGCGAGGGAGTTGATCGGACGTCAGTAATTCGACTCCCAATTGTGCTTGGCCAAGTCGTCCAGCCGCGTTAAGCCGCGGTCCGATCTTGAAGGCAATGTCTTCTGACGCAAGTTGCTTGGCCAGATCCAAACCGGCGACCCCCATTAGACTTCGCAGCCCGGGACAAGCGTGCGTTTTGATGCAGGCCAACCCGTGCCGCACGATAATTCGATTCTCGTCGACCAAGGGGACGACGTCGCACACGGTCCCGATCGCGGCCAGTCCCAAGGCCATCAACAAGAAGTCGCGGAGCTCAGGTTTCACTCGCGAAGCGTTGCTGGCAAGCTGACAAATAGACCAAGCCAACTTGAAAGCGACGGCCGCGCCGCAAAGTCCCGCAAACGGATAGTCCGAACCGGGAAGCGCGGGATGCACGATCGCATCGGCCACCGGTAGTTCGCTACCGAATTGGTGATGGTCGGTGATGACCAATTGCAAGCCAAGTTCTTTCGCGTGCCGCGCACAATCCACGCTGGCAATTCCGCAGTCAACGGTGACCAACAGTTCCGCGCCGCGATCCCGCAGTTGGGAAATGGATTCGTTGTTCAATCCATAACCATCGTCCAGCCGATTTGGCACGAAGTAGCTGACTTGTCCTCCCAACAAACGAAGACAGCCGACCAAGATCGCCGTGGCCGTCATTCCGTCGGCATCGTAATCGCCGTAGACGACGATTTTCTTTTGCTGTTTGACTGCTTGGTAGATGATGGCTGCTGCGGATTCTAAACCTGGCAGCAAGTTCGGCTCGCGCAAGTCATTGAGTCGCGGATCGAGAAATCGCCGAGCCAATTCCGGTTCGGTGATTTTGCGGCGAAGTAGCAATTGAGCGACGACGGGAGAAACGCCAAGGGTCCCTTCGAGATCCTGAACGCGCGCCGCATCGTGCGGGAAAACCAACCATCGTTTACGCGCCATGGCCCCTTAATCCTTGTGGAGCAAAACTCGCGGGAGTCAAACGGGGATTCGCGGCCGGTCGACGCGCTACTTTTTCTTTTCGTTGTGGACGGTGTGTTTGCGCAGACGTGGCGAGAACTTTTTCAGTTTGAGCTTTTCGCCACCTGACTTGCGGCGGAGCGTGTAATTGTGGTCGCCGGTTTCCTCGCAAACAAGGAAAACGACTTCGAGTTTCTTTTTACTTTTGGCCATATCTGACTCACGCGAGAAACAAAAAATACGCGCACGTGTCGATGCGCCGAATGAACTTGGTACGGGAGCGAATAGTCTAATCCATTGCTTCCGATTCGTTAAGGCAAGCTACGAAAACGCGAGAAAAACAGGGCGTAATCGCGATAACGCTACAAGACGAGCGGGCCTGGGCGTTATGTTTTCGCCGGGCTGTATTTGGAAATCGGGGCAGGTCGACCGTAGTAGAATCCTTGGCCCAATTTGAAGCCCATATCGACAAGGATTTTGTGATCTTCGGCTTCTTCAACGCCTTCGGCTAGCGAGATGATGCCGAGCTCGTTGACCATTCTCGCAATCATCGAGACGACTTTTTGTCGTTCGGGAGAGGCCGAATGAATCAATCGCGTCAGTCCCATATCGAATTTGAGATAGTCCGGCATGACTTCGCTCAGCTCGACCAACCGGGCTTGGCCTTCGCCAAAGTCATCGAAGGCCAATTGGATGTTCAAGTCTTTCAGCAGGGCTCGCAGCTCGCGAGTCATCTGGCAATCCGTTACGGCCTTTTCGTGTATCTCCAGCGTTAATGTTTGTTCGGGATGCGTTCGTCGAAGCAGTTGTAACGAGTCTGCCAAGCCCTTGGTGCCCAGCTCGTCGGGATGCGTGTTCATGAACAAATTCGTATGAAGTTGATTCTTCACGGCGGTGTCGACGCCCAGCGAGCGGAACACATCGCTTAGTTGCGTGGTTTGATTTAATTGTTGTGCAGCCGAGAACATTTCCGCCGGAGTCGTCAACCCAAACAAGCGGCTGCGTCCCAGGATTTCAAAGGCGATGGTGCTTTGATCGCTCATCTCGACAATCGGCTGATAGAACGGAAACACGCCGCCATCGTTAATCAAGCGATCGAATTGCATGATGGCCAAGGCTTGATCGCAAACGTCATTTTCCGCTGAAGTGTGGCCCATGGTTTTGGCATCATCGCGTCCGACTCGGAAGACGAGCGTGGCGAATTGCACCAAGTCCCCGATATTGAGCTTCGTCAGGCCGGTGATTTTTTCGCCATTGGCGTAAGTGCCGTTGGTGCTATTTAAATCGCGGATCCAAAGTTCGTCCCCTTCCAACAAGAGTTCCGCGTGGCCTTTGGAAACGCTTCGCGTATCCAACCGCAACGAAGCTTCCGCGACTCGACCCACGACAAACGGACTTGCATTAACGGAGAGCCGGCGAATCGGTCCCGCAGTATCTGTTTGCCCGGACAAAAACCAGCGAGCGTTAGCGCGACTGGTGTTGACCGGCGGGTTCGTTTGCAACGAGCTATTAGCGGAAATGGAGGATCGGTTCTTCATGTGACGAACGGCGGGCGAAGTGGATTCAAAACCCGAACCCAATGATTTAGCTTGTGAAACTGTTTCGGGCCAGAAAAATCTTGCCGAGGGGGCAAATTTTTCCCGTCGGCTAAAATTTCCTTATTACTAGCATGGCTTTTTTCAAAATGTTGGTAGCCGTGACCTACTGTTAACCGGCGAGTTGCCTAGCCGCGCTTGCCGGATGTAATGTTAATTCACGATGTGCGGAAGAAAGCGATCATGCTAACCACTGATACAAGCGCAGGTCCATCGAGTTTGTTGCAAACAATTCTGGCCGAGGAGTGTTATCGTCCTGCCGAGCCGCAGTCGATTGCCGACACGGGCTTGCCGACATCGATGATCGAAGGGCTCCTTTGCAAACGCCTCTCGATGATCGGGCTGACCAGCGGCCGACAATTGGCCGACGATATTGCTCTCCCCTTTAATGTGTTGGAGCCAGTCTATCATTCGATGCGCACGCGGCAGATTATTGTTCACAAAGGATCAGCGCCGCTCAACGATTATGCCTACGCTTTGACCGAGAACGGCCAGGAACGCGCGCGGTTGGCCAGTCAAGCCTGCGCTTATGTTGGCCCGGCACCAGTGCCGCTGATGGATTATATACTTTCGACCGAGGCTCAAACGATTCGGGCCGAATCACCCAAACGCCGCCAACTCAAAGCGGCTTTTAGCGAAATCACGATTAACGAAGCGTTGTTCGAGAACCTTGGGCCCGCCATCAATTCGGGCGCGGGTCTGTTCTTGTACGGTGAACCTGGCAACGGTAAATCGACGCTGGCCCGACAGATTACGTCATGTTTTGGACAGTACATTTGGATCCCACATGCGCTGTACGACGATGGACAAATCATCAAGCTCTTCGACGCGGCCTATCATCACATCGATCGGGACACAGATTCCAGCCTGGTCAAAGAAGCTCCCTATGATCGCCGCTGGGCCAAGATTAAACGCCCCACGGTCATGGTCGGCGGCGAACTAACGCTCGAAGCGCTGGAAATTCGCCACGATCCAGTTAGCAATGTTTCGGAAGCACCGTTACAGCTCAAAAGCAACGGCGGCTGCCTGCTGATCGACGATTTTGGACGGCAGCGAATCCATCCGACCGACTTGCTCAATCGTTGGATCGTTCCGCTGGAGAGCGGATTCGATTTTCTAACGCTTCCGACCGGAAAAAAAATCGAAGTTCCATTCGAGCAGTTGATTATCTTCTCAACTAACCTCGAACCGTCGGAGCTGGTCGACGAGGCGTTCATGCGGCGGATCCCTTATAAGATCGAGATCGGCGACCCGGACCACGAAGAATTTCACAAACTGTTTCAGTTGTACAGCGACAAGTTCAAATGCGAGTATCGTCCAGACATCGTCGAGTCCCTGATCGACAAGCACTATGTCGCCGCAGGTCGCGCGATGCGCAGGTGCCATCCACGCGACTTGTTACAGCAAGTCAGAAACTACTGTGCGTATAACGAGCTGCCGATGGAAATGCGGCCCGAGTATTTCGATCGTGCCGTTAAATCGTACTTCGCGATGGTCATCGGCAAGCCAGCGACGTCAGACAAAGTCGAACCGCCAACGATAACTCGATAATCGCCATCGATCCGCACCTATCCTTCGGCGGCACCGCTAAACCTGATCAAACGGTCTATGCGGCGGTTATGGATTGTAACGTCGAGGGGCACCGCAAGTTTGCCCCATTTTGAAATCGGACGGCTCAGGGCGCCAGAGGCAAAGCTAAATTTTCCCGCCGAAAATGTATACTAGAGGATTCAGTCGTGAAAACAATTCAAACTAATGATGTTATCCTTGGTTACACCCTCAAGGGCCGAATTGGTTCCGGCGGCTACGGCGAAGTTTGGAGCGCGGAAGCCCCCGGCGGAATCGCCAAAGCGGTCAAGTTCATCTACGGCTTCCACGACGAAGATCGCGCCAAGACCGAACTGAAATCGCTCGACCGCATCAAGCAAGTCCGGCATCCGTTTTTGCTTTCGCTCGAACGAATTCAAGTCGTCGCCGGGCAACTTGTCGTTATCACAGAATTGGCTGAGCGAAGTTTGGCCGACCTGTTCCGTGAAACCAAATCCAATCAAGGAACCGGCATCCCGCGAGCCGAATTGCTCCAATACATGCGCGATGCGGCTGATGGATTGGACTATCTCGCGCAATCGCACAACTTGCAACACTTGGATGTCAAGCCGGAAAACTTGCTGCTGCTCAGCGGTCACGTAAAAATCGCCGACTTCGGTTTGGTCAAAGAAGTTCAGGATGTCGCTCAATCCTTGATGAGCGGGCTCACGCCGATTTATGCGGCACCGGAGTTGTTTGACGGTCGCCCGCATCGGAACACCGACCAATACAGCCTCGCGATCGTCTATCAGGAAATGCTGACCGGCACGCGACCTTTTACGGGATCGTCGGCCGCGCAATTGGCAGCGCAACACATCAACAGTAAGCCAGCCTTGCAGGCACTCCCGCCCGGCGATCAACCGGTCATCGCGCGTTCGCTTTCAAAGGACCCCAATCTTCGCTACGCCAGTTGCCGCGAGATGGTCGACGAATTGGCCGAGCGCAAAAGCCGCGTCACCACAAAGAGAGTTCGCTCAACGCCGGAAGTCCGCAACGACACAACCGCAGGAACTTTTCTGCTGGATGACGCACAACGCCGGGACTTTACCGCGAAAGTATCCGAATCAGCGTTTCCACATTTGGCTGCGCCGATGGTGCATCTGCCGGCGCTCGATCTCTCAGCCAGCAAAGCCGCCATCAACCCCACGTTGATCGTCGGCGTCGGTCGAACTGCGGCCATGGCCATGACTCGCATTCGACAACGATTGGTCCAACAGTTCGGACCCGACAGTAACATGCCGGCCATTGCCTTTTTGTGTTTGGATACCGACCGTCAAATGCTGTCGAAAGTGGCCCATAGCCGGTCGTCTGGTGGACTTACTGATTCGGAAATTTTGCCAGTTCCACTCAAATCGTCCGAGCAATATCGCCAAGACGTCAAACTCAAATTAGGTTGGCTGAGCCGTCGTTGGATTTATAACATTCCGCGCAGCGGTCAGACCGAAGGCCTTCGCCCACTCGGACGATTGGCTTTTGCCGATCACTCCACGGAGATTTTTCGCTGCCTGAAAGACGCCGTTGCGGACATCATTAAACCCGAAGCCCTTGCCGCAACCGCCGAAGCGATTGGGCTTGATCCCGACCCCAGCCGAGTCAACGTCTACTTTGTTACGTCCATTTCCGGGGGTGTCGGCAGTGGAATGAGCATCGATATGGCGTATGCGATTCGGACGATCTTCAGTGAGCTGGGGATCGACGAGATGCGCCTGATGGGAACGCTGATCCACTGCACGCCGCGCGGCCCGAACGAGCAGCTTTTGGCGATCGCGAATTCGCTGAGTTTTGTGACTGAAATGCGGCACATGAATAAGTTCGGCTATCCAGGGGACGAATCGTGTGGAATGCCAGCCTTCGACGACCAGCCGGTCTTTGACGAAACGTATCTGATGCACTTGGGCGATGGCCTTTCGGCCCAAGCCTATGAAGACAACGTCGGTGCGATCGGCGAGTACCTATTCCACAACATCGCGACGGAATGCCAATCGTTTTTCGAGGAATGTCGCGTCGAAGGCGACTCGGAACTCCGCTCGGCGCAAATTCGCTCGTTTGGCTTATCGCAGCTCAACGTATTCGATGAAATGAGTCGAAGTTTGGCCGAGGCCCTCATGCAGCGCTGGCTCAGCGTCGATCTGGCAAAGGATCGTTTGTGCAATCGCAACGTCGTGGAGACGCTCCAATCCGATCGAAAGCTGCTTTTTGCCCAGACTCGCCAGCGCGCGGCCGAAAGTGCCCGCGAACACGTCGAATCCGTCCGCGAAACATGGAAACAAAACACGTCGTCGATTTCAACCAAAGGGGCTGAGGAAGAAACGACCCGCCGCATCGAGCAATTGGCCAAGGGACTGTGCGAACAGCTCGGTTTGGGGGCGGAGATCGGCAACTCGGAAGCTTCGTACGACATGAAGAACACGTTAGAAAGACAAGGTCATGCGCTCGGAAAGGAATTGAGCGATCATTTATGGAGCCTAATCTCAGTTGCGGATTTTCGGCTCGGCGGTGCCAAATACGTGACATCGGAATTGGTTCATCAACTTCGAACCGACCTCGAACAACACCAAGAAAACTTTCGCAACGCCAAACAGCAGCAGCAAGACGCGATGCAAGCGTTCAAGCTCTCGTACGCACCATCCAAAAAATCAGCCATCGCGCCGATCAATTTGCAACAATGGCGCGAGCGGTATTTCGCTGCGTGCGTCGAACATTTCGAGTCGGAGCTCGCCGCATCTTTCGTTTCGCGCGCGATTAGCGTGCTGACCGATACAGAGCTGGCTTTTTTGGCGGCCATCGGCGATATGACACGCCGACTCGACGAGTGCTTGCCGATAGAGAAAAAGGAGTCGGCAGAGGATCAGCGGCCAGAAGTCTTCCCCGTTCCACAAATCAAAGTCTGGATTCAAAAGCATTTGGGGGAACTTGCCGCTCGAGTCGATTCGCAATTAGAACATGGTTGGCTGCACGAATCGGGCGGTCTTTTCAAAGTCATCTCGGATCCACTGAAAAGTTACGGCCAGTTGCCGCCCACACTGACGATTGCTTGCAATGCGGTCATGTCGAGCGTGCAGCGTGAAATTTCAATTCGCGATCTGGCTTATACGAGCGGGATGAACCCCGCAACATTGAACTCGTGGTTTGCCGCCCAGTTCGACGAATCGAAGCCACAGTTGGCCGACGTCGGTGGCGAAGCTCGCTTGTTGATCGGACATTCCGGGAACGCCGAAACTTTGGAGTTGCTCAAAGGTTTGAAAACCGAACGACCGCTCCATCCGACGCTTCTCGAACATGGTCCCGGCGACTTGGTCTTCTGCCAAGAGCTGCAAAAAATCCCTCTGGTTAACTTAGTCTACCGCATGATGGAACGACGGGCCGACGCACTGGATTTCGTGGCAAGACTCCATTCACGAACCGACATCGACTGGACCAGCCTCAACGAGCTGTTCCAAATGAATTAATCGTCCGATTCGCGCCGCCGTCGGCTACTGTGCCAACACGTACGCGAAGATCAGCGGCGCGACGATCGAAGCATCCGAGTTGATCATGAACTTGGGCGCTTCGGGATCCAGCTTCCACCATGTGATCTTTTCGTTGGGAACCGCACCGGAGTACGAGCCGAACGACGTGGTCGAGTCGGAAATCTGCGCAAAATACTTCCACAAGTTGATATCTTTTTCCAAGTCTTGCACGATCAGCGGCACGGCACAAATCGCGAAATCACCGGCAATTCCTCCACCAATTTGGAAAAAGCCAATCCCTTGTCCGCTTTCGTGTTCCAAGTACCAGCGAACCAGATGCTCCATTTGCTCGGTTCCCGATCGCATCGCGTGATGCGAGGCGATTTTTCCTTCCATGACCCGCGCGGCGAAAATATTGCCCAGTGTCGAGTCCTCAAAGCCCGGCGAGTAGACCGGAATTTTCTTTTGCCACGCCGCGTAGAGCCACGAGTTCTCGACCGGAATCTGAAAGTGCGGATCGAGGACTTTGGTCTCGAATAACCGGAAGAAGACTTGGCAAGGAAACAGCGATTCGCCTTTCCGCCCGACTTCCGCACAAATCTCCATGAACGGACCTTCGATGTGCCGAATCACGTCCTCGGGAATGCACGTATCGGTCACACGATTGAAACCGGCGTCCCGCAAAGCGACCTCGTCGTCCGGCGAAAGGTCGCGATAGTTGGGGACCGTGCGATACTCGTCATGGGCCACCAAATTAAAAACGTCCTCTTCAAGGTTCGCAGCCGTGCACGAGATTGCGTGAACTTTATTTTGGCGAATCATCTCGGCCAACGAGACTCCCAACTCGGCCGTGCTCATCGCGCCGGCCATCGCCACAAGCATTTTGCCTCCGCTCTCGACGTGATTGCGATAAGCTTGTGCGGCGGCGACCATCTCGCGCGCATTGAAATGGCGGTAATGTCGCAACATGAAATTGCCGATCGGGCCCAATTTGGGATCGTGGCCCACGGCGGGCAGGGCGTGCGTCGAAGGTTGGACTTTCATTTCGGTCTCCCCAAGAACAAATAAATCGAACCGCAGAACCGCAAGGAGAGGGGGTCACGTAAATCGGCGACAGACCCCGGCGGTTCTTGGTTTAGAACGCTGATCGTATCGCGATTCGAGTTGTCAGACAACCGTTCGCGCTCAAACGCCGCGCGCCACCGTTTGTACGCGTTGCCAAAACGCAACGCGGCTCGCCGCGCGTTGACTTTCGCCGACACGCGCATCGAAGTCCGGCGACATAGAAAAGCTGTTGTTTTCGGCTTAAACCCAAGTTGCGAACCGACTTGCGACGACCTTTTCGATCCCCGATCCGCGATTGGCACTCGGCTTGCCTTCGTTCTCCTTGCATCGCTCGGCACTGGACACTTTTTGGAATCCGTACGGCGATTTGTAGTTTCATTCGCGTCACCGAACTTTGTGGAAGAACAATGCACGCTCGCCATCTCGCCGAACTCGCCGCCCGTCTCGCCTTGGAATCATCCGCCGGGCCAATTTCCAAAGAAACAACCGCCGAACTCGCCAAGCAGTACTGGACATCGTCCAAATGTCGCCTCGAATCTTGGCAACGAGCGCTCCGAATTTTCGCCGACGATCTTCAAACCGACGATCCATGGCACGATCCGTGGCCAGCCACCGAAGTCGTGATCCAAGAGATTCTCATTTCCGAATTGCTGACTCGCATTTGGTCTGCGGTCCTCGTGCAACGCGACCAGTCAACCCAGTCGAGCGAGTTGACGGGGCTCGCGCAAAGCGTGTTCATTTCGCACATGGAAGTTTCCAACCAAGCCCTTCGTTTGCTGATGGCGCAGCGCCAGGACCGCCAAGCCGCAGTGCAACAACTTAACGTGCACCGCCGACGGCTCGAACGCTGGACCGATTTGTTGCTGGGCTGTTTGCCTGATGAAAAAGTCGCTTCGCGATTCGCCCATGACCGCGCTCGGATGCTCGACTTCGCCGTCGACCGCCGCCAGCAATCGTCCGATTCACAATGCCAAGCCAATCAACTTCTACTCGCCTCGCTGGGCACCGAGCTGAAGAAATTCTCGAACCGTTTTTCCGCCAACCCGGAACTCAATCGACAAATCGCGGCCGGCGTGATGGCATTCCTTCCCGCCGAGAATTTTGACTCGATCGGATTGCCCAAACCGGCCAGCCAAATCTTGATCGAACAAACGCTGGACGAGACCGACGTTTACATGAAAGAATTCCGCCGCCTATACGAATCCGCGCAGCCGCTGGATAGCACCGACGATCGAATCCGCGAATTGATGCGTGCGGCACATCGCCGCCGCCGATAATTGCCGATGATTTCGCCCAATTTCGACCCTCGGCCTCGCGCCGCGACCATTGCCCGAAAGGCGGCTTCCATTTATATTGGCTCGCTTGCAATTCACAAAATTGAGGCCAGCCATGACCATCGACAAATCACTTAAAATCAAAGCCGGTGGCGGTAAGCAACGCAGCGTGCTGACTCGCGCGGAACGGTTAGCCAAACTCAAAGCTGACGACCGCTGGGTAGAAGGAGACAAAGTTATCGGCCTGCCCAAGGTTCGCGTCCCCAAACTTGCTATGAAGAAAAAGAAGAAGGCCAAAGCCGCTGAAGGCGAAGAGGGCGCTGTTGCCGCCGCTCCCGTTGCAGGCGCTAAATCTGCCACCGTTGCAGGCGCGAAAACCGCCGCCGCTGCCAAACCTGCGGCCGGCGCAAAACCTGCCGCGAAACCCGCCGCAAAGAAATAGCTGCGGTATGAGGCTTGAGGCGACAGGCTTGAGAGAAGGCAAGCTACCGACGCGAGTCGGTTGAGCTGAGACAATTGGCTAACCGGGTTCGCGCTACGGATTCTTTCTCAACTTATTACCAAGTTCGCCACATGAAAGCCGCCTACTTTCGACAACCCGGTCCACCCGATGTCATCGAGTACGGCGAACTGCCGACTCCCGTGTGTGGCCCCAACCAAGTCCTCATTCAAACTGCGGCGGTCGCCGTCAATCCGATCGACACGTACATCCGCGCCGGATGGATCGATCACCCCGCGCCGCGTCCAACGATCGTGGGCTGCGATGCGGCTGGAACGATTGCAGCACTCGGCAAACATGTCCGCGGCCTAAGTGTCGGCGATCGCGTCTGGACGACCAACCAAGGTTTGCTTGGCCGCCAAGGAACTTTCGCCGAGTTCGCCGCCGTCGACGCGCAGTGGGTTTATCCGCTCTCCGCGCAAGTCGCATTCGAAGACGCCGCAGCTTGTGCTTTGGTCGGCGTCACCGCACACTTGGGTTTAATCCAACGGGCACAAATTCAACCCGGCCAAACCGTCTGCATCCAAGGAGCCGCCGGTGGCGTCGGGCTGATGGTGATTCAGATGGCCAAGTGGGCGAAAGCACGAGTCATCGCCTTGGCTGGCAGCGATGAGAAAGGTGCTTTCTGCAAAAAGCACGGCGCAGATTTCGCGCTCAACTACCGGGATCCCGACGTGTGGAACAAGCTACGCGAAATTGCTCCGGCGGGCGTCGAGCTGATGTGGACGACTTCGCGACAGCCGGATTTCGATCCGCTGGTGGCCGCGCTGGCCGAGCGAGGAACGCTTGTGCTCATGGCCGGTCGCGAAGCCCGCCCCCCATTTCCAGTCGGGCCGTTTTACATCAAGCAATGCCGGATGCTCGGCGTCGTCATGTTCAAAGCAACGCCCGCCGAACTGAATAAAGCTGCAACCGACATTAGCGCCTGGCTGGCCGATGGAACGCTCCGGGCCCCGATCGCTGTTCGCTTTCCATTATCGCAAACCGCCATCGCGCATCGCCTTCAACAAGCCGCCACCGTCGACTTGTCGCAAGAACTATTAGGCAAGATTGTCTTGATGCCAGATTATTAGTTTTCAGTTTTCAGTGATTCAGTTTTCAGCACGAGCGGTTTCTTCTAACTGAACACTGAACACTGAACACTGAACACTGTCGCCTACGCCGCTTTTTGTGCGGGCTGCGGTTGCGTCAAATCAATCGCGCGCGGGGCTAGGCCGTCTTCGTGAAGCCACAATTTTTGTTCGCCGACCAGCCATCGCAATTTCACGCGCTCCAAAACAAACTGGTGGCCGACATAACGCGACCCGCGTAGCAGAACGGATTCGCTGATCGCTGCGGGGTCAAATTCCGCGACGCGCGCCCGCAGCACTTGCCACACGACGCTTCGTACCGATTCAAGTTGTTCGTAGTGCATCGGCGGACTGAAAACTGAAAAACTTGCGGCGATTGCGTTACTTCAAATTTCGATTCGACCGCGTCTTCGACGACCCAGTTCGCGGCGAACTCGCGTCGTAGACAAACACCGTATCTTCAGTCGCAACGGTCCTCTGCGATTCGGACTTGATCTGAGCCCGCACGACGTGCTCGCCGGCTTCAGTGCCGGTAAATCGCAACTGAATCGTTCGAAGTTCGCCGGCTTCCAAATCAGCGGCGGGAACAACGATCTTATTGTTTTGAACGCGATAGTCGGCGGTCGTAACCGCTTTCAAGGCGGTTGGAATGGTGACTTCCAATTCGACGTTCTTGGCGGCTTCCGTCCCCCGGTTTTCCACCGTCATCTCAAGCGTCGTGGTTTGGTTGATTTGGATCGGGCCCCCTTGGCTATTCAGTCCGATTTTCAAATCAGGCCGCGCGTCGATCGTCGTGGAAATGCTAACTTCCGACGGCTCCGATTCGGCGGACACAGCCGTGACACGGCAATTTTGCAAACCGGATTGCAGCGCGACCGCTTTAAATTGAATCAGCTCTTTTTTCTGAGCGCCCAATCGTCCAATCTCCCACGTCATGTGTCGATTTCGGTCGTCGACTTTGGCCGCGCGATTCAGCGTCGTGACGTGCAAGCCTTCGGGAACGTCGGCCTCAATGCGAACTTGAGTCAGCTCGACCGGCGACGTGTTGTGAATCTCGATCGTGTACAAGTTCTCAGCGTTCTGGAAGCTGAATTCCGGAGCAGTAACATCCACGGTCAACTCGGGCCGCCCAACGCGAATATCAATCTGCTGACTTGTGAGCATCTGAATCTGAGTGCGGACTTGGATCGGTTCAAACGATTGCGGCACGACGTCCAGCGCGATCGACTGCGCCGCTTTGCCGCCCAATTCTTGAATCAAGAATTCGTACGAGCCATTGTCCTGCATCGTCGGCTGCGGGTTGGCGGTCTGCAATTGAACGTGCTTGGGCAACCAGACAATCAGAATTGCCGGATCGGTAAGTGCGGGGCCGTCGTTTTGCACGTCGATCGTAACTCGCGCGGGTTGCTTCACAATGGTCTTGTAAGGTGCGGAGACTTTGGTTTGCAAAGTCACTTGATTGGTTGAGCATTGCGGTTCGTCGTTTGCTGCCGGCTCGGCGTCGGCTTCGGTTTCGTTAAGTTCTTCGGACGGTGCTTCCGGCATCGGCGTCAGAATGGACTTCGTATCGATCGCTTTCTTTGCGCTCTGCTTTGCAACGGCCCGAGCGGCGGACTTCGGTTCGTCCCGAGTCGGTTCGGTGACCGTCGTGCGAGAAGAGACTTTCTTTAGGTTCGTGTCTTGCGCGGGTCGAGGCTCGAAGCTCTTTGGCGACGACTGCGCAAACGCGGCCTGAAGCGAGAAAACGAGACCTAACACAGTCGCGAGAAAAAGTTTGCGATACATTGAAGAACCTGCAAAAGGAAACGGCCCAAGACAATTAATGTCTTTTCGCAAATCGTCTGATTCAATCCGCTAGATTTAACGGAGTCCGAAAATCCGGTAGAGCCTGCCCGAAGTCATCCGATTGCCCCAGCCGCAAACTCGCCCCACATTCGCCAGTTTCGCAATGACGGCCTGAGGCAACAGGCTTGAGGCAACAGGCGAGCGGGGGGTGTCAGCCCCCTCGTTCCCAAGCTCCCGCTTGGGAACGCTCGTCCCCGAAGCTCCGCTTCGCAACCCGGTCGGCACGGAAGCAGAGCTTCCCGGAAGTGCAGTTCCAAGCAGGAGCTTGGGACTGAGAAATGCTTCATTACTGAAAACTGAAAACTGAACACTGAAAACTACGCCCCTTTTCGTTTGAGCCAGATCGCGATCATGTCGCCCACAAAACCAACATCATCCGGCTGATGGACTAACAAATGATCGGCACCGTCCAGCGTCACAAGCGTCTTCGGCCCGTCGCCGCTTTGAAAAAGTCCGATGCCGTGTTCGAGCCCTAATGTTTCGTCGACGGGCGAATGAAAAATCAAATGCGGCTTGTCCATTCGCCGTAGCTCGCTTGTCAGATCGAACGCGCGCAAGTCCTCCAGCAGTTGCCGTCTCAAGCGATACGTCTGCCCGCCGACCGAAAAATCTCCTTCGCTGTCGATTTCGATGCGCGGGTTTTGCCGCTCGATGCGAACCGCCAAGTGCTGCGTATCCGACGGCGCGGCAATCGTCACTACCGCGCGGACCGACTCGATCTTATTCGCACAAGCCAACGACGCCGCGCCACCAAAGCTATGTCCGATCAGCAAGCTCGGCGGCCCGAATTCCCCAGCCGCGAACTGCGCCGCCGCTTGTAGATCGAGACAAGTCGTCGAAAAATTCGTGGTGCCGAAATCTCCTTCGCTGTCTCCCAGCCCGGTGCAGTCGAACCTTAGCACGCCGATCCCATGCTCGGCCAATCGCCGACTGATCCGCACAATCGCCTTGAGGTTCTTGGTGCAAGTAAAGCAATGCGTAAACACTGCCCAAGTCCAAACTTTTGCCGTTGGAATCTCGCCGATCCCCGCCAGCATCTGCCCGCGCCCATTCGAAAATTTAACTCGTTTACTCTGTCGCATCGCCGAATTGTCGCGCACCGCGCGCTCGCGCACAATGCCGGCGTCCGCCTTCAATTGAATGCGGCATTTCTAGCCCGCTGACTTGCCGTATTATCGGTTTATTTCATGATCGGTAACTAAGCATCTGTTTTAAGAATTGAGTCCGCCAATTTGGTCCCAAATCTTTTTTTTCGCGTACCTATCACTGGTTTTGTTGCCTTAGCCGCCGCCGTTTTGATTCGTTCTGCAACTCGGAAGCCGATTCGTAGGTCATCACCCTTACCCGGCTATTTGCCTAAGCATCTCGATTTGCAAAATTACATGCGCAAACAAAGACTATGAGGGTTATTCCAGCGGATTACGAATCCAGAAATGAATCGCACAAATTGCTCGGAAGACTGTGCAAATTGAGCCAGTCTCGGACGACCGGGGTAAACCCATTGGTATCTACACAATTTGGTTTTTCGGTCATGATGCTTGTTTTGTATGTATATCAAGCTCAAGGACGAGCGTCTGGGAAAGCGGTGGCTGGTTTTGGTGCGTTCGCAGACGAAAGCGGCATCTCCGTTGGCGGCG
>JANNYC010000054.1:0-38812 GCA_031409895.1 Planctomycetota bacterium
ACGTCGCAACCGAATCAACCCTCGTGTGATCAAACGTAAAATGTCACGCTGGAACAAAAAACGACCCGAACATCGAAAACTGCCACCGTTGACCAAAACCTTTGCGGAGACAGTGGTTATGAAAACTTGAACGGTATTGCGTTAAACGACCAATCGCAGGCCGCGCCGTGAAGTCGCAGCGCCCGGAAACTGGGCGGTTAAACGGGGAACAGAAGTCGGTCGCACCGCAACAACTACCGCTCGTCATAAGTTCGTTCAAGCTGCTGGACTTGGGCTCGGACGTTTTCCAGATCGGGATAAATCGCTAAGGCTTGGCGAAAAGAAGTTAGCGCTTGAAAGCCATCTTCCAATTGCATGTGGCAATGAGCTTCGGTCATGGCCGCCGGAAAATGAAATGGGTTCAATTCCAAAGCGTTTTGGCAATCCATCGCGGCGTCGGCGAACAGCTCTTGTGCATAGTACGCAATCGCACGCTGGCTAAAGGCTTCGGCAAGCGCCGGATCATCCGCAACCATCTCGTTGGCGACGTCAACTGCTTCGTGAAATCGACATCGCTGATTAAGACGTGCCAAATGATTTAGCCGTTGTCGTGCAACATTGTCGTCGACGCGAAACCAAAGCTGCCTTATTCCGTGGTCGGCCAGCAATCGAACCGCGCGGTCTTTATCGCGGAGTGCTTTGCCCAGAAGATTGTTGTGCGAATAGTCGCCCAGAAAACCAAGCGCCAAGATAGACGCCCGTCGGCTTATTCGCTGGCCGTGGACCGCCAATCGTTCAAGCGATCCAAAATTGTAATGCTGTGTCACCGTGCGAATGAACGAGGCGGAGTCTTCGCTGTTCAAATATTGATGGTACAATCGATCGAGCTTGGGGTATTTCATGAAAAATCAACGCGCGAAAACGATGCGGTTTGTCACGTATGGTTTGAGTTTAATTACGTGATCGCGCGGACACAATGATTACAGCGTGCACTGTCTTGGACTTTGTCAAAATTCCATGTTAATATACGGGGTACAGGGGCGTCCGTACCGGATTTGACGACGAAAAATGAACTGCAAGCATGGATTGGCATTCTGCGGGCTATTTCTTACAACCGCACTTTTTGCCCAAACAAAGGGCGATTTATGGCTGCGCGATGCGGCTTTGCAAAAAGCTCTAACCGCATCGCTGGCGATTCAATCCGACAATCAACCGCTTCGAATATTTCTTAATCGATTGTCCGAAAGTCAGCACGTCGCACATTTCCTTGACCGGCGATTGGATCCTTCCACGCCGCGCGATTTGGCCCAGCATGAGCGAAGCTTGAAGTCCATTTTTTTTTCGGCAGCAGCCAGCGGCGGTGGAGGCGCGTGCCAAATCGGTGACGCTGTTTACCTCGGACCCGGCAGCATCGTGGCTGCGCTTCCCGATCTGTTGTCCAAGTTGCGCGCCGACGTCCGAGCACTTCCCGGCGACGCCAAAAAAATCTGGCAACGCAGCCAACTAGTTCAGTATCCTCAGCTCAGTCGCCCGGCCAATCTCATTGCGGATTTGGCGAAGGAAAATGGATTGAAGTTGATTGACGTCGAGTCGATTCCTCTTGATTTGTGGCACGAAATTAATCTTCCGCCAATGTCGCTCGCCGAACGGTTCGCACTTCTACTGGTTGGCTTTGATAAATGGCTTACGATTTCGGCCGATGGCAAAACAGTCTGCATCGTCGAATTGACGTTGCCGGACGAAATTACCCGGACTTATCGCACAGAGCAGCGAACTGACTTGTCCGAATGGATCAAGCAAACGCTTTCCGACGTAACCGTGCAACGAAAATCGGCAAACCTAATCGTTACGGCTTCGCCGGCAAACCAACATGAAATCGCCCGCTGGCTCGTCGATCACGAAGTCATTCGTCGTTCGCTAACTCCAGGCGCAAAAAAGGTCGTCACGCTTAACGACACTGCTTCGGTAGGCAAGATCGCACGGCAGGTCGCTGTGCAACTCGGTGTCGAATTCAGTTGCGACGCTAGTTTGGAGCGGCAATTGGAGGCACAAGTCGAAATCCATGTCGACAAAGTCTCGTACGAAGAATTGCTCACCAAAGTCTTCGCAGAAACTGACTTGTCGTTTGAGCTAAATGACCTTCAATTGCGGGTCTTTGCCAAGTAATTTGGCATGAATCTGGCGTTTCTCAATAGTCCAACGCCACTGAACCACGTGTCCTTCACGAATACGGCGTAGCCGCTTCCTGAAAGAAAACTTTTTCAGTTGGATTGGATACAACTATTTCTTTGACACGAATTTATTTTCGTGATCGATGCTACATCTCATCGATCTGCTGTCACAAAAAAGTAATTACGAAAAAGCTCATCGACAACTAGGGAATGAAGTTTGCGGAACCAATCGCGGAGTTGGTACGCGATTGAGCCGAGGCGTTAGGCGTGGCGATTCTGCAATTGCGATAAATTTTCATGTTCGCCTAACTTGCCTAAAACATCGGGCATCAAATCCTGTGCCGAAGACTTCCGATTGGTGCATCACGATTTAGTTTTTACTTTGATTGCACTTTTTCTGGAAAAAACTTCTTTAAGTTCTCGTCGAGGACAACTTGGTTGACATTGTTCTCGTCTTGTATCGAATTCATCGGCGACAGAACTTTTTTGTCGTCAGAGGCAGGTCCGGTTGGAACAGCAACCGGATCGAAATTTTTTCATGTAAGGAACAGAACATGAACCGAAGATTTTTGATTGCTGCTGCACTCAGTATTGCGGCCACACTGAGTCCATTCGTTTTTGCTCGCGCCGACATTGTCTTGTATGGTAGTGTAGGTGGGTCCAATGTCTGGTTTAACAACATTTCCGAATCATCGCCCAACATTGGCGGTGGGATCGGAGGAGTTCCGGAGCTGTTTGGCGCACCGACGTCGATGAGCAACACTCTCGTTTTTATGCCGCAGCTCTTTGACGCGAGTTCAGTTGGCACTGGCATCTCCATGCTGAGTAGTCAATTGAATTTCACCATTGACGCTAACCCCGGTTACTTGATCACCGGAGTTCGCGTTGAACAGTTCGGCGACTATACGATTTCGACGCCGTTTGCGGGCGGAATGGGATTAGTGGCCTCGTCCGCAAATGCTTTTTTTAACACTCCTGGCGGTCTTTTCTCTGGAGGTTACTCGTTTTTTGACACCAGCACGACAACTCCGGGAATTTTCGGGGTCCCTTTCTCGAAGGACTTCACGGTTAACTTTGCACCCACTGGATCGGCAACTTTTTCGATGAACAACGTCTTGGCTGGTGCATCGTTTGGCCCAACAGACGCTTCGTTTATCAACAATCAGGGTGCCTTAATCACAGTATTCGTTCAAGCCGTTCCTGAACCGTCATCGTCATGTGCGGCGTTGGCGGGAGTCCTGTTTTTCTTGATCAGGCGACGCGGCTCAAATGTTTCCAGACTGAGGCTTGATTGAGAAAAAGAACGTCCGCTTCATGAAATATGGAAGCTTGAGTTCAAGCTCTATTAGCATTTTCGTGGGGCGGGACGAATTGACTTTCGGTTTCATTCCTACTCAGTCCACAGTCCACTGAAACCAAAGTATAGTTCGCCCCGCCATCCACGCCTCAACCACTGCCCACTTCAAGCGCTCTTAGGTTTGCGAATTTTGCATCAGAGCGTTTCGAATTCAGGAACTTGTTTTCGCAAGTGAGGCATCCGATGAATTATTCTGGAACAGGGTGTAGGCTTCAGTCGGCGAACGCCTTGACGGCGGCTGCGGCTGCCAAGTTGTCGATATTGTTTGTGTGTGCCGGAAATGTCTGTCGTTCGCCAGCAGGGCAGGGCGTGATGGAATATTTTGTTGCCAGACGGGGACTCAAATCGCAAGTCAAAGTTGATTCAGCAGGAATCCTGGATGATTGCGTTGGAGCAAAAGCCGCTTGGCGAATGAGGCTGGCGGCTTTTCTTCGTGGTTACCGCGTTCACGGAAGGGCACGAATGATCAATCGACTGGACTTAGATCGTTTTGATTTGGTAATCGCAATGGATCGACAAGTTCAGCGAGAACTTCAAAGGCTTCATTCTCGTCCGTCGTGTCAGCTAAGTCTGCTAAGCGAATTCTTGCCTGATGATGCCCCGCCGGACGTTCCTGATCCGATCAATAAGCCTTTAAAGACGTTCCATGTCGTTCTCGACATGATTGAGCAGGCGTGCCCTGCAATTCTCGACATACTGCAACTTCATTTGCAATCGCCGTTTTTAGATTATCCCTATGATTTGGCGTCATCTGTTTCGTTCGACGGAACACGTGCGATTTAATCTGGTGGCGATCCGAAAGCCGTTATTGCGACGCAACGAAAAATGAAACCATTCGCGTTTCGTCGCCGACGCGAATCATTGTTCATTCGTTCTCTGTCTGGCATTGTCGGAGGTGCTTTCCAAGGTCTTCACGGACGCTGGCTTGTCGTTTCAGCTTGATGAACGACAATTGCGAGCTTTGCCAATGGACTTTGCCAGGATTAAGCCCGACCAATGAACAAGCTTCACGAAACTTACCAGCAGCTTTGCGGGCACGCTCGCGATACCAAAAAGCTTTTGACAACGCAGGCTTTGTTGGACTGGGATCAGCAGACGTTGATGCCGCCGGGTGGTGGCGAATATCGCGCGGATCAAGTTAGCTTTTTGGCGGGGCTGGTGCATCTGCGGAACACGGACCCGCGGGTTGGCCAATGGCTTTCGGAACTAACGGACTCGGAGTTATCGCGCGATCGCAACTCTGCTGGGGGCGCTTCCATTTTTCATTGGGATCGGCAGTTCAAAAAACAAACTCGGCTGCCGCAGTCGTTGGTTGAGGAGCTGGCGCGGGCTTGTTCGTTGGGACAACTGGCTTGGATCGAGGCGCGGCGCGACAACGATTTCAAAAAGTTTGCACCGCACTTGACTCGCATTCTTCAACTCAAGCGACAGCAGGCCGACGCGATCGGCTTTGAAGATTGCCGCTACGATGCGCTCCTGGATAACTACGAGCCGCTGGCCAAGACTCGTGAGATCACCGAGGTCTTGGAGCGACTACGGCAAGATTTAGTTCCCCTGGTACATCAAATCACGACCGCCAAAAAGATTCCGGCGACTGAATTCTTGCACGGCCGATTTCCATGCGACCGACAAGAAGCCCTGGGCAGGGCCGTCGCAACTGCGATCGGTTTTGATTTCTCGCGCGGGAGGCTCGACACGACGAAGCATCCGTTTTGCACTGAGCTCGGTCCGAGCGATTGCCGCATCACGACGCGTTACGACGAGTCGTTTTTTCCAAGTTCGTTTTTTGGGATTTTGCATGAGACTGGCCACGGCATGTACGAACAAGGCTTGCCGGGCGACGAATACGGCTTGGCCAGCGGCGATTTCTGCAGCATGGGAATCCATGAATCGCAGTCAAGGCTTTGGGAAAACCTTGTCGGTCGGAGCAAAGGTTTTTGGAAACATTTTCTGCCTCAGGTTCAATCCGCGTTTAATAATTCGCTCACGAATGTTAGCTTGGAACAATTATTCGCGGCCCTCAACGTGGTCCGTCCAAGCTTGATTCGGGTCGAAGCCGACGAGGCGACTTACAACTTGCACATTATTATCCGGTTCGAACTCGAACAAGCTTTGCTGGACGACCGGCTGAAAGTCGCCGACCTGCCGCAAGCTTGGAACGACGCTTACGAGCGCGATCTGGGCGTCCGACCCCCGACCGATGCAGACGGCGTTTTGCAAGACATTCATTGGAGCGCCGGCCTCTTCGGATATTTCCCCACGTATTCGCTCGGCAACATCTACGCCAGCCAATTGTTCGAACAAGCCAGCAAAGAGCTTGGCGATATGCCTACAGCATTTGCGCGCGGCGAGTTTCAACCACTTCTTCAATGGCTGCGGCAAAAAGTTCACAGCGTCGGCAATCGTTTTTCATCGCGCGATCTGATGACCAAGATCACCGGCCGCCCGATCGACAGCCAACCGCTAATTTCTCATTTGCGCTGCAAGCTATTTCCGATCTACGGAATTTAGAACGAGTGAGTTTCGCGACGATCACAATTCTGCTGCGTCAATGTTCATAATGCCTCGTGTTGCTTCGCGTCCCTAGTAGAATTACGAAAAGTGCAATGACTGCCACAGCAAGGACTGCTGCGAGCCAAGCGGCCGGCAAATCATCGCCCTTGAATGGAAACCAGGCGACGCTTTTTAGCTCTTCACCAAAATAGGCGAGGCAAACTACGGTGCCATTGTTCAGCGCGTGGACGAAGATTCCGGGGACGATCGATTGGGTTCGCCAACAAACATACGCCAGCAAGAAGCCCATCAAAGTTGTCGGCACGAGCCGGTCCAAGGAAATGACACTTTCGGTGAGCAAGTGGAACGCGCCGAAAATCAGGCCGGAAATTAAAATCGGGCCGAGCGCGGACTTGGAACGTGAGAGCAACGATTGGAAAAGGAAGCCGCGAAAGAACCATTCTTCGGCGATGGCCGGAATCACAGCATGAGTCAACAGGATCAGCCCAATCGGCAACTGCCGCCAACGATCCACGTACGCTTGGCCTCCTTCAATTAAGCGTTGTTGCCAAGCGGCTGCGACTTCCGCGCCACCCAACAATGTAATCAGATAATGCGTCGCGGAGATAATCACGATCGAAATCGGCCACGCACTTAAGCCCAACACGATTGCCGCTAGCCACGGAACTGGCTTTGGCCAGCGCAATGCAAAACCCGAATCGATTCGAATCCGTTGATGCCACGCGAACAGCAAAGGGACTCCGATGAAAAACAAAATCGTGCCAATCGCCATCACAGCCAGAGCGAGGCTAATATCGCCATCCGACAGGCGACTGAGAATTGAGATAGCCAAAAAATTAGCGGGGAACAAACAGGTCAAACAGAAAATAGCAGTAAGCGGTGACGCGACCGTTTGCGGAGCCTTGGGGCGACGAAGCGAATCTTTAATGCTCTCGTGACTTCCGTACAAGATCGCGTCCGTGCCGAAAATGCGCGAGGCAACGGCGAGCGCAAATGCCGCGTACAACAATGTTGATAGAATCGCGACAATCGCCGGCGCGGTCGAAATTTGACCTTGGAGAATATCGCGAGCCAGCAACACGAAATTCAGCAGCGGCACCAGACAAATCGGTCCGGACAACGAGAGTCCAGGTGCCAGGCTCACCACGCCAGGAGCAAGCGACAGCAAGATTAGCGGGATCAAGTAGGCTTGGGCTTCTTTGAAACTCCGAGCAAAACTTGTTACGGCCAAGAGCACGGCTGAGAAGAACGCCGCGAATAACAGTAGTAGCCCAAAGACTTGAGTTACCGCGATAAGTGAAAATTTGCCGGATTCGAAGATCATCCCTTCAAGCCGAAATGCCCAGATCGTCGTCAGCATTCCGATCAAGTTCAACGTCGCCGTCAGCATCGCCACGGTGAGGACCGCCACAAACTTGGCAAACAGAATTCGCATTCGCGGAATCGGCGCTGCCACGAGTGCTTCCATCGTTCCTCGCTCCCGCTCTCCCGCCGTCAAGTCGATCGCCGGATACACCGCTCCCGTTATCGTCATCAGAACCAAAATAAACGGGATCAGCGTTCCGAAAGAGATCGCCGGTTTCGTTTTCGCAGGTGCATCGATATGCACCGGCTCGATGAGTAGGGCCGTCTGATCCAAAACGCCTCGCGCCTGCATTCGAAATCGGTTGACTGCTTCGAGATGATCGCGAAGGTATTCTGCGGCTTGGAGCGAAAACGAATTATTCAAGTTGGCGACGACTTCGATGCGAATCGGCCTGTGGGCCAAGGCTCTTGTAGCTGAATTGTTACCATCGGCTCGCGCTACTCGAAAGTGAAGAATCGCACCGGCATCGACGTGATTCGACGTCAGCCTTGATCGGACGAAATTTTCTTCTTTCTTATCCTGCTGGACGGACACTTCATGTTCGGCGAATCGTCCAATAGCAGGCGATTTGAGGTCCAAATAATTTGCAATCAATGGCACTCGAGCTGCTTCCAGCAAGGACACGTCACGTTGAATTTCACCAAATGCTTGTACACATTCTTCGTCGGTCGCGTCCGACTCGAGCGCGAATTGATAGATGATCGGCTTGTCGATGGGCGTGGCGATCGCACCCGAAAGTAAAAACGTTCGAAAGATCAAACTGAGGATCGGGTAAACCAATAGCGGCATGACCAAGAGCGTGATTACCGTTCGCCGATCGCGCAATGTTTCGCGAAGTTCTTTTTGCGTCAGACGCCAAAGCCGTCCGAGATCGAGCCCGCTTCGCGGCTTCGGTATTGAGTCGCGATCCTCGCTCATGGCCGCACCTTAGTTCCAAATGAATCTACATCGCGGTCAAAAAGCAGTCCACCTTCCGGTCGCAACAAGCTCACAAAGATATCGACCAGATTATCGCGACCCGTTTGCTGACGAAGCTCGTCCATCGTTCCTTCGTGGACCATTTGTCCGTGATGCAGCAATCCGAATCGCTGGCAAACGCGCTGTGCCTGCTCTAATCGATGCGTGCACAAGATAATCGCTTTGTTGTCGCGGCAGAGCATCTGCATGTAATCGAAAATGATTTGGCTGCCGACCACGTCCAGACCCAGAGTCGGTTCATCCAACAACATGATCGGCGGATCGTGCATCAGGGCGCGAGCCAAGTTGATTCTCTGTCGCTGTCCCGTACTCAACGTAGCACTGCGTTGATCCAAAAACGATTGCAATCCAAGCAGCTCCGACAATCGTTCGACTTGTTGCTTAATTCGCTCCAGCGGCAATCCGTACACGTCGCCAAAAAAACTGAGAACTTCGCGAGCCGTAAGCCATTGATACGTCCCTGCGTTGGCTGACACAAATCCGACGCGCCGCTTAATTTCGTCGGCGGCCAAATCGGATCGGATCGAGTCGATTTCCGCGTAGCCGGAATCTGGTTGCAACAAGCCCAAAATCATCCGCATGCAAGTCGTTTTGCCCGCGCCATTCGGTCCGAGTAGGCCGTAGACTTCTCCGGGACTCACTTCGAAAGATACGTTATCGACGGCCTGGATCGAGCGCTCCACGCTGACGAATTTCTTGCAAAGATTGACGACGCGAATCATGCCAAGATCGAATTGCGTTGTGTTTCGAAAACTCTTGTCGCATCGGAGCCAGACGACGTCCCCCCGCACGCGAGCGAGCCGGGCATTATAATCGACGCTTTCCAGTGGCATAACCACAACTGCGGAGCGAGTGTGATCTATCAGGAATTCCTGGCCCGATTCGGATTGAGCGAATTTCGAGTCGGCCAACGCGAAGTCATCGACGCGGTCATGGCCAAGCGAGATTGCTTGTGCATAATGCCAACGGGCGGCGGCAAAAGCCTATGTTTTCAGTTGCCCGCGCTGGCCCGCACAGGACTGACGATTGTCATCTCGCCATTGATCGCACTGATGAAGGACCAAGTCGACTCGCTGCTAAAGCGCAAAATTCCCGCGACCTATATCAACAGTTCTCTCGACTCGCGCGAACGCAGCCAACGAACTCAAGACATGATTCGCGGCGACTACGCCTTGGTTTACATCGCGCCCGAACGACTTCGAAGTTCATCGTTTCTGGAAGCTATTCGCCAAGCCAACGTGACGTTGCTGGCAATCGACGAAGCCCATTGTATTAGCCAGTGGGGACATGACTTTCGTCCAGACTTCGCGCGGCTCGGAAAGTTTCGGCGGCGTATCGGTTCGCCGCAAACGATTGCACTGACTGCGACTGCGACAAAAACGGTTCGCGAAGATATATCGCAAGTCCTCGAACTAGACAAGCCGGCGACTTTTGTTTCGGGCTTCGCGCGCGAGAATTTGTCGTTGCGAGTCGAGGTGCCGGCGAGCAACTCCGAAAAGGATCGTCGCTTGGTCGAATACGTGACGACTCATTCGGGATCGGGCATCGTTTACGCTGCGACTCGAAAATCGTGCGAGCATCTCGTCGAGTTGATCCAAGCATCGACCAAACGAGCAGTTGCGTTTTATCATGCGGGAATGGAACCGGACGAACGCAGGCGAATCCAGGAAGCGTTCATGTCAGACCAAGTTCCGCTGATTGTCGCAACGAATGCTTTCGGTATGGGAATCGACAAGCGCGAACTTCGATTCGTCGTGCACTACAATTTGCCGGGGAGCATAGAGGCCTATTATCAGGAGGCGGGTCGCGCGGGCCGCGATGGGCAACCGGCTGAGTGTCTGCTGTTCTATTCGTATCAAGATCGCTTCATCCAAGAGTTCTTTATCGAGAATGCGTATCCGACGCGGAAGATTGTTCGCGATGTGTTTGAATTTCTCAAATCGTTCGACGTCGATCCAATTGAACTGACTCTGCAACAGATCAAAGAAGAATTGGGCGTTTCCATCGGCACCGAAGGCATTCGCGTTTGCGAAGCCTTGCTGGAAAAGGCGGGCGCGATTGAACGGATGGACTCGCAGCAAAATATGGCGTCAATTCGCATCGATTTGCCTCACGCAAACTTGCCCGAACTCCTTCCGCGAGATGCCCGAGCGCAGCGAACCGTGATGCGCGGGCTTGAGGCACTCGTCGGCGACT
Organism: Planctomycetota bacterium; assembly: GCA_031409895.1. Classification (GTDB taxonomy): domain Bacteria; phylum Planctomycetota; class Planctomycetia; order Pirellulales; family Pirellulaceae; genus JANMEB01. The sequence goes on from JANNYC010000054.1 coordinate 10,562, forward strand.
TGCGCGGCGAGCGAGTTTATTTTAGCCCGTCGCGTTTCTCGGAAACCGTGGAAATGAAATGGGACGCGGTCACGCGAGCGCTTCGCGAATTGGTGAAACTTGAGGGGGTCGATTACGTTCCGCCATTTCGCGGACGCGCGGTTCACGTTATGCGCCGCGATTGGTCGTTCGAACAGTTGCAAATCGATTTCGAGGAGCTTGATCGGCGCAAGAAATGCGAATACGAAAAACTCGAACAAGTCATTCGCTTTGTCAGTTCGCGACGCTGCCGACAACTTGAGATCTTGGAGTACTTTGGCGACCCGCAACGTCGCGTATGCCATAAATGCGACAACTGCGGTGGAAGCGAGCAATCGGTCGCGACGTCGACTCCTGCGAAACAGTTGGTCGGAGACGAAGCGCGACGCGTTTGGTATGCGGTCCAAGTTGTTCTGAGTGGAGCCGCCCGAACGCACGGTCGTATCGGCAAGCAGTTATTGGTCCAAATGTTAACCGGCTCGACTTCCAAAAAGCTCGTGCCGCTGCGGCTCGACCGGATCCCAACCTTTGGCCGTCTTAAACAGTTGCGTCAGGAATCTGTTACCGATTTGGTCTCGGCGTTATTAGTCGGCGGCTGGTTAAGCCAGATCGAAACAACCAAATTCCGTCCCGTAATACAAATCAGCGACGAGGGCCGAAAGCTTCTGCAATCGGAGTTGAATCCGACCGTTCTGGCTGCCGTTCCGACAGAACTGGCCATGATTATCGCCACGACGTTGACTGACGAGCCCAACTCGTTCGCTGCGCCAGAAACGTCCCATCAATCCCATGAGTCCCTTCAATCCCATGACGCTGATGGGATTGATGGGACAAACCAAAAAAAACCGGCTGCTGAACCGGCCACAAATCAACCCTATTACTGGACGTGGAAATTGTTTATGGACGGGTACGATGAATCGCAGGTTCAGCAAATTCGTCAGATCGACGCCGCGCAAATTCGTACGGACTTGAGCGCAGCGGCCATTGACGGTCAAGCGATCCGAGCGCACTGGCTCCTATCGCCGCAACAGCTTTCGCATTTGCGACAGTTCGTCGGCGAGCAAGGCGACCGCATGACGGCCAAGAGTGTTTCTGAACTGCCGCCTGGCGTTTCCGGTCCTGAATTAATGTATTTTCTCAAATCGTCGCGATAGGATTCTCGATTCGCCGAACAACGAGCAACATCGGTCGCCAATGGCGGCAAGTTCGGATAGAATTCGAGCTCTTGAGCGACCGCCGACTTTCGCCGAACGAGAATGAATAGATGAGTGATATGCGCGATAGCGAAGAGAAAGATTCCGACGCCAAACAAGAAAAGCGTTCCAAACCTGTCAATGGTTGGGGCGTGTTGTTGTTCATTGGCCTGGCGCTTGCCATTGCCCTCTACATCAATTGGGTTCAAGCCCCGTCAAAAATCAGTTTGTCGTATCTTGAGAATCTGATTGAAGGGAAAGATTTCAATGGCAATGAGATGAAGGATGAAGAAGGCCGTCTGGTCGGCCCGCACATCGATCGCATCACCATTGTCGGCGAAGAAGCAATCGGCGTGTTCAAAGTCATTCCGCCAGCCGAACCGACTTACGATGCAAACGGAAATCTTGTCCCAGACACTAAACCGCTCAAAAAACAGTTTACCGTTCAAATTCCGAGTCCGAATTCCCAGGCCGGCGCGGCGCTTTACGATCGTTTGCGCAACAAAAATATTAACGTCTCAAAAGAGCCGCTGCCCGCATACGACATTACCTCCATAATCATTTTGGCATTGATGTTTACTCTTCCCGTCCTCATCATGTTTTACCTGATGCGGCGCATGCAGAATCAAGCAATGGGAGGCGGATCGTTCCTTTCGAGTTTTTCGCGCAGTCCCGCCAAGCGGTTTGAGCCTTCCGACAAACACGTTACGTTCGCCGATGTTGCCGGACTCGATAACGTGAAAGGTGATTTGGTCGAGATTGTCGAATACTTGCGCAACCCGAGCAAATATCAACGTCTTGGGGGACAGATTCCCAAGGGGGTTTTGCTGTTCGGGCCGCCGGGAACGGGTAAGACGCTCATGGCCCGCGCGGTCGCCGGTGAAGCGAGCGTTCCGTTTTTTAGCGTGAACGGTTCTGAGTTCATTCAAATGTTCGTTGGCGTCGGTGCCAGCCGAGTTCGCGACTTGTTCGCCAGCGCGAAACGCCAATCGCCTGCGATCGTGTTCATCGATGAGATCGATGCCGTTGGCAGACAGCGCGGCGCAGGATTGGGCGGCGGTCACGACGAACGAGAACAAACGCTGAATCAAATTCTTGGCGAGATGGACGGGTTTCAGAGAAACGAATCCGTGATTGTTTTGGCAGCGACGAACAGACCGGATGTGCTTGACCCCGCGCTTTTGCGTCCAGGTCGCTTTGACCGGCACGTCATGGTTTCGCGGCCTACGCAAACCGGACGACTAGCCATCTTCAAAGTCCACGTTCGCGATGTGCCGCTCGGACCAGACGTTGAGCTAGAGGTCATGGCGAGCGCGACCGCCGGGATGACGGGCGCTGACATCGAAAACTTGGTCAACGAAGCCGCTCTGTGGGCCGCTCGTCACAACAAGAATTACGTCGAGATGGCCGATTTCTATTACGCCCATGACAAAGTCCTCATGGGAGCCCGCCGCGAAGAAATTCTCAGCGACAAAGAAAAACGTCGCACCGCTTTTCACGAAGCCGGGCACACGATGGCCGCGTGGTTTTTGTCCGGTGCTTATCCCGTTCACAAGGTCACTGTCATTCCTCGCGGCCACACGCTGGGAGTTACGCAAATGACGCCGCTCGAAGATCGGCTGAACATGTCCGAAAACGAATTGCGCGACCAATTGATCGTCGCCCTCGCCGGCCGCGCGGCAGAACAACTTGTTTACGATGAACTAACCGTCGGCGCGGAAAACGACCTGGAACAGGCGACTAATATCGCTCGTCGCATGGTCACCCATTGGGGAATGAGCGGGCGACTCGGTCCCGTCAGTTTCAAAATGTCCGACGAGGATCCGTTCCTTGGACGCGAGATTCACAAGAATCGCCAATTCAGCGAACACACCATGGAAGTGATCGACGACGAAGTCACAATCATCTTGCAGGCCGCCGCCAAATCCGCTTTCCAATTGCTCGGCGATCGACGCGAAGCGCTAGATCGATTGGCCGACGAGCTAGTCAAGACTGAGGAACTTGATCAAAAAGAACTCGAAGTCATCCTCGGCCCCTCCGTCCACAAAAGAGATTCCAACGGCCAGCACAAGTAATTCGTTTGTGTAATCGCATCGTCGGAAAATTTCGGATCGTCCGTTTCGATTTGAGTCGCCGATTAACGCAACGAGCGAATCCGTGTTTTCGATTCATCCAAGACGACAAATGAGCCAGGTAATCGAAGGGCTTGGTGCTGCAAGACTTCGCGCAATCGAACCAACTTTGTGGCAGAATCTGCGGGATTTATCCGAATCAAGACGACACCAAGCGCCGGCCGACCCAGCCGAATAACCAGTTCGCCAAAGTCCTTGTCCTCAGTCAATAGAATTCGATCGTCGGCAGTCGCAGTACGCAAGATGGTCTCATCATCCGCGCCGCAGGCGGACTCCATCGCGTACCAGACGTCGTGGCCGTCCGCGCGAAGGCCTGCCACCAACATCGCGTCACAACATTCGTCAGCAGCGAATTTCACTAGGAATTTCCCGTCGCAGGCACGATTTCCTCTGCCGCCAGGTGATCTGCCGCGAACGAGGCCGCCGCACGGAGATCCTCAATTGTTAGGTGCGGGTGATGTTGCAAGATTTGCTTGTCCGTCATTCCTTCCCCTATTTTTCGTAGGATCAGTTCGACAGTAACCCGCGTTCCCTTAATGACCGGTTTCCCGAACATTACATTGGGATCCATCGTAATTCGTTCGTGATGCATTGAGATGACTCCTGGCACTCTGACGCGATACATTAACAATTATACCGCTCCCGGTTGCCCATGTCGCCTCCGCGAGAGCGCGAGATTCCCAACGACAATGTTCGATCAACTGGTCTTGATTTAGACGTTGCTGCAAATTACAAATCATCCGCGCGGACGCCGGTGGGGGTGAAATTGCGGCCGGAGTGGGCGAGACGGGTGAACACGGGTTTGGGCCATTTGGTCGATTCGAGGTCAATGTCGCCCAAGTATTTTTCTTTGACCCCGGGATGTCGCACGATATCGTCGGCGGTGCCGCTGCAGAGAATTCGACCGTCGCTGACGACATAAGTCCGATGCGTGATTTGCAGGATTTCGCGCGCGGCGTGGTCGGTGATCAAGATCGAAATGCCTTCGCGGGAAAGCTGCCGAATAATTGTCTGAATGCTTTGCACCGTGACCGGATCAATGCCGGCAAACGGCTCGTCCAACATGATGATTTCGGGGCGAGAGACTAGGCAACGAGCCAGTTCCAGCCGCCTCCGTTCGCCGCCCGAAAGCCGACCGGCACGCGTCTTGCGCACGTGGGAGATTTTGAATTGTTCGAGCAGCTCGTCGCATCGGATGAGCTGGTCGGCTCGCGGCATGTTGAGCAACTCCATCATGGCGATCAGATTTTGTTCTGCCGTGAGCTTGGTAAAGACGCTCGATTGTTGCGGCAAATAGCCCATGCCGCCGTCGCGAGCCCGGATATACATCGGCCAATCGGTAACATCTTGATCGCGCAAGAGGACTTGGCCCTGATCGGGCGTGAGCATTCCGCAGATCATTCGAAACGTCGTTGTCTTGCCGGCCCCGTTGGGGCCCAGCAACCCGACAATTTCACCGGCATCAATTTCCAGCGTGACCCCGTCGACCACTTTGCGCCGCCCGAAACTTTTTTCAAGCGAGTTGGCTTTCAAGATTGTCATAGTCGACTCCTCCTTGAGCTGAATTTCATTAACAAGTGAATTTGATCATCCAAACGCCACATCCAAGGCCGTTAAACATTTTCGCGTTTCAAATTGGCCAATTCTTGTTCCCTCTCCCCTGAGTACAGGGGCGAGGGAACGTCATGGTTACCGAATGAACTTCATGCGCGAGAAATCAGGAAAGCCGAAAACGGGTCGGTTCAGGCTGTGCGGGAAATAAAGAAACAACGCACGGCCCAACAATAGTTCGCGTTTTACATAAGGAGGGTCGCCCCATAATCGAGCGTCTTGGCTAGCTGGACTGTTGTCACCCATTGGAAAGTACTGGCCTTCGCCGAGTAAATGCAAATCTTTTTCGGTGCGGTTTCGGCTATCAAACAATTTAGCTGCGCCCTCGGAACTCCACTTGGCCGGGCTTTCAAAGATTTCGTTTACCGACAGAAAGTCCAAGTTAATTCGGTAATCCCACGGACGCTCGCCGGAAGTGTAATAGACATCGCGCCAAACTTTAATTCGCGATACTTGCAGTTGAGCGGATTGACAACCGATCCCCAACGGAAGCGAATCACCTGGATCGGCATCGGAATAAGTTGGAACGCTGGGAACAGTTCGTTCGTAGTCTTGAAAAGGGAGGTCGCCGAAAACCAGCGCCCGGTCGTCGATCCACACGAACAAACGATCATCCGCGTTCATCAAAAAGAAACGATGTTTTCCGCGGCCACGAATTTTAGTTTGGCTCATCGGTCGACCCACGCTTGCACGATTGGCATCTACGAATTTTACATTCGAGTCAGATGTGTTCAGGGACGCTTCGCCGGTCGCGATATCGATTTGGCAAACAAAGTGTATCCCGCCTTCCGTTGTTTCCAGCAGCAATGTGCCCGTGTCGGATTGGATATCGACCCAAGCTTCGACACCAAGGTCGCCGACCCAATGAAAGCCACTGACTTCGGTCGACATTCCGGGAGACCTTTGTTCCACCAATTCGTTATAGGAATAGTGATCGCGTACCAGGCCGGCTCCCACTGCTTTTCCTGAAACAATTGGTGCGAGGCGATCCGGCAATTCGCCACCGCTGAGGATATCCCAATCTTCAATGTGCGGCATGAGGTGACGGTACCGCAACCAACGAACCTCACTAGTCTTGGTTCCGTCAATGGAATACGACAAGCTTGGCGGATTAGAATTTGTCCAATTAGGCAGCGACTCGCTTGAATCGATGGTCGTCCACCGCAGTGGCCAGCTTGCGGCGGCCAGTTTCGAACCGATGTGCTGGTTGTCATCGACCAATTGCATCATCGCCCGAATCTTGCGCGGCGACTTTCGGGCGATCCGTCGCTGGTTAAACGACTCGGTCCGCGAATCAAAAGTAAACAGGTCGCCGTTTTCAATCAGCAGAGATTCATTAGGCAAACCACAAAGCCTTTTAATGTAATTCTGTTTTGCGTTTCTTGGATTCTTAAAGACGATAACGTCCCATCGCACCGGTTCGGCGAAGTCGTAAATAAACTTGTTGACGAGAATTCGATCGCCGTCGAACGAATTGTGATCGGACAACATTTCCGGCTTAAGTATGGTGCGATAGCGGCAGATTGGGCAAAACGTATTTCGAACGTCGTTGCGCTTGTTGCTGCAATTCGTTTGATAGACGTGACCGCATTGCTCACAAGCGATGTCAAAATGCTCGCCGCGCAGGGTAGGGGCCATCGATCCGGTTGGAATAATGTACGCCTCAGCTTCGTAGGCCTTGAACATGAGGGCCAGCATGACGGCGACGATGATCGACTCGATCGTCTCGCGTACTCCAGGGTCGCGAAAGAAATTGGACACGAAACAAACTCCTCGATTTTAAGTTTTGCACTCGATTGGGCGTCGTGCAGGTAATTCAGTAACACTAGCTTGCGCTTCGTGCTGGTAATTGAACGGGCGGCTATCGCGTAATTCTCGGCAAGCCCGAAAATTATAGCGGAACGCCGGAATTGGCGGTACGCGAGCTTTGACCTGCAATCCAAGCCGAAGTCGACGTTGAAGTCAGCGACCGTCGAGTACATGATGAAGTCACCTCAACTCTCTAACCCAAAAAAGTTTATGGCACGCCCGACCAACAAGATTCGTCCCGTCAAAATCAAACGCAACTTTACTCGCACCAGTCCAGGAAGCGTTCTGTATCAATGCGGCGGCACGACCGTGTTATGCACGGCCAGCGTCGACGAAAATTTACCGCCGTGGATGGCCGCACGTGATCGTGGCTGGGTCACGGCGGAATACAACATGCTGCCCGGTTCGACATCGCCGAGAAAATCGCGCGAGCGAACTAAACTGGATGGCCGCACAACTGAGATTCAACGGCTGATTGGACGAAGCCTGCGCTCCGTCGTTGACCTCTCCGCACTGGGTCCGCGACAAATCACGATCGACTGCGACGTGTTAGAAGCTGACGGCGGGACGCGCACGGCGAGCATCACAGGCGCTTTCATCGCGCTGGTTGACGCTTTGCACAAGATCCGCCGAAGTTTGCCGGACCCGGATACTTTGCCGCTGAAGGACAGCGTCGCGGCAGTCAGCGTCGGAATCGTCAATAGTCGGCACTTTCTCGATCTCGATTTCGCGCTTGACGTCGATGCGGATGTCGACATGAACGTCGTTATGACCGGCTCTGGACGGTTCGTCGAAATCCAAGGAACCGGTGAAGAAGCGACTTTCAGTGACCGCGATTTAAGTCTGCTGCTTAAACTTGCGCGAGATGGAATTGCAGCGTTGACGCGCATTCAGGCCAAAGCCCTCGGCGCGCGCTGGCCGACTTTCCCCAAGCCGAAATGAGGCGCGATCACTATCGGTAAAACTCGACGCCAGCAAATACTCCGTGGAAGAATGCGTTGTCGTCGTGTTCGTAGGCGAGGCCGGTCGTCGGAGTAATGACTTGCGTAAAGTTATCCTCGGTTGTCGCAACTTCCCATAATCCGAGCACGTCATATCCGAACCGGGCTCGAACACGCGGCAGAATCTGATAGTGGCCGTGGAAGCCGATTTCCGCAGATCCCGCCAACGACGTGTTCTTGTCGGTCGCATTGAGTACAACGTCGCCGTCGTTCAAAATCGCCGTTGTCCCGCGATGCACGTTGGCGTATCCGCCCAGCTTGGTGCTGAATGAAAACGACAAGCGATAGCCGATATCGTAAAACATTTCCCAGCCGAGGTGCGGTCCAAACAAATAATTGGTAGTGTCGAGGAAGTAATAGCCTTGCTCGCCAAACGCATTGGCACTCGACAACCGATATTCGTCGTCGAAGTACATATAGCGGACTCCGTAAAAAGTCTTGACGACGTCCCAGGCCCAATAGGTATTATTAATCTCGCCGCTATAGAAATCGGTCTTCTGCAACTGTTCGAGATACGTCGCGTTGCGAAAGGAACTGAGTGAACTAGCAGGAAAGCCGCCAGCCGACGCTAAATTTCCAAACAAGCGAGCGCCCGCATCCCGTTCCTCGGTAACAGCGATCCAAGGATCAAAGCCCATCAGGCTGATTTCTCTACCGCTGTTGCAATCAAAGCGATGCCCAATCGTGACCCGGCCACCTCGAGTCCAATCGAAGTCCTCGAAACCCGGAAAGTTGCCCCCGAATATCGTGGCGTCAGCGCGTTGATAATACAAGAAGTCAACCATCAAGTAGCGATCTGAAGAGCCATTCATGAATCCGCAGCATTCGTAGCCCGGACCTTTGGTTCCCGAACCCTCGCCCGGCACAACAATGGATTCATCAGTCATGACTGGGGCCGCACCGTATTCTTCGTGAATCGAGGAGACCGCGCCGGTGCATTGTTCGCAGCCAGCGCCCCCGCAATGAGAGCATCGCCCGCGGTGGTCATAGCCGCTTAAAGTTGCCCCGCCAATTGTCGGAATGCTTGCAGGAACGGTGGCCGAAGAACTAGGTGATTGGGCGAAGCCACCAAAAGCTTCTCGTGAGTTCACGCTGAAATCAGTGTTGAATGACGGAAGGGTCGGCGCGGTATTCGGCACGTTAGCTGAAAATGAACGCGTTTGTGTCGAGCGATTGGGTATTTGTGGAGCAGGCGGAACCGCCATTTGGTGTTGTATTTGCTGGATAGCCAACACGGCTTCTTGGGGATCTGAGCTAAAAGAGCTGGCATCGCCCGGAGAGACTATGGGTGGCCAATTCCCGTCCAATGCGGTGCCGATAGGTTGCGTAAAAGCACCCCCGTCATTGGATGACGCAGAAGCCACTCTTACGATCGGAACGGCTTCAAAAATTGGCGTGAGCGGTTGTAAATGAAACGGCGATGACGCGGCATCAAACCGGTACGGAGCACTGAATCCGCCTTGATCGACAACCGCTTCGACGGAAGATTCGGCGGGCGCTTCCTCAGTTGCAGCAGCGTCGGCGGAGTTTTCTGGGCTCGTTTCGTTGGCGACTTGGACGATTGGAGGCAAAGGTTCGTTTGTTTCGTCCGCAATCTGGGCCATTCCGATAGCGAACGAAATCGTGAGCGATGAACAAGCCAAACCGTAACGTAATAGGAGCTTGATTTTTTTCATGTTCGAATGCGGTATCTTGGGTCAACAAACAATGAGCGATAGGTCATTTCTTACTTCGGTCAGATCAAATTTACAACTTTTACGGTTTCTACCGATTTTCCGTTTTCTACCAAATGTTCCGAAGAAATGCTGTCATTGCGACGGAATCAACTCGCTATTTTGCCGAATTGACCCAGTGCCCGTTCCCGCCGGTATCGATCCAATTTGCAGTGCTTAGCTGGTTTGTTGTCTAGCCGAAAAGCCAGCGATTGCTAAACTGAAATCTGTGAATCGCCCGCTATCAGGGCCACTGGCGGACAAGACCTCGCGAGTTTGCTAATGAACTTTTTGCGCGTCATATTTTTTGGGCTGTTGCAAGTTGTTGAGCTTCCGATCAACAGCGTGATTGATCTTTGGAAACTCCCCGGCAGAGGGCGTGGGCTGATCCTTGGGTTGCCTTGCGTTGTCGTGTTGATATTCGCGCTGCTAACAATTGGCTGGGCCAAGTACGGATCAAACGACGATTTGATCAAGGAATATGGTCAACGATATTTGATCGACAAGGCGGGTGCAGACGCGTTGACCAAGCGGATCGAGAGCCATAGCAAAGTGGCGTCGGAATTGGGTGATCCAAGTGAGTCGACGCCCGACCGAGAGGAGCCAGGCAACGAATCGGGCAACGCTGTGAATTACATAATCACAGAACACGCGATTCGAAAAATACAACAGGAACTTTACGTTCCCGAACGAACCGAGTTGCCAGACAACCCGCGAGTTGTCGTGCGAGCCCATCTAGACGAGAAGGGGCTCGTGCACAAAGTGGACTTGGTTCAGACGAGCGGCTGGATGGAATGGGATGATGCCGTCGTAGCCGCGGCGTTCAAGACGAAATCTTTCGAGGCCATTAAGGCTAGTACGAAACTTCCGCCGAGTCTTGAAATGGCGTTTCGCTTCGACGAAACGCGGCGCGAAAAAATACGCCACAAAATGGTAATCGGTCTCAAGAAGTTGATCGATCTGGATCCAGGCAATCCAAATTACAAGTATGAGTACGGAATCCTTTCGGCGGAAATGGGATCGCCGGCGCTCGCCAGGCAGGTCATGGACCAAATCGCGTCGGACAAAAAGCCCGGTATGTGCAAAGCTCATCTTTGGCAAGCGCGAATGATTTGGGAAGACATCGACAGTGGAATGCCACGGGACATTAGATTGCAGCTATGCCGCCAACATTTGCAATTGGCGCTGCAGGCTGACCCAACGAATTTGGAAGCCAACGAGGGCCTCGGCGAATTGTATTTCGCGGCTCAGAATTTTGCCAAAGCGGAAGAGCACTATCGCCTCGTTTGGGAAAAACAACTTTCGACCACGTTGCGTTTGGTGGCGATTTACGACCAACAAGGTGAAAAAGTTAAGCTCGCCGAATTACTTGCTCAAACCAAAGTGCGTCTGGAAGAATTGCTTTCCAAAGATCCCGAAAACGAAATTTTCATCTTTGACCTCGAGCGAATCTATTTGATGCAAGGACGGATTGAGGAAGCAATCGAGGTGCTTAAAGAAAATCTCACAGACGAGAATCAAGCCGACTTCAAGCCCCGCCTTTCGCGAATTTATGGCGAATGGTCGAAATCGGACGCTGCAAAAAACAAAAACATTTTTACCTCAGAAGCCTTCGAGAAAGCCAAGATTGCTCTCGATTACGATCCTAAAAACGCCGAGGCTTTATTGATTATGACCTTGATTGGAACCCAAGGTGCCGAATTCGCTCAAGAGGCCATTGCGATCTACGACCCCCTTAAGAATCGAGACATGGCACCAGGCCAAGTATTGCGAGAATATGCCGGCTACCTGATTAAACAAAACCGGATGGACGAAGCCATCGAATGGCTGGAGAGTGCACACGAGCGAACTCCCAAAGATCCAATTATTGCGAATAACTTGGCATATCTGTTGCTTTCGTCCAAAACGCCCGACCCTGAGCGTGCATTGAAACTTGCTTCGATCGCGATTGAAAACGAAGGGAGTATTTCAATGGTAGGTTTGCGGGCAAGTCTTTTAGATACTAAGGCTGCGGCACTCATCATGCTGAACCATCATGCCGAGGCGATTCCGTTCCTCGTCGCTGCTTTACAAAATGGTGGTCCAATTAAGCGCACGTTGACCTCGCTGCGCGATTGCTACGTCGCATTGGGACAAACGGATATTGCGGACGGCTACCAGCGAAAATTGGATGAACTGGCTCCAGACCTTGAACCCCAAAAATAATTCGGTCTCGTCCCCATTCTAGGAAACTGTCTCGATGCGATTCTTTCGAAAGAGAAACCGCCATTCGTTTGAAAACAATTCGTTTTTCGCACGCTTCATTTCAAAGCCCATCCATCGATTGACCGCATGGATTGGCAGCTTCTTTCGTCGTGATCATGATCCAATTGATAGACGAAACTTTTTCGGCGATGTTTTCGGAATTTTTTCTCGACTGCTGAATTATTTGATCGTCGCTCCGATCACATTCCTGCTTACCTGTTGGGCAAGTTCCCGCAGGGCGTTGTCGTTTTTACTCGGCTTGCCAGCCATTTTTGCCGCCTTGATTTTCGTTGTGCCTAGCCTCGGATTCACTTATTTGAAAGGCCAAGTTCGCGACCGATACGATCGGCTCGCCGCCAAGGCGATGCAAGACGAAAAGCATGAGACCGCAGAACTTTTCTCCCGAAAATTGTTTGCGATAGCCCCCGATAACGTGGACTTTCAGGTCCGGTTGGCAATCGCGATCGGCGACGTAAAAAAAGACCCCGAATATGCCTTGGACTTATTAGAACAAGTCGCCCAAAAAGCCACATCGCAATCGCTTAACGCCCACCTGTGGATTATTCAGCACGTTATCGGCAAGAATTCCGAAATCAACTCGGATGACTTGGCGCGAGCGGAACGTCATCTTGACCTGGCGCTCCAGACTAAACCCGAACATTTCGCTACTAACAGGTTGGCTTATGATATGTATATGAAGGCCAATCGCCCGGAAGACGCACTCAAACATATTCGGGTCGTCGTCAAAGCGGACCCGATGGCCTCTCACCTGTTGCTGAAACTTCAGAATGACCTCGGGATGAAGGCCGAAATGGAATCGACCTTGTCAAATGTCTTGTTGCAAATCAGCGAAGTCGCCAACCGCAACCCCAACGAAATTCGATTGTGGGGATCACTCGTCGCTTGTTGCATTCAAGGAGAACGATTTGAGGACGCCATCCAATATATTCAGCAGGGCAAGACGCTGGCTGATCCATCGGTGCGAGTGTATTTAGATCGAATGGAATCAGAAGTCATGGTGGCTTGGTTTGACCAGATCTTCGATCTGGCCGACAAAATCAAACTTCAACGAGCGATTCTGGCATTAAATTGGGCGATGAGCGCCAATCCAACGAACGTCGAAGCGATTAAACGCTCCTCTCAACTCTTTCTCGATCCGAATTTCGATTCCAAACGACTAGCGTGGGTCGTCGAAACATTGGATGCGGACCCGAATTCATATTGTTCGCATTTGCTCATTGGGTGGCGCGCACTTTTCATCGATAAAGAAACCGGCGTGGCGACGGCACGAAATCATTGGACGATTGCCACGACATCATCTCCCAGGGCGAGCGCGGTGCTGGCCAATTTGGCCGTTGGAATTGCGGAATTAGATACCGATAAAATTCCATTTGCCTTGCAAGTCGTTGAATTGGCTCTCTCGGTTGAACCGTCCAATGCCCTTCTTGGCTTCTCCCGCGGATTGATTCTAATAAAGCGAGAAAGCTGGTTTGAGGCTATGCAACAATTCGAAGAAGTATTGCCGGTAGTCGAAGACCGCCCGACCATTCTGAAAAAACTGATTGAATGTTCTGAAAAGCTACAGGACGCCGAAAAACAATTTCAATACGAAACAGAACTTGAACAGATCACGTCCCCGATTCGGTAAGTCTTTGCTTTAGCATCTTTCGACATCCCGAACCAACCTGCGCACTTTTGTGTCCTCGCATTCAATTAAACTGTCTTGATCCGCGAGAACGATGTGCCACAAACCGCTTTTATTGCCGAAGATGCCGACAATGTTCCTGCCGCCTCGGAATCGGCGATTGACGATCGTCATTCGAACGATCAAACGTCGACTTGGCATCGATGGTGGAACCAGGAATGCGGCCCCCGTGAAGTCCTCGGGCTTGCGTTGCCACTGGTTATTTCAACGCTCTCGTTCGCGTTGATGCATTTTTGCAATCGACTGTTTTTGACTTGGCATTCCACTGTGTCCGTTGCGGCAGTCCTTCAAGCCGGAGCGCTATGCTGGGTTTTTTACAGTTTTCCACTTGGGCTGACCATGTACACGACGACGTTCGTGGCCCAGTATCACGGCGCGAGGCAAGACCAAAATATTGGACGAGTCGTTTGGCAGGCCGTTTGGATCGGCGTGCTCTGTGTTCCGCTGCTCATTGTCGCTGGCTGGAACTTGCCTGAAATTTTTGTACGCCTAGGACACGATCCGGCAATGATCGAAGCGGAGCGAACGTATTTTCGCATCTCCTTGTTTGGACTTGGCGCCGCAACGATCGCGGAAGCACTGACGGCCTATTTCATAGGAATCGGGCGAACGCGAGTCGTGATGCTCGTCAGTGGCGGTGCCTCCTTGTTGAATATGCTTTTGGACTACGTCTTGATCTTTGGACTCGGCCCCATTCCAGAACTAGGGATTGCGGGTGCCGCCTGGGCCACGACGATCTCCTTTTGGTTCAAACTGGTGTGCTACGTCGTACTATGCGCAACCGCCGTCGACCGGCGGCGACATGGACTTTGGAGTGGAATGCGATTCAATTGGGGAATGACGATTCGACTTTTTCGGTTTGGCGCGCCGCAAGGTTTTCATTTCATGATCGAAAGTGGTGCGATCACTTTGTTCATCTTACTGATGGGCCGTTTGAGCCAACGCGCATCGGCGGCGACCGCAATCGCATTCAGTGCGAATCAAGTCGCGTTCGTTGCCATCATGGGATTGGGAACTGCAGTGACGACGCTGGTCGGGCGCGAAATCGGTCGCCAGAGAATCCGACTTGCCCAACGCGCGACGAATGTTGCACTTGTGATTGGCATCATCTATACCGCCGTTTTCGCCACTTTGTATTTCGCTTTTCCCGGGCTTTTTGTTGGCTTGCATGAGGCCATCGACGGGATCGTCAAACCCGAAGTCGAAACAGCCCGCTGGTTGCTCAAGTTCGTCGCAGCCTATTGCGTTTTTGACGCGATCCAATTGCTATTTCAAGCTGCGCTCAAAGGGGCCGGCGACACGCGATTCATCATGCTAACGACCATCGTCCTATCGAGCCTGTTCGTACTAAGTGGCGTATGCGGTGCAATTCTTTTTCCCGCTGAACAATCCAAAATACTTTGGTGGTGGTGGATGCTGACAATTTGGATCGTCTGCTTGAGCGTCGTCTTTGGCTGGCGATATCGGCTGGGAAAATGGAAGTCGATGACCGTTATCGAGTCCGAAGCGATCAAATAGCCCGGCGACCGTTGACAAAGTTCTGTTCAAAAGGACGAGCGTCCGGCATAATAAACACAGACGCATGATTCGTGTGCAATTTTTGGCTCTCTTTGTGAGAATCGGTCCTTGTTTCCCCAAACTAAATCGCAGCTCCTTTGGGTTTTCGTGTCGCTTTTGGCGCTTCGCTTGGTCATTGGCTGGCACTTTTACACCGAGGGAGTATCCAAAATCAAAACAGGTGATTTTTCCGCCGAGCCGTTTTTCCGTTCCGCAAAAGGACCGCTTGCCAAAATTTTCCAACAATTCATTCCCGATTACGATGGCCGCTTGCGTCTGGGGCTAGTCCAAACGAAATCGGAACAGGGTGAAGCGAAATGGTCACTGGACCCGCTTGTCACTGAAGAACTGTGGAAAGGTTTTGCCTACCGCGCCGCACGACAATATGGCTTGAGCGATCAAAAAAACGCAGTGCTCGCGATTGCGCAAAAATACATTGAAGAATACCGCGCCCTCCTTTCGGAAGACGAAACAGAAATCTTGGCCTATTTTCGCGGAGACGAGCGCAGCGGAGGCTTTCAGCGCGACGGAAAATATCGAACCGCGGTGGCCGGCGGCGTTCGCTCGCTGCGCGAACAAACCGATCAAATCAAGTCAGAGCGAGCGCGCGATGCACGACCTTGGCTGGCCGACATCGATCAAATGTGGAACGGCGTCGAAGCGGACATCAACGCGTTGGCCGGCGGCGGTCAAAATTCGCGAAGCTATTTGAAAATCGATCGCCCGCACCAAAATCGCTGGACGATGTTGCCGTGGATCAACCGATGCGTCCCGTGGTTCGATGCGGTTGTCGGCGTTTGTTTGATGCTGGGCCTTTTCACACGCGCCGCAAGTCTTGCCGGCGCTGCATTTTTGGCCGGCATCGTCGCAACGCAGCCACCGTTCGTAACGGGAGCTGCTCCGACCATCAGCCAAACGATTGAACTGGTTGGCTTGTTGGTTTTGTTTGCGACCTGCGCGGGCCTTTACGCGGGCTTGGACGTTTTTGTGAAACAATGGTTCGGGCGTCGACCGCGCCCGGTAGTCGAGGAGCAATCGTAATGAACTTGTCACCTGAAGAACGTGAAGTCGGTCGCGAGAATTATTTTGCCGCGATGACGAGCTACGACGAAGTCCACCGAAGGGACTTTATGAAACAAGCGATGGTCGCATCGACGGTTGCTGCCGGCGGCGCGGGCGCAATGTACTTTGGCTACAAGCAGCCGCAGCGCCCTGTGCGAATTGGAATCATTGGCACCGGTGACGAAGGAAACGTGCTGATCGGAGCTTTGAATCCGGAATACATTGACGTCGTGGCAATCGCCGAGATTCGACCTTCGAGCGTGCATCGCGCATTTCATGGCGACTATAGTTCGGAAAGCGCTTTGAGTAATCGACCTGGTTTGATGAAGGTTTATGGATGGAAATCTCGCGATGCGGCCGATTCGCACGTGAAAGTTTTTTCTGATTACTACGAGCTTTTAAAAGTCCCCGAAATCGAAGCCGTTATTATCGCGCTACCCCTGCATTTGCACGCTCCAGCCGCAATCGCCGCCATGCAAGCCGGTAAACATGTCTTGTGCGAAAAACTCATGGCGCACAACGTCACGCAGTGCAAACTCATGGCGCAGTTTTCCGAAACCAGTCGCCGATTTTTGTCGATCGGCCATCAACGGCATTACAGCGTGCTTTACGACAATGCGGTTCATTTGATGCGCTGGGGACTGCTCGGCGAGCTGCATCACATTCGCGCGCAGTGGCATCGCGGAAATCTTCCCGGCAGCGATAGTTGGGCACCTCCTGTTCCCGGTGGCCAAGCGTCCACTTCGTCAGGAACCGTCATCGACAAGATCGCTCAACAGTTAAAGGACCTTCAAGCCGAACTCAAAGGGCCAGGCACCAGCGCACGACGATCCGATTGGCTTCGAAAACAAATCGCACAGTGGGAGCAGCTTGATCGGGATAAAAACGTCGCGGCCGATAAGTTCGGTTACCAAGACGATGCAACGATTTGCGGCGACGGGCGAATGCGAACTGCTTTGGAGGAATTGATTCGCTGGCGGCTGTGGAATCGAACCGGAGGCGGATTGATGGCCGAACTTGGCAGTCACCAGTTGGACGCATCCAGCATTTTCGTTTCCGCCGTTTCGCGCGAAGTCGGCAAACACGTCCATCCGCTAACGGTCCACGCAACGGGCGGACGGCACTTGTTCCCAGCCGATCGCGATTCCGAAGACCACGTTTACTGCATGTTTGAGTTCCCTGGCCCGGGCTATGAATATTCTTTTCCTGTTGGATACAAAGACGAGGTCATGAGTTATCCACCCGCAAAGGGCGTGACCGGTTACACAGAGAATCCCCAAAAGAAAATCGTCGTCACGTACTCGTCGATCAACGGCAACGGCTTTGGCGGCTACGGCGAAGTCGTGATGGGCACGCGCGGCACATTGTGCCTGCAAACCGAATCCGAAGTCATGTTGTACAAAGACGCCAGCACGCGCACCAAAGCCGGCGTTACCGTCAGCAAAGCCGGCCAAGCGATCTTGGATACAACCGCCAGCGGCGACGCCGCACCGGCGAAAGTCGCGCAGGGTGGCGGCCCGGTGAGTCGGGGCTATCGGGAAGAGATCGAGCATTGGGCTTGGTGCATTCGCGAGAACAACTGGGAAATCCAACCCCGCTGCAACGGCCACGTCGCGCTAGGCGACGCGGTCCTTGCTCTCACCGCAAAACTAGCGATTCGCAATAGTCAAAAACCCGGCGGCCACGGCTTCATCGCATTCCAACCCGAATGGTTCGACGAAAAAAACCCTTCCGTCCCAGAAGCCCAAACCAGCGACGATGCCAGCCGCTTATGGGACGAAGAAAAACGCAACCTAGGATTAGATTAGGACCGGAATCAAAATAACTTTCAAAACGATCCACCGGCCGGTTCGAGAAAAGGTGCCATTTGACGCGAAGGCGGCATGACTATCGCAAGCTCATTAATAACGTGGATTTGCGGGGCAAGTAATACGTCCCGAAGGGTCGGAGCAACAATTGTCGCATTACTCGTTCGCTCTGCAATTTGAGGATTGACTCGCCAAGTTCGTTAATTTTGCAATCGAGCAATTTCTCGAATTTTTGTCGCTCGGCATCGGTAAGTCCGTCGAATATAGCAACAAATCCTCGGACAACTTGCGGGTGAACTTGGTCTTCGATTGTCTCGGAAATGCGTTTGGCGACCTCGTCCATTTTTCGTTTCTGTTCGACCGTAATTCCAAATTCCGCAGCAATGTCGGGACGCTGAAAATAATTGTACGGTCCGTACATACAGAACATGTATTGAGCGTAAATCGCCGACAGTGCCGCCGACTGCCGAGGAATCAAGCGATCCGTGACGATATCCAATTGCGCTTTGGTGTCCGCCGATCGTTGTGCGACGTTTTCGAACTCGTACGTTTGCGGGTGATCGACCTGCCAATTGAGAATTTCAACCAATTGGTTCGCCGGGAGACCCAAATCGTCGCTTTGCAAATAGCCCTTGGTCATTGATGCCACCCACCATGTTGGATCAGCAGGTAAATTCCTTTCGCTGGAACATTTGGAAAATGAAGACTTGAAACGCTCCGGGACATTCTCGTTGATCGATTCATCGTCAAGGTCGCCAAACGAGGTTCGAACTTTTAAGTGGACAACGCGGGGCCATTTCCAGGGAGTTGCCGAGTACCGTTGATATTCGTCGAGTTTGTCGATCAGCGCTGATAATTCTTCGCGCAAAGCTTTCGGAACACTTGAGTCCAAACGCGATTTCTCGGTCTTGAACTCCTCCAAAGCAACGCTTAGATCTCCATATTCGCCAGGTGGAAACGCAGAGAGTAAGGTGGAAGTGTTTTGAAGCTCGCCGACCATTTGAAGTCCGTCCGTTTCCGGAGAATCGTTAAATTGTCGTATGGCGGCCAAGGCCGATTGGTTAGAAAGTTTTAGCTTGTCCGCAGCGGCATAATTAATTTCCAGTTTTCCGGCGGAATTTGAAAACACTCTCTTCAGGTCGCTGGCTGGCGTAAAATCCGCAATCTGTTCTAACGCCGTCTTTTTGATTCCCAATTTTCGCGACAATCGATCAAGCTGCGAATCGTCAAGCGTTTTAAAAAATTCGGCCATTGCTCGGCGCTTAATTGGAGCAACATTCGATTGTTCAAACTTTTCGTAATCCATACCGTCGAAGTACGTCCTGGCGTGTTCGCACGACCAGCCCATTGACTCGCGTAACAATCGTTGGCTAGCGAGTTCAATTGGGCCGTTAACGATCAATTGATTTACGAACAGATCGCTCATTAGCCGTTGAACTGATCGATCGGATTGGTCCACTGCGGACAAAATGCGAATCACGGCCTCTTCCTGTTCGGCGAAAGTGTCAATGAACTTGCTGCGAACTTCGGTCGGCACGAGTTGCTCACGAATCTTTTCATACAAAGCCCTAGATTCTCCGATGCTAGACGCTGCTTTCCCGTCTAGATTTCTCGACGACGACGACCGCAAGAGTTTACGCTGCTCCAAAAAACTTTCACTGATTTGATACTGAATCTCAGGTGCGTCATCCAATGCTACTTGATCCAATAATTCCCGGAGCGAATCGTCCATCTTTCGCAATGTTCGCGACGAACGATGGTCAACCTCGTTGCGATTATTCCAATCCGAAACGAAATTGGCATAAGATTCGACTAACGTAAATGATTCATTTTTGCTGAACGAATTATGTCGAAGTCGCTGGTCAAGATTCGAGGGCGTATCTTGAAACGCAATGCTAGAAATCTGCGTTAGCCAACACAGAGCAGTTGATACGACAAAAACCGATCGATTAAACATTGTCGCTTTTCTCCTCAATTCCCTGGACCGATTTCATTAAAGTCCGCGTCCAACAAATGGATTCCCGCAACGATCGCGTTCCATTTATTTGCCGACCCTGCCGTTCTATGCCAAAATCCATCAACACCCGGTGTAACATCAAGGGTTGCGTGCCATTTTTCTTTTCCGGAGCAGCGAGATCCACGCACGAAATCTCCTTCAGGCCGTACGCCATCTAAACCCACGCGTACAAACTCTCGGGCGTTCATTCGCATTTCCACCCTTAATGTTATTGGGACGCCAACTGCTGATTCAGGCTGGCCAGGGGCATCAATCCTTACCAATCCTTGCCACGCTGCTGTCGTTTCCACATCTTGGTCATCTGTATCTGCACCTTGATCATTTGGCTTTTCATCCCCTTTTGGCCAGTCTTCATGCGGCGGTGGATTACTCGAACCAACTCTCCTCTGTCGACGAGTCTGTCTTGCAATATCAAATTTCGCAAACTCGCCGTTTGACATCCGGGTTACGGCCATGCCGTTTGGATAAACCGCATATCGCGTTTCAATTCCGTACAACGGACGGTTTCGGAGCCTGTTGGCACCGATATGACAAAGCAAGTTAATTTGCTTAAAAGTTTCGATCAGCATGCTGCTATCGACCTCTGGCGATAACCCTTCCGTGAAATAGTCGCCTGAGTCGACCCACGCCGGAAGTGGTTCCAAAAATTCAATGTTCTGCAATTCGGGCCATTGCGGATCGGAACTCGAATCAAGAACTCGAAACATCACGCATTGAGTTGCCGAATCAAAGACCGTTGGAATGGCTCCTTGTTTGTCGTCATAGATCACGACCCAATCTCCAGAATTCATGCTGATTCCAGCAACCATCGGAACGACGACTTCAAACGCACCGGGCCTTTCGACAATTTGCGTGTAATGTCGGCCAGCTCTTGTTCCCGCTGACTCTGCCCAAATTGAGGTGACGGCGATTCGATCGTACAGTTTCCGTACGGTTTTAAAAGTCTTTCCAGCTCCGGTTGTTTCTATGTACGAGCAATGGACGTACCAGCCAGCGATTGCTGGGCTTTGGGTTTGCATTTCGCACCAAACTTCGATGACCGTCCCGGGAGTAGGATTCGCGATTTCAACCTTCGTTCCGTCGCCATATTTTTCGGTTTTTGTTTTGTGTTTCCAAAACACGACGCACGATGAACCGTTCTCTCCACTTGACGTCAGCGAGATTTTTGAATTACGGCCTACAGCCCCCAACGTTGGCGGCATAATTGTAAAACGGATTAGATCAACTTCGTCTCGGTTGTTTGTGCCAGTCGCGATCACGTCGTTTTCACTCAGGCTGTCGTCGAGTTCATGTACATAGTTGTCAACCAATCCGTCACCATCCGTGTCGTTTTCATTTCTGACCGTGAAGGCACCAAACGCTCGGTCAATCGGTCCGGGAGTAGTTGGTGGATTCGCGTCCGCGTGGGCCTGTACGTAATCCCCTGCGTATTCCCAAACCTCGGGAACCGTCTGATCATGATTCGTGCCGAAATCGGCGGTCAAGAGCGAACCGTTGTGTACTGCATCGCCGGGATCTTCAACTTGCGCAAATGAGACCGCCGGTTGCTGAATCGAACCAATGAAAATTGCGCCAAGGACTAGAATGCATCGGAACGAGAATGTGCCGCAGAGTTGAGAGTGTGGCCGATTCTTTTGGTTGATCGACATTGCTGGCATCCTCACTTTTCGAATGAGTCCAAAATCAAACAACCTGAATCTGCTGGGGATCACCGGATAGGCGCAAACTATCAAGCGCTGGCGTATTTGTCAAAATAAATCTGTTGGGAATTGCCGAAAGATTATGTTGGCCGATGAAACGAGCGAAAATCAGGCAGGTTTATTTTTGGGAATGGTTCTTGCAGCCACGATCCAATGCCTCGGTTGGCTGCGGCTCTGCGATTGCAGATCATTCCTCGCGCTGACCGCAAAACTCGCAATCCGCAACAGCCAAAAACCCGTCGGCCACGGCTTCATCGCGTTTCAACCCGAATGGTTCGACGAAAAAAATCCAGCCGTTCCCGAAGCCCAATCCGCTGATGACGCGAATCGGTTATGGGATGAAGAATCGCGGAATCTGGGGTTGGTATAGGCATTCACTTCATCCGAAAAAAAGTTTTAAACGGGTATTCGAAACTCGCGCGGTGAGTATCGAACCAAAGTTCGAATCTATTTCAACGTGAAGTACGAGACCTCGCACTGGTAGAGCTGAAGATGCCGTGATCGATATAGTTCGTCGCCGTCAGAATCCGATTTTAGCTTCCAGAATCGGTCGCCGGGATTGGAAATTGGAACCGTACGGGTCGATCATCATTTCGCGCAAAACGCGTTCACCTCGGATTTGCAACAAGGCAATACTTGCGTCGGCCCATTTGCAACCTAGTAGTCCTTCAACCTTTTGCCTTTCTTCATCGGACAGTTGCTCGAATAGTTTTTGCATCGCACGCATTACGACTGGATGGATTTGTTCCTCAATATTTCCCGAAATCCGTTTGGCCACTTCGTCCAATCGCTTTTGTTGTTCAGGCGTGATTTTGAATTCAGCAGCGAAATCCGGTCGTTGAAAATAGTTGTACGGGCCGTATTTTGCAAACAGGTATTGCGCGTACCTCGCCGAAAGCTCGGCGGATTGCCGGGGAACTAGCGGGTCAATGATCAGCGCCAATTGCACCTTTGATTCCGCCAACCGATCGGCATGATTCTCAAAATCGTATTTTCTGGGATGATCAACTTGCGCATTGCGAATTTTCCATAGTTCGGTCCCCGGAAACCAGAAATTGTCATCGTCGAGAACGCTTTGGACACAACTCAAAGCGAATTCGGACGGATCGGATTTTAGTGAACGAGCGCTTGCCAGATTGCAGAAGGCGCGTTTCAACGAAATTGGAACGTCGTTTTTCAATTGATCATCTTCAAGCTCACCAAATGAAGTTTGAATATCGAGATCGACGACGCCTGGCCACTTCCAGGGGACAGCCGCGTCCTTTTGATATTGCCGGAAATCATCGACTAGTCTGGACAATTCAGGTCGCAATTCGTTTGAGCCGTCTTTCATTTGTGACAATTCGGACTCGAACTCGGCAGCCAGCTCACTTAAATCACCGAACTCTCCTGGCGGGAAGGACGACAAGTTCGTTGAGACGACTTGCAACGCTTGACGCACATCAGACGCATCAATATTTTCGGCCGCTGTAAATTGCCGCAACGTCGCTAGCGCGGATTTGGCGGATGACAGAAGCCTGTTTCTAGCGCTATGGTTTATTGGTAACTCCCCAATCGATTCAGAAAATATGCGTTTCAAGTCGCTGGCGGGCGTGATATCGGCGAGTTGAGAGATCGCCGCGAATTTAATTCCCAGTTTACGCGACAACATCTCTCGTTGCGGCTCGGTCAATATTTGCAAAAAATCGGACATCGCGCTACGCTTGATCGGAGCAATATTGGCCATTTCGTAGCCTTCGTAATCAAACCCAAAGATAATTGCATCCATCCTCTCGGTCGGCCAATGCATTATTTCGCCAAGAAGTGGATGTCGAAACAAGCCGTTAGGCCCATACGCCTTTAGTTCGAAAAGGAACAAATCCGCGAAAAACCGCGCAACGACGGGGTCTGTGGACTCGCAGCTTTGAAAAATTTCCTCAATCCGCTTGTCTTGTGCCTTAACGGTGTAGGCACCGTCGCTGTAGGCCTTGAGCAATTTTTCATTATCTTTGAATCGTTCCCGGAGCAGGCGCTCATAAATCTCGTCGCTGGCCGCGACATACTTCCGCAATGCGACCTGTTTCGATCGCTGACTCTGCGGTTCAGGACTCGGCGTGAAGGTGCCCGCTCGTTTAATCTCTTCGCGCGCGAGCGTGTCAATTTGATCATGTACTTTGACGTATATGGCCTGCGGTAACGAGTCAAACTCCTTGCGGAATTGCTGCTCGATCCCTTTGATCAGTCGATAGTGTGTTTCATCGAGGTCGTTGGATTCATTCCAAGCCGAGGTGAAATTCGCGACGAATTCGAATCGCACATTTGTTTCAGGTGGCGACATTGTGAGGGCTTCCATTCGGCGCGCCAGATCGTTCGCCGGTTCCTGCACGCAATGGCCCTGAATGACGTTTGTCGCCACAAGGACGAGCATAAACTGGATCACGCGAAACCCACACTTCATTCTGGAAAGTCGCATCATTTGTCAAGGTCCTTAATATTTGTCAAGTTCCTTAATATCCTTGTCAAGCAGATGAATTCCGATCGGGATTGCGTTATCCATTCGATCGGGCAACAAATCCTCCGGCGTGGTCTTCCGAAAAAACTTAGCCCCACCGGCTTCAGCTTCAGGAACGACGTCAACGACTACATGCCAATTCAACTTTGCGGAACATCTTGAACCATCGACGTCAAATTCTCCGGGCCAAACCCCGTCCAACCGCACCCTGCAAAACGTCCTAAAATTACCGCGCTGTTCATACCGAACAATAATTGCATCCGGACCTCCGCCCCTGCCAACTTGATCCACGTATACGAAACGATCACTCGCATATCTTGGATCACAATCCTGATCGCCGGTGTCACCCTTTACCGGATCCCAATAAGGAACCACTTGCCCAGTATCCGGATCTATCCTCACAGCAGCATCATCGTTTGCCTCTTCATCGCCTTTAGGCCAATCAGGTCCACCTTTAGGTTGCCTGGGAGACAATCCAATTGAGTTCGTGATCCTAATCCGACCGAACAACTGTTGTGTAATGTCAAATTTAGGAAGCTTTCCGTTCGACATTTTCGTAACTGCAATTCCGTAGGGCAACGGCCGAAACACGAGTTCATTTCCCCATCGTGGATGGGGCCGGTCTCGCGCAATACCAATATGGCAAAAGGAAGACCGATCCGTAAATGCTTCAATTGTATCTGGTTCATCGGTTTCAGCTATCAACACGTCCGTGAAATTGTCGCCTGGGTCGACCCAACCCGGGAGCGGACTGTCAAACTCTACGCACGCAAAGTCACCGGTTTGGGGTTCAGGATAAGCGTCAGCAACTCGCCGCATTACGCATTGAGTTGCGGTATCGGAAACTGCTGGACCCGGTGCGTTGTGATCGTCGTAAATGACGACCCAATCTCCTGGGTTCATTCTGATTCCACCAATCCAGGGAACAACGATTTCCAATGGAGAGAGCTTATTCACAATTTGGATTTCATGTCGTCCGGATCTAGAACCCGCAGATTCCGCCCAAATCGAGGTGACGGCAATCTTGTCGTATTCTTTGACCAGGATTGGGGAGGCTTTTGTAAGGTTTAGTTTTTCCACGTAGGAACATTTCACATGCCATCCAGCGATAGCGGGACTTTGTGATGGCATCTCGCCCCAGACGGTGACCTTCTGACCTTCGGTGCCGCTGTTTAATTTAACTTGTGTTCCGTCACCGTATTTTTCGGTCTTTGTTTTGTGTTTCCAAAAAACGACGCACGGATTGTCGCCGCTACCATGCGAACTTAGCGTTATGGTTTTTAGAGCGCTCAAGTTCTTCGGCAATTTGATGTCAAACTTGATCAAGTCAACTTCGTCCCGGTTGTTTGTGCCAGTGGCGATGACATTGTTTTCACTCAAGCTGTCGTCGAGTTCACCCACATAGTTGTCAACCAATAAATCGCCGTCGGTGTTGTTTTCGTTCTTGACCGTGAAGGCACCAAACGCTCGGACAATCGGCCCAAGAGGCGTTGGTGGATTCGCGTCCGCGTGGGCCTGTACGTAATCTCCTGCGTATTCCCAAACCTCGGGAACCGTCTGATCATGATTCGTGCCGAAATCGGCGGTCAAGAGCGAGCCGTTGTGGACTGGATCGTCATCCCATTGAATTTGCGCAATTGAGTCTGTCGGTTGCTGAATCGAGCAAATGAAAAACGCGGCAAGTGCTAGAGAGCGCCGCAGAGTTGAGAGTTGAGAGTTGAGAGTGCGGCCGATTCGTTTTGTTGATCGTCATTGCGGGCAAACTCACTGTACGAATGAACTTGAAATCAAGCAACGTGAATCCGAACTACCGATTGCGAAGCAGGCGCAAACTAGCAATTCCGCGATGACTTGTCAAAAAAATTCCGGCGAGAATCAGCAAAAAATATTTTTCG
The DNA here is from genome assembly GCA_031409895.1 of Planctomycetota bacterium. Classification (GTDB taxonomy): domain Bacteria; phylum Planctomycetota; class Planctomycetia; order Pirellulales; family Pirellulaceae; genus JANMEB01. The sequence goes on from JANNYC010000054.1 coordinate 36,517, forward strand.
ACGGAAAACCACGGCTTAGAGCCTATCCGAAAGCCCTTACGCACCTCACCTCGCGTCACCTCGTCTCGGCGAGTCGCTTGTGGAGAACTGCCCTCTCCCTGAAAGCTGGGGCGAGAGAACGATTTTAGTATTCGGTTTGCCGCAAAGTCACGCAAGCGCCGAAGCGGCGGTTAAACGGGGAAAGACGACTTGGTCACACAAGCGCCGAGGCGGCGGTTAAACGCGAAATCCTTGGATGTAGACTTTTGCCAACCAGAACAACACGCATGGACCGCAGGCTCTTCGCGATCCGACTTTTAGGAGTCGGGGGTAAATACTTCTTGGTTGGCACGACCCGCTAGTTGTCCGGCAAATGCTCGGCAAAATCTCTCGAATCGGTTATTCCAATGAATGCCAGCGACGATGATTCCAACACGTTTCACGCAAATCGGGGCAGGAAATATTGACCCTGGCTTAACTTGAAACGGATGTTCCGGCGGAATCGATTGGCAAAGGATTGCTGCGATTTCCGCTGACGGTGTTTTGCGTATCGGGCCTATGCCTGGGAACAAAGTCGCCGAAGTCGATGTTGGAACTAGCGGCCGCGAGGATTTCGTGCGCCTTCAATAAAATGGTTTGCGGATGAAAAAGGAGTTTCTCATGCAATCTCGCCGGTCGATCGCCACTTTCTGTTTGGCGGCTTGTTTGGGTTTTGTCGGTTCCATCGCGGCTCAAGAAGCTGCGGTTGCGCCAAGTGGCGACTGCGGAAGCGGGCAGCAAGGCGGTTATGCCGTCGAAGGTTGCTTGAAGGGCTTGGAGATTCGCCAGAACGACGCCGAAGGTTTGTGGAACGGCTATTGCGAAGGCGATTGCCGCGTAGGGCACGCCAAAGATCGTATGCATTGCGGCGAGCGCAGCGGCGATTGCGGCGGAGGCAAAAGTTGCTTTGGCTTTAGAGGCGGCGCGTCGAACTCTAGTTGCTCAGATTGCAGTAAAGGTTTTGGCGGCGGATTGCGAGGAACAAGTCTTTTCAATAGCGCTGCCGGCGGTCGTTCGGACTCGCATTCCCCTGATTGCGGTTGCGACGCATGCAGCGGCGGCAGTCGCGCCTCACTTTTCTCCGGTCGCGGCACCGGAAATAGCGGTGGCTTGTTTGGAGGAAAGTGTGGAGGGGATTCATGCGCAACGAAGGCTGCCGGATGCGATACTTGCGACCAAGGACCGGCGATGCCTGCTTCCGCCGACTGCGGTTCATGCGGAACGCGTTGCAGAAACGGACTCAGCATTAATTTAGGTTTTGGCTGCTGTGCGAATAATTCATCGAGCTGCTCTTGTGGAACAAGCTGCAGCCGACCAGGATTGCTTAGCGGTTTGGGAAATTGCGGATGCGGTGGCGGTTACGGAAACGGCTTGGGCCTGGGTTCGCGCTCAAGCTGCGGCTGCGGCGAAGACGCCAAAGACTGCTCAAGCTGTTCGGATGGTTGCAGCGTGGGTTCCGGGCACTTTCACGGGTTCGGATTGAGAAAAGGCAATGGCTGCGACCGTGGAAATTGGGACAACATGTGCGGCAAGAATTATTTCTCAGCGGCCGGCGGTGACTGCGATTGCGGAAAATAGATTTGCTTTGGCCAATCCAAAGATCGGAACACCCCCTCACCCTACCCTCTCCCCCAAAACCGTGGGCGAGGAAACATTTCTAGATTGTGGTTGCAGCAAATAGATTTGCTTAGGTTTCGTTGGTTCAAAAATTGACGAATCGAATACCCCGCGCTCGGCGAAAACGAGCGCGGGGTTTGTTTTTTGACTAAGGAACCTGGAATCCCGGCAAGTCCTCTGTTGACCGGTACAAAAATTCTGTAATGCTTATTGTTGGCCTGGGGCAAACATCGAACAGAGGATTCCCATGGTTAATAACAACTTGATCCGTGTATGCGCACTGCTAGTCGGTTGCCATGCGACGTTCTTCACGGGACAAGCATTTGGATTCGCGGACGATAGTCCTAGCGATGACGTGAATACTCAAATCGCCCGGCATCTTGAGTCGGGCGAATTCTCATTGGCTTTGGAGTTAGCCGGACAACAGCCAGCCGCGACTCGCGACGAGTCTTTGGCTATTATCGCGCGCAAGCAAATGGCCAACGGCGCTGAGTACGGTTCATACTATTCCGCGGCGGCGATCTCGGATGATTTCCAGCGGTCGTCGTCGTATTCGACGCTTCGCGATATGAGTGGTCAGCATGGTGCCGCAGGCGGAATTACCGCTGCGGATTTCACGGAGCTGATGCAGCTAATTCAAAACGTCATCGAACCCGAATCT
>JANNYC010000055.1:0-13858 GCA_031409895.1 Planctomycetota bacterium
CCCGGAAGCCGGGCGGTTAAACGGGGAAGCAACGTCGTCGCTAAAACTTCAAGACTCATTACCTGATCCTGCGCATTGCTGACCAGATTCTATTATTCTAGCTCGAAGCCAGCAACGCGGTTGGTCGAGCGATTTGCACAAGTTATAATGAATGCCGCAAGGCTGCCCGAATGAACGCGAAGCCCGTAGGTGTGCAATGACGACCGTCTTGATTAGTGCGTGTCGATTGAATTCGCGGTTGAGCACCGCCCTAAGTTTTCCCGTTCTGCTATCCATTATTGTCATCGCCACGACGCATGGCGATGACAGGATTAACGCGAAAGATGTGCGGGACTCGATTAACAGCGGTGTCCGGTTCTTGCGTGACGTGCAAAATGACGATGGCAGTTTCCCGCAAGCCGCTCCGCAGCATCGCAGCGGTGTAACGGCGTTGTGCGCACTCGCGTTGCTGAACGCCGGAGAAGATTCGAAGGGCCCGGCGCTGGCTAAATCGATACAGCTCGTTTCTGATATTCCATCAGAGCATCTTTCGACGTACACCGCTTCGCTTCGCATCATGGTCTTGTGTCTGGCCGATCCGAAAGCTCATCGACAGCAAATTGCGAGCGACGTGAAATGGCTGACGGAGATGCAGATTCAAGACGGTGCATCAACCGGCGGATGGGGTTACGGGAACGAATTCGGCGATTCGACGGCAGACGCGTCGAATAGCCAGTTTGCGATTCTTGCGCTGCACGAGGCGCGGCAAATAGGCTTGCCTGTTCCCGAACAAGTTTGGCAGCGGGCCAAAATATATTGGGATAACACTTGCGATGCGAAAAGTGGCGGCTTTTTCTATCGTCCCAATATTCGCAACGATCCCTATGGCAGCATGACTTGTGCGGGAATTTCGTCACTGATCATCATCGAAGAGAACTTGATCGACCCGCGAGATGCGGTGACTCCCGAAGGAAATATCATCTGTTGCCGCAACGCACGAAAGAATGACAAAGTCACGAAAGCGATTGGCTGGTTGGCCAAGCACTTTTCGGTGCAAAGGAATCCCGAGCAAGACGTGATGACCAAGTTCTATTATCTGTACGGACTGGAGCGGGCCGGTCGGATTTCTGGGCGACGGTTTTTCGGAGAATTCGATTGGTATCGATTGGGTGCCGCTCACTTGATCAAGACGCAGAATAAAGCGTCGGGAGCTTGGAAAGGAAATGGGGGGTTGGGTGAGGACTCGGAGTCGATCGCGACTTCGTTCGCGCTGTTGTTCTTGTCCAAAGGACGCCGCCCGATTGTCGTCGGCAAGTATCAACACGCGGACGCAGATGAAGATTGGGATATGCATCCGCAAGGCGTGCATTACTTGATTCGCAATACGGAACTGCAGTGGAACCAGAAATTCAATTGGCAAACGATCGATGGACGCAAAGCGACGGTCGACGACTTGCACGAAGCTCCCGTGCTGTTTATTAGTGGCCGCGATCGACTCGATCTAAGTCCCGAACAAAAAAAGAGTTTGAAGGCGTATTTGGACAGTGGAGGTTTCATTTTTGCGGAAGCGGCCCAAGGCGACGGCTGCGGTCAAAATGTGGAATTTGACCGAAAATTCCGCGAATTGGTGGCCGAATTGTTTCCGGACAACCGGCTTGAGCAGCTTCCCGAATCGCACCCAATCTGGAATTCGCATTTCAAATTACTTCCCAGCAACAACCGGCCCTTGCTCGGCGTTCAAGCCAGTTGTCGCACAAGTTTGGTGTATTGCCCGCGCAATTTGGCTGGGCTGTGGGAACTGAACCAACCGAATTGGATGGCGAAATATCCTGACAACGCGAAAAGGGAAATTGATTTTGTGACTCAGTTGGGGATCAATGTCCTCGCGTATGCGACCGGACGCCAGCTCAACGAGAAAGGCGATACACCGCGCGTTCTAGCCGACAAAAAGGGCGGGCCCACGTCGCGGCTCATCCACGTTCCCAAGTTGGATCATGGTGGCGGTGCCGACGACGCCCCGAACGCTTGGCGCAATATGCTGACTCGGTTCGAGTTCGACATGCAAATGCCGGTCGACAAACAAAAAATCATGGTGCGTCCCGAACTGGCCGAGTTGCAGAAATATCCGCTTTTGTTCATGCACGGCCGAATGTCGTTCCAGTTCAACGATGCCCAACGCGCTGATTTGAAAAAGTATTTGGATGGCGGCGGATTTCTGTTCATCGATTGCATCTGCGCATCGCAAACTTTTGCCGAGTCGGTACGACGTGAACTCAAGTCGATTTATCCTGCGATTGAATTGCAGCCGATAGGTGCCGATCACCCTTGTTGGACCGACCAATTCTACGGCTACGACGTTCGGCAAGTCACATTGCACACGCCCGACGTCAACCCAGACGGTACCGCCACGACTCGCGATCGAAAAACTCACCCGGCATTTGAAATGCTGACGCTGGAAAACGGACGGCCAGTCGTAATTTTCTCGCCTTATGATCTAAGTTGTGCGATGGAAAATGCGGCGGCTTCTCAATGCACAGGATACAACAAAGCCGACGCTTCGAAAATTGCCGTAAACGTCGTTTTGTTCGCGTTGCAAAATGCCGAATCCAAGGTCAGCGATCCGGCGCGAAAGTAGCAGACACATTCCATGTGCCGACTACTATTGGCTACGGCACATGGAATGTGTCTGCTACTTTAACGACGCAAGATACAAATCCAATCGTGACTTTCCAAATGTTTTGCTCAAGCCGGAGCGAGTGCTTTGTAGTGTGATTTCGGCGGGAGCGAAAAGGGCAGGGTCCATTCGATAAAAGTCGCCACCGGCTGCGGCGAAAAGCTCGGCAAACGGTCTACCGAATTGTGCCGAACTGCAACTGGGAATTTGCGGGCCGATGTGGTCGATCGTCGCATCATCCGCATCGATCAACAGTTTAACTTTTGCCGCCAACAAGATCGCATCGTTGGTGCTCCCCATGGCTTCGAGATCGTCGCACGTACTCGGCGGAAGCGGTGCGACGCCTTCGCCCGATTTTAAGGTCCGCAAATCGAAGCCCAATTCAAAAAGCTTATGGCAAGCAGTCTCGATCGAACGGGCAACAATTTGCGTCCGGCCCGCGATGCTCCGCGTTCGTGCTACGCACAAGACAATTTTGTCAACCGATTTGGGCAGCCGCTCGCGCAGCCAATCGAAAACTTCGTTCGTCGGTCGCCGCGAAGTCTCCAGAACTCCGACGACCGTGTTGCTCGCTTCGGTTAGGCCGAACATTTCGAAGAATTTCTCGCGACCATGCGTTGCGCGAATCGGCCCAGAACACATTGCAAAGAATTTATCGACGGAGATTTGCCAGCCGGCATATTGGCTCGCCATGCAAGCCCGTAGCAGATCGCTCGTGCGGACTTGAATCGCCGGAGTCGACTGACCTGCACAATCGAGCGTTGTCGAATGGACTTGTCCCAAATCGGCCCAACAGATTTTGGCCAGCATTAGACCAGCGTCGAGGCTCCCTTCCGCCGTGACGCCAAAATCCAAAATCGTTTGGCGGGGATCGGCGTTGTCGACTTCGATGCCAAGATTGCTCGCGAACTGAATTGCTTGTTGGCATAGTGCGAATGAGCGCTGGTTTAGTGTTTCCATAGCGCTTCGTTCTGGTATTGAAGTTTTCCGCCGACGATCGTCGCAACGACTTCGGCTTGACGAATTTCGTTATCGGGACAAGTCATGATGTTTTTTGAAAGCACAGCCAAGTCGGCTAATTTTCCCGGCGTCAACGAGCCTTTGAGATTTTCCTCGAACGCGGCGTATGCGCCGTCCAACGTGTACGATCGCAAAGCTTGTTCACGCGTCATGCATTGCTCGGGAAAAAACGTCACGCCGTCGGAGAGTCGCCGCGTCACCGTTGCATAAAAGCACGAAATCGGATCGATTGGCTCCACGGGTGCATCGGTTCCGTTGCAAATGACCGCGCCGGAATCGCTCAAGCTTTTCCAAACATATGCACCCTGTTTGGCGCGGCGAATGCCCAATCGCTGCGTGACGAAGACCGCATCCGAAGTACAGTGGATTCCTTGCATCGCGGCGATCACGCCAAGTTTGCCGAATCGTGAAATATCAGCAGGGTCCAAATGCTGTGCGTGCTCAATCCGCCAGCGACGGGCCTCGGTGCTAGGCGTTTTCGAAAATTGTTTTTCATAGATGTCGAGCACGGCTTGATTGGCTTTGTCGCCGATGGCGTGAACGCAAAGCTGAAAATCGTTTTCGGCCGCGAGCCGCGCCGTCTCTTCGACTGATTCAATAGACGATGTGTTCAGTCCGACGCTGGTCGGCATGTCTTCATAGGGGCTGAGCAACCAAGCACCGTGCGCACCGAGGGCTCCGTCGATAGACCGTTTGATCGAGCGAACCGTCAGAAAATTGTCGGCGTGGCCAATCAGTCGACGCGACTTGAGATTTTGTGCAAGCAACTCGTTCGAATCTCGGATCATTACATACAGCCGCAGCCGAAGTTGCTTTTCGTCCGCAAGCCGCTTGAGACCGTCAATCGTCGAGAATTCCGAGCCCGCATCATGAAAGCTCGTGACGCCGTGCTTCAAACTATCGTCCGTAGCCAACTGGACAGCCTTGGTGAAGTCGCTCCATTTTTGTTCGGGCGTCAAGCGACGTTCGTCAGCCGCAACCGCGCGACTCAACAAACCTTGAGCGGTTTCGCGCAGCACGCCGCTCGGTTCGCCGTTATTGTCGTGCAGCACTTCGCCGCCGTTGGGATTCTTGGTTTGAGCGGTGATACTCGCTAATTGCATCGCGTACGCGTTTGCAAAACTCATGTGGCCGCTGGCGTGCGTGAGCAGCACCGGGTTGCTCGGCGAGACAGCGCTCAAGCTCGCGTGAGTCGGGTATCCGTCAACGTGATTTTCTGGAGGCGCGGTCCATTTTTCCTGATGCCAGCCTCGACCCACAATCCATTCACCTGGCTTCTTGTCTTTGACCGCCAAGGCTACATCGCGAACAATGTCATCCCAAGTTTTTGCTTTAGTCAAGTCGAGCATCATGTGCGATTGCCCTAGCCCCACGAAATGCGCATGGCTTTCGATGAACCCGGGAATGACCAGACGTCCCTTAAGGTCGATCACGTCAGTTTGCGGCCCGACGCGTTCTTTGTAGTCGGCACCTTGGCCAAGTGCTTGGATGCGGTCGCCACGAATGGCGATCCACTCGGCGCTGGGCGTGGTTGTATCGACGGTGACGATACGCCCGCCGAAAAGGACACGGTCGGCTTTGTCGTCGTTGGCACGGACGAAATTGCCCAACAAAGCGGCGACCAATGGGACCAAGAGGACATATACGACAAATATGACTCGAAGCCGAGGACAAGCGGCTGCACTCATGGACCTGCTCCTTCAACTAAACGGTTTGTCTGAATTCGATCGGCGGTCAATCGCGCGCCCACAATGAATCCGGCATTTTGATCTGAACCAGAATGTCACTGATCCGCAGCAATTCGTCGTCGTTAAATCGAGCGTGATTGACGGCGTGACAGTTCTCGACGATCTGGTCGACGCCGCTTGCCCCGCATAATACGCTTGTGATTCGCGGATCGCGAAGAATCCACGCGATCGACATTTGAGCAAGTGATTGCCTGCGCTCGCGAGCCAAGTCATTTAGTTTTCGGATCGAATCAAGGATCGCGGGTTGCAAATCCAACTCGCGCAAGAAATGCGGAGCCGCAACGTGCCGCGATTGCGTCGGCACGCCACTGAGGTACTTGTCAGTCAGCAAGCCTTGGTAAAGAGGGCAGAAGGCAATCACTCCCATGCCCGCGTCGTCGCAAACGTCTAGCAATCGCTCTTCGATCCAACGATTGAGCATCGAGTAGTTGGGCTGATGAATCAACAAGCTTTGCAATTTATTATCGCGGCAAACGTCAATTGCGGCCTGCGTCTGGTCCGACGGATAACTGCTGATACCGACGTAGAGAGCTTTGCCGGCGCGAACAGCCGAATCGAGTGCTCCCAGCGTCTCCTCCAGCGGCGTATCTGGGTCAAACCGATGACTGTAGAAGACATCGACGTAGTCCACGCCTAATCGGCGGAGCGATTGATCGAGGCTGGCCATCAAGTGCTTGCGCGAGCCCCATTCGCCATGCGGGCCAGGCCACATGATGTAGCCGGCTTTGGACGAGATCACAATCTCGTCGCGCGGAAGCTGTTTAAGAATTTGTCCGACGTTGCGTTCCGCCGCGCCGAACGGTGGCCCGTAATTATTGGCTAAATCGAAATGCGTGATCCCCAAGTCAAACGCTTTGAAGATCATTTTGCGTTGTTGTTCGAGAGGCGTGCGGTCGCCAAAATTGTGCCAACATCCCAAGCTAATTTCCGGCAACAACAGCCCGCTACGACCGCAGCGCCGGTACTTCATGCGACCGTCATAGCGTTGAGCATCTGGGACGTGAGGCGTGTCAAACATCAAAGGCTTATTGCAAAAACGCGAATCAACAGCTCACGTTGATTGTCGTCAAAAAACACGCGCCGTCAACGACCAAGGTAGCAAGCGCACTCCGTGTGCCGTAGCTATAAACGATCGGCACACTCCTGGTTCCGCAACAAGAAGCGGACGGCACATGGAATGTGCCTGCTACTTGCACTTAGAAATCGAAATGCCAATAAGCGCCTGGTGCGCAGTGGTGATGCCGCGGCGGCCCGACAAAGAAAACTGGCGGCGGCGGACCTGGGCAGAACGGCTCGCGGACGATGATCGGATAAGGAGCCAATTCCGCACGGCGGTCCGTTGCCGAGACCAAGGTTGCTTGTTGCATTGCGTTGATGACTCGATCACTAACGCCGCGCTGCTTCAACTGAATCAAGTCTTGAGCCGTCCATCGCTGCAGAACTCCGTTGGCGCGAATGTGTTCGGCGATTACGTCATCGCTCAAGCCGCTGGCGACCAATTCGGCGACAGAATCAATCGTCACGGCGTGCGAAGCGGCTTCTTGAAAGCTGGCTTGGCGAAACGAATCGTCGCGAGCGATGTCTCGATCGATTTGGTTTCCAAGAGTACCGCCCAACAATGTTCCGGCCACAGCGCCAATCGCCGCGCCTTCGAGCGACTTACCGCGCTCGGCACCGGCTAGCGCTCCCATTGCCGCGCCGCCCAAGCCACCGATGGTGCCACCGGTTTGAGTGTTAGGTCCAATGGCTCGGCAGCCGATTCCGGCCAACATCGCGACGAACGTCACAAGTGCAATTTGTTGATTCATTTCATTTCGCAACAGTACCATGTGGAAAGGGAGCAGATTTTGGCAACCGGTCCATTGTCGGTCAATAGAAATTGTCCGCTCAATTCAAGGATTGAACCAATCAATTTGCTCATTGACGAATGGAATTATCGCAATTGGTTTGGAGTTCAGTTAAGCTATGGAGGCAATTTTTATCATTGCGACGATACAGACAGTTCAGAGAGGCCTAAACGACTTTTGCGGCCGCCTCATTGTGAAACCGGTGGCCAATCCGTAAAACGGATCGCTTTGGTTCGCCAAAGGCATTACCAACGACTTTTCTGAATTGTCGGGCGGCACTGAAAATGTGCCGCCCATTTTTTTGCGCGAAGTTTAACAGCACTTTGAATACGTACTCCACGTTTTTTTGGAATTGAACTCGGCATAGGCTTTTCCATATACTCGTGGCTTAATTTGCAATTCACCAGCGTGGCGTTTTGCCGTTTGGCCGACGCCATTTTTTTTACGCCCGTTTGATCCTAAATGGTTGCCGCAAATATTATCGCTTCCTCAAATCCAACCTCGCCGATTTTTGCCGGCGTTGATGTTGGAGGATCGTTTATCAAGCTTGGCGTCGTCGATGACTCTGGCAAAATTCTCGCGCGCGACCGGCTGGAAACAAGAGTGTTTCACGACCCAGCCGAAGCAATGCGCGAGTCGCGTAAGTCGCTGGATCGACAACTTGCGGGGTTAGGGCGGCGTTGGTCAGACGTCCGTGCAATTGGATTGGGAACGCCTGGGCCAATGGATATTGCACGCGGACTTATTTTGACGCCGGGCAATTTACCGACGTGGCGCAATGCACCCGTGCGAGATTTGTTGCGGGACGCTTGCGACGGAATTCCAGTCACACTTACCAACGATGCCAATGCTGCGGCGTTCGGTGAGTTTTGGATGGGTGTTGGGCGAGACGCAAGTAGTCTCGTTCTGCTGACGTTGGGGACCGGAGTCGGCGGCGGGATCATCGTTGACGGCCATTGCATCGAAGGTGCCCACAGCGCGGCCGCCGAAGTCGGACATATCTGCATCGATCGCCGTCCCGATGCGCGACTTTGTCCCTGCGGCAAACGTGGACATCTGGAAGCGTATGCAAGTGCGACGGCGCTAGTCGATCGTGCCCGCGAATCGCTCGAACCGGGGGCTCTTAGTTCGCTGAAACGAGCCTTCGATGAAGGACAAGAACTGAATGGTCTGCTAATCTATCAACATGCCCAGAGCGGCGATTCATTGTCGCAGCGATTGATTCTCGAAACGGCTGACTATTTGGCGTGGGGGATCGCGGAATTGGCGAATGTGATCGATCCGGAGATTTTCGTTTTGGGTGGCGCGATGAACTTTGGAGGAAACCAGTCGCCGTTGGGTCGCAAATTCATCGAGCGAATCGAACAGGGCGTCCGTAGATTGGCGTTTTCAGTCATTTGCGAAAGTCTAAGAATTGTCTACTCTCAACTTGGCAATGACGCTGGCTTTGTCGGCGCGGCCGGGTTGGCTCGCCAGCGCAGTTTGAATCAGCATTTAACCAAACAGTAAGTAACGATGTCCGAATTGGATTGCCGATATATTCGAAATTTTTGCATCATCGCCCACATCGACCACGGCAAAAGCACGTTGGCCGATCGGTTGATGGAATTTACCGGCACCGTCAGCCGTCGCGAAATGCAAGAACAGTTGCTGGACGACATGCCGCTGGAACGCGACCGTGGAATCACGATCAAAGCCCGCGCCGTTGCGATGCGTGCCAAAATTGACGGCCAAGAGTATGAGTTGAACTTAATCGACACGCCGGGCCACGTCGATTTTCACTATGAAGTCTCTCGTTCGCTGGCTTGTTGCGAAGGTGCAATTCTGGTGGTCGATGCGTTTCAAGGTGTTGAAGCGCAAACGGTCGCCAACGCTTTTGCCGCAATGAATCACGATTTGGCAATCGTCCCAGTGATCAATAAGATCGACTTGAAGCATCAGCGGGCCGATGAAGTCACTCGCGAAATGGAAGGTTCGCTTGGGATCGATCCGTCAAAAATTGTTCGCGTGAGCGCCAAAGCCGGAATCGGGATCAAGGAGCTGGTCGATGCGATTGTGAAAAACGTGCCTCCGCCGCCTGCCGATAAAGAAGCGCCTCTGCAAGCGATGATTTTCGACGCGCATTACGACGACTTTCGCGGCGCGATTTGTTACGTGCGCATAATGCAAGGCCGCGTTCGCAAAGGGCAGAAAATTCAATTCTTGCGAACTGGCCGCGCTTACGAAATTCAGGAGCTGGGTCAGTTTTGTCCAAAACGTGTTCCGCGCGATCAAATGCACGGCGGACAAGTCGGCTATCTGATCTGCAACATCAAATCACTTGACGAAGTTCACATCGGCGACACGGTCAGCATTCCGGGCGATGGAGCTGCCGTGCCGCTCCCTGGCTACCAAGAACCAAAACGCATGGTTTACTGCGGATTGTATCCGTCAGACGGTCAAGATTTTTCCGAGTTGCGGGACGCACTAACGAAACTTTCGCTTAATGATCCGAGTTTTGACTTCGAGCCGGAATCGAGCGAAGCCCTAGGTTTCGGTTTCCGCTGCGGATTTCTGGGCTTGCTGCATATGGAGATCGTTCAGCAGCGGCTTGAGCAAGAATCGAATGTCGATCTTGTGCAAACCGCACCAAACGTCACTTACGAGATTGTGATGCGTAGCGGCGAAACCCTTGAGATACACAAGCCGCAAGACGTCCCCGAAGCCGGTGAAATCGCGGAGTTTCGCCAACCGATTGTGCGTGTGAGCTTGGTGCAACCGGAGGAATACGTCGGTGCGGTGATGAAGCTTTGTCAGGAGCGCCGTGGCATTCAAGTCAGCACGGAATACTTGTCGGCGACCCGACTCATGCTTGTCTATGAGCTACCGCTGGCGGAAGTCATCTACGACATGCACGATAAGCTCAAGAGCATAACGCGCGGTTATGCGACCATGGATTACGAGTTGATTGGCTATCGGCCGGCGGAACTTTCGCGAGTCGACATCTTGGTCAACGGCAAGCGAGTCGATGCCCTCAGCATTATTTGCAACCGGGCCGACGCCGAGCGTCGCGGCCGAGTCGTCGCCAAAAAGCTCAAAGAGGAAATTAGTCGCCACATGTTTGAGATCGCCGTGCAAGCCGCGATTGGCTCGCGCATCGTCGCCCGCGAGACCGTAAAGGCGATGCGCAAAAACGTGACCGCCAAATGCTACGGCGGCGACATCACGCGGAAACGTAAACTTTGGGAAAAGCAAAAAGAAGGTAAAAAGCGCATGAAGTCCATCGGATCAGTCGACATTCCGCAAAAAGCCTTCATGGCCGTCCTGCAAACCGGCGATGAGAAATAGTCGGATACAATTTCGACAATTACGGCGTTTCATCCAGCACGCGGACTTTGACTTGCTCGATAGTCCGCTGCGTGGCTTGTTGGACTTCGAATTCAACATTGCCGACGATGATTTTTTGACCGCGGCGCGGGATTTCTTTCACTTGGCTCATGATCAGACCAGCGACCGTATCGAAATCTTCTTCCTCCGGCAACTGAAGCCCCATTTCCTGATTGAGTTGTTCGACGTGGGTCGCACCAGTAACGCGGAATTCGCTTTCGTTGATCCGTTCGATTGTCACGGGTTCGGCTACGTCGGTTTCATCTTGGATTTCGCCGACGATCTCTTCCAAAATGTCTTCGATCGTGACGATGCCGGAAACTGCTTCGTATTCGTCGTGAACGATGGCCATGTGAACGCGGCTCTGGAGGAACTTTTTCAACATCACGTCTAGGCGAGTGGATTCGGGAACGGAAATCGGCTTACGCAAAAGTTTTTCCAGCGGACGACGTTGTTCTTTAGGTTTTAGGAATTCTGTCAGAAGGTCTTTCGTGTACAAGATGCCGACGACATTGTTGAGCGTGTGCCGAAACACAGGCAAGCGAGTCCGCTCGGTTTCAGAAACGAATTTCAACATGGCCTCCCAGTCGGAATTGACTTCCAACGAGTCAACCCTTGAGCGCGGCGACATGACTTTTGCGACTGCGGTATCGTCGAGGTCCAATACGCCTTCGAGCATGTCGCGCACGCGAGCTTCCAGCCATCCGCCCCGTTCTCCTTCAGAAGCCATCGAGCGGATTTCCTCTTCAAAAATTTGTTCCTCGTCTTCGTCGATTTCCTCTTGGCCGCTGATTCGTCGCGTCAGACCGGAAAACATTCGAACGCCAATTGTGACGGGCCACGTAACCACGGCGACGATCCACCAAAATCGCCAAGTGTGAAACAGAAATGGTGCCGATGCAAAATGCGCGATGCCCCACGGAATCCAACTATTGCAGACAAGCAAGACCAACGTGCAAATCAGAATGCAAGCCAGCGTTGTGACAGCATCAAGGCTACCGATCGGGACATTGCGCATGACCAGATTCAGCCCGCCGATAAAGAGCATCGCGACGCCGAGCATTTGCAGCGACTCGGCACCCAAAGCGAATTTCTCGCGGTTTTGTATAATCGCGTCAAACCAAGCCCGACGTTGGCGGCGATGACAGTAGACTTCCAGTTCGTGCCGCGCAAACTCATGCAGCACTTGGGCTGCAGTCGCCCCCGAAGTTGCGAAAATCAGGCCCAATCCAACCACTGCTAGAGCGACGACAGGCGTCATAGCGTTTCCTTGGATCGCATTGTCAAATCGCCCGGCAAAGCTTTGATTCCCAGTTCAGCTAGAATTTTTTGTTCCGCAGCACGCATTCGGCGCTGTTGAATCGCCGATTTATCATTGTAGCCGACCAAGTGCAGTGCGCCATGTACGACATATAACAACAATTCGTCGTGCCATTTCCACTTTTGCCGGGACGCTAACTTCGCGGCTACTTCCGCGCACACAACGATTTCGCCAAGGAGCTTCCGCTGCCGCGCATTGCGCAAGAACGAAAAACTCAGCACGTCCGTCGCATAATCGTGTTGCAAATATTCGCGATTAAGCTGCCGCATCGTCCAGCTATCGACGACGGCCACACTGATATCCGCAATCGTCCAATTGCGCAGCGACAACGCCGAACGCACGGCTTTTTGGATTGACTTGCGAATGATACGCCTGTGTTGTCGGTTCGAGACTTCGACAACGATTCCAGAACCTTTACGCGGGCTGGGTGCTTTCGGGATATTTGATCCGCGCATGGTACATCGCGTTCAGCGATTTAATGAGGCTCATTTGGACGTCACGCAACTGAATCATCGTAAGCGAACAATCGTCCAATTGCCCAGCGGTGATCCGTTTCAGAACGATCGAGTCGACCAAAGCCTCTAGCCGTGCAGGGCCGGGGTCGCGCAAAGCTCGACTGGCGCTTTCTGCGGCGTCGGCCAACATGACAATGGCGGCTTCTCGCGACTGAGGCTTGGGGCCAGGGTAGCGGAAACTAGACTCCTCGGGTTCAGAGTCTTCCGTGGCCCGCAACGTAGCTTGGTTATAAAAATATTCGACGAGAGTCGTGCCGTGATGTTGTTCGATGATATCGATCACTCGACGCGGCACTCGATGTTGACGGGCCATTTCGACCCCTTCTTTAACATGGGCGACGATAACCAGCGTGCTCATCGTTGGAACGAGGTCCTCATGCTTGTTTGAGCCTCCGACTTGGTTTTCAACGAAATACTCAGGCTTGCGCATTTTTCCGATGTCGTGAAAGTACGCTCCGACGCGGCAAAGCAAACCGTTAGCCCCGACGACATCGGCGGCAGCTTCGGCAATCGAAGCCACGCTGATGCTGTGGTTATAAGTTCCCGGAGCCCGCTGGACCAATTCTCGTAGGAGCAGATGATTGGCGTCTCCCAGTTCCAGCAAACTGATATCGGTTTGAATTTCAAACCACTTTTCCAAAAACGGCAGCGCCGCAGTCATAAACAAAGCAGCCAGCATGGTACAGCCACTAAACCAAATCGCGTCCAACAGCAATCCCGTCGTAAGCGGTTGGCCGAGCATGTAGTTTACGCCAATCGTTGTTGGACCGGCCACGCAAGCTGCCGCGAACCCGACGTAAATAAGTCGCGTTCGGCTGCGGATCGATCGACACAGCAGGCTCGCCGTACAAGCCGTGCCTCCCAGCAGTACGAATTCGCCCAGGCCATACCCGTGAGCGATTGAAAACACAAGCGAGACTAACCCGCCGATCAAGATCGACAACTCTACGTCGAACGCGATGGCTACCAACATCGCCAGCATGACGATGGGCACCAGCTCCGCGCGCGATTCCACGTTCAACGACAGTATCCACGCGACGATGATCGAAGACACAAACAATCCCAGAAGCGTGGCATACAACTTGAGGTCATCCAAGATCTTGCGATCCCGATAGCGCAAATACGCACTTACTAGCGCCAGCGCTGCGGCGATCATGCCGAAAAACGCCATCGATTGAGCGAACTTCGCGCCAATCGAAAGTTGCTGCACGAAAGCGTCGTGTTCCGCTCGCAAAAGCGCAATCTCGCCATTGCTGAGTGGTCGCGCGCCAAGTCCGTTTTTGGCTTCGATCACATCCGTATCGTCAATTTCCAATGCATCGCCCGCTCTAAATTGTTTGAAAACAGCCGGCAAATTGCCGATGGCGATTTCCGTTTGGCGACGAGTC
>JANNYC010000056.1:0-3168 GCA_031409895.1 Planctomycetota bacterium
TCGAGATCGTCTTTGTCCCATTGGATCACCGTGCGGCCGTCCATCGCGGCGTTTTCAATCGGCACAAGTTCATCCAGCGGCCCGCGCGTGATGACCATGCCGCCAACATGCTGCGAAAGGTGTCGCGGAAACCCAAGAATCTCCATGACCAAGTGCTGCAATTGCCGACCCAGCGGTGATTGCGGATCGAGGCCAACGGATTCGCAACGCTTGCCCAAGTCCTCGACGTTGTGGTATCCGTCGACTTGTTTGGCGAGAGCATCGACGCGGTCGAGCGAGAGACCAAGTGCTTTGCCCACGTCGCGAATCGCGCTGCGAGTCCGGTACGTGATCACCGTCGCTGCGAGACCGGCCCGCTCGCGACCGTACTTTTCGTAAAGGTATTGCACGACTTCTTCGCGCCGCTCGTGTTCGAAATCGACGTCGATGTCGGGTGCTTCGTTCCGTTCGCGACTGATGAAACGCTCGAACAGCAAGTCGGTTGAGTTCGGATCGACCGACGTCACACCAAGGCAATAACAGACGGCAGAATTCGCCGCTGAGCCGCGGCCTTGGCAGAGAATGCCGCGCAATCTCGCGAATCGGACGAGATCCCAAACAGTGAGAAAATAGGCTTCGTATCGCAGTTCATCGACTAAGCGCAATTCGTGTTCGATCTGCCGACGAACTTTTTCGGGAACGCCTTCAGGATAGCGACCGTCGGCACCTTGCCAAGCCAACTGCCGCAAGTACTCGATTGGCGTCAAGCCTGCCGGTGCCAACTCGTGCGGATATTCGTATTTCAAGTCACCCAAATTAAACGTGCATCGTTCGGCAATTTCCAAAGTCCGCGAAATCGCGTCGGGTATCACCGCGAATTGCCGCGCTCGCTCGTTGATCGAATGCAAATGGCGATGCGCGTTGGGAAGCAACAACTCACCGGCAGCGGCAACAGTGGTGTGGAATTTAGTCGCGGTCAGCACATCGTGCAGCGGCATGCGGGCAGGGGAGTGATACAAAACATCTCCCGCCGCGACGAGCGGCATTCCTGTCTGAATCGAAAGCTGTTTCAACTCCGCCAATCGCCGTGCGTCGTCCGAGCCGCGATAGAGTTCGGCCAGAAAGTATCCGCGATCGCCGAACAGCTCGCGATAATCGGCTTCAGTGAATCGAGGGTATTCGTCGTGGCGCGGGGGATCATTCATGTTCATTCTCCCCGTTCCTGCCGGGGAGAAGGTGGCCGAAGGCCGGATGAGGGGCTGCGTCGCCAGCGAATCGAAGACTCCCTCACCCTTACCCTCTCCCCCAAAGCAGGGCGAGGGAACAAAATTTTGCGGAGCATGACTCGCGTTCCTTCTCCCCAGTTCGTCTGGGGAGAAGGTGGTCCCGGCGCGCCGGGACCGGATGAGGGGCAGTTTCGCCGATGCGCCGAAAACCCCCTCACCCTGGCCCTCTCCCCCAAAGCGGGGCGAGGGAACAATATCTTGCCCAGCCAATTCTGGAACAACACCCGCCAATAAGCCTTCCGAATATTCCGCGATATCGGCAAAGCGAATTTGACATTCACCTTTTTCCGCGCGGCGGCGACCGATTGTTAGTAACTTGCAAAGTCGGCCATACGCGGCGCGATCCGGTGCCCACAAGACAATTCTCGGAGCATCTAGCGGCGCAATCTCCGCGCCGATAATGAGTTTCAACTTTGTCTGCCGAGCCGCGCCGAATGCCCGAACAACTCCGGCCAAGCTGTGTTCGTCGGTGACCGCCAGCGCCGAATAACCCAGCTCGACAGCGCGCGCGACCAGTTCATCTGGATGCGACGCGCCAGTCAAGAACGAGTAATTTGTCTTGCAATGAAGCTCGGCGTAGTTCATGTCGGAACATTTCAATTTGTGGCAAGAAATTAATCGTCGAATTTAATCGTAGCAGGCACATTCCATGTGCCGTCCGCGTCGGGCCACGGCACACGTCGCGAAAGGCCACGGCACACGGAGTGTGCCTGCTACTGTAGTGTGTGCTTGCTATTTTGGTAGATTCAATTCGGCCAGTCGCTTATTGTCGTTGAATCAGCGACAGCGTAGAAGCGGTTAGAAATAGCACGTTGGAAACGTGCTCCACGTTTTTTCCACCGATGACGGAACTTCCAATTCAAATTTATTTTTCACGAGCAAAAACCATGAACCGACCTAAAACAGTTGCGAGTACTTTGACAATCGTTGTGGCGACAATTCTGCTGACACAAATCGACTTGCCGGCTCAAGTTGCCGAAATGCCGATCGGAGAGAACTTGGTCGTCCAAGGAATCCCTTCGATTCCAACTTCAATGGCGGCGGCGGTGCGAAAATATACTGAGGCACGCTCGGCGGGCTTTGTCGATTGGCATCCGCAGCGCCGCGAAATGCTCGTCAGCACACGATTCGGAAACACATCGCAAATTCATTTCGTCAAGATGCCGGGTGGTGCACGCACGCAGATAACATTTTTCGAAGAGCCAGTCGGCGGCGGGACGTTTGAACCGCAACAAGGTCGTTATTTTGTGTTTGGCAAGGATGTCGGCGGCAACGAGTTTGGGCAACTATTTCGCTTTGATTGGCAAAACGGCGAAGTCACGCTGCTGACCGATGGTGGCCGGTCGCAAAATGGGGGCACGGTCTGGAATCGTGGCAAGACGAAATTCGTGTACAGCTCGACTCGACGCAACGGTGCGGATCGGGACTTGTGGCTGATGGACCCGGCCAATCCCACGTCCGACGCAATCGTGCTTGAGCTGACCGGCGGCGGTTGGGGCGCAAGCGACTGGTCGCCGGATGACTCCCAAGTCTGCTTGATGGAAATGATTTCAGTCAACACGAGCAATGTCTATTTGGTCGACATGAAATCCAAGACCAAGACGCAACTCAACACCGACAAGTCCGAAGTGGCTTATGAAGGAGCGGAATTTAGCGCCGATGGCAAAAGTTTGTACTTGACGACCGACAAGGACAACGAGTTCCATCGCTTGGCCCAAATGAACATAGCCGACAAAAGCCTGACATATTTGACCAGCGAAATCCCGTGGGACGTTGCCGGGTTTGATTTGTCGCCGGATGGCAAATGGATTGTGTTCACCACGAACGAGGCAGGAGTCTCCAAAATTTATTCGATGGACACCGCGACCCACAAATACAAGCCGGTTGAGGGCTTTCCGGTTGG
>JANNYC010000057.1:0-71128 GCA_031409895.1 Planctomycetota bacterium
GGAGTGTGGAGGATCGCACGCGACCCTGCGAAGGTCGAAGGCCAGGTTCGATTCCTGGCTTGGACGCTGGTGGTAGGCTCGAGGCGAGACGGGAGTTTTCAGTGTTCAGTTTTCAGTGCAGATTCCGTTTCTTACTGAACACTGAAAACTGAACACTTCGCCCGTCGCCTCTCACGCCTCCACCGCGCGAACCAATCGCTACGCAACAAGTCTCTCTTTTTGCAACTTGACGTCGATTGTCCAACGGCGCACCGGCCGGCAGATCGCTTTGGCCCGGTGTGTTCCGAAAATGGGTTTTTACGAACGACGCCAACTCGGTTAGCTCAGAAGGGAGAGCACCAGACCACAAATCTGGCTGTCGCGGGTTCGACTCCCGTACCAACGGCGCAAGCCGACACTCCGGTAATTTGCAAAAGTTACCACCATGAAGCCGGGCGGAGGCGGACTTTCGTTTCAATCGGCCCAAGTGCCTTGTCGGGTTGAGCTTCGGCTCACTCGAATCTAGGTACTGGGCGACATTGAGTAACGCTTTGTAGGGCGTGGGTTGGTCGCGAATAAGATTCGGCAACGATGCATGAACGAATCCGCAGGTGCTTTCGAAGTTCGCTTCGAACGAACCTCGGACAAGTCGGTGCGCCATAACTGAATCGGTACGCGACCCAAACGTCACTCCGTGTTGCGAAATGTGATTGGCGAACTTCTCGCCTCTCAACGGTTGTGGCGAATACGTTTTCAGTTTTCAGTTTTCAGTTTTCAGCTTGAAACTCTTTTTTTACTGAACACTGAACACTGAACACTGAACACTGAACTCTGAACTCTGAACTCTGAACATTGAACACCGAACACTGAACTCTGAACTCTGAACTCTGAACTCTGAACTCTGAACTCTGAACACTGAACTCTGAACTCTGAACTCCCATGATTTTCTTCCAACGATTTAAAATCCGATCCTTCGAGCAAGGTCTTTTGTTCCGCGACGGCGAATTCGCCGGATTGCTTGGCACGGGTGCGCATTGGTTCTTCGATCCGCTGGGCAAAATTCGCGTGGACGTCGTTTCGCAGCGCGATCCGTGGTTGATGCACGAAAAACTGGACTTGATCGTCAAGTCTGGCCGACTGCAAGACCAAGCAATGATTGTGGACTTGAAAGACCACGAACGAGCGTTGGTCTGGATCGAAAACCGCTTCAGCCACATTCTGCCACCGGGCCTGTACGCTTACTGGAACGGCCAGAAACAAGTTCGAATCGAAGTCATCGATACGCGCAATGTTCGCTTTGAACACGAGCAGTTCAAAGTCATCGTGCGTTCGCCACTGGCCGCAAAGCTATTGGATATTTGCTCCGTGGCACGCGACCGCACGGGTGTGTTGTTTATTGAGGGCCGATACATCGACACACTGGGTCCAGGCGAATATGCCTTTTGGAAAGGCCCGGCCGACGCGCGAATCGTTGAGGTTGACTTGCGCGAAACGATGGTCGAAATCGGTGGCCAAGACATCATGACGGCGGACAAAGTGACGTTGCGATTGAACGCGATCGTAACCTACCGAGTCGCCGATGCTCGGCGCACCGTTTCGCAAACGGACGACGTGCGTCAAGCTTTGTACCGCGAGTCGCAACTCGTGCTACGAGCCGTGATTGGCGCGCGGGAACTGGATGTTTTCTTGACGGATAAAGATGTCGTTGCACGCGAGATCGAGGAAAACCTTGGTCGTCGCGCCGTGGAACTCGGCTTGCAGATCGCGTCGATCGGTATTCGCGACGTGATCTTGCCGGGCGACATGAAGGACTTGATGAACAAGGTCACGGAGGCCAAAAAAGCTGCCGAAGCCAACTTGATCGCGCGGCGCGAGGAAACGGCCGCGATGCGCAGCCAAGCCAACACGGCCAAGCTGCTGCAAGACAACCCCACGCTCATGCGCCTGCGCGAGCTGGAAGTCTTGGAAAAAATCGCGTTGGCTAACAAGCTCAACATTGTGCTTGGCGAAAAAGGCCTAGCCGACCGCGTCTTGAACCTGTTGTGATCCGCCTCGGCGGTCCTAATTCGAAAAGCCGGTGATCACATTGAGATCACCGGCTATTTTTGTAAGTGCAATCCCTTCGTAGTACGTCTGCGAGCGTTTGACGTTCTAACGCGCTTTGGCGACCCAGGCGTTGGCGATGTGGTGGAGGTCAGGCTCGGAGTGGCCGTTGCGCTCACCGAAATAGAACGCCTCTAGATCGATGATCGATTGGTCCAGCGCGGGGATTTCGCGCGGGGCGATGCCATTGCGGTCTTTAATGTGCTTGAGCAAGGCGAGAACGGTGAAGGGATTGATCTCTTCGGGCAAACGGATGGAATGAACTACTACTGTCGGACGACGCGCGGCCCAGATGATCAAGCCGGTTGCACACAGCAAAGAAGCGGCGGCCAGCGGAATGGCCCACCACAGGAATGACCAATCTCCTTTGGCGTATTGTTTTTCCAGGTCGACCGTTTGTTCTACTTTGACCAGGTCGGCGTCTTTGTATCGCTGATACACCGGAGTTACTTTGGCGTCGAGAACGGAGGCGAACTGAAATTGTTTTGGGACGTCGCTACCCGGAATTGCCGCGAGTTCGATCGACCAACTGCGGTCGGTTAGCATTCGAATCTCTTCGGATTCGGGATCGAATTCGGTTGGCAGGACGGGTTGCCCGTCCGTCGATTTGATCTCAAAGCCGGGGACTTTGACGTCAAGGATTTGATCGAGTTCTGGAACCAAACCCTTGGCCGTCGCTTTTATTTCCAGAATGAGTTTGCCGTCAGCCGCTTGGCGTTCATCAAGTGTTTGCACAACGCTCAAATCGGTGTAAGGGCGGGGTTGCTGCGGATTGGAAGCGTCGATCGGAACAATCGGTGTCGCGATCGGCATGACGACATAGCCCGATGTGTCCAAAAAATCCAAATTGAGTTTGATCGTTGGCAGCTTGTCGACTTGAGGACCGAGCGGTTTGAGCAACAGGTAGGCGTACGGCGTCACGCGTAGGGCTGAATCCGTCGCGGGACGCGAGCGAATGTTTTTAGGATTTTCAAAAGTCACCGTGAGGACTTCAAAATGTTCGGCCAAGTCCTCGCGAACTGCTTTTTCAAATTTGTCGCGGTAGTCTTCGACAGGCCGACCATAATTGTACGAGAAGTTGGAATTGTTCTGATTTTGCACGTATTTGGCAAAGCCGGCTGATTCACGCTCGATTTCATGCGTATGATAAATATTGACAAACACGCCAAACGGCTGCTCATGGCCGACGACATCGCTGCCATCAATTTCGGCAACCAGTTTGATTTCGGATAAGAGGTCTTGGTAATACTGAAATAGATTGCGGGCTTGGACGGCGCGGGGATGGTCGCCAACGATTTCGAAGCCGCCGCTGAGATAGCGGAACTTCATTTCAGGTTTGATCGGACTCATCCGTGTGAACATGTTGTTGGCGAAATCGGCCATGTGCTTTTCGGCCACTTCGCCCGGCAAGTCCAAAAGGGCTTGGCGAATGAGGGGAAACTGAGCGTGTGCGGCGACGGTTTCGTCGGTGACGCGGCCCAGGTCGACCGCGCCGAGCGCGGAATAAAACCAGTAGTCAAAAACATCGGTGGATTGCTTTTCTTTTTCCAGCGTTGAAACAGCGGCGGCGTACCGTTTCGCGGCGAGCGCGAATGTCTCAAATGCCCCCATGCGCTGCGCACTATATTCGGACGATTTTTTGACGCTTTGGGCGTAGTCATTTTGGTCGTGAGACAAGCAAGCCAGAACCAAAGTCAATTGCCAATTTTCCGGCGCGGCAGCCAGTGCGCGGTTGGCAAATTCGATAGCCACGTCGTATCCGCGAAGCACTTCTGCTTGGACTTCGGGCTCTTTGCGTTTGGTCTGTTTGTCTTCTTGGTTGCGGACCGCGCGCCATAGACTTGCGAGGTTGTTTCGCATGGTTTGGCAAATCGACGCGACGGTTTCCGGCTTGAGCGAATCGACGGCACCGAAAACGGTTTCGATCGCCTCGAGCTTGAAAACTTCGGCGCTGCTATGGCAAGTCGTGAACGCACGTGCCAATTTATCTTCGTCCACTTTTTCGATCGGGAGTTGTCGAATTCGAGTGACCCATTGGCTCAACTCAACGAGGTTTCGTTCTTGTTTAGAACGCGTGAGCGGAATCGTTTCTGCTTTTTGCTCAAACCCGTAGAAATAAATGTACGGATTCCTTTGACGCTGGGAGTTGTTCGGATCATGGTTGGATGTCCAA
Source organism: Planctomycetota bacterium (assembly GCA_031409895.1). Taxonomy (GTDB): domain Bacteria; phylum Planctomycetota; class Planctomycetia; order Pirellulales; family Pirellulaceae; genus JANMEB01. The sequence goes on from JANNYC010000057.1 coordinate 4,256, forward strand.
GTCGATAGGAACTCGTCGACCAATTGTTGGGCGGATTTGGGATCCCGCGCGGCAATCGACTCGATGAAAGGAAACGCTTTGTCTTCGTCGTTCGATTTCAAGTATAAATTGGCTAGCATCCTGGGAATCGCCAGTTGCAGTGAACCGTCAATGGCGACTGTCCAACGCTCGGTTGGCCGCATTTCAATCAAATCGCGGAACGGAATCGGCATTAGCCCGCCGTTGTTTTGCTGATTGATCCGCTGCATCTCGTTCGGATCCTGCCAGTAATAGTTTCCATACATATCGAGCTGCATGTAGGCTTGGCCGCCCGCAATTGGAGCGTTCTCAAGACTGGCTTGCGATTCGCGTAGCCAGTTCATCGTCAGCAAAGTGATAACTGGTTGAAGTGCGACGGCTTCTTCGGGATTCTTTTCCAACAGCGCTTCGAGGGCTTTGGATTGCAGCCGGAGCCATTCCGTTCTGTCAGCGGAGTTGCTGGCCATTTCGGTCAAACCATTTGCGGTCTTTGTGCCGAGCAAGCTGAGAATGGACCGACCGAGTTCGGCGCGATCCGCGAAACTTGCGTCGAGCCATGCTTGACCGACTTCTTTTTTTACTTTGGGGGCAAGCCGCACGAGCTGTTCCAACGCCGCATTTTTTTCCTTGGGACTCGCCGAAATACTTCCTGCAATGAATTGATTAGATTCCCAAGCTTGTTGTAGCCAATCGGGTTTGCCATCTTTGGCGTACATACTCATCGCTCGCTGAGCAACGACTTTTAACAAGTTCACATTGGTTCGGTCGATGTTTTCGTGCGCCGGTAAAAACTCGCTCGCTAAATCTGGATATCCAGCGCGAAGGAATAACTTGGCAGCCGCAATTTGCTTCGAAATGTCGCTCCCGCCCAGCCAGCGCGCGCCAGTCTTCAGTTGATCGACAAGTGGACGCAAGTCGAATCCGTTTTGAACTGGCAAGTTTGCGACTTGGGCCAACAGCGTTAATTGCATTTCGGAATATTCGGCTGGCGCGGCGTCAGCGATTCCTAGCACGTCCATCGGCGTCAAGTAGTTCGCCGAACCAGCGACTGCTTCACCGGCAGAACCGTTCTGGATCATGCGGGAGATTCCGTTGGCCATCCTCACGACACGAGACTGAACCGGCTGCCCAGGCTGCTGTCCTGGAGACGAGACTATCATTGAATTTAAGAGATGTTCATAAACCTGTTTGGCGTTGCCGCGCGACATGGCCGCGATGGCATCTTTGACGGCGGTCCAATTTCCCAAAGTGACATCACGACGTAGCGCGATGACTTCGGCCAATATTTTTTCTTGCGCCGCGTTGGGGGAAGGGGCGAGTACGATTGGCTCTCCTGGGACGCCTAATTTGGGAGGCGGCGGCATGTCTTTGACCGAAAGTGGTTGCGGCTCAACTTCGGTAGCGGCAAGTGCAAACGCGATGTCCTTGCCGAGCAACCAAACTTGCAGCAACTGCGAGGGGTCGCGAGTGAAGGGTTCGGAAACCAGCAACTGAATTTGTTGTTGTGCTTGAGCTTCGATATTGACTTCGGTAGAAGCTCCAGGGATCGACGGATCTTGACCCGCTGCCATCGGCAATTGAATGGCGCCGCCGATGACTCGTATCGCGGGCTGGGCCGGAGTCAGCTGAACGCCCTGAATCACCGTAGCTGTTTGCTGAGCCAAAGCAGACGCGTGTAAGCAAGCGAATAGAATGGTCGGCATGATCAGAAACTGTTTTGCAATTGGCATATAGCACTCACGTGAGATTAAGGAATGCTTCTATTGTAAACCCACGTGGCGCTTAAGCCATTCGTTCACAAAGCCAAAAAAAACGGCGATCCGAAAAATCCTTGCAAAAGGTCGACAATGCCGGAGCAACCAAAAGAATCGCTTCTGGCCAGTCGGAATTGCAATAGACGAATCTATGGCGGACTTAGCAAGCCACTACGAGCCGCTTCCTTCTGGAATTTCTTCGATTGTGGCGCCCGTGTTGGGTTTTTGTGATTTAACGCGACCGCGTTTTTGGCCTTTGCCACTTCACGTGCCCTGTCACTGGCTTGGTAGCGGAAGCCCTTGCAATTCATTGAGGTCCATTCGGGCCAATCGGACAGAAGCTTCGAGATCTTCCTGGCTGCGGCGGACGAGGGCGATGTCGCCCAGATCTTTTCCGATTTGGGAAACCTGTGCATAGTGTTGGCGAGCCGATTCAATTTCCGGTAGCCAAGCTTCTTTGGCGAGTCCTTCCAGGCGCATGAGCCAAGTCATGTAGTATTGGGAACTAGCGAGCGCGGATTCGACTTCGGCGACGAAGGCAGGCTCGCTCGTCGGATCTTTGCGCGCTTCGGTGAGAACTTGTTCGAGCGTCTGCCTCGCCTGGGGCAAATTTTTCGACATCATCTGTGCCTTGGCTTTTTCCAAAATGACTTGACGAGCTTGGTGAATTTTCTCGGAAGGAATCTCGGCAAGTGCCAAATCAAATTTTGCGACGGCGGCGGCCCACTGTTGAGTGTCGACCGAATGCTGAGCCTCGCCTAGTATCTGATCCAAGCGATCGAGTTTGGCTTGGTCTCGACCTGGACCGAGATGAAAGATGATGCCGGCTAATCCAACGAACAGCCAAGCAATGATCAAGATAATTCGCATTCCGTCGATCTCCCGGCGAAGATGGTGAAATCAGTCTGCCAAATCTGGCCAAGCGAATGTTGATTATAGCAGAGACGTCACGCGAATTACAATTCTCATAATTGTTTGGTTTTAGCCCCATTATGAAGCAAATCGCCGCCAACCGCCGTTCGACGTCAGCCGAATCGCGACTCGCGGCAGACCAAATTAGCAAACTTGGATTATTGATTCATCAATTCCCGAGTGGGCTCTTCGTCGCCGACCAATCGCGGAGCTCGCGGTACGCGACCTTTGCGATAGACTGCCGCAAGCCCGGTCACGGATGGCATTTTTCCATCGGCCACGACGCGCACGGCCCCTTTGGCCATTAGAGTTTCAGCCATTGCGAGGTCGACCAAGTCGTGATCCATCGGCTGATACGAATCGTGCAGGATCATCCGCTCGGTCGCTGGATCGAAGTGACCCCAATGTTGCACTTGCGGATCGACGATCAAAGTATCCAAGTCTCCGGAGTGAGCGGCCAAAGCGACTTCCGCGATTCGATTCGAGGTCGTGCCGGTTCCAAACTGTTGGTTATAACGGTCTATGCTCTCCGCATCGCGACCGGCGAACATCGGAGCGATAAGTTTCCAAGCTTGGTCGTGTAAGTCGTGCGCGTTCAACGAGTTCGGATTGCCGGCCATAATGTTCTCGATCAGGTGCGGATAGTGGCACATTGATTTGAACTCGGCCGCCTCGTATCCCACTCCGGCGATGATGAGCGGTGCTTTCGAATTCGCTAGGACCGGCTCGATCGCATGGATAATGGCGTGGAAATATTCGCGAAGCTGCCGCTGATCGGCGTCTGGTTCACCGCCTTGGCCGTGAAAAACAGCATTTTCTTTGCGTGAGCCACCGCGACCGGAAGTATGAACTTGTTGCCCACGGTCTGCCGACTCGATCGATAGAACTTGGCTAATGTTGACGGGCAGCTTCGCCAGGTGGATTTCTTCGATAGAGAACCGCGTTCCGCGATAAAACTTGACTTGGTTTCGACTCAGAGCCAGCAACAAAAAGGAACGATCGTCCAAGACCAGGGGAAGGAGATATCGGGTGATATACCGATCGCTTACCGCAACGCGCTCGTCGAATTTGATTGGCAAGCGGAACACTTGGAAGCCATTTCGATCGATGAACAACGCCAATCCTTGCTCACGATTATGCCAGAACGATTCTTGCTCGGGTAATTTACGAGCCTCACTTAAGAACTTTCCCGTTTCTTGGGGAGACATTCCGGTTTGGCCTAATTGCCGTTCCGCTTGATCCAAAAGCATCTTGAGCCGGACGCCGTCTTGGAATCCTTCAGGGCTGCCAACGTGCGTAGTCAAGTAAATCGAAATTCGAAGCCCCCCGCGTGCGTTTGCCAAATCGCGAAATATGTTGCTCGAAAATGCGTCCATCGGTTTGACTCCAAAACTATGACAAAGTGCAGGCCAATCAAAAAAATTCTTTGGATTAACGAAACGCAAGTGGCACCCGCCTCGAATGCGGGTGCCACTGTTTCGTATTCTAACGCCAGAACATCACCCTTTTACGGGAATTCGTTGCGGTTTTCGCTCCACGATTTTCGGAAGCTTGAGGGACAGAACGCCGTTCGAATAATTTGCGTCGATCTGATCTTGTTTGATCTCTGTCGGCAACATCAAGCTTCGTTGGAACCAGCCACTGTGTCGCTCGACGCGGTGGAAGGTCCTTCCTTTTTCTTCTTTTTCTTCTTTTCGCTCTGCCTTGACGGTGAGCAAATTGCCGTTCATATGGATGTCGATGTCCTTGGAATTGACTCCAGGGATGTCCATTCGGACTTCGAATGCGTTGTCCGTTTCTGAAAAATCCAAGGTCGTCGGAACGGCACCGCCCATCCAACTTCCTTCGTCATCGGTAAAGAGCCGAGACAGCAAAGTGTCGAATTCATCACGCAACATCGTGAATGGTTCCCATTGACTTCGAGCGGGAGACAATGGTCGACGAGGAACAAGTAAACCTGTCATTTGAAAGCTCCTTGTGAAAGAAAAACTTATCCTGACCAAAAAAGAGGTTGCAATTGGCGTGCCATGTGCGGGTAATTTCATATGCGCTCGAAGCTCGAAAAATCAGCCTGTTTTTGGCTTGCCCGTCTTAACATTGTGAGCCACAAAACGCGTGTCCAAATGCTAGTGTGCCAAGTCGCCCAAAGCGTGCGGCGCACTGGCTGTGCTACCCGAATTGCCTATTGAAATATGGCGTGAGGCACGTTTTCAAAGTGCTGTTGGTTAGATTGCGCCCTTTGACGTTGGAACCAAAGCCGGCGCAAATTTCCCTGCGGATTTTTCCGATGCGGTTTGTGCAATTTGTTGCATTGGCACTCCCGCACGCCAGCGGCTGCCGAAATAACAAAGCAGAATCGGCAATAGCGAGTAGACGCTCGCGCCACAAATGATCGCGGCAAGCGACCATTCGCGCCGCGTCCATTTCGCGGGCTCGTCGTCTTTGTTCTTTTGCGTTAGCCGGCTGATGATCTGCGACGTTAGATGATTTTGATTCCCGTTGTGATAAACGCCTCGCAAGCGATTGGCGACTTGTCGCAACGTCGCGATATCTTGACGCGATTGATGCCCATCAATGTATTTTCCAGCTACTGGATCGCCTACGCCGACAACGATTACGTTGGCGATGGAGTCCGGCAGGTCGGGCATTCCCGTCGGTGGAACTGTATCACCGTCGCTGATAACGACGATGGTCGCGCTGTGCGGAGCCCAACCAAGCGACATTTTCGCCGCCAAATTGATCCCGTCGATCAATTTAGTTTTTCCAGGCTTGAAGGCGTGCGACAGCGGCATATCTTCGACGATATGGCGGACGACTTCGATGTCGGTAGATTCTTTCAGCAGCGGTTTGGCATCGCTAAATACGCCGATCACGGTGACCTTGAATTCGCGCATTGGGACACGGTTGAACATCGATTCCAAAACCGCCGATGCCCGCATCCGCCTGGTGTCTTTCATCTCGGGCCCGGCGTCCTTCAAGTTCATGCTGGGCGACACGTCCATCACGAGCACCAAGTGCTTGTAGTCTTGTTCCTCGATCTTGGATTGATTGTGAACGCGAGCTTCGACAACGAGCCACAGCGACAAAAATCCCCAGCACAATGCCGCCAGCGCGGCAACACGCAACAACGGCGTCGCATACGACCACGTGCGCGGTCGACCGTCAGGGCCAAACGCCAATCGGGCCACGCGACGCACGCGCAGAAGATGCAATCCTTCCGCCGCCAAAGCGACCGCCAACACACCCAAGGTGACCATCTCAACTACCATGGCGTATACCGAAGCCCCATTAAAGCGGAAAGTGCCAACCCCACGAGACTTGCCCCGGCAATACAAAACGGTGTGAACCAATCCAGCAATTCAGCATAAGTGCGCGCCATCTTCGTCTGACGCATGTTGTCGATACGCAAGAACACGCCGTTGAGCCCCGATTGGTCTTCGGGAGCAAACGTCGCTCCCCCTGTAATATTCGCAACGGTAGAAACTTCGGGCGGAGTCACGCCGCCGCCGATGTGAATGCCGAACATCGCAATATTTTCTTCTTGCAAGCTATGGCCTATGACTTCTTCTTCGCCGTTGCCCAGGTCTGCGCTCGCGCCGTCCGAGACCAGAATGATCATCCGATCACCGGTTTCTTGCTCTAACAAAACGTCCTGGCATTTTCGCAGCGCCTTGCCGATCATCGTTCCGCCTCCGTATCCGGGCGGCAAGTCCTTCGTCGGATCGAGGAACGGCGTGGCGCACTGAAACGCGGACGCGTCCGTCGTCAGCGGAATCCACTGATTCGCGGCGCTGCCGAACACGACCAATCCATAGGCGTCTCCTTTTCGTTGCGACACGAAGTTATTAATCGCTTCCATCGCCGCGTCGTAACGATTTCCCGCACCGAACGGAGCCCCCATACTACCGCTCAAGTCCAAACAGAACAGAATATTCGTCAATTCGCGCTCGGCTTTTGGAACGCTCAAGTGCCGCGGCTGCGCGAGCAACAAGATCGCGACCGCCAACATCAGCGGCGGCACGGACTCAAGCACTTTCAGCAGCCACGTCCAAAACCAACCCGATCTCTGTCGGCCATGATCTTGTGGCAATACAACTCGCCCCGACGAACGCCGCCAGACCCAAACCAGCATCGCGGCTGGAACAAACAAGCCCAGCAAAACGTACCAATTTCCAAAACTCATTTGGCCCGCCCCTCGCCGCTCGATTTGGAAGAAGTGGAAGCCGCAACCGAATCCGCCGTCATTTGAAAATCTTTGGCCGACATTCGGCTCAGTGGCTCAAGCAACTTCGTTAAGTCAACCGACTCATCACGCGATGGATCGTGCATCCATCGCTCAAGCTGCTGCATCAACGGCCCGGATTCCGAATGTTGCCGAATTTGTTTTACGACCGCGCTCGGTTCGACATCCGACAGGTTCAATTTGCGCTGCCACATCGCGATCAGCATTCGCTCAAGTTCCGCGTATTGCCGCGCGTCTAAACGGTTGTCCATCGCAGACTGGATTCGCGGTCGCAACAACTCGGCCAGCGAAACCTCTACCGCAAGCTCTCGCGCCGACTTTTTCTTTCGCCAGCCCAACAACAGCAGCGCCGCCAAAACCCAACCCCAAAAGATAACGGCGATGATCGTCCACCAGCGATAGCCGCCCAAACGCGGCACGACGTTTTCCGGCAGCGCATTCGGCTCGACTTGTCCCGGCGGAAGCAGCGATCGAATGCTTACGGGAATTTCCGGTAAGTCCGCGATGGCCATACCATCGACCCGCTCCAAAAAATTTCGCAAGTCGAACGTCCCGGCTTCGTAGCCGGAATACACCAGATCGTATCGGTACCCCAAAGTCCCTTGCGGAAATGCGTTCGCGATCCGCAACACGATTGGCTGCCGATCATCGGTCAAAGGTCTTGGTTGCAACTGGCTGCCCGGCAGAAACAATGCCTCAATGGTTCGTGCCTCGCCCACGGTGGGTGCCGCGTCGGCGTTTTGTTTCCCATCTTGCGCGAGCGTTGCGCCGAAAGGAACCCACATGAGAAGCGCTGCAACAAAAGCTGATCGAAGAATGTGGGTATTCATGCCTATCGCGCACCGCGCCCCAATAATCCTCGCGACTTGAAAAAATGCCGCAGCCGATCCGCGACCGGTTGATCGGTCTGGAGCAATAAGTGATCGACTCGCCCCCGGTTCAATTCCTGCTTAATCCATTCGTGGTCGATTCCCAATCGCTTTCCGCGCGTGGTGAACTTTCGACCGGTTTCGGCTTCTCGAGCGCTGAGGAACCCAACGGCGTGCAAGCCCTGCTCCGCCGGATCCTGCAAATGGATCGCGACCACGTCGTGCCGTTGCCCAAGCCGCTTCAATGGCTGAATCGCCTCCGGCTCATTTAGGTCGGACAACACAACGACCAACGCTCGATTCCTCAGCAGCGGCGCAAGCTCCTTGATCCGCTGCGCGAGCAAGGTTCGTTCGGTCGTTTCATATCTTCGGAGCTTCAGCAGCCATTGCAACACGCGGTCGCGCGACAAGCTCGGTGAATATCGCAGCTCGCGCTCGCCGACACCGACTACTGCAACGGGACTGATCCGATCCAGACAAGCAAACGCGAGCCCCCCCGCTAAATGAACGGCCAATGCGTACTTGCTGTGCCGCGTCGAACTGGCAACCATCGATGCCGAAGTATCGACCAGCAAATAGCACGGCATCCGCTTGGGCGTTTCGTATTCCTTAACATGATATTTCCCGGTCCGCGCCGTGATCCGCCAGTCGATCGAGCGGACTGGATCGCCCGGCTGGTATAACCGCGACTGAACATAATCCGTGCCCGAACCCAAAAACGGCGACGTGTCGCTGCCGTAACTGAGACTGTCCGCCAAGTGCCGCACGGCAATCACGAACTGCCGCGTGTTGAGGTGGTCGATCGTCTCAAGTTCCATCTGCATGGCGCATGTCGCTTAAGTAATCGCCGGGGTCAGCCCCATCGAGTTCATGATATCCGCCAGCACGGCCTCGCCGCTCAAGCCATCCGCGAGGGCTTCGTAATTCAAACGAATCCGGTGCAAAATCACGTCCGGAGCCAGTGCGTACATGTCTTCGGGAATCACGTAATTTCGGCCTTGGATCAAAGCTCGAGCCCGCGAGGATTTGATCAGCGCGATTCCGGCTCGCGGACTCGCACCGACTTCCAGCGCCGAATGGCTGCGAGTTCGAGTTACTAGTTCCACGACGTGGTTAAGAAAAACGTCGCTGACATGGACTTCTTGCACGGCATGCATCGCGGCGATCAAGTCCTCGCTCTCGCCGACCGGTTCTTTTTCCAAAACGTCGAACTCGGTGTTGACGACCGCCCCGTGGCCTTCGCGACGAATTCCCAAAGCCGCGTTGCGCCGCAGCACTTCTTTTTCTTCCTCGACCGTAGGATAGTTCAGCCGGTGGCACAGCAGAAACCGATCAAGCTGTGCTTCTGGCAATTCGAACGTGCCGCTTTGCTCGATCGGGTTTTGCGTGGCGATGACTAAAAACGGCGCTGGAAGTTTAAACGTCTCTTTGCCGATCGTGACTTTGCGTTCTTGCATCGCTTCGAGCAGCGCACCCTGGACTTTCGGAGCGGCCCGGTTGATTTCATCAGCCAACAATAAATTCGTAAAAACCGGACCTTTGAGAATGCGAAACTCGTTCGTCCGCGGATCGAGAATTTCCGAACCCAGAATATCCGACGGCAACAAGTCGATCGTGAACTGAATCCGAGCGAACTGCAAATCGATCGTCTTGGACAAGACCGACACAAGCAGCGTCTTGGCCAAACCCGGAACCCCTTGCAACAGCAAGTGCCCGCCAGTGAACAGCGAGATCAGCATCCGCTCCACGACAACATCTTGTCCGACAACAACCGTCGCAACCCTTTCGCGAATGCGACGAATAAACTCAGCAACCTCTTCGACCGAAGCCAAGGAAACCGTGCGCGGTGCCGTAGCCATAAACTTCCCTAAATAGAAAAATCGAAGCCATTGACTCGCGGTCGATCAATGCAACTAAAAAACAGATTTCATTATAAGCACACGTCAGGCCTTATTTGTCGACAGGATTCACACAAAACCATTTTCTTTGACAGCAGGATTGGGGACAAAAAATGTTGGCTTTCGATTGAAATCTCCTTGTCCACAATTTTACTGTTAGCTTTCTCATTCGTAAAAACGAGGAGGCGTGTTGGTAAGAATGGCCAAGACTCTCCCTACGACCGGTCGCCCATCATAAGACTACCGATGCCGCCGAGGAGAGAGCCTTCACCTTTGCCGCCGGGACGGCGTTGACTAGGATGCGCCCTGCGAGTTGGGAACGCGGCAACGACTGCCGCCAGATTTTCCCCGGTGTGGTCAAAGTCGCCACGAATAACCCGTCGCAGCTAATTGCCGCTCAACGCCTTGAAGACCCGGGCATATTACCAAAAACAAATGCCAATTTCTTGGTCAGCTCGGAAGCACCATGTTGCGAAAGCTGAGAGTCACCCACCAATCGTGGCTCTCGGCAGACATGACTTCTTCGACGCGTTGAATTTCGACGCGTAACTCGTCGAGCGATATGGATTGTTCGGCGCGACAAGCAATGCTCTGGAGGATGCTCGCCATGTGATGGGATCGCTCGGCGATTTTCTCATTCTCCGAGAGCGTATTAATCGCATGAATGGCCGCGCCCCAAGCCGGCAGCAATATCGCTGCGGCGGCAATGAGGAGACTGAGCCACGGTTCCGAAGTATCGGGCGACATGTGGTTGACTTGGCCAATGTGCAGCCAATGCAAGGTGGCCATGGCCAACGTAGCTAGGAACAGCGTAAGTCCCCAGCGATGAGCGCGATGCAAAGCGGCCTTCTTGCGGGCTGCGGTAGTTCGATGATACTCAGCTTGGTTCAATATCCAGCCGTCGATCAAGAATCTCTTTAGGGGGACAAAATCCGCTGATGTGACACTGTCGAATTCGATTTCCGAAATAAGAGAATCCAAGACATTCTGGATCCAAGTATCTGGGCCGCGGTAAAACGAATGGACGATGGCCGTCGATTGCCTGGTTGGTTTCCGGAGGCCGACCAACGAAGCAATGAACCGAATCCTGATCTGTTCGGCCAAATGCCGGTCTTGCAGCCACTTGCCATGCCAGCTTTCGTTCTTGCTGATCCGAAACAAGATGACCGCAGCCACCATGGCCAGAATCTCCAAGAGAATCAGCTCGACTCGTTGCCGAAGGAAAAGAATCTGCAGCACGGCCACGCTGACGGCGATCGCCGCCAAGACATGCAGCCAGGTCGCAGCGAAGGCGCTCAGGCGTTGATAGCGGACGGCGAGCTGATCTGCTCGGGCATAATGCGGCAAGAGTCTGGTGATCGCGCCTGAAATGCGATCGAATGGCAAATGGACATTACCCGCAAGACGCCGCAACTCGTCGAGTATTCGCTCGACGATTTTCGAGTACTCAACCGAGTCAAACGCCGAGTCGCGGTTGTATGCGGCCAACTGATGAAAGTTGGGCGACAATTCCTTCGCGCGACTTGGCATCGCAAAATCGGCGAATGACAACATTTGCTCTTCTTGCGAAGCGGGCGAGTCGCCTCGGGTATTGGCGAGCAACAATCGGGCGGGTTGATCCGGATGATTTGAATCGATCCACAACACCATCCGGCCCTGTTCGATCGCGTAGCGCACCACATCTCCGGTGCCGCCTAGACCGGCCGCTTGTTCGCCGTTCCAGACCGCAATCAGGATCTCACAAGCATCGACCACCCGATGCCCCGCCGCCCGATACGCTTCGTTGCGGGCGGCAAAAGCCTGCTCGGGAGTTAACGATGAAACACGCTCGAGGAATTCCGAGTGGAGAACGAGGGGTTGCCGATCGAACCCCAGAAGTCTTTCAAATTCTTTTAGGTCGCCGACATCGGTGAAGTCTCGACGATATTCATCCAATGGCATCGGCGTGATGACTTGCAGCCGCGGCTTGTCGTTGGCTTGGATGCGTTTCAAGACTTGGCCAGCGACTATTTGATCGGCCCCTTTGGCCAGCGGCGAAATCACCAGCCAATGGAGCGGCGTGTGCTGCTCAGGGGGAATACTCGTACGATTCAAGGGCAAGCTTCGCCATGCCAGTCCAACGCAGCGAGCCAACGCCGAATCGAGCTGTTGGACCCAGGAATGTTTCGAGCCAGTCGGCCCGCGCGGAAATTCTGCTGCCGATGCAAGCGTGCTTTCGATTTGGTCGAGCAGTTTGTCGACCGCGGTGATAATCCTGTCCGGATCGGAGAGCCTGCGATGTCCGGTGACTCCGATGCGCAGTTCGTACGGAAGTTTGGCAGGCAGGGCAGACATTTAAAACCGAATCGAAGGCCATCGTTCAGCGAGGAAAGGCGCATCATATTTCAGGGAGATACCAGATGCCAGCCGCCAAAATCTTGCCGCGCGGTCTTTGTTTAACCGGCGCAGCCGCTGGCAATACCGAATAACGCAGCCTGCCGTTTTGTTGAATTTCACCAACCCAATACGCCAGCCGCTGCGCGGGTTAAACAAGGAAATTTGCTTACACCCGTGGAACGACCCGCCCGCTATTAGCGAACGCGCATCACGGCAAAACCGGTCTGAGCCAAGATCTTTGGAATCCCGCGAATGAGGTCGCGATCGATCTGCTTAATACAATCCGGCAATTGATCCCAGGCCACGAGATATTCATTGCGCAGTGGATCATCCGCCGTGGCTTTTCCCAATCGAAAGCCCGCCGATAGTTGGCCTTCCATCCACAGTTCGTGCTCGTACATCGCGAGCGTCTCCAAATCGTCGCCGGGGAATTCCAGGGCGGGTTCGTTGCTGCGCGAAGGGACCATCACGTAGCCAGCTTTCCGCAATTTTTTGGGAATGTTACGAACCGTAATCCGATTGGGCTCTTTGTACTCTTCGGGGATTTCGGCGAAGGGGCGCAGTAACGGATGAGTCTTGCGTTGTTCGCATTTCTCTGAGCCCAATTTCCATCCATCCCGGACTTTACCCTGGCAAAACACATCGTGAGCGGCTGCGGCGAGCCGTTCGAGCAATTCACCGCTCAATTCAATTTCTTGAACAATCGAAAGAAACTCCAAACCATTGACGTGCAGATCAAGCTGGGCCTCTGCCGGGAGACTGGATCGCTCAAAACTAGTTCGCTCGGCCAACGCGCTCATGGCGATGATCGATTCAATTGATCGAGCGCCGTGACGATATTGGTCGATCCGCAAAAAGGCTCGCAGGACCCCGGGATCGATCGCCAGCCGACGGGCACCTTTTTCCTCGTGGATCAACCATTTCGCATTGCGCTCGAAAATCGAACGCAACAGAATGGCACGCCGAATAATGTAGTACGGGTCGGCACTTTGGTCAGTGATTTGCCGGTTCGGGCCGAGCACATTGAGAAAGCCCTTGAGACGACTGATAAAATCCGGTCCCTTGACCCCCTTGAAGTCTTGCTCGCCGATCGCTGCGCCAAAGCCAGCCAAGTGATGGCTCGTTCCGCCGGCAAATACAAAGATGCAAGAGCCGATCGGGTGGGTGATCTGCCCTTCCTGAAAGCTGCCATCCTGCATAGGCGCAAGAAAAAATCGCAACCAGCCCAATGGAGTTTTGTCCAGCGCCGTGTCGAACTCGTCCCAAAACACCAGCGGCAATTTTCCTTTAAGCGTTATGTCGCGTACTTGATGCAATGCGCCCAACAAGTCATTGGGCCCGGCAAACTGAGACAAGTTGAATGTGCGGACCTCAATTTGGCTTGGGCGCACGGATCGCGCGACTTGTTCCACACCGAATGATTTGCCAGAGCCCGGCGGTCCAAAGACGCCGATTGAAAGCGGTCGAAACTGCGGCTGACCACAATATTCGCCAATCAAATTTTGAATACTGTTCAGCGCTTCGATCTCGCGCCGGTCAACCGTTTGCAGGGCGCCGAACCGGCCAATGGGCACGCCATTTAAAGCCCTCTTTAATCCACCGATCACAATTTGCTCGGCCACAACGTCCAACGACTGGCGCTGGCAGTTTTCCAGGATCGTCCAATACCCTTCGGCCAGTTGGGTCGGCGAAGAATCCGCGATGACGCGAAGTTTGTGGACCGGGTCCTGTATCCGCGCTTCGGCCAAGATTTTGCGATCGACCGCCAGTTCGTTGGCGACGGATTCCAAGGGAAAGGAGAGTTGAACCGGATCGGATGGAGATGAATAGATGCCGAATCCCTCGCGAAAGAGGCGTCGCATCCCGGCAATTCCGCTTTGAATCCCCTGGGCCAGATCGGGTGCGTCGTGATTGATCAACAATTGCCGAACGATTCCCGCGGTCAATGTGGCCGTGTTGCCGATCATTTTTCCCGGTCGATCCCCCTCCCAACCCGCTTCGCCGACCTCTGGGTCGAACAACAGTCGGCCGGTAATTCGCGACGTAATTGTGTTCTTGCCTGGATCAGCCGTATCGCGCCCACGCGAGAGCAGAAAGGCCCCGGCCGTGCCAAAGGAAACCACTGTATGCGCGCAGCGCGATGTGCCATTAACGCGAGGATTGTAGGTCAGTTCCCAAAACAGATCTTGTGCCGTTCTTTCCCAAGATAATTGGTGGCTGATCTGGACTTCGCTGCCGCGCAGGTCTTCGACCGTCATGACTACAATCAGTCGATCGGCAAAGTGTTGCAGCAAGTGGTCCCACAACGCCCCCTGCACAACGGGCTTTGCGATTTTGAGCACGACCCAAGTCTCAGGTTTTGGATTTAGAACCGATGGCGGCCAGAGCGATGGCTGATCGCGAAAGCCGAGAGCAGCATCGTCCAAAACGATGATATCGAATTTCGACGAATCCCGTTTTGATGGTGCCCCTGGCTTGGCGGGCATTTGCGCCGCGCAGCGATCGAGCCCCAAGAATTGCGAAATTCGCCAGACGAGTCTTGGCTTGCCGTCCGGCAGCCTTTCGCCCGAAACGTGAGGTTCCCACAAAGCGTACGAATGATTGAACCGGGGATCACTCGGGGCAATCACCTCATCGGGGATCGGTGAAACTTGCAACGAAACGTCGGCCCGCCCGGAGTTTCGCAACTCGTTGGTGACGGATCCAATCAGGTCGGCCAATAGCGCCATTCCACCGCGCTGCCAACAGGCGCGACTCACATCGTCGGGAGACCACGTCTTGCCGCTCACCGGCAATCGTTGAATATGCGCCAAATTCCAATCGATTGTAATATCGCCTGCGATGTCGACGATTCCGGTTTGGCCGGACTGCTGATTCATTGAACAAGTGCTCCGCTGCGCTGGCCGGTAATTTCGAATAGCCAGCGATTCAAAATCTTGAATCGCACCTCCTAGCCTATCACAGCCGGAGACGATAATAAAGAATTGTTTTCGCCCGGAGCCGTTCTTCGCCTGCGTTAAGGTCACCAGCCAATGCCTGTTTGAGTGAATCGTGAGGCGAAAGCCAACCCATGGAAAGCGACCAGCTGACAACGCGAGTCCGACCCATCATCAGGGTCTTCGTCAGCTCGACGTTCAGCGACCTTAAGCACGAGCGGAACGCCCTGCAGGATCGTGTGTGGCCAGTGCTGGAGCGACACTGCCAAGTGCATGGCTTTCAGTTTCAGGCGATTGATCTCCGCTGGGGTGTGTCGTCGGAGGCGGGCCTCGACCACCGCACGATGCGGATCTGTATGGATGAGCTGCGCCGTTCGCAAGAGATCTCGCCGCAACCCAACTTTTTGATTCTGCTCGGCGACCGATATGGCTGGCAACCGCTGCGGGAAGAGATCACCCCAGCTGAATTCGCCGCACTCGAAAACAAAGCAAAGGGTAACGAAGAGCATGTAAAGATTTTGAAAGCCTGGTATCGACTGGACGCCAATGCGATACCGGAAGTTTATCTCCTCCGCTCGCGATTAGATTCACCCGATGGCAAGGACTACACACGCGATAATAAACGGAACGACACGGACGCGTGGCAGCATGTCCAAAAAGTGCTGTGGTCACTGGTCAATCAAGCTTTTCCTGTAAGCGGTCTGACGCAGCGATTCGACCACCTCACGAATACCGCCACACTCGCCGGAAAAGTTGCGGCATCGCTCCCCTCGATCGTTCGCTTCCAAGGCTCAGCGACCGAACAGGAAATCTGGCACGGTGCCCTGAGCATTGCCGATGCCGCACAACACGTCGTTGCCTTTGATCGCACCATCGACAATCTTGCGGAAATGGCCAGTCATCCGAAATTGAAGGATTTTGTGAATGTGGACGACTCCGGCAAAATCAATCAGGATCTTTTGGCGGCCGTTCAGGCTTTGAAGAGGCGGCTTCATGTGATTTTGGGAGACAACTACATTATCGCTCCGAAGAGCGTGTCGCTTGTATCGATGAAAAATGCCAACGGCGAGCTACAGCTTGATATCGCGCCGGAAGATCGACCGGATTTGGAAGACTTCCTGTGTAAGCAAGTCCACGACCGGCTGTTGCCAATCATCCAGCAGCAGATCGACGACTACAATCGCGTCTCAGAAACCACCGGCGCAACTCAATTGTCCGCGGAAGTGCTCCGTGATCTAAGGCGCGAGCGTGAGGAACACGAACGCTTCGCCGCCGAACGAGCCCCACCCGGTGTTTTCGTTGGTCGCGAAGCGGAGACAGCCCAAATCCTGGCCTATCTGACCAGTGACATTGACCACCCGTTCGTTGTGCATGGCGTCTCCGGCAGCGGGAAGACCGCCCTGTTGGCTTATTCGGCCCGCGCGGCGGCCAGACGCGGGGCGATCCTGCTCCAGCGATACCTGGGTATTACCAAACGCTCGTCCGACCTTCGATCCCTCCTCACCGATCTCTGCCAAACGCTACGCGAACAGTTCCCGCTCGCCGAAGAATTGCCGAATGATGTGCGTTTGCTCGAAAAGGAATTTTACGAGCAACTCAAACATGCCACGGCTGAGCGGCCGATTTATATCTTCCTCGATGCCCTCGATCAGCTCGATCCGGCCGACGGGGCGCATTCCCTGGGGTGGATTCGGTCCACTCCATTGCCGCCACACGCCCGGCTGGTGCTCTCGTGCTTGTCCGATCCCGATGACGAGGTGGCAGGACGACCGTACGCGATCCTCAAACAGCGAGGTTTTCTCACCGAGGCCAACTCAACAGGGATACTGGAACTAACACCTGACGAGGCGCGCGACCTTTGCCAGCGTTGGCTCAAACGGGCCGGCCGCAGGTTGAGCGACGAACAGCAGGCGGCCGTCGATTCGCGCATCCTGTCCCCTAACGACACGGCATGCCGCCAGCCGCTGTACCTCAAGATTCTCTTCGAGGAGACTCGACTCTGGCGATCGTTCGACCTGCCTCCGCAGAAGCTCGGCACATCGGTGCCCGAGTTGCTCGAGTCGTTGTTCGACCGATTGTGCGTTCCCGCGGCACACGGGCCAATCGTCGAACCGGCTCTCGCGTATCTTGTTTCGGCCCGCTATGGGCTGGCGGAAACCGAACTGCTGGAAGTGCTGCTCTGCGACCCGGACTACAAGCAGAAACTGATTGCCTCCGCGCAGCACGCCCTGCCACCGCATGCGAATCGCATCCCCATCGCCATCTGGGCACGGCTGCGATTTGATCTGGCGCCCTACTTGACCGAGCGTGGCGCCCCGGGTGGTACCGTGCTGAATCTCTACCATCGCCAAGTCGGCAACTTTGTCCGCCAGCGCTTCGCCGGCGACGAGGCGCGCAGCGCGTCGCACGCGCGCTTGGCGACGTACTTTGCCAGTCAGGACTATTTTCTGGAGTCGCTGGAAGAGCAGCGGGCGCGGGCCAAGCGGTTGCCGCCCACCCCGCGGCCGGCCAACATCCGCAAAGTGTACGAGCTCCCCTGGCAGCTCCTGGAAGTGGCCAAGCTCTCCGGCAAGGACGACCCGAAATCGCCGCATTGGGACGCCATTGCGGATTTGTTCACCGACCTCCATTTCCTCGAAGCCAAGACGGAGGCGGCGGAATGAACTTCGAATTGGTGCGGGACTTCGCGGAGGTGCTCGACGCGATTCCCGCTGAGCATCCCCGCCGGCGCATCCTCGAACTTCTCGATGAAGCCATCCGCCGCGATGTGCATTTCATCGATCGGCATCCGACGACGCTGTTTCAGTGCTTGTGGAATTCGTGCTGGTGGTATGACTGCCCGGAAGCGGGAAAGCACTACGATCCACCGGAAGGCGGTTGGCCGAGCGGTGGCCCGCCCTGGGAAAAGCAAGGTCTCAGGCTATTCGCTGTACTTGAAGGCTGGCGAAAAACGAAGGGATACGACCAGCCCGATCTTGTTTGGCTGCGATCGCTGCGTCCCCCGCCCATGCAACTCGGTACTTCGCAGGTTGCCGTCTTCCAGGGTCACGAGAATGTGATCAGTGCCATTGCCTTCGCGCCGGATGGCAAACTCATCGCGAGCGCTTCGCACGATCGCACCGTCCGAATCTGGGACGCCGTCAGTGGGAATGTCCTTGCCATATTGCGGGGCCTTCAAGGCATGGTGGAGAGTCTTGCGTTCTCCGCCGATGGACGACGGGTTGCCTGTGGTTCGGGCGTCCTTCAGATTTGGGATGTGTATAGTGGCTCAGAATTGCAGGTAATTCAGGTAAACAACCGTGTGACCGGAGTGTCTTTCTCGCCCGATGGACGGCATGTAACTTGTGTGACTTTTAGCGGCCGAACTGTTCGCATTTGGGACGCACTTACTGGAACGGAGGTGGCGGCCGGCCGCGGCAGCTATCGAAATTCGGCGAACGCCATAAACTACTCACCCGATGGGAACTGTATCGCCACGGGTTCAGCCGATAGCCTCGTGCGCATACTGGATTCCGCGGCCAACGAAGTTCGAGTTCTCAAAGGTCACAAGAACGCCGTTCTATCCGTGTGGTTTTCTCCGAACGGAAGACATCTCGCCAGTGCGTCTGCCGATTGCACCATTCGCATATGGGATACCGAAACGTGGAACGAAAGGATGGTGCTGACCGGCCACTTGAAGCCGGTGCAAAGCGCGGGTTATTCGAATGACGGCACGCGTCTCGCAAGCGCCGATTCCGCCGGGAAGTTGCTTGTCTGGGACACTGAAACCTGGGAAGTAATCGCCATTCATCATGCGCCATTCGGATATGCCAGCGCTATTGCGCTTTCCCCGGATGGCAAACGGCTTGTCAGTGCATCGGAAGATTGTTCGATTCGAATTTGGGAAGCCGGCGCCCGCATTGAACAGGCCGTCTTGCACGGGCACACGGCATTGACCATGAATTTTGCCTTCTCGCCTGATGGAAAACATCTTGCCAGTGGTTCTCTCGATAAGACCGTGCGAATCTGGGACACGGAGCGCGGAACCCAGTTTTTCGTCCTACATGGGCACGAGGATTCCATCGAATCTTTGGCGTATTCGCCGCAGGGCAACCGACTCGTTAGCGGATCGCTCGACAAAACGTTGCGAATCTGGGACACGGCCACCGGCGGCTGCCTGACCATTCGCAACAGTCTCGGCAACTACGGCCAATTTATCGAGTTTTCTCCGGACGGTTCTCACTGCACTCATACGAATCAGAATGGGGCCATAGGCGTGTTCGACACGTCAACGTGGCGCGAATTGATCGAGTTGCAAGGTTCAGGAGGAATCGGAAATCGTGTTTGGTACTCCTGCGGAGGCCGCCGAATCGTCCACGGCGACCGCGACAAGGCCAAGCACGCCTGGGACGCGGCCACGTTCGCGCCATTGGACGTCGATCCGCGCCTGGATGATCCCCGGACAAATGGTTCGGATCGCGCGGAACTTCGGCTGCGCTATGGCGAGCAAAGCATCGAGGCCGAGATCGAAGATTCCATTACCCATCAAGTCGTCGCCCGATTCGCAGACCGCATCATGGCACTCGTTGCCACACCGCATGCACGTGCGCTGGCCGGCTCATACGAGAATCATGTTTACCTCGTTGCCGTGGAGGGATGGCCAAATGGGATTCCGGAGTTGGGGTGGCAACCATGATATTCCCCCTTATCCAGGACTTCGCCGATGCCCTCGCCGCCATGCCTTCCGAGCATCGGCGTCAGTGCATCCTCAAACTCCTCGACGAAGCCATCCGCCGTGACGTGCATTTCATCGACCGGCATCCGACGACGCTGTTTCAGTGCCTGTGGAACAGTTGCTGGTGGTACGACTGTCCGGAAGCGGCGGCCCATTACGTGCTGCCCGCGGAGCGCCGAGCATCGGGACCGCTGCCGTGGGAAGTGGCAGGGCGGCCGTTATCGACGCTGCTCGAACAATGGCGTGGGAACAAAGAGCGTTCCGAGCCGAGCTTCCCGTGGTTGCGTTCGTTGCGCCCGCTGCCGCTGCACCTGGGAACGGCTCAGAAAATGGTCCTCCAAGGGCACACGAGCAGTGTGAACTGGGTATGCTTCTCCCCCGATGGTCAGCGGCTCGCCAGCGCTTCTCAGGATACGACGGTGCGTGTGTGGGATGGGTCGAGTGGGGCCGAATTGCTCCAGATCGACGGGCACGCAGACGAGGTGTTCAGCGTGTGCTTCTCCCCCGATGGTCAGCGGCTTGCCAGCGCTTCTCAGGATACGACGGTGCGTGTGTGGGATTTGCTCAGTGGGGCCGAGGTGCTCCAGCTCCACGGTCACACGCTCGTGGTGAACTGCGTGAATTTCTCGCGCGATGGTCAACACCTCGCCAGCGCGTCTGATGATCATACGGTGCGTGTCTGGGATTCGTTCAACGGATCCGAGGTGCTTGAGATCCATGGCCATACGGGCGAGGTGTACCGTGTATGCTTCTCGCCGGATGGTCGGCGGCTCGCCAGCGCTTCTGCTGACGAGACGGTGCGTGTGTGGGATTTGCTCAGTGGGGCCGAGGTGCTCCAGCTCTCGGGGCACACAGGCGGGGCGCGCAGCGTGAGTTTCTCCCGCGACGGTCAGCGGCTCGCCAGCGCGGCTTGGGATACGACGCTGCGTGTGTGGGATGCGACCAGCGGAGCCGAGTTACTTCAGATCCAGGGGCACACGGACCTGGTGCATGACATATGTTTCTCACCTGATGGTCAACGGCTCGCCAGCGCGTCGAATGACCGGACGGTGCGAGTGTGGGATGCGTACCGGGGGACCGAGTTGCGCCAGTTTCAGGGGCACACGAGTTTTGTGACTTGTGTGTGCTTCTCCCCCAATGGCCAGTGGCTCGCCAGCGCGTCTTTGGACGAATCGGTGCGAGTGTGGGACGCGTCCAGCGCGTCCGAGGTGCTGCCGCTTTCAGGGCACACAGACCGCGTAAACAGTTTGTGGTTCTCTCCGGATGGTCGGCAGATCGCCAGCGCGTCGAATGACGAATCGGTGCGTGTTTGGGATGCGTCGAATGGGGCCATGATGCTCCAGCTCAACGGGCGTCTGAACTTGGTAACCAGCGTGTGCTTCGCCCCCGGTGGCCAATGGCTCGCCAGCGCGTCGATGGACAAGACGGTGCGCGTGTGGGATTTGTCCAGTGGTGTCGAGGTGTACCGGATCCTCGGGCACGCAGGTGGCGTGACCAGCGTGTGCTTTTCTCCCGACGGTCGGCGGCTGGCCAGCGCTTCTTGGGACAAGACGGTGCGCGTGTGGGATGCCTTCAGTGGTCGCGAAGTAATCCAATGCCAGGGACACACGGACCGAGTGCGCAGAGTAACCTTCTCCCCCGACGGGCAACAGCTCATGAGCGCATCATATGACAAGACGGTGCGCGTGTGGGATGCCGCTAGCGGGACCTGCCTGAAGGTTCACGAAGGAATCACTACTGCGGACCTGCAAGCATTTTTCACTGCTGGACCTGCGAACGTCTCCTGGCACGCGATCGAACGCGGAAGCGATACCATCCTTGAAGACGCAAACACGGGCCACCCGGTCGCCAGTTTCCCGGCCATACCCTACAGCGGTTATAGGTCGTCTCCTTCTGGGCGCGCCTGGGCTTGGACCGTCGATCGCTTCATCTACCTGGTTGCCCTCGAAGGAGGGACGAGGATCACCGGCTACGAGTTCTACCGTCATGTCGAGCCCGCTAATCGGGTGAGCGCGAACTACCATAATTTCATTCGTATCGACGATAATAAGCAGTTGATCGCTCTGGGGAGTGTAGTAGGCACTCGTCGCCTATTAGAGCGAGTCGCTCGCCTGAGCCGGTGCATTTACGATGCCATTCGGATCGACGCCGACGCGGTCTCTATCATTGCTGCGGTCAATCGAGCCTATTGCACGACGGCTTTGGACGAGTTTGCCACGCTCCTGTTGCTTGAGTTGAACTACGCAACGCACGAACTGGGTATTGCCAACGCCGGGCACGTAACGCCCTGGCTGTGCCGGCCCGACGGAATGGTGGTAGAGCTTGGCCGTGAAGCGGCGGGATTCCCGCTTGGGATGCTAAAAGACGCTACATTCGAACTAACGACTGTACAGTTGAAACCGGATTCATTGGTATTCGCTTGCACGAATGCGCTTCTCGACGTGGCGAGTCCAACGGGAGAGAAGTTCGGTCCGGAATGGTTACTGCAAGCATCCCGCTCCGAACCTCGTTCCGCCCGCGCAATGGGAACGTACGTGGTGAATCGACTGCTTGCGCTCACGGCCGATAGTGCGGAACACGTTCAAGTGACGGCGATCTGCCTGGGAAGAAGTTCATTACGGCGAATTCCATAGACGCGGCAAGTTGCAATGTGTGACCGCGATCGCGTCAGTCGCCCCACCGTCCCCGAGGAATTTTCAATCCTTCCAGTCCGTGTAACCAGTCGTCGCGGTGAGAATCGGCTTGCTGCCACCAGGCCCACAATGCGGTGGTCGCATCCAGGGGCTCTTCGCCAAATTCCGGACACCAGGATTGAAGCGCGAAGTAGATGTCGCCTTGTCCGGATTGATCCCAGTTCGCCGGATTCACAGCGGCCAAAACCGCGGGAATCACGGCATATTTGACCAGCGGACGAAGGTCCGGCGACAGTGGCGGCAATGCCTGATGGACGGCCAGTTGTACGATCAACCAGGTGAGCCGCTGCGTTTCGGACAGTTCAAATTGAAATGTAATCGGCACGGCTTCGATGGCGACCGAGTGCGTTCTCGGATAGACACAGCCGCCGCCACCACTCACGGGAAACACGGGGAAGATCTTGACCTGATCCAGCTGCCAGTTGATAGGAATGCGATGCTGAACTTCATCCAGGAAACCGGGACCTTCGCGTTCCCATCGTCGATGCAACACGTCGGCGTACACAACCACCTCGTCAGGCAGACTGGGCACGGCTTCAATCATCGCCGCGAACTGTCGCTGCAATCGCGGGGCGAGATGATAAATGTAGATGCGACTGAGACGTACCTCGACCAGCTCTTCCGCGATGATGGCCGCAATCTGCTCCTGAGAGGGCACCGGCAACGGTTCCCATTCTGGCTGTGTGGCGAGTCTTTCGAGCAGCCGAATGATCAATTTCGGGGAGGGCCGCATGTAGTCGAACAGGGCCTCAAGCAGTTCAGGAGTGTGTTTCATGGCGTGAACGGCCACACGGTCGTCTTTTCGGGAGCGGACCCTCGTCAATTCTGCAGCCATTGCGTACCAGATGGAATTCTGCCAGTGAATCCGCCATTCGATCTGGACCATGAGGCGCCTCTTATTATGTGCCTTGGTTGAATTCCGGTTTCCGCGATGCGACGGAGATCACGATGCTGATTGGTCTGTCCGGCTCAATGAACAGAGTATGCCGAGTTCGTATCAGACCTCAAGCATGGATGTGGGTCCAGCCAGCCCGAACACCCGAACCATGGAACAATCGCTCTGTCGCCTCGCGGCGACGCGCGAGCCTTCAATCGACGCTGCGACACATTGTTTACAGCAGTAGTCGGTAGACCCGCGCCGAGCGCCCCTTAATAGTGTTTCGACATCGTTTGGATTAAGATGCGAACGTTAGATCTCATCCAAAAGCAATGCGTGCAGCTTTCTGGGGAGCACGATTCGATGCCGATCTTGGTAACGTGTAAGTGCGGTAAGAAATTTCGTGCAGATGAAAAGCACACTGGCAAGCAGAAGTCGTGCCCCAAGTGCGGACAGGCGCTCGACATCGCCGGTCCGAATGTTTCCGCCTACGATGTGTTCGTCAGTTACTCGAGCAAGGACAAGACGACTTGCGATGCACTGTGTGCCACATTTGAGAACAAGGAGATTCGCTGCTGGATCGCGCCGCGCGACGTTTTGCCCGGAGCGAACTGGCGTGAAGCGATTATCGAGGGGATCGAGCAGAGCCGCGTGATGGTACTGGTCTTCTCGTCACACTCGAACGAGTCATCGCGGGTCAGACGCGAAGTGGAGCGGGCGGTGAACAAAGGGATACCGGTCATTCCAATTAGGATCGAAGACGTAAAACTATCCCTCGCGATGGAATATTTCATTAGCTCGCAACATTGGCTCGACGCTTTGACGCCGCCACTGGAAAAACATTTAGAGAAATTGGCTCGCAAAGTAATTCGGCTGCTGACGGTCGATGATTCGTCCAACCCGCCGCCGAGCGGAATCGGCTCAGATCCGATGTCGCCGTTGCGGCCAACATCTTTGCCCGTCTACGAACCAGCTTCCGGTGTTGGATCGCCTGCTAAATCGATCGAGCCATTGAAACGGTGGCCTAGAACTCTATTGTCGGCGGCTCAAGTAGCAATTTGGTGGTCGCGCATCCCGCTCTTTTGGCGTTGGATTGCCGTTGTCGGCGTGGCGTCCCTGTTCGCATTGTTCGCTTTCAAATTGTTGATGACTGCAGTGAGCGAGGATTCTCCGGCGCGCGATCCGGCGGCGATGGCGATCAACACGAAGGTGAAGGAGGGCAAATCGGCAGTCCCCCTCACAGCGCCGTTTTCCGAAACGGAAGCGTCGGCAGCTCGGGCATTATGGGCGGCCGCAGAAGGCGTGAAGCCCGAATTCACGAACGAGGTTGGGATGGTGATGGTGCTGATTCCACCGGGGAAGTTTGAAATGGGCTCGCCGGAATCGGAGAAAGATCGAACGGGCGTTGAATCCCAGCACACGGTAACGATCACCCGGCCGTATTTCATGGGGGTGACGGAGGTCACGCAGAAGCAATGGATGGCAGTGATGGGCACGGAACCCTGGAAAGGTCAGGAATACGAAATAGCCGGTGACGAGTATCCAGCCACCTTTGTGAGCTGGGAGGAAACATTGGAGTTTTGTCTGAAGCTGGGTCAACGGGACGACAGGAAGTATCGCTTGCCGACAGAGGCGGAATGGGAATATGCATGTCGGAGCGGAACGGAAACCGCGTATTCGTTTGGCGCGAATGAATCGCAGCTCGAGAGCTACGCGTGGTTCGACAAAATTGCGTTGTGGGGAAACGAAAAATACGCGCATCCGGTAGGTCAAAAGCTGTCGAACGGTTTTGGTCTGTGGGACATGCATGGGAACGTTTGGGAGTGGTGCCATGACTGGTTTGGGGGCGACTATAGCAGGAATTCAAATTTGACGGATCCGACGGGCCCAGCGGATGGCTCTTCGCATATTCTCCGCGGGGGCTCGTGGGACGGCCGCGAATGCTACGCTCGTTCCGCGTTCCGCACTTGCAATCCGACGGCTCGCTACAGCTACGGGTTTCGGGTGGTTGTTGAGTTGCGTTAGCTTGGGCGAATCGGCGATTGTTTATTGCATTGGTCGGGTGACCCTCGTCGAACGCCTTCTGATAGTGTTTGGTCAACGCTTGGACTAAAATGCGAACGGAAGAACAGTTAAAATTTGATGCGTTCATCGTTCCGTGGAGCAGCCTTCGATGCCGATCCTGGTAACGTGCAATTGCGGTAAGAAATTTCGCGCTGACGAAAAGTATTCGGGAAAACAGAAGCCGTGCCCCAAGTGCGGCCAGCTTCTCGACATAGCAGGCCCGCAGGTTTCAGCGTACGACGTTTTCGTCAGCCACTCGAGCAAGGACAAGACGACGTGCGATGCGCTGTGTGCCACGTTTGAGGGCAAGGGCTTGCGTTGTTGGATCGCGCCTCGCGATATTTTGCCCGGAATGAACTGGGGTGAAGCGATCATTGGAGGGATCCAGCAGAGCCGAGTGATGGTGCTGGTCTTCTCGGCCCACTCCAACGAGTCGCCTCAGGTCGGGCGAGAGGTTGAGCGGGCGGTGAGCAAAGGGATTCCGGTCATTCCATTGCGGATCGAGGACGTCAAGCTATCTCCCGCAATGGAATATTTTATTAATCCTCAACATTGGCTCGACGCCCTGACGCCGCCACTGGAAAAGCATTTGGAGGAATTGGCTCGCAAAGTAATTCGGCTGCTGACGGACGACGATTCGTCTAGTTCCGCCCCGAGCCGGAGCGGGCCCGATCCGATTCCCACGGCGCTCGCCGTTCCCGAGTCGAAAATGGCTGTGACAAGTTCGATGGAACCCGTTCATCCGACGTTGTCACCAAATCACCAATCAACTTTGGCAACTGGTTCGCCAGAATCGACGCACACTGCAACGCGGCAAAGCACCTCGTGGTCGCGGATTCCTCTCCCTTGGCGCTGGACGGCAGGCTGGACGTATGTATTGGTTAGTGCGCTTGCAATTGGTTTGATTCTGTGGAGTTTTGGCCAGTATTCCAAACCTAGTCCCGCCACGGTAAGGAAAAAGCCAAATGTCGCGCCTTCCTTGTTAATCGCACCATTTTCGTCGACCGAAGCGACCTCTTCGCAGTCTGCCTGGGCGGAGTATTTGGGGACGGAGGTGAGCACCACGAATGACGTGGGGATGAGATTTTCGTTGATTCCGCCAGGCGAGTTCATGATGGGTTCCCCCGAGAGTGAGTTGGGGTACAGGGGCAAGCATGGGGATGACGAGCAATTGCACCGAGTGACATTGACTCGGCCGTTTCTGCTTTGCCAAACGGAAGTGACCAAAGGTCAGTTTGCGGCGTTTGTGCTCGACGCAGGATATCAGTCCGAAGCAGAAAAGGATGGCAACGGAGGTTTTGGCTACGAAAAGAACAGCGACGGTGCCTACAAATGGAAACAGGATCCCAAGTTCACGTGGAAGCAACCGGGGTTTACACAAAGGGATGAAGAACCGGTGGTGAATGTAAGTTGGAACGATGCGTGCGCTTATTGTAATTGGCTGAGTAGGAAGGAGGGCGTACCAGAGCATTACCGAATTGGAACAGGTTCCGTTAGCGTCCAGGGTGGGAGTGGATACCGATTGCCAACGGAAGCGGAATGGGAATACGCTTGTCGGGCTGGTTCGAAATCGGCTTTTCAATTTGGCGATGACGCGGAGGGAATGGAGCGAGTCGGCAATGTTGCTGATGCGAGCAGCAAGGCGAAGTACAATTCGAGCGATGCGATCACGGCGGACGATGGCTATGCAAACACGTCGCCTATTGGTAGTTTTCGTGCCAACGGATTCGGGCTGTTCGATATGCACGGCAACGTGTGGGAATGGTGTTGGGACTTGTACGGTGAATATGGCAGCGGCTCCGCAACCGACCCTGTCGGTGCGTCTACGGGCTCACTCCGGGTGCGCCGCAGCGGGAGTTGGAACAACGGCCCGCGCCGTTCGGCGTTCCGTCAAAGGGGCGACCCGTCGTACCGGGACTACGGCCTGGGCTTTCGTGTCGCCTCAAGTCCGTTTGGTCAGGGCAAGTAATCGGAGCGATCAAATGTTTGTTAGGCGCAGAACGTAGGCGGCGCGTGCAAGAATCCGCAACAATCGATGAGACGATTGGAATACAATGCGACCAAGAAATTCGCTCAAATTTGAAGCGTTCATCGATTCGTGGAGCACTCTGCGATGCCGATCCTAGTAACGTGCGCGTGTGGCAAAAAATTCCGCGCTGACGAAAAGCACGCAGGCAAGCAGAGGTCATGCCCCAAGTGCGGCCAGCTCCTCGACATAGCAGGCCCGCAGGTTTCAGCGTACGACGTTTTCGTCAGTTATTCGAACAAGGACAAGACAACGTGCGATGCGTTGTGCGCCACGTTTGAGCGCAAGGGGATACGCTGCTGGATCGCGCCGCGCGATATTCTGCCGGGAGCCAATTGGGGTGAGGCGATCATCCGAGGGATCGAGCAGTGCCAAGTGATGGTGCTGGTCTTCTCGTCACACTCCAACGAGTCGCTGCAGGTCAAACGGGAAGTCGAGCGAGCGGTAAGCAAAGGGATTCCGGTCATTCCCTTGCGGATTGAGGACGTCAAACTTTCGCGGGCGATGGAGTATTTTATTAGCTCGCAGCATTGGCTCGACGCCCTGACGCCGCCGTTGGAAAACCATTTGGAGGAATTGGCTCGCAAAGTAATTCGGCTTCTGACGGACGATGGTTCGACTAGTTCCGCTCCAAGTGTGAGCGGCTCCGATCCGATGTCGAAATCGCAGCCCACATCGTTGCCGAGTTTCGATGCGCCGCCGGTAGCCGGACCACCAGTTACATTGACCGGCCCTATGGGGCAGACGCCTAGCAATCCGTCGTCTGCTTCGCGCCGAGCAATTTGGTGGTCCCGAATTCCACTTTATTGGCGTTGGATATCATTTGGCGGCGTCGCGGCCTTACTCGCGATTATCGTTTTCAGTTTACGAATAACTCCCGAAACCAAAGATTCTCCGGAGGGCATTCCGGAGGCGACTTCGAGTAGACCGAGGCCGAATGAGGGTATTTCGGCTCTGGCGCTCAAAGCTCCGTTTTCTAAAACGGAGGTGATAGCAGCGCGCGCGGCATGGGCGACCGAAAAGGGCGTGCATACGGAGTTCACGAACGAGGTAGGCATCAAGTTGGTATTGATTCCTCCTGGTCAGTTTGTGATGGGATCGCCAGAATCGGAGGAAGGTCGAAAAGACGATGAATCAAAGCATACGGTGACGATCAGCCAGCCGTATTTCATGAGTGTGACGGAAGTAACGCAAAAGCAATGGATGGCAGTGATGGGGACTGAGCCTTGGATTGGCGAGGATTCGGTGAAAACCGGTGACGATTACCCAGCAACGTATGTGACATGGCAGGATGCCCTGGCATTTTGTCAGAAGCTGAGTCAGCGAGACGGGAAGGCGTACGTCTTACCGACAGAAGCGGAATGGGAATACGCCTGTAGAGGTGGAACGGAGACCGCGTATTCGTTTGGGGCGGATGAATCAAATTTAGGGGACTACGCGTGGTACGATAAGAATGCTTTAGAGGTACGCCAGAAATACGCACATCAAGTAGGCCAAAAGCTGCCGAACGGTTTTGGACTGCACGATATGTATGGGAATGTTTGGGAGTGGTGTCAAGATTGGCGAGGTTCGGACTTCTACAAGAGTTCGCCATCCGTGGATCCGCACGGCCCAGCGAACGGCTCGTCGCGTGTACTCCGCGGGGCGTCATGGGGCGGCAGTTTGAGCAAGTGCCGCTCCGCTTACCGCCACTACGACGATCCGACGGCTCGTTTCAGCGGCATCGGATTTCGGCTGGTAAGAGAGTTGCGGTCCGACACATCCGTTGTTCTCGACGCAGCGGCGACGCCGAACACGCCGAGTTCGAAAGAGGGCAAATCGGCAGTGGCGCTCATTGCGCCGTTTTCTGCGTCGGAGGCGTCGACGGAGCGGGTATTATGGGCTTCCGCAAAAGGCGTGGAACCAGAATTCACCAACGAGTTTGGGATGGCGCTGGTGCTGATTCCGCCAGGCGAGTTTGAAATGGGGTCGCCCGTGTGGGAAGCATTAGGATTGGCAGGTGAAAAGCTGCATACCGTGAAGATCAGCCTTCCGTATTTCCTCGGTGTGACGGAGGTCACGCAGCAGCAATGGAAGGAAGTGATGGGAACGGAACCATGGAAAGGGGCGGAATATGTTATGGAAGGGAACGAATATCCGGCCACATATGTGAGTTGGGAGTCTGCGGTAGAGTTTTGTCGAAAGTTGAGCGAACGGGAGGGCAAGAAATATCGATTGCCGACGGAGGCGGAATGGGAATATGCATGTCGGAGCGGAACGGAAACCGCGTATTCGTTTGGGGACGATGATTCGCAGCTGGGGGATTATGCGTGGTACGCGAAGAATGCGCGGGTCGTCGGCGAACAGTATGCGCATCAAGTAGGTCAAAAGCTGCCGAACGGTTTTGGTCTGCACGATATGCACGGCAACATGTGGGAGTGGTGCCGGGATTGGTACGGTAAGGACTACTACGATAATTCTCCCTCAGTTGATCCGACTGGTCCTACTGACGGTTCTAGATGTGTCCTCCGCGGGGGCTCGTGGCGCCACCTCTCATACAACTGTCGTTCCGCGACCCGTAATGGCGACAATCCGACGCTCGGCCTCCACTATGGGGTTCGGGTTTTGGTTGAGGTGCATTAGCGGAGTGATCCTCGGATTTCGAACTCTGCCACTCTGCGAACAGAACTCTGATTCTGCCCTCTGGTCCTCAAGCAGCGAGCGGAGCGAGCGAAATGACAAGTAGCGTCGACTAGCCCGCATTGCGCACAAGCTATTCATAACCCGACGCGTCAGCGAGGAAATTCACGTCAAACCTCACTAACGTTTCGGGTTACGATGAATACATTCTGTTGGTCACGTCCCCATCTTGTGAGAAATTCGGGGCAGATCCTCTGCGGCCACGCAGACTATTCGATCTGTCCGCGTCGATGGAGCGTTTTCTACGGAAGGGTGAACGAGAAAACGGTTGTATCCAGCACTGATCGGGAGCCCCACTTCGAACGCCTTCTGATAGTGTTTCGGCAGCACTTGGATTAGAATGCGAACGGAAGATTCGCTCAAATATAATGTGCAAATCGTTCCGTGGAGCAGCCTTCGATGCCGATCCTTGTTACGTGCAACTGCGGTAAGAAATTTCGCGCGGATGAAAAGCACGCGGGGAAGCAGAAGTCGTGCCCCAAGTGCGGGCAGGCGCTCGATATCACGGGTCCAATAGTCTCCGCCTACGACGTGTTCGTCAGCTACTCGAGCAAAGACAAGACCACGTGCGATGCGCTGTGTGCCACCTTCGAGAGTAAAGGTTTGCGTTGCTGGATCGCGCCGCGCGATATTCTCCCCGGAAAGAACTGGGGCGAGGCGATCATCGATGGGATCGAACAGAGCCGGGTCATGGTGTTGGTCTTTTCGGCCCACTCCAACGAATCGCCGCAAGTGAATCGTGAAGTCGAGCGAGCGGTGAGCAAAGGCATCCCGGTGGTTCCGTTGCGCATTGAGGATGTCAAGCTCTCCCGCGCGATGGAATATTTTATTAGCTCCCAGCATTGGCTGGACGCCCTGACGCCGCCGCTGGAAAAACACTTGGAAGAATTGGCTCGCAAAGTAATTCGGCTGCTTACGGACGACGGCTCGTCCGCTCCCGCGACTAGCCGGAGTGGCCCCGATTCGATTCCCACAGCGCAGCCGATTCCCGAATTGAAAACGGAAAATCCGAGCGCGGCCGCAACTGCCCTACCGGCCTCGTCGCAAGTCCAACGAACAGCTTGGGAGACTAGTTCGCCAGAATCCACCGGCACCGCAATTAAGAAAAATACTTGGTCGTCGCGGATTCCTCGCCCCTGGCTATGGACCTATGCATTGGTTGGGGTGTTTACCATTGGTTTGATGCTATGGGGCCTCGGTCAATATCTTAATTCGAGGCCGGCGCAAGTGAGCGTGGCCGTCCACGCACCTCCCGACTCGTCGCAGTTGCAAGCAATTCCCACCCCCTCGGTACCAAACGCCTCGTCGAATGTGCCCAATGATTCCAAGTTGAAAGATGTGTCAAAGTCGACGTTTGAGTTAGACGGCCCGCCAGGTGTCATTGCGACTTGGTTCGAAGTTGGTCAAGGACCGGTGGTCCGCAGCATGGCGTTCTCCGCTGACGGCCGTCATTGCTTGATTGGTCACGAGGATAACGCGCTCAGTTATTGGGAAGTTGCGACGGGTCAACGGATCCACATCTTTAAGGACCTCGGCGGGCCTGTTGATTCCGTCTCATTTTCGCCCGACGGGAATAGCGCGATTTCTATCGCTGGCAAGAGCAAACCGATTCAATGGGACCTTCGTACTTTAAAAAAGATTCGAGAATACGACGGTCCGGGCAGCTTATGGCGTGCCGCCACGTTTGCCCCGGACGGCCGACACGTCTTAGTCGGTGGCAAGGGCTCACCCAATCTTGTTTACTGGGACACTTTCAATGGGAAGACGACGTCTTGGGTCG
The DNA here is from genome assembly GCA_031409895.1 of Planctomycetota bacterium. Classification (GTDB taxonomy): domain Bacteria; phylum Planctomycetota; class Planctomycetia; order Pirellulales; family Pirellulaceae; genus JANMEB01. The sequence goes on from JANNYC010000057.1 coordinate 36,095, forward strand.
GCCACGAGGGGCCAGTCAGTGCCATCGCATTCTCGGGTAACGGCCAGTCCGCCATCAGCGGCGATTCCAATGGGGGCACGATTGTTTGGAGCGCCACCAAGGGCGAACAGCTTTTCGAATTCAAGAAACTAGAAGGTGCTGTAGCTTGCCTTCGATTATCCCCTGACGGACTGACTGCATTTTCAGGGAATTACAAAAGCGCGCCGCGAATCGCGCCAGCGTTTGTCAGAGTCTGGTCATTGCATAGCGGACAACCGATGGAAATGCGAAGGATGCCCGGCACTGTTTTTGAGATCAGTGCGGACGGGACGCGAGTACTGGGTAACGGCGAAGGAAATGCTCCCCACTCGCCGACGATGATGATTGATTTCAAGCGAGGGCAATGGAGCGAGGCTACCTATCCTTGTGAGTCGCCCCGCTATGACTGTGGCGTTCGCACGATGTCACCGGACGGAAAACTCGCGCTGATCGCGGGGGGCGATCGAAGGCTATTGCTTTGGCGTTTGCCGAAATGAAGCCGACTGTCAACAGGTCGCAGCCCCCTAACGCCCGCTTGTTCACCAGATCGCATTATGAAAACCCGATGGCGCCCTGGCGAAAAACCTGCGCCGATTGTAACCCCTACGACCGGTCTCCCATCATGAGATTGCCGATGCCGCCGAGGAGGGAGCCTTCGTCTTTGCCGCCGCCGGGACGAACGGCATTGGCCAGGATGCGACCGGCGAGCCGCGAGAGCGGCAACGATTGCAACCAGATTTTTCCGGGACCGGTCAGGGTCGTCAGAAACAGCCCTTCGCCGCCGAACAGCTCCTGATAAATTGTGGTTCGACATTGAGGCAAGATTCCTCGCGCAAGACGCGTATTCTTCGCTAAACAAGCACCAATATTGTCTTGCCCCCGCCATTCTATCACAGCCAATCCGCGTTAATTGACAGGAAGTTTGTGGACAGAAAAATGTCGACGGACCATCGCATATCTTCCTGTCCCAAATTTTCCTGTCATATTCTTCTATGCCATTGCTTGCAACAAGTTCCCCGAAAAGGCACCCCAAATGAACGACAAGAAACTAGACCGACGAAAATTTGTTTGCCGAACGAGTGCGGCCGCGCTGGCGTTGGCTGTTCCCACCGTGATCACACCACGCCGCACCGACGGCGCGACAATTTGGGGACGCGAGCCGTACCGTTATGAATTCATTCACAACTGGGCTCAACTTCCTGGAAAATATGTATGGCAGACGACGCACAATGTGGCCGTCGATAACGAAGGATTGGTCTACGTTATTCACGAAGGCCACGCCGACAAGAAGGATCACCCGTCGATCTTTGTGTTCGACCCGGACGGCAAATTCGTCCGAGCGTTCGGACAACAGTTCCAAGGTGGTGGGCACGGGATTGAAGTCCATCGCGAAGGTGGCCAAGATTTTCTTTACATCGCTGCTTATCAACAAGTCAAATCGATCGCCAAGCTTGACCTCAAGGGCACAACGGTTTGGGAAAAGTACGCGCCGATGGCCAGCGGCGTTTACGCAGAGAAGGAAGACACCGACCGTAAACAAGTTTGGGGGCGCGATCGCTTCATGCCGACTAATTTTGCGTTTCTGCCGGACGGTGATTTTTTCGTCGCGGATGGCTACGGTTCGTTCTACATACATCGCTACGACAAAGACGCCAACTGGAAAAGCTGTTTCGGTGGGCCCGGTGACGGCGACGGGAAATTCGACACGCCCCACGGCTTGTGGATCGACGACCGGGACCCGAAGAACTTACAACTCGTCGTGACGGATCGCGCCCATCACACGGTGCAGTATTTGAGCTTGGACGGTAAGCACATCCGCACTCAAACTGGTTTCGGGCTACCTGCCAACGTCGACCGCTTGGGCGATTTGTTGTTAGTTCCCGAGCTTCTGGGTCGCGTTTCGTTGATTGGCAAAGACAACCAGATCGTGGCACAACTTGGCGATGACGCAGCCCGAATTAAGGCTGACGAAAAATTTGCGATTCGCGGCGATTCCAGCAAGTGGAATCAGGACAAGTTCGTGCATCCGCACGACGCTTGTTTCGATCGCGACGGCAACATCTACGTCGCCGAATGGGTCTCCACTGGCCGCGTCAGCAAGCTGAAACGGCTGGAGGCCTGATGGATCGAAAACGAATGCTCGATCGATTTTTGCAATACGTTCGCATCGACACGACGGCGCGAGAGGGGGCGACGACTTATCCCAGCACTCCCGGCCAATTGGCGCTTGGGAAATTGGTCGTGGCGCAACTGCGCGAAATGGGAATTTCCGAGGTAGACCAAGACGAGCATGGGATTGTGCTGGCGACTATTCCCGCGAACAACGGTCGCTCAAAACCGGTCGTCGCGTTCAACTCGCACTTTGATACTTCGCCTGAGACAACAGGGGCCAATGTTCGCCCTCAAGTCATCGAAAAATACGCCGGAGGCGACATTCCGTTACCCGGAAATCCAAGCCAAATTATTACTGTCGACAAATGCCCCGCCCTAAAAAACCTCGTCGGTAAAACGCTCATCACGACCGATGGCCACACATTGCTAGGAGGCGATGACAAAGCCGGCATCGCCATCATGATGGAACTTGCCCAGCATCTGCGCGAGAACTCGTCGATCCAGCACGGACCGGTTCGGTTGCTGTTTACGTGCGATGAAGAAATCGGGCGCGGAGTTCAGCACGTCGATATCGCGCGCGTTGCCGCCGACGCTTGTTACACGTTTGACGGTGGCGGACAGAACGACGTCGACCAAGAAACGTTTTCCGCTGACATGGCGATAATTGTCCTGCATGGAGTCAACATTCATCCGGGTCTTGCGAAAGACAAAATGGTCAACACGATTCGCATGGCAGGATCGTTCTTGGACAAGTTGCCGCGCGAAATATCTCCCGAACGAACCGACGGACGCGTTGGGTTTCTTCACCCGTACACTCTAGAAGGGGGCGTGGCCAAAACTGAAATCAAGATACTGTTGCGCTCGTTTGAGACTGGCGACTTGGAGCCGTTCGCTCAGCGACTGCGCGACGTTGCCCGAGCCGTGGAAAGTGAATTCGCCGGCGGTCGAGTTGAAGTACAAATCAAAAAACAATATCGCAACATGCGTGATGGCTTGTCGCGCGAACCGCGCGCGGTCGAGTTTGCAGTCGAAGCCCATCGCCGGCTGGGGCGCGAACCTAAATTGACCATCATTCGCGGCGGCACCGACGGCTCGCAATTGACCGAACAAGGCTTGCCTACGCCAAATCTCTCATCTGGACAGCACAATATTCACTCGCCGCTTGAGTTTGCATGCTTGGACGAAATGCTGGCTGCTTGCGAAGTCGGCGTCGAAATCGTCAAGCTCTGGGGCGATGCTGCCGAAACTACGTCCGATTTTTAACCGCTGAGTTCACAGAGCCCTCGTTCCCAGGCTCCTGCCTGGGAACGCACTGCGACCGAGGCTCTGCCTCCATTCCCTAGTCCGGCTGGCGGAGCCAGCAATTCAGTGGGTTCCCAGGCCAGAGCCTGGGAACCAGGAATTGATGCCAGCTTGTAGCCAAGGTCGTGGACGTGCCGATCTCTTTCTTAATTGGCGCCGACTTTTCGGATTTTACCGCCGCTAGCTTCGTCGATTCGAATTCTCGACCAGCGACCCACCTAATAGAATCTCGCGCCTCAACCAACTGCTTAGGGATCCACCATGGCCAGACGACGAAAACGTGACGAAGACTATGACCGAGACGACAAGGAAGAACTCGAACCGAGACGGACGCGGCACAAGCGCACCGTGCGACGATTCGGCTTCCGACGATTGCTCGTGTTCGGCTTTTTGGCCCTCGTCGTAGTTGCCGCGCTCCTGCCGCGCATTGCGGCGTTGCCGGTTTTCCGCTCGATGTTGTTAGGGGTCGCGTCGAATCAACTCAACGGCAAAGTCGAAATCGACGAGCTTTCGCTGGGATGGTTCGCGCCGATCCAGGTCGGCAATCTCCGGATCAAAGACACCCAAGGCAACGTCGTCGCAACCGTCGCCAAACTTCGAACGGAAAAGTCGCTCAGCTCGCTGGCGTGGAACCGAAACGATCTTGGCTCGATTGAAATCGAAAAGCCCGCTGTGAATTTAGTCATTCGTCCAGGCGGCAGTAATCTAGAAGACGTGCTCGCCAAGATCATGTCGGGTGAATCACCCGGCAATTCCAGTTTGCCGAAAGCCACGATCAAGTTGATTGACGGAACCGTCCAATTATCCGGCCCGAATTCCGCGCAGCCTATTCCCCTGTCCGGCATCAACGGCCAAGCGATCGCGGGGGGCCCCGATGCGCAATTGACTTTTACGACAACCGCAATCGTCCAATCAAAAATCGGAACGCTCGGCCAAATTCAGTTGGATGGCAAAGCCGGCGCGCCAGGCAGCGTCGCGGATTTCGGCAGCGGCCAATTGGTAGTTCATGCTCAAAACACTCCGATCGACATCGCCGCAATTGCATTGACTCGGCTGGGCCAATCCGCCGATTGCCAGGGCCAACTTGTCGGCGACACGACGTTGACTTGGTCGAACGGAGGTCGCGAGGCCACGGTCGATTTGAACAACGTCCACCTCAACCAATTCGCACTTACCGCGCCGCAGTGGCTTAGCAGCGACCGGCTTGTCGTGGACCAATTGCAAACGTCGGGTCGAATGAAAATGGTCGATACGAAATTGGTCGCCGAACAATTCAAATGCCAAACTGAGTTCGCATCAGTGGAAGCAACTGGCGAAGTCGATTGGCAAATGATCGCGCAATCGCTTGCCGGTGGGCAATTGCCCCAGTCCGATTTCCAAATCGGTGGAACACTCGATCTGGCTCGCGTCACACAAATGCTCCCCAACACTATGCGCCTCAAGCCCGGCGTGCAAATTCAAAAAGCCAATTTCAATTTTCAGTCGTTCAGCCGATTGGAAGGAAATCGGCGTCGCCTATTTTTTAACGGTGAAGCCAAAGATTTCGCCGGCGTGCATGATGGCCAAGCGATTCGTTGGACCAAACCCATTCGCCTGTCGGCCGCTTTGATCCAAGACGGCCAGCGGACGGCTCTCGAGTCCATCCAATGCGAGACGAATTCGATTTCGATTACGGGCCAAAGTGACGTGACAACGGGCCAAATTCGAGCTAAAGGCGATTTGGGGCAACTGCAAACAGAACTCGAACAGTTCTTTTCGATGGGCGAAATCGCGCTGGCGGGCCGGTTCGATGGCACGATGAGCTGGAACATGGACCAAGCCGCTTTGGTGGCCGCGACGAGTTGGCCCGTCAAACTCGATGGCGATTTCAATTTCGAAGCGCTCGAGATCGCGATCCCCGGCATGGAACGCTTTGTCGAACCGAAAGCCAATGTTCAATTCGCCGCGCAAGGCCAAGCCACTCGCGCCGGTCAAGTTCGCATCGACGCCGGCAATTTTGACTTAGTCGCCGGCTCGGATCAGCTCAAAGCGCAGTTGTTGCAACCGATCGAAAATCCAACCTTGAATTCGGCGATCAACGCGCAATGCAATATCACGGGCGGTCTGGCCTCGTGGTTGCAACGACTCGGACCAGTCATGCCCAAGCTTGATTTTCGCGCGGCGGGAACCGTTGGCTTGGAAGGGAACGCCACGATCAATCGTTCGTCGGCGCGATTGCAAACCGCCAAATACGAACTCAATGAATTTGCTTTCGATGGTTTCGGAATGCAAATTCGCGAACCGAAAGTCGCTGGCGAAGGGGACATCGCTTTTGATTGGTCCAACCCACGCCTCCACGTTGCCGACTTGACGCTCACCAGTTCGACGATCGCGGGGCGAGGTGCGAATCTCGATTTGACGATGGACTCGACTGGATTTCAGCTCACCGGTGAACTCGCTTATCGCGCCGATGTCAACCGCGTTTCGCATTGGTTCGGCATCGGACAAGCCGCCGATTCCATGCAGTGGTTCGGCGCGGCGGAAGGAACCGCACAACTTACGCCCGCAGCCAATTCCGTCGCCGGAACAATCAACACCAAAATCGGCGACTTGACCATCGCCAAAATGAAAGCCAATGCGGCAGCGAATGATCCGAATCCATGGGAGATCGTCTGGCAAGAACCGTCCGCCCAGTTGAATTCCCAAATGGCCATCGATCCGAGTTGGGACAAAGTCGACCTTCAGAGTATCACCGTCCAATCCAAGGCGATTCAGGTCGACGGCAAAGGAACAATCGCCGATTTGGCCAAGTCGCTTCAGCTTGATCTGACTGGGCAATGGGTTCCAAACTGGGAAGCCATCTCTGCCATCGCGCAAGGCTACGCCGGGAAATCCATCGAGCTTCGCGGTCAGCCGCGTGCGGAAAGTTTCCGCGTCCAAGGTCCATTATTCGCAACCGATCCAAATAACAAATCGTTCATCAGTCCACAGTTGGTCGCGGAAACTTCGGCCAGTTGGGATGGAGGTCAACTCCTCGGTATGGCCGTTGGCCCGGCGACGATTAAAGCGAATTTGAAAGACGCGGTTCTTGGGTTTAATGATCCGCAAATTCAGATTGGCCCAGGTCGCGTTCACTTTAATCCATTGCTCGATATGCGAGGCGATCCGCAATTGATCCTGACGCGTGGTCCGGTCTTGGAAACGGTCGATCTGACACCGGAAATTTGCCAAGGCTGGTTCAAATTCGTCGCGCCGCTGCTCGCCGAGGCAACTCGCGCTCGCGGAAAATTTTCGCTGATCGTCGACGGGGCTCAAGTCCCACTGTTTCAGCCGATGACCGGCCGCGCTTCGGGGCAATTGGTCATCGAACAAGCCACGATCGAACCCGGACCACTTGGCCAACAATTGATTCAACTTGTCAACACGGTCAAGCAAATGGCGGACGGCAACCCGCTCGACGCACTTCTCAAATCGGGGGCTGCTTCCGCGCTAAGTCCGGCCACACAAGAAGCTTGGTTGCAAATGCCCGCGCAGCAAATCGGTTTCAAGATGGAACAGAACCAGTTCATTCACGATGGAATGACGCTCGATATCAAGGGCGTGCAAGTCAAAACGCGCGGTGCGATCGGCACAGACAGTTCGCTGAACTTGGTCGCCGAGATTCCGATCAGCGATAGTTGGATTCAAAAGCAGCCCGCACTGGCTGGCCTGAAAGGCCAATCACTTCAAATCCCGATCGGCGGCTCGCTGACCCAACCGCGCCTCGACAATCGCGCACTGGCACAATTGTCGGCTCAACTGTTTCAGAAAGCGGCTGGCGGCCAAATCGAGTCGCGACTGAACGGATTGTTGAACGATACGTTGCAAAAGAATTTGCCGCAATTGCCAGCGGGCACTGGCGGATTGCCCGCGCAGCCTGCGTCATCGACTACTCCATTGCAGCCGATTGGGGACACACTTCAAAAGTCGGTCGAAGGCAATTTGATCAAGGGCCTCGACCGATTGCTCGGGCCGAAGAAATAGCCCGATCAGCCTTGCGGCATAGTAGCAGGCGTACTCCGTGTGCCGTTGCTGTTGGGAACGGCACATGGAATGTGCCTACTACTTTCTAGCTGGTAGGTTTAAACCTTCAGGCTGCGTTAGTCGGCTAGATTTTCAACTCATTACCTTACCGGAAAGTGCTTTGGCACCCGATGAACCGAAACGCCAACGCAGATTTTGAGCGAGTCTTAGGACCATTCAGCGCGATGGCAATCGTGATCGGCGCGATCATCGGCATCGGAATTTTCTTCACGCCCACGCAGGTAGCGGTGATTGCCGGAAGCCAAACGATGGCGATGGCGGCTTGGTCGATTGGCGGATTGATTGCCATACTTGGTGCACTGACTTTCGCTGAACTAGGAGGCGTGTACTCGCGCACTGCAGGCCAATACGAAATGCTGCGAGATGCATTCGGACCGCTCCTGGGATTTGTATTTGTGTTTTGTAATGCGACCGCTGTGCAAGCGGGAGCGATTGCGATTGTAGCGTTTCTTTCGGCGCAAAATCTTTGTGTTGCATTAAGCGTTGATCCACAACATTGGTTACTACCATCCGCCTCGGCGATGATTGTCGGCCTTACGATTACTAATTCATTGGGCGTGAAATGGGGTTCGCTCGCACAAAATGTTACGGTCGTCGCCAAGCTGCTGACGATTCTATTGATCGTGGCGTTGGCCGTCGCGTTTACCGGAGCGCCGACCCAGGCAGCCGCGCCCGCCGTGGAACCGGTAAACGGTTCGCTGATTTGGATACTGTTCGCGGCGACTGTTCCCACACTGTTCTCGTTTGGTGGGTGGCAGCAGGCGTTGTGGATCGGCGGCGAAATAAAAAACCCAGTTCGCAATATCCCATTTGCGATAATCGGTGGAGTGTTGATTGTTGTCGCGGCCTACATTTCGGTAAATTGGGCGTATTTTAGTTTGCTTGGGTATCAAGGCGTCGCCACGACACGTACTTTGGCGGCTGATGCCGTTGCGACAGTCTGGCCGTCGGCGGGTCGACGCTTTATCGCTGCTGCGGTAGCGCTTTCGGCGTTGGGTGTACTTAACGCAATGTTGTTGACCGGCCCAAGGCTGATTTGCGGCATGGCGCGCGATGGCCGATTTTTTTCGATCTTTGGTCGAGTCCATACGCGATTTGACACACCGCTGTCTGCAATTGTCATGTTGGGTGCGTTGGGCCTTGGCATGTTGTTAATTGTGGGATTCGACCGTGTCGATCAATTGACGACGGGTGTTGTCCTGGTCGATTCGTGCGGATTTTTGGCAAGCGGCATCGCGCTCATCGTCTTGCGGCACAAGCGTCGCGATGTGGTCTGGCCGTTTCGGACGCCTTTGTTTCCGCTGATACCGGTTCTGTTTTGCCTGGGCGAAATCCTTTTGATCTTCGGAGCGTTTGCAACCGAAAAATACCGACAAAGTGCCTACATCGGCTTGATCTGGATCGCGGCGGCGATCGTTTGCTATTTCGTCTTTTTTTATCGCGGCAAGCAGTCGACTCCCGCGTAAGCAAGCTACAGCGAAGGGCGTATCAGCGAAAAGGTAGCAGCCCCGCCGCGGCGGGCCATCCGCTTCTGGCCACGGCACACGGAGTGTGCCTGCTACTTTGGAAATCGGTTATCATGGAGCCGCCGCAAATCACGCTTACGCCCCGCGAATTCCATGCGACTTCACTTCCTCGGCACGACCGGCTACCATCCGAACGAACGCCGACAAACTGCTTGTTTGATGCTGCCTGAAATCGGCATCGTGCTCGATGCGGGGACGGGTTTGTTCCGCGCAAGAGATTTGATTCAGACTGAATCGCTTTCAATTTTTGTGACGCATGCGCATCTCGACCATTCGATTGGGTTGACGTTCTTGTTCGACGTTCTCCATGAAAAGCCGGTCAAGAAAGCCGTCGTGTATTGCGAGCCGGACAAACTTACGGCGATACGCGATCACTTGTTTCATCATTTGCTATTCCCGATTCTGCCGCCGATCGACTTGCGACAGTTTACGCCTCAACGTCCCGTGGAATTGGGGGATGGAGGGCGGCTGTCGTGCTTCGCGTTAAAACACCCCGGCGGCAGTTTGGGTTTCCGTCTCGATTGGCCCGACCGCTCGATGGCTTACGTGACCGACACGACGGCGGATGTGACCGCTGATTACGTGTCGAAAATCGCGGGTGTCGACCTGCTCGTTCACGAATGCTACTTTCCCGATGGCCAAGAACACAAAGCCCTGGTTACGGGGCATAGTTGCTTGACGCCTGTCGTTGCCGTCGCACGCCGCGCTCATGTCAAGCAACTGGCTTTGATCCACACGAACCCGCTCGACCTCGATGGCGACTCGCTGAATTTAATTGCCGCGCGCAAGATTTTTCCGAACATCCTTGTTCCGGACGATGGTGACGTCGTGGATTTTTGAACACGTTACTTTTTGTCTAAATGTTTCGAATCCTTCGACGTCTTTTCGCTTTCAGGTATGTCTGATTCTGGAGCGTCCGCCGGGCGCGGTTCGGCCAGCGCGGTTTCAATCGCTTTGACGAAGCCCGCATCACCTGGCGCGGTTCGCGGTGAGTAGCGCGCGATGACTTCACCTTTACGATTGATCAGGAACTTTTCAAAATTCCAACTGATATCGCCAGGGCCCTGCGGCTTCGTTTCGAGCTTCGTAAGATAGCTATACAATCCGGTTTGCTTGTCGCCGTTGACGTCGATTTTGGAAAACATGTCGAACGACACGTCGTACTTCATCCGGCAGAACGATTTGATTTCCTTTTCGGTTCCCGGCTCTTGCTTGCCAAATTGATTGCAGGGAATGCCCAGAACGGAGAGTCCTTGACCGGAATGTTTTTCGTGCAGCTCTTGCAAGCCCTCGTATTGAGGCGTCAGCCCACATTTGCTGGCCACGTTGACAACCAGCACGACGTTTCCGTAGTACTTGGCCAAATCGATTTCTTCGCCTTCGATGTTCTTCATTTTGAAATTCAAAGCGGCTGGCGTCGCGGTTTCCTTGTCAGCGTCGTCCTCTTGTGCCAATCCACATGCGCCCCCCGCCGTCGACATTGCCAAAGCCAGGATCATTCCCAATCGCTTCATGTTTGTGCTCCCATTATTTTCTGATTGGCCAATTGGGCCGTTCGATTCACGATTACAATAAATTTCAAACCGCCAATCATTATCGGGTTGCTCTGCCCCGCCGTCTAGCTTGACGATGCACTATCAACATGCGAAATTCACGAGTCGGGGTCTGACGCATTTTTCGGCCTATATTGATTGGCTTGGGAAAAACTTGAATCCGTAAAATGGGTCTGACCCCCTCGAATCCACCGGGATTGACCAAAGCAATCGCTTACAAGGAGCCTCCTTGGCCGGCCAAGAAACAAAATACTTGATCTTCGACGTCGAAAGCGTTGCCGACGGCCAGTTGGTTTCACGCATTCGCTACCCCGACAAGAACTACGACGCGGACACCGCCGTCGATCGCTATCGCCAAGAATTATTGGACAAACACGAATCGGACTTCATTCCCTACACGTTCCAAATTCCTGTCGCGGTCTCGATTGCCAAAGTCGACGCTAATTTTCAATTGCTTGACGTAGTCACTCTCGACGACCCAAAGTACCGGCCGCATGTCATCACTGAGAATTTTTGGCGCGGCTGGTACAAGTACGGCATGCCGACCTTGATCAGTTTCAACGGCCGGTCGTTCGATATCCCTTTGATGGAGTTGGCTGCGTTTCGATATGGGATCGGGATTCCGGCTTGGTTCAACCTGCACGATCGAACCTACGATCAGAAGCGAAATCGCTATAACCAAGGTGCTCATTTCGACTTGCACGATGTGCTGACGAATTTCGGTGCGACTCGTTTGAGCGGCGGGCTTAATTTGGTCGCGGCCCTGTTGGGAAAGCCAGGCAAAATGGACGTCGCCGGGCACATGGTTCAAGATCTTTTTGTGGCCGGCCAAATCGCCAAGATCAATGACTATTGTCGCTGCGACGTACTGGACACCTATTTCATTTTCTTGCGCATGTGTTTGCTGACCGGCCAATTGACCTTGGACCGCGAGCAGGAGTTAGTCGAAACGGCCCGCCAATGGCTGCGCGACCGCGTCGAACGATTTCCGATCTTCGAAAATTACTTAGCCCAATGGTCATCCTGGACAAACCCGTGGCTCAAGTCGGACGAAGCGTCGACCGCAGAATCTTGAGCGCTGCGCAACGAAACTAATGCTGGGGACTCATTCGGATAAGCCGCTGCTCGTCGCGAAACAAAAGATCGTCGCCCAAGAGAACGGGCATGGACCAAGTTTTCTTTTCCGCCAACTGGTAGTCCTTGTGCGCGTGAAATTCTTTGGAGCCGCGATCAGCAACGATCAACCTTGCATCGCTCGTCAGCAGGACTAGATGCTGCGGAGCCAACAGCACAGACGCATGGTCACCTTCGCGACCGTCGCTCGCCCATTTCAGTTCGCCCGATTTCGCATCCATTGCGACGAATTGGCCTTTGCGCCGCGCGGAATGGCCGTAGATCAGACCGTCACCCAACACGGGTGAACTCATATACATCGCGACTTCACGATTCTCCCAAGCCTGAATCGCGTTCCAATTCGAGCTGTTATGCTCCAACCGATAAGCGTGTGTTCCTTGGCGCGTTCCGGAAATCACAAGCAACTCGCCGGTCCACAGTGGCGTAACGATGTTCTCTTGCCATTCGTCGGGGAACGGAATCGTCCAAAGTTCGTTTCCGGTCGCCGCATCAATTCCAATGATCGAACTGTCGGTCAAAGTTACTAATTGCTTGACATGTTCCAGCTCGATCACGATTGGCGAAGCATAACCCGGTCCGGTTCCAGTCCATTTCCAAATCTCGCTTCCATCTGCCGGATTCAGCGCCAGGACTTGGCCTCCGTGAACATCGCTGCCAACTTGAACAATTAACCGACCCTCTTCGATTAATGGCGAAGCGGATGTGCCGCAAAAGAGTTTTGACGTGTCGACGAATTTTGAATAATCGTTTCTCCAAAGCTGCTGGCCCGACTCAGAGTCCCACGCCGTGAGAATTCCGGTAACGCCAATCGTAAAAAGTCGTCCGTCGGCAATCAGAGGTGTCGCATTCGGACCTTTCGCCATGTCTTTGGCGTATTGGTTCTTGTTAAAGCTGGCCGGATATTTTTTGAGCCATTTCGCTTTTCCGGTCTTTAGATCAACCGCCGTCACGATTTCCTCGGGATCGATTCGCGAGTGAATATAAACCGCATTTGCGTCGACCACCGGTGACGAATACCCTTCGCCGATTTCAGTTTCCCAAGCAGATTTGTAGCTCTCGGGCCAAGTCTTTGGCACAGCGACATCCGAAACCGATCCATCCCGCTGCGGCCCGCGCCATTGATTCCATTCTTGGCCGTTGGCAATATCGGCGAAAACGAGTGTTACGGCCACAGTAATTAAACGGCGGACTGTCTTCATAAAGCGTTCCTTGCAATTAGCGGCCGTCAAGTCAGCAACGCGGTTGAACAATTACGCCGAGCCCACTGTCGCGCGGCCCAATCGGCGGCGATCGGCTTCGCGCAAAACGAATTTGCGAAGCCGGATTTGCGTTGGGGTAATCTCGACCAATTCATCGTCTTCAATATATTCCAAAGCTGCCTCCAGCGAGAATGGCCGCGCGGGCTTTAGCAAGATGTTCTCGTCGTTCCCCGAAGCTCGCATGTTGGTGAGCTTTTTCTCTTTGGTCGGATTCACCGGCAAGTCATTATCGCGACTGTTCTCGCCAACAATCATCCCTTCGTACACTTCGTCGCCCGGTGACACGAACATTTCGGCCCGTTCTTGTAAATTAAACAAGCCGAACCCAACCGCTCGGCCCGAGGCCATTGAAACCATTACGCCGTTGCCGCGTCCGCCAATCGTCCCTTCGATCGGTCGATATTCAAGGTAGCGATGGTGCATGACGGCGGTTCCTTGAGTCGCGTTGAGCATGCGGGTACGCAATCCGATCAGCCCACGCGCCGGAACGGAAAACAGTGCGTGCGTATATTGTTCGCGCGTGTGCATTTGCACAAGCTCGCCGCGGCGCTGTCCGATCATTTCCATCACTGGACCCAGTTTCTCGGTGGGGACTTCGACCACCAGCGACTCGAATGGCTCGCATTTCACGCCATCGATTGTCTTAAAGACGACTTGCGGCTTGCCGACGGACAATTCGAATCCTTCGCGGCGCATTGTTTCGATCAGCACTGCCAAGTGCAATACGCCGCGCCCCGCTACGACAAACGCATCGGACCCTTCCGCCGCGCGAACTCGCAGCGCCACATTCCGCTCCAGTTCGCGGTTCAAGCGTTCTCGCAACTGCCGCCCCGTCACATACTTTCCTTCTCGTCCACAAAGCGGCGAGCTGTTGATCGTAAAGATCATTTCGAGAGTCGGCTCGTCGACTTTGATTCGAGGCATGGCTTGCATGTGATCGAGATCGACAACCGTGTCGCCGATTTCAACACCTTCCAATCCAACGAGCGCCACGATGTCACCGGCCGATGCCGATTCGACTTCCGCGCGACCGAGTTTGTCAAAGACGTGAACGGCGGCCACTTTGACCGGCGTTCGCTTGTCGTCGTCTTGCATTAAGACTACGTTTTGTCCGCGTTTGACTTCGCCTGAAAATATTCGCCCGATCGCAATACGACCAACAAATTCCGACCAGTCGATGTTGGCGATTTGCATTTGAAATTTGTCGATTTGGCCGATCCGCGGTCCCGGAACGACTCGCACAATCGCGTCCAAAAGTGGACGCATGTCCTCGTTCGGATCGCCCAGTTCGCGTTTGGCAAAGCCCTGGCGGCCAGACATAAATAGATAATTAAAATCTTCGATGTACGATTCGCCGCCCAACTCGACGATCAATTCGTGGGCTTCGTTAAGGACTTGCATAGGCCTGCCATCGTGGCGATCGATCTTATTCACGATCACGATCGGCTTGAGCCCCGCCGCGAGGGCTTTGCTGAGTACGAAGCGAGTTTGCGGCATGGGTCCTTCGGCCGCGTCGATCAGCAGAAGCGCGCCGTCCGCCATTTTAAGCACTCGTTCGACTTCGCCCCCGAAATCGGCGTGGCCAGGCGTGTCGATAATGTTGATCTTGGTTCCATGATATTCGAGCGCGATGTTCTTGGCCAAGATCGTAATGCCGCGCTCTCGCTCCAGATCATTGCTGTCCAATATTTGGTCGCCGCGCAATTGGGCGTCTCGGAAATGACCGCTCTGCCGCAACAAGCAATCGACCAGAGTCGTCTTGCCGTGATCGACGTGCGCGATAATAACAATGTTGCGAATTTCGTTTCGAGTAATTTCAGACATGCAAAGCCCGCGACAAGCGCGGTGTCAAACAGAAAAATTGGACGCTGACCGGAGAAGGTGCCTAAGCTATTGCGCAGAGTGCAGAGTGCGGCAACCGAAGTCAGCTCGCGTGCGATCTAACGTATGCTAAATTAGGAACTCAAATTATAGCCAAATCGGGCAGTTTTGGGCAGGCGTTCTTTTCGCTGAAAATGATCGATGTTCCGATTCGCTTCGCATTCCTCCGCCACATTTCGTCGCAAAGGTCTCTCATGCAAATAACTTGGAAAGGTGTGTTTCCTGCCGCAACGACGCAATTCCATCGCGATCAATCTTTGAATATCGATGGCACGCTCAAGCACCTCGCGGCGATGATCGATGCCGGCCTTCATGGCCTGATCATGTTGGGGACCGTGGGTGAAAACTGTTCGCTAGAGTACGGCGAAAAGCTCGACTTGTTGCGGGCCACGGTGGATCATGTCGCGGGCCGCGTTCCCGTTTTGTCGGGTGTTGCCGAGTACACGACGAAGCTCGCGTGCAGATTCGCAGCCGATGCTCAAGCCGCCGGTGCCGACGGATTAATGGTCCTGCCCGCGATGGTTTATAAGTCCGATTCGCGCGAGACGCTAACACATTTTCGAACCGTCGCCCAAGCCAGCGATTTGCCGATCATGATTTACAACAATCCAGTGTCCTATAAAGTCGACATCTTGCCCGACGAATTATTGGAGCTTGCCGTTGAGCCCAAGTTTGTCGCCATCAAGGAATCGTCGGAAAACGTCCGTCGAATCACCGACATCAAAAATGTTTGCGGAGATCGGTTCTTGTTATTCTGCGGCGTTGACGATTTGGTTTTGGAAAGTATCATGCTCGGCGCGGTCGGTTGGGTATCGGGATTGGTCAACGCGTTTCCGGCGGAGAATCGTCTTCTGTGGGACTTGGCCACCTCCGGTCGATATGAAGAAGCGTTGGCCGTCTATCGTTGGTACATGCCGCTTCTGCATTTGGACACCGACGTCAAATTAGTGCAGTACATTAAACTGGCAGCGCAAGAATGCGGCTTCGGCACCGAGATGGTTCGCGCCCCACGCTTGCCGCTCGTTGGCGAAGAGCGCGAACAGATTCTCGCCATCATTCGCGCGGGGATTCGAACGCGCCCTAATAACATAATGCGAGCTTAGGAAATTCCAGTTCCCTCGCCCCGGCTTCGGGGAGAGGGTTAGGGTGAGGGGTTTTTGACCGCAATGGTTTCGACAGCGCGAGGACGACGAAAACTTTGGGCCTGTTGCCTAACCCACTGGGACATAGACTTGGCGACCTGACGCAGGCGAGTTGCTGAATTATATGCATGGATTAACCCATTACCGATCAAGTTGGTTCCCGCCATTAATCGGACTTGCGAATAACGGCTGGTCGTCCATTTTTCCGTCGCTTCCGAAAGCGGCCCGGCAAAGTCGAACTTGTCGTGAGTTTGATCGGCGAAAAGTCGCTCGACCCAAAGATATCGCAGCAACTGACCGGGGCTGAGGTGGCCGAAACTCTCATCGAA
The DNA here is from genome assembly GCA_031409895.1 of Planctomycetota bacterium. Taxonomy (GTDB): domain Bacteria; phylum Planctomycetota; class Planctomycetia; order Pirellulales; family Pirellulaceae; genus JANMEB01. The sequence continues at coordinate 52,413 of JANNYC010000057.1, forward strand.
ACCGACTTTGGGAGAATAATAAACGCGGCGACAACTCCAACCGAATTCGAACGCGATTAGAGCGTCTTTGTGTTTGAGGAATAACAAGACGAGCTCGCCGTTGGCGGCCAGCAATTCCGCTTGCCGCGTGAAATATTCAATCATCCCTGGGGTGCGCATAACGGACGATCCATCACGCCCTTTCCAACTTCGGTCTTCGATCGCAAAGCCTTCTTGCACCAGCATAGCGACATCCTCAGCGCGATTGGGTTGATGCACAACCAGCTCGACGCCGCCAAGTTCTTCAGCGCGCTTTGCCATCTTGCGCATTTGTCGCCGAAAGTTTCCCGACCAAGCGGCTTGATACGCTTCCCAACTTTGGGGAGCGTTTGCGCCGGTCAGATCAATAACACCAACGTCGTGGCGAGATGCCAAATCCACGCAAGTCTTTTTCCGCGCCAACGCCTGAACTAGATGATCATTCGGCGAATTGCTCGTTGCACATTGCGCGATCCGACAAAGCGGCGCGCGGAGACTTCGGATCCCCGCGACTAGTTCATCGTAGATCGTTGAGTCATCGGCCACATCTTTTGCAACCAGCAATTCGAACGATCCGGTCCAGTCATCGTATGGGACATCACAGACCGGCAAAATGCCTTTGAGTCGTTTGCGAATGAGCGGCAGGCCGGCCACCCATCGATTGTCCCGCTTGATAACCAGAACTTCCACAGTTTGTTTGGGAGAGAAAACGCTTTGCCAAAGTTCGATCTGCTCCCAATAAGAAATCGGCAACCGCGACGTACTCGCATTCCACAACTCGTTCCAGCGCCGCGCGAGCTCGTCTCGCCTTGCGGGTTCATTGTTCCTGATAATTGATAACGTCGTTGCCATTTTCCGCCAATCAAATTACGAGCCGACGACCTTGAGTTTTTCGACAGACACTCAGAAAGAGTAGGCCAAAGGCCGATTCTTGGCGGTTGCTCGGATCAATGTCCCGACGCGAAAATGTCAACCACAAAGCATAATCGCTATAAACCGGATGCTCGGCGAAACGGAACTTCGTCTATCGGGTATCGCGAACGAGTTGCTTGGTGCGTATGCTGTTCAACTCGGAACGAAATTGTTCAACGAGGTACAAATGCAGGCGATTTTCATCAACGGGCAATGGCGTTCGGCACAATCCGTCGGGACGTTTTCAGCATTTGATCCGACGACGGGCCAAGCATTGCCGGAAGTTTTTCCGATCAGCGGTTGGTCCGATTGCGACGCCGCGCTCGATGCTGCTTGCTCTGCGGCGACCTCATTGCGAAATGTCTCGCCCGAGCAGATCGCGAAGTTTTTGGAAGCTTACGCCGCGCGGCTTGATGCGGCTGCAGACGAAATCTGTGCAACGGCCAGCCGCGAAACTGGTTTGCCAATCGTGCCCCGACTTAAGGACGTCGAACTCAAGCGAACCACGAATCAACTGCGGCAAGCTGCAACCGCGTCGCGCGATGGCACTTGGTCGATGCCGACGATCGACACGGCGAACAAACTGCGATCGTATTTCGCCCCGATCGGTCCGGTGGTCGTGATGGGGCCAAACAATTTTCCGCTCGCCTTCAACCCGATTGCCGGCGGCGATTTTGCAGCCGCGATCGCTGCGGGCAACCCGGTCATCGCTAAAGGTCATCCGAGCCACCCGGCGACGACGGAAAAAATGGCCCGCATCGCGAGCGAAGTCCTTTCCCAATCGGGACTGCCGCCGGCGACGTGCCAATTGTTGTTCCACGTCCCATCAGATGTTGGCTTGCGCATGGTTTCAGACCCGCGCGTCGGCGCAGTTAGTTTTACCGGCAGCAAATCGTCCGGTCTCGCCCTCAAAGCGGCTTGTGACGCTGCAGGCAAGCCGATTTATCTTGAAATGTCCAGTCTCAATCCGGTCGTAATCTTGCCCGGCGCGCTTCGCGAACACGCAACCGATATTGCCGATCAATTATTCGCAAGTTGCTCTGCTGCGGCCGGACAGATGTGTACGAGCCCCGGCCTAGTCTTCATTATCGGCGAAAGCAAGTGCGCCGAATTCGCTCAGCAAGTCGCCAAAAAGTTCCGCGAGGCGAGCCCGGGAACGCTCCTGTCGTCCGGCGTGCAAAAATCTCTGCACGAAAGCGTTGGTCGAGTGATCGCCGCCGGCGCGCAGTTAATCGTCGGCGGCAAGCCAGTGGCCGGGCAACGGTTGGCTTTTGAGAACACGTTACTTCGAATAACCGGTCAGCAATTCCTACAACAGCCCGAGGCCTTTCAAACTGAAATGTTCGGAACGGCGACGATGCTTGTTTGCGCCGCTGACCTTGCCGAGTTGATTAACGCGTTGTCGCTGCTTCATGGTAATTTAACAGGTGCGATTTACTCGGCGGTCGATAACGGCGACGAACCAGCATATTCCCAAGTCGCGTCCGTGCTGCGTCCAAAAGTTGGACGGATGATGGACGACAAGATGCCGACCGGCGTGGCCGTCTCTCCCGCGATGCAGCACGGCGGGCCGTATCCCGCTTCGGGCCATCCCGGTTTTACGTCCGTTGGAATTCCTGCTTCGTTGCGCCGATTCGCGATGTTACAGTGCTTTGATCACGTTCGCGAAGATCGTTTGCCACCGCCACTTAAAAGCAAAAATCCCAACGGCCAGATGATCCGCTGCATCGATGGCCGCTGGACGAACGAAAGTATTTAGCAAAGGACGGAAGAAATTAGCCGCAATGAACGCAAAGAGCACAAAAAGCAGGGGAACGAAGGCGAAAGTCGATGGAGACTAAAGAACTGGCCTAACCTTTGAATCATTATTTCATTCCTTACCATTCTTTGTGCACTTTGCGTTCTTTGTGGTTTACTTTTTCTGGCTCTTATGTCAACGCGAAAATTTTCCACCGAAATCGAAGTGGTCGACTCGCACACCGAAGGCGAGCCGACGCGGATCGTCGTGGCGGGCGGTCCGGACCTGGGAACCGGCGACATGCCGCAACGGCGCGAGGTCTTTCGCACGCGGTTCGATGAATTTCGTTCAGCGGTGGTGAATGAACCGCGCGGGTCGGAAGTGTTGGTCGGTGGTTTATTATGTGAGCCGCCAAATTCAAGCTGCGCGGCGGGCGTCATTTTCTTTAACAACGTCAATGTTCTGGGAATGTGTGGGCATGGAACTATCGGCTTGATGGTAACGCTGAATTATCTGGGGCGAATTGGCCCCGGCCGCTATCGACTCGCGACCCCTGTGGGCGATGTAACCGCAACGCTGCACGACCACGCGCGAGTGACGGTTGAGAACGTTCCAGCGTATCGATTCCGCAAACAGGTCGTGGTGAATGTCGACCAATACGGCACGGTTGAGGGGGACATTGCTTGGGGCGGAAATTGGTTTTTCTTGGTAAAGGAAACTGCTGAGCGAATTTCGCTCGACAATGTTGAACGATTGACTCGCGTTACAAAAATGATCGAAGTCGCTTTGGCCAACTCTGGTATTACTGGTGCCAGCGGCGAGCGGATCGATCACATTGAGCTATACGGAAGCGGAAGCGCCGTCGACGCGGACAGTCAGAATTTTGTGTTGTGCCCTGGCGGTGCTTACGATCGTTCGCCGTGTGGAACGGGCACAAGTGCGAAATTGGCTTGTTTGGCGGAGGATGGTCTGTTGCAACCAGGTCAGACTTGGCGGCAAGCAGGCATTTTGGGAAGTTGCTTCGAAGCATCTTACGAGCGCCGCCCGGACGGCGCGATCATACCGTTCGTTACTGGCCGGGCATTCATTTCCGCTCACAGTCGATTGTTGTTGCAAGCCGATGACCCGTTTCGTTTTGGAATTCGCAAATGAATCGTGACTCGGACCAAGTCGTCGTGATCGGTGGGGGCGTGATCGGTGCGATGTGCGCTTGGTACCTGACGCAAGCGGGCCGCTCGGTCACCGTACTAGATCGCGGCAGCTTTGGCGGCGCTTGTTCGCACGGTAACTGCGGGTATATCTCGCCAAGCCATGTCTTGCCTCTGACGACGCCGGGGGGCATTCAAAGAGCCTTGCGGTCGATGCTCAGTAGCGATTCGCCGTTTTACATCAAGCCACGGTTTTCTCCTGCGCTCTGGCGGTGGCTTTGGAATTTCGCACGCCGTTGCAATCGTCGTGACATGTTGGCGGCCGCAGGAAGTTTACATCGGCTGTTGCAGTCGTCGAAAGAACTTTACGCCGACTTGATCAACGGCGAATCTCTGGATTGTCAGTGGCAACAAGTCGGTTTGTTGTTTGTCTATCGAGACGAGCATGAGTTCCATGAATTCGCAGCGACGAACCAACTTATTAGCGACCAATTCGGTGTAGCCGCAGAGCCGATTGAATCGAAAGCGCTCGAGGCAATGGAACCGGCCCTTAAGCCAGGATTGGGAGGGGCTTGGTATTATCGCTGTGACAGTCACTTGCGGCCGGATCGGTTGATGGCTGAAATGAAACGAATTCTCCTGTCGCGCGGCGTGCGAATTATCGAGGATTGTGCTTGTGAAGAACTTGTCGTCGAGCGCGGCCGAGCCCTCGCGGCCAAAACTTCGCAAGGCGAAATTCCCGGGGCGCAGTTCGTCGCGGCGACCGGAGCCTGGACACCGAACTGGAATCGGTTGCTTGGTTGCCGCATTCCGATTCAGCCGGGCAAAGGCTATTCGATCACCATGCCGCGTCCGAGCATTTGCCCGCAATATCCACTGATCTTCGAACAGCATCGCGTCGCCATCACGCCGTTGCCGTCCTGTTATCGGATTGGATCGACAATGGAATTCGCAGGGTATGACAGTTCGATCAACGAGCGACGGCTCAAAGTACTTACGAATTCCGCAAGCATCTATTTGCGCGAACCGTTTTGCGAACCCGTTTTAGAAAAATGGTACGGCTGGCGGCCGATGACTTGGGACAGTTTGCCGTTCATTGATCGCGCTCCGATCGCTACGAATGTTTGGGTTGCCGCAGGCCATAACATGTTGGGAATGTCCACGGCAACGGGAACTGGCAAGCTGATTGCCGAGTTGATGACAGAGCATGCTCCTCATCTTGACCCTCGGCAATTTAGCTTGTCGCGAATTTCCCTTCGTTGAACCTAAGATCAAACGACACGCTTACAGATTATCGCCGTCGTCGTCTTCTCCTTCATCTTCCTCGTCTTCTTCGTCGTCGCTATCATCTTCATCCTCGTCTTCATCTTCTTCGTCTTCACTGTCGTCGTCCGAGTCATCATCTGAATCTGACTCATCGTCGCCGTTGTCGTCGCTGCTATCGTCTCCTTGATCGTCGGCATCGTCGTCATCAGATCCTTGGCGCATGGCTTTTTTCCCGGCTTGAGGCTGACGGGTTTTTTCAAGTTCTTCGCGCAAAGCTCTGACCTCTGCCCGCAGGGCTTCTAGTTCGTCGTCATGGGACGCGATTCGCGATCGCTCAGCTTGAACTCTTTCCGCTAAAGCCCGATGTTCGTCTGCTTGGGCGCGATGGTTTTCGGCTTTCTCGCGAACCCGCGCCATAGCTTTCTCGTCGTTCATTCGGTTTTCTCGCCCTCGTGCTTCGATCGCCTCTCGCAGTTTTTTGGCTCGCTGTTGGTCGCCTGGCTCCATTTTTTGTTTGCTGTGTTGCGCTGCTAGTTCTACTAATTGCTCGGCTTGCTGCTGGCCGTGTTCACCCAACTCGCGGCGCTTCAAGTCCAAATCGCTTTGCAAACGCCCGATCGATTCTTTGAAGTGATCAAGCCCTTCCACGAACTGACCGCCGTGTTCTGCCGCTTGACGTTCCAAATGCTCAAGGTGTTTGGCAAGGTTTTCTTGAATGATCTCTTGAAGTTGATTGACGCCCTGAAGTTTGCTTTCATCTAAACCTTGGAGCCCTTCGTGAACCGCGCTTTCGATCATCTCTTTGAGCGGCAGCTCCTTGATCATCTCTAAGTTCTTATTGAAAAGTCCTTGGATTTCGTCGGACGAAAGATTGCCTTCGCCAATTCGATCGCCAAAGTTCTCCCACTCGCTCGCGAATTTCTCGCCCCATTGTTCCATTTCCTGTTCATGTTCCTTGGCCCATTTCTCGAATCGCTGTTCGAATTGCTGCGCCCAATCTTCCCATTCCTTGCCATAACGTTCCGACAATTCCTCGATGGACTTGGCGCTCTCTTCGGCAAATTGCTCCATTTGCTGGCCGAATTGCTCGGCCATTTGTTCTACGTGTTTGGCGGCCTCCTCGACTGATTTCTCAGTCGACTGCTGTTCGGTTTTCTGCTTCTCAGATTTTGGATCGTCTTGCGCGGCAAGCTGCCCTGCATTGAAAAGTCCGGCAACCGCAATCGCGGTACAACGAATGATCCAACGTGTCATGGTAATTCTCCTCGATAAGAAATTGGTGTTGATGCGTCTAACTGACGTGTCTTGGCTAATAACGATTCGATCCGATCTCCCAATTGCTGGCGCGACGCAGGATCGAAATCCATGCTCCGCATTTCCAGCTTCATCATTCTCAAGTCCATTTCCACCGTGCGCAGAACTGCTTGCTGATCGTGTTCGGTTTGCACGTTGATCGCGTGCATCGCCACGAGCGGCTCGACGCTGACGGTTGGAATCTGTGATTCGCGACGAGCCCGTACGCCGAACGAGATGCCCACGGAAATGAACAGCAACGCGGCCGCAGCCCAAAACCAAGTTGCACTTCGGCGAACCGTTGGGCGACCATCAAAGTCCGCGAGGGATTCTTTCGGCGCAAGCTCAACCAATGTTCGAGCGTGACCGTTGGCGTGAATGGGTACCCATTGTTCGCCGTGAACTTCATCTATGGAAGCCAGTTGATGGGCAAGCCGGCTCGCGGTTGCTCGCCAGCGAAGGCAAACTGCGCACTCCGCCAAGTGCCCTTGTAATTCTGCTTGCTCTTGCACGTCTAATTCGCCGTCCAGTTCGGCACTGATGAGCGATTGAAATTGTATGCATGTGTCTACAGTGTTCATGACGCATCCTCAAGCTTGAGCTGGCTGATAACTTGTTGCCGGGCCCGAAATATCCAGGTCCGAATTTGAGCCTTGGTGCAATTCATAGCTTGGCTGATTTCTTCGTAGTTAAGTCCGCTGGTTCGCAAAAGCAATGCGTCGCGCCAACGATCTGGCAACTGCGCGAGGGCGACTTCAATTTGCTGTCGCGTCTCTTTCGCGATGGCGTAACTTTCCGCCGATGGAGCCGAACCGATCCAGCATTCTTCATTGGTATTGGTTTGCGATTTGGTTCTCCGCAATTTGTCGATGCAAAGATTACGAATGATCTTGGCAAAAATCGCAGCCAGTTCAGCTCGTGGCGGATTCCATTCACCTCGTTGGTATTTGGCCACCAGTCGACAAAACGCTTCCTGGACAACGTCCTCGCTATCGGATTCATTGGTGAGCAGCCTCCGCGCGTACCGTCGCCCCCACATCCAAAAATCTTGAAAATCCTGCGACTCAAGGGATGCAATGTCGACGGTCAAATCAGTGTGCTCTGTTTCCAATCGATGGCCTTTCCGAAGCCCGGTTGCGGACAGGTGTTGTGGTTGATGCTTTGGCCACAACAGCAACCGACATGATAACGATCCAACCGCGCCAAAATCGCAAAAGTTTCCAAAAATTTCGCAATGCGTTGGAACACCCGAAAACGTGGGGCTGCCAAGTAAGCTTCAGCACAACTCGCGACGTTGACTCCCAGTTGGTCGCCATCGCACAATTGTCTGCCGCTGTTGCCGAAACCCAACGAATCGGCTGGTATGCGGTGGCTTTTGCCTCGCTTCGCGATTACGCCTATGATGAAGCTCCTTTGGCGGATTGGACCTTTCTTTTGTAAGCGGATAATGCGATGTCGCGTGTCGTGTTGGCCATGTCGGGAGGCGTTGACTCAAGCGTCGCCGCGCATTTGCTTTTGCGGCAAGGACACGAAGTGATCGGAGTGTTCATGAGACACGGCGAACAAGCCGTCGAAATCTGCTCGCTGGAAGGCAAACCTAACTCGTCCCCTTTGTTGCCGGTAGTCAGCGACCGCGCGGGTCACAAACAAGGCTGCTGCACCGCGAGCGATGCCGAAGACGGACGCCGCGTCGCCGAACGACTCGGCATTCCCTTTTATGCTCTGAATTTGCAAGCCGAGTTCCGACAAATTATCGATTACTTTGTCGACGAGTATTCCAGCGGTCGCACGCCAAATCCTTGCATTCGCTGCAACAACTGGATCAAGTTCGGAAAGCTTTTCGATTACGCAGACAGCGTCGATGCGGAGTTTGTGGCCACCGGCCATTACGCTCAGCTCCAAGCCGGCACACCTGATCCAAAGTTGCTAGTCGGCATCGACGAAAGCAAGGATCAATCGTACGTGCTGTTCGGGATTCGCCGCGCGGACTTAAGCCGCATGCTTTTGCCCGTGGGCCAATACGACAAGCCCACGATTCGCGCGATCGCCGGTGAAATCGGGCTGAATGTTGCGCAAAAAAAAGATAGCCAGGAAATTTGCTTTGTGACCCAAGGTCATCACGGAGAATTCATCCGCGCTCGTCGACCGGGTACAGATACTTCGGGAGAAATCGTTACGACCGATGGACGTGTCGTTGGCAAGCATCCAGGGATCGAAGGATTTACGATCGGCCAACGGAGAGGACTGCGAATCGCTTTGGGCGAACCCTATTTCGTCGTCGCGATCGAGCCCGATTCGCGCCGCGTCGTCTTGGGCAACAAAGAATCATTGGCTCGCAAGTCGCTCACGGCCGGCGACACAAATTGGCTTGTTGATCCACCATCGCAACCGTTTTCGTGTGATGCCAAGATTCGCTACAACAGCCCCGCTCGTCCGGCTTTCGCCGAAGTCTTGCCAGACAATCGTTTGCGCGTCGAATTCGACGAACCTCAATACGGCGTCGCCCCCGGCCAAGCCGTTGTCTGCTATTCCGGCCCCCAAGTCCTTGGCGGCGGCTGGATCGAGTAATTTTTTTATGAACTGAATCTGCCCCAAATTAATTGAAACTTGTTTCTCCGGCAAACACCTCCCGCTTTCTGGGCCGCGCCGACAAAAGACCGCTTCTGAAAGGAAGGGTTTAGTTGGTGCGAATTGGCAATCGCTCTTATCGGCCGAAGCGGCGGCTACGAGTAATCGAACGGCGCAATGGAGTTCGCGTTGAGCGGCAATTATCTGGGCTCGGAATCGCTGTTCCGCAAGGGTCGGGGCAGCAGCTGTTTTGAAGTACGGGCGCATGCATCCGCAAGTTTGAAACCGAATTCTCCGCGCGGGTCAAAGATATGTTGCGGAACCAGACTTCGCTGCCGTGGTCCTGAAGCATGATGCGCCCGGTCCAGTTTTGGCCCCAACCGGGGTGAGCATTGAATTTGCTGTTGTTCACGCGGGTCAGCCAGTCCCAACTTCCGGTCGTTGTGCTGACGACGAGCGCGGCGTTCATCCAGTGCTGAATGTGATTGTTGGAAGCAACTATCATGGCCGTGTTCCATTCGCCGACGGGATTTGGCCGGATGGCGGACGACGGTTCGATCACATCGTAAAGAGAGGCGGTAGACTGTTTGCTGATCGAGTTGGTGCCGTCGTCCTGAAGTTGATATTCGCAGCCCAGCCAACTGTCGCCGTACTTCTGCACGCGATACTTGACCCCGCTATTCCCTTTTTCAGAAATCCGCCATTCGAACTTCAGTATAAAATCGCCGACCCAATCGCGAAAGAAAATATTTCCGCCCCCGCCGCTTGTTAGATGCAGCGTGCCGTCACCCAACTCCCACTTGGGTGAGTCAACAGGTTGGCCATCGGCCTTGACCCAATTTTCCAGGCCGCCCGTTTGGAGAAGATCGAGTTCTTGTGCGCGAGCAGCATCCACCAGCGCCGCGCAAAACAGAATCACAACCAAAGTCCACACGATATTTCGCATTTTGGTCTCTACAGAATCCGGCTGACTCGATTCCTGGTTGTCCGGATTAATTGTAACGGAATGCGCTGCCTCACCGAGTGGTCGAATCCCGGGATTCGGGATTCACCCATAATCCGTGGGTGCGAGATACTGCCTTGTGCGATCAAACGCAGGAGTCCCTTTGGTGCAGCTCGATGGATACAATCGACTGCGTGAAACCTTGGCTTGGAATTCGGCAGTAGCCTTAGTGATTGCCCCCGAATTCGCTTACCGACGCAACGGCCCTAAAACGATTCCAGACCAGTTACACTTTCAAAACGCCCCAAGACACCGATCCTCTTTTTCAAAGAAGCCATGAGGCGTCAAACCAAAGAAAACAGCCGCATTGATCGCCGACAGTTTCTAGGCAAAGCCTCGGCCGCAAGCTTGGCAGTCGGAGCGGCAAGCGCACCGCTATTTGTCCCTCGGCGCTTGTTGGCCGGTTCCCGTAAAACGCCACCTAGTGATCGGATTCGCGTCGGTGCGATTGGAGTCGGGGGTAGAGGCACGCTCCTGCTTCAGCAACTTCCGGAGTCCGCTGAATTAGTTGCGCTGAGCGATTGCAATGAATCGCGGGCCGAGCAGTTCAAAGCCAAAGCCCATGGCCAATGGCCCGTGTACCAAGACTTTCGCCGAATCCTGGATCGGAAAGATATCGATGCGGTCATCGTTTCGACCGGTGAATTCCAAAGGGTTCTTCCCTGCATTGAAGCTTGCCAAGCAGGCAAGGATGTTTACGCCGAAAAGCCGTTGACGCTGTACATCCAAGAAGGAAGGGCGCTCGTCAACGCGGTTCGACACTATGGAAGGATCCTGCAAGTCGGAACGCAACAACGATCGATGGAAATGAATCGAGTCGCTTGCGAGTTCGTCCGAAGCGGTGGCCTCGGAAAGGTTCTCGAAGTTCGCGCCATTTGCTATCCCGGTGCGGTACCGTCACTTCAGGAACCATTTCCTGTCGAGGAGGTTCCAGCCGGGCTCGATTGGAACATGTGGCTCAATCAAGCTGCGGAACGTCCCTTCAATGCTAAGTGGATGGGCTGGATGCAATGGCGTGATTTTGCCGGAGGCGAGATGACCAATTGGGGCGCTCACGGGGTCGACCAAATTCAATGGGCGCTCGGAATGGACTCCACCGGCCCAGTCGAAATATCGCCGCTTTCAGATGGTTCAAACGGGCAGGTCAGAATGAAATACGCCAACGGGGTTCAAGTCAACTTTGTGATTGAACCAGGCAAGGGACCCATGGGCGGAGCCGTCTTTATTTGCGAGAAGGGCAAGCTCGAAATCAATCGCAATAAGTTTACGTCCAACCCTCCCGAAATCGCCCAACAACTTCTCCGGCAGTTGAACATCGAGGAAGAAGAACGCAAGTGGAGCGACGACCTAGCCCTCTGGCAAGCGAAATGGCATATGCAGAATTGGATCGATTGCATTCGATCGCGTGAATTGCCCGTTGCCGACGTGGAGATTGGTCACCGTTCCATTTCGGTCTGCCATCTGGCAAATATCACTCGGGCGGTAGGTAGAGCACTTCGTTGGGACCCCAACGCGGAAGAGTTTCTCGACGATCAACCGGCGAATCAGTTCCTTACGCGACAGCGCCGTACTGGTTTTGAATTGCCAAAAATTGGCTAGCGCTTACGCAATACGCATAAGCAAAGTGCGAGCGTTTGACTTTGGACGTTTTTCGTTTCGCTCTAAATCTTGGCGATGGCTTGTTTCGCTTGTTCCAAGCATTCACGCATGTCTTCGATCGGATTTTCGGGTTTGGCTTCGTATTCGAGGGAGATTGAGCCATCCTCGGGGAACTTGGTTTCCCGCAACGCTTTGAATAGGCCGACCAAGTCCAGATGGCCCGTGCCGATCACCACGTTGTGGGATTCGGCTCGCTGCTCTGCTTCGTCCTTGACATGCAGCGCAAACACTCGGCCGTGCAATTCGCGAACGGCTTTCACGGGATCCTCAGCCGACCGAATAAAATGGCCCGTGTCGATACAAGCGCCAATATGTGCGTGCCGGTCTTTCACCGCCCGGGTGACGTCCGCGATTTTGTCGTATTGCGAGCCGGGACCATGGTTGTGAATGCAAACTCGAATATCGAATTCCGCGCACAATTTGTCCAAGCTATCGAACGAATCGGGCTGAGGATTGGCCGTAATATTGCGGATCCCAGCTCGTCGCGCGAACTCGAAGATCTTTCGATTGGCGGCGTCATCTTGGGTGAAGTCGTTTACTCCGTGCGCGACCAACCGGATATCGGCGTCGCTCAGCAACTTCAACGTCTCTTGGATTCGTTCTTCGGTGGAGTCCAGCGGTAAGTGCTTGCTGTAAAACTCGGCGAAGTGCAGGCCTAGTCCTTGAATATGCCGGACGGTCTCGGCTAAATCGAAGTTTCGTAGCGAATAGCTTTGAACGCCGATCGGAAAACCGCCAAACGGATCGTGCTGGGAATTGCGAAAGTGGCCCCCGAATACAGTGGGCAAAGATAACAGACCGGCTCCAACCGTGGCGGTTGTTGCGGAAGCTACAAATTGTCGTCGCGTCATGACCATGATGGATCAACCTTAAAAATCGTGATAGGTAAATTCGTCTCGGATCACTGCTGTTAATGATAGCCTATAGCGAGCCATTCTACCTGCACCGTAGCCCGCGGATGACGGCGTTGAGCCGATGTCAGGATGCGCCTGCCGGCGCAGCCAAGTCGCAGGATTCACAAGGGTTTACCCGTTGCGTCTCGTCCTAATTTTCATGTGCTTCAAACGCATCATTGCAGGATCCGGCGCGCTCGAGGGTATGAGCCAAGGACCTTCAAGGCGACGCAATGACCCCGGGCTAGTTCGATGGCTTGCTGCATCGCGGGATCGCGCTGGTGTGTGTCGGCGTCGATGAAAAACGTATATTCCCAATTTCGCCGCCCGCTGGGGCGCTTGTCGATATGACTCAGATTAATCGCCGCATCCCGGAAAATTCCTAATACGTCGACCAGGGCTCCAGGCCGGTGCACTGTGGTGAACATGATTGAAGTCTTATCGTCGCCTGACGGTTCGGCGTACTCTCGTCCAATGATCAAAAAACGGGTCACGTTTTGCGATTTGTCTTGGATTCCCTCGAACACGATGTTGAGTGAATAAAGTTCGGCCGCCAATTGAGAACCGATCGCGGCTGCAGCGGGTTCGTCTACAGCGCGCCGAGCCGCCACGGCGGTAGATGCGACGGGAATCAATTCGACTTGAGGAAGTCGCGCCGCGAGCCATCGTCGGCATTGTTCAAAAACTTGCGGCTTGGAATATATCCGCCGAATTTCTTCGGGGGCGCAATTGGCCATCAGGATTTGTTCGACGCCGATCAGTGCTTCGGCATAAATGTGCACGTCACTTTCTAAGAACGCATCGAGCGTATCTGAAATGACGCCCCCGATCGAGTTTTCATAGGGCACCAATCCATAATTGATTCTGCTGGCCGCGACTTCAGAAAATACAGCATCGATTGCATGGAGGTCGGACAGCTCGACCGATGATCCAAAATGCCGGACCGCCGCCAAATGGCTGAACGATCCCGCTGGCCCAAGGTATCCGACGCGCTGTGGTCGCTCCAAAGCAAACGAGCCCGACATCAGCTCGCGAAAAATGGCCTCCAAAGTTCGGGCGGGTAACGGCCCATCATTCAACTCCAGTACGCGCCTAATAACTTCTTGTTCGCGGTGCGGCGCATAGATCGGCAGTCCGTGCAATCGCTTGTAAGCGCCAACATCAACGACGATGCGGGCTCGTTGAGTGAGCAATTCGACCAATCGAGCATCCAATTCGTCGAGCTGCCGCCGCATCCTGTCGAGCGACGGAGGCGTGCCGACGGGTGGCACCGTGCCGCCTGGCTCCGGCTGCGATTCGTTGGGTTCGTTCATATTGTTCATGGATCAGAAGGTAAAGGCGGAGCTATTCGGCCGGACGCTTAAGATATGGCGTCCGTGCACTTAGATTTGCGTTAACATGGTTAAATACATACCGAAGCCCGCCTTGGGCCAAGCAGTGAACACAAATTATCCGGTTGCCGAGCAAAGAACGCAATCTTGTCACAACTCGAATCGTAGAACGATGATCCTGTTGGAACGTGTCTTTCGAGAATTTGCAGTGTGTAAACCCAACTAACTTCCGGGTGCGTCAGTCCCGTCGCGTTGAAACTGCCGCGTTGTGAGTTAGAAATGCTTAACTACCGGCGCTACCTACATTCGCCGCATTGAATTATGATGAGAGCTCAGCAGCAAGCCACCTGCCAGTTTCACGGAGAATCGACATGCCGGATCTGCAATACGCGACTATTGGAATCATTTTGTTGATCATCTTCTTGGCCATCTTGGCCCTTGTCATGTTTGTGGTCGTCGTGACGTATGGAAAGCTTTGGTTTCAAGGGTACATGTCGAGCGCGGACATTGGACTGCTGAGTTTGGTCGGCATGGGACTTCGCCAAGTCCGTCCGACGGTGATCGTCACGGCGAAAATCATGGCCACTCAGGCAGGTCTCAACATCAATCGTCGCACGGGAATCAGTACGCAACGACTTGAGGCACATTACTTGGCGGCGGGCGATGTAATGAAAGTCGTCACCGCCATCATCGCCGCACAGCGCGCAGGGATCGATTTGGATTTCGACCGCGCCGCCGCAATTGACTTGGCGGGACGCGACGTGCTCGACGCCGTGAAGACCAGCGTTTACCCCAAAGTCATCGACTGCCCCGATCCACGCAGCGGCAAAAGTTTTCTCAGCGCGATCGCAAAAGATGGTGTCGAATTGCGGATCATCGCCCGAGTCACGGTGCGCACCAATTTGGAACAGCTTATCGGCGGAGCCACCGAGGAAACCATCATCGCCCGCGTCGGCGAAAGTATCATCTCCTCCATCGGCGGCTCAGAAAAACATCAAGACGTCTTGGAAAACCCGGACCGAATTTCCAAAGCTGTTTTGGCGCGCGGCTTGGATGCGCACACCGCGTTCGAGATCGTGTCGATCGATATCGCCGACATCGACGTTGGCGAAAATATCGGTGCCCGTTTGCAAGCCGACCAAGCCGAAGCCGATACGCGAGTCGCCCGAGCAAGGGCCGAAAGCCGTCGAGCCGAAGCCATCGCTGAGGAACAAGAAAACCGCGCCAAAGTCACCGAGAACCGCGCGCTCGTCGTCTTGGCCGAAGCCGAAGTTCCCAAAGCGCTGTCTCACGCTTTCCGCCAAGGAAATCTGACGTCCAATTCGCAAAAGTAATCGCAACGATTTGAATGAGGAGTCGCCCATCTAGGAACTTTCCTCAGGTTTACACAAACGATTTCTTTGTCGTTCCTAACGAACATGCATTGGTTGGCGAAGGCGGGATAGGTCCATTCGATTTCTTGGCCATCTTGGCACTCCTTTGCTTCAAGTTTAGTGGATAAACTTAAGCATTCAGAGTGTCCGGCAATTCGGCACCACCTCAAACATCGCCGAGAACGAATTGAGCTGCATTACTTGCCAGTGCGTCAGTGGAAGACGGATCGGCAGCTTCGAGTTTTTGGCGACCGAAATAGCCGCGTGGTCAAGAGATATCAATGCCAAGCAACGAGTCGTCGACTGGCAAATGAGAATCGACGACGCACGCTATAAACTGAAGTCGGTAGACCCTAAAATCAGAGCTTGACGGACCACTAGTCTTTGGTGGCCAGAAGCCGAATACGTGTGGCGGCGTTGATGGCCTGCATCGGGAAAACATCAACCCTAAAATCGCGAAGTTCCAAGAATCGCAGAATATCTTCGTGTGTCATCAACCAGGCAGATGCCTCCAGTCCATGTTTTGCCCCCTTGGTCAAGCGTTCATTGTTTGTTCGTTCATGCAAGATGAAGGGAGCTGTCCCTTCGAAAATCACTTCTTTCGTGCGGCCTGTCATTTCAAATGTGATATTGCCGGGATCATACACTGTAGTGCAGATTCCAACCGCCCGCGACTTAGCAGTAATCTGATCCAGAACGACCATCGGATACGCAAGGTGATAAAGCACTCCAGCCGCTAAAGTGAAATCAAATTTTTCCTGTGTTCTGGTCAAGTACTTCGTGAAGTCGCCGAGAAGAAATTTGGCAGCCTTGAGACTGTAGTAATTCTGAACAATCAAACACTTTAAATAATTCCTCGGGTTACCCTCGATCGAAAGTACCTCGGCCGCCCCCAACTGACATAACCCAACCGTATGGAAAGCTTCATACGGCCCCAATTCTAGGACTCGTTTCCCGTTGAATCCACCCATACGTTGGTCGATGAATTTCAAAAACGGGTCATTCAAACGGTTAACCTCCAGCTTCAGCTGGCCTCCCTCATTTGAGACTTTAAAATGCTCCCATTCTGTTTCAAGCAACCCAAACGGAATTAACGGGTCGGGATATTCATTACAAAGCTGATCTAGCTTCGATCGTTCATCGTGCTGTTTGAGAATTCCACCCATGCTTGTTTCCTTAAAACCAAAATTATTCTCGCGTTGCGGCTATCCTTCTCGCGCCATTTTTAGTGAACGCCAAAATCTGCGATCGTTAAATTTGAGCCCACATTCGGAGAAACTTGTTCAATAATTAAATTCGCGGTTGTAAAAAACCATGAAAATTCCTTAGCCGGAGACCAATCCTGCGGTCGTCCCCCATCCGAATTATTCACTTTCGTAAATAGGTTGCAAGACCGAACCGGAGGAATGCTTGCCCGACCGCCACAAAACGGGATTTCGCCTGCTTGGTGAACGCCTGGTGGCTCGGCATTCGCTGGTTGGGCCGTATCGCGGCATAGTCTTTCACCACGCCAATCTGATTCGGAAAAGCTTGGGCAAGTATTTCGAAATCCTCGACCTAATTCCGATGTATCACGGCAAGGACCAATCGTTCGCTATTTTTCGAAAGCCAGCCAATTGAGCGCGCCTATCCGCACCAAATCTGCGGCACTACCGCGAAAAAAAAGAGCGGGACATGATCCCGTAAACTGGTCCCGAGGTGCGCCGTGTCCTCGTCCATCTCGTCTTGCTGCATTCTCACGACGCACCCGACGTCATCAGGTGGTCAAACTGGCATCGAACGCATCAGTATTACGCACGACGTTCCCATTACCGAAAAAGGGGCCATGAGCCGCCGATTTCTTAAACTCCAACTGTAGTACTAGTTAGTCACCAAGCGGTTTGTGGTCGGACCATTTCTACGCATTGGTTTCCAGTTCAAGGCAGCGCATTTCCCCCTCGCCTGTGACGCCATAAACGAATCCGTTCTCCACAAACGGCGTTGTCATCAATGAGTTGAGGGACTTCTCATGTTTGGGATCGCCCATGATCGACCGCCATAACTCGCGAAAGCCCGGCGGCTTCGATTGAATTTCATGGAGTAGTTAGCCTCCATAGTATTCACCGCCAAGTAATCGGTTGCCGATGATTGTCACCATCGATGGTCGTCGTTCGTGAGTAAATGCCATTATCCGAGCGTATCAAAGAGTCCTGACCCCTTAAAATTGTCGGAAGCCGGGGAGAGGGAACGATTTTAGTATTCGGATAGCCTCTAAACGCCAAATCCTGCGGCGACCTCGGCGGGGGCCGGAGCGTATTCGAGTGGTTCCATCGAGCTGCTTGCGCGGCCTTGGCTTAGGCTGCGCATGGCGCTTGAATAGCTCAACAACTCGGCCAATGGTGCGTTGGACTCGATCACGGTTGATCCCGCATGACTTTCCGTGTGGACAACGCGGGCGCGGCGCTGGGCCAAGTCGCCCAGAAACTCGCCGTAAAATTCGTCCGGTGTCGTAATGGTTAATTTCATGATCGGCTCCAATAGAATTGGGCCTGCTTGGCGCATCGCGTTTTCAAATCCGTCTCCGGCCGCGATGGCAACCGCCATTTCGTTCGACGTTTCATTCAGCTCGGCCGCCAACAAAGTGACCTTCAATTTGGCCAGCGGAAAGCTACCGATCAAGCCGCCACCTTGTCCGCGCAATTTTAGTTCCTCGGTGATCGCTTCCGCCAAGTCCGGTGGTATCGTCCCGGCCGCTTGATTACTGATGCGCACACCGGTCGCGGAGGATTCATCGTGTTCCATTCGGAGGGTAACTTTTGCGAACAACTGTTGGCCTATGACCTGGCGGTGACATTCGCCGGTCACTGTGACCGATTGTGAAATCGTTTCGCGGTAGCTGACGCGCGGCTTGTGGACTTTGACATTCAAGTTGAAATCGCGTAGCAATTTGTTTTTGATGACCTCCAAGTGCAGTTCGCCCATTCCGGAGATGAGCGTCTGGCCGGTTTCCTCGTTGTCTTTTGCTTTGAAGGTCGGGTCTTGCCGCTTTAGCATCTCCAATGTTTCGTTTAGCTTTTTGCGCTCGGCGGTCGTTTCGGGTTCGATCGCCATTTCAATCACGGTTTGCGGAAACTCGATGGCTTCCAACAAAATGGGGTCCTTGGGATCGCAAAGCGTGTCGCCGGTAACGGCATCGCGCGGCCCGATCACGCCGACGATATCGCCTGCACTCACCTTAGGAATTTGACCTTCGCGATCTTTTTTGCTGGCGACGATTTGCCACAACTGGGCGATGTTCTCTTTTTTGTTCTTGACAGGGCAAAGCACACGCGAGTTCTCCTTGAGTTCGCCGGAATAAACGCGGACCCAATAAAAGTCTCCGGTTTTGGCCGGTAGGATTTTGAATACTAGCCCGCAAAAAGGCTCGTTCGGATCGGGTTTGCGGGTAATTTTCGTTGTCGCTTTTTCCGGATCAAAGCCCACCACAGGCGGCCGGTCGAGAGGCGATGGCAAGTAATGCTGTACGCAGTCGAGA
>JANNYC010000058.1:0-6035 GCA_031409895.1 Planctomycetota bacterium
CTCGCCGAGCAGACGCGGATCGTGGCGGAAGTGGAGCGGCGGTTGAGCGTGGTGGAGGAGTTGGAAGCGGTGGTCTCCGCCAACCTCCAGCGCGCCACCCGCCTCCGCCAGTCCATCTTGCAGAAGGCATTCACCGGAGAACTCGTATGAACGACCTGATTCCAAACTCTCCGCGCACTCCGCGCCTCCGCGTGAGTATTCTTCTTGAGTGTCACGCGGAGGTGCGGAGAACGCGGGGGAGAGCAAGGTGAAGAAACTGAAGATACTCGCCGAGCCGGTGCGGATCGTGTTGCCCGTTCTCAAAACGGCATTTTTCTAGCCGATTGAGCAGAGTGGAATACTATTTTCCTAAATTGGCTGATTTTCCCGCGTGGGAAATTGTTGACAATCTAGAAATGGCGGCAAACGGGTACAGCAGAAGCGAAGATGGTTCCTTGTGATGGAACTTAATGCGCGCATAATATACCGAGATGAATGACGCTCTCGGTATTTCCGAAGCCAATCGCAAACGATTGGAAGCATTGCATCGAAAGCTGAAAGGGCCGTTTTCAGTTTCCGAGGCTGCCGCCGTTTGGACGCTGGACGCGACACGGGCGCGCCGTTTGGTCGCGTACCTGGCCGCACGTGGTTGGTTAAGTAGGGTCCGGCGCAATTCTTACATCACGGTACCGTTGGGCGCAACATCACCGACGGAGTGGCGGGAAGATCCTTGGCTTGTCGCGGCGAAAACTTTTGCTCCGTGTTACCTTGGCGGGTGGACAGCGTGCGAGCATTGGGGCCTGACCGAGCAGATCTTCCGCGAAATGATTGTTGTTACCACGCGCCGCGTGCGACATCGGCGGGAGGAAATTCAGGGCAATCGTTTTCGGGTTAAAGTGGTCGCCAAAGGACGGATGTTTGGCTTGGTAGATGTCTGGCGCGCACAGAGTCGGGTCAAAGTGTCCGACCCTGCGCGAACAATTGTGGATTTGCTAGATGACCCAGCTTTGGGTGGCGGAATTCGACATGTGACAGACGTGTTGCGAAATTATTTCGATGGCACGTCTCGAAACGATGACCAATTAAGCGAGTTCGCAGAAAGAATTGGAAACCGCACGGTCTTTAAGCGACTAGGATATTTGCTCGAAATATTGGGAATCAGATCTAGTAAACTTACAAAGCTTTGTGCCAAACGAATGAGCAAGGGATTGAGTTCGCTGGATCCGAGTGGGAAACCAACCGGAACAATCCTCAAACGCTGGGGATTGCGTTTGAACGTGAAGCTGGGCAGCGTCTCAGAATGATTACGCGGCTGGACATCGACGAACGCGTGCGCGAATGGGGACTGCGCGAGGACGTGGTCGAAAAAGATTACGTCATCGGCTGGGTGCTATGGGGAATTGGCGCGGACGATACGCTGTCCACGACGTGGGCTTTCAAGGGCGGCACAAGCCTTAAGAAATGTTATCTGGAGACCTACCGCTTCTCGGAAGACCTGGATTTTACAGTCCTGCCGGGCGGCCCGATCCTCGCCAAGGAGCTGTCGCCCATCCTTGAGCGGGTTCTAGAGCGAGTGCACCAGCAGTCGGGCATCGTGTTCACGGATCGTCTACCGCTTTTGAAGACTCATGTGTCGGGTAACTACACAGAGGGGCGTGTTTACTATCGTGGGCCGCGCAACACTCCCGGAGTAACGAGCCTAAGACTTGATCTCACCTCATCGGAGAGGGTTGTCCGCCCAACAGTATTGCAAGCAATATCGCACGTGTATCCAGACAATTTGCCTTCTCCCGGAACGGTGCGCTGTTACAGCTTCGACGAAGTATTTGCCGAAAAAATTCGCGCTATGGGAGAACGAAGCCGGCCCCGCGATCTTTACGACATTATCAACTTATTCCGGCGTGACGATCTTCGCAGCCAACCGGAAGTGATTCGGCAAGTGTTAGTTGAGAAATGCGAGTCCAAGGGCGTACAAGTGCCAATGTTTGCGGCTTTGCAGGCGTCGCCAAACCAAGCCGATCTTGAAAACGA
Organism: Planctomycetota bacterium; assembly: GCA_031409895.1. Classification (GTDB taxonomy): domain Bacteria; phylum Planctomycetota; class Planctomycetia; order Pirellulales; family Pirellulaceae; genus JANMEB01. The sequence goes on from JANNYC010000058.1 coordinate 2,011, forward strand.
ATGGGGAAATATGCTGGCGCATCAGTTACAGGAGCTTCCGCCGTTCGCAACCTTCTGGGAGGAATTGCCGTCATTGTTTGATTGGCTTGAGGGACGACTTGTTCGCGAAGAACTTGCATCCGCGCCGCACGCAGGTGAGGAAACTGATTCGACATGGACACCGCCCGCGACTGTGTGGACTTGGGGAATGGGTGTCCCGATTGAATCGCTCCGCTTTGCGGCTTCCAACCATTTGTGCGTCGATTTAGGTTATAGCGACTCGGTTCGAAGAATTGAGCCCTACTCGTTTCGTCGCACGAAAGCTGGTAACGTCTTATTGTGCGCGGTCAAAGTTCCAACACGCGAGTCTCGAACTTATCGCTTAGACCGCATCCAAACTATCAACGTAACAAACCAGCCCTTTCATCCTAGGTTTCGCGTCGAAATAACCGGAAGTGGACATTTCGCCGTCCCGCCATTTGCGAGTGCAGCGCACACTCGGCCGCTGCGATCAATTTCAACCGTCCGCGGCCGAAGGAAGATTTACGTCATCAAATGCACCCGTTGTGGAAAACAGTTCAAACGCAACAAAGCTGATTACACGCTGCGGCCACACAAAGGCCCTGGCGGACGGAATTGTGGATCGTTGACCGGCCATTTGGTTCGCACTACCTACGAATGAAGACCGATGTCCAACCACTCTGCAACGCTCGTCCAGAAGCTCTGGAACTACTGCAACATCCTGCGGGATGATGGCCTGTCCTACGGCGACTACGTCGAGCAGTTGACGTTTTTGCTGTTTCTGAAAATGGCGGACGAGCAATCGAAGCCGCCATTCAACAAGCCGTCGCCCATCCCCAAGGGCAAAGACTGGCCTGCGTTGCTGGCCAAGGACGGCGACGAACTCGAAGCGCATTATCGCCACACGTTGGAGGACCTCGGCAAGCGGACGGGCATGCTCGGCGTTATATTCCGCAAAGCCCAGAACAAAATCCAAGACCCGGCCAAACTTCGCCGACTCATCGCGGACCTGATCGACAAAGAGCAATGGTCAAGCCTCTCCGCCGACGTGAAGGGCGACGCCTACGAGGGCTTGCTGCAAAAGAATGCCGAGGACGTGAAAGGGGGCGCGGGGCAATACTTCACCCCGCGTCCGCTGATCGCCGCGATTGTTGTCGCGGTCGCACCGAAACCAGGGCAGGCCATTTGTGATCCGGCGTGCGGAACTGGTGGTTTCCTGCTCGCGGCGCATGATTATCTGGCTAAGCATCACGCGCTCGACCGGGCGCAAAAGAAAAAACTCAAGGCCGGTACGTTTTTTGGTATTGAGTTAGTAGACAGCGTCACCCGACTCTGCGCGATGAACCTGCTCTTGCACGGCATCGGCGGCGAGTTGGAAGAGGATTTGCCCGTAGTCACCAAGGACGCACTAGCTGGGAAGCATGGCGAATACGACTTGGTTTTGGCCAATCCGCCTTTCGGCAAAAAGAGCAGCGTCACCATCGTTAACGAGTCGGGCGAGTCGTCGAAGGAATCGCTGATCATCAACCGCGACGATTTTTGGGCCAGCACGAGCAACAAACAACTCAATTTTCTCCAGCACATTTTCACCATCCTCAAGCAGCACGGCCGCGCGGCAGTGGTGCTGCCGGACAACGTGCTCTTCGAAGGGGGCGCGGGTGAAACCATCCGCCGCGAATTACTCAAGCAGTCGGACGTGCACACGTTGCTACGCCTGCCCACCGGCATCTTCTACGCGCAGGGCGTGAAAGCGAACGTCCTATTCTTCGAACGCAAGCCCGCCCAGGAAAAGCCCTGGACGCAAATGCTCTGGATCTACGACCTGCGCACGAACATGCATTTCACGCTCAAGGAAAACACTCTTAAGCGCAGTGACCTCGACGACTTCGTCGCCTGCTACAACCCCAAGAACCGCCAGAGCCGCAAAGTGAGCGAACGCTTCAAATCCTTCACCTACGAGGAACTGGCGAAGCGCGACAAAGTAAACCTCGACATTTTCTGGCTTAAAGACGACGCGCTCGAGGAATCCGCCAACCTCCCCGCGCCTGAAATCATCGCCGCCGACATCACCGCCGACCTGGAAGCTGCCCTAGAGCAGTTCGCCACCATCGCCGAAGATTTGGAGTAACTCCCAACGGATTTTCACTACGCTCCGACCGCCTGGACTTGGCCATCGGCAATGCCGGTTCCTGCGCAGTCGATCAGTTTTTGAAAATAAAAAAACCCGACAGAACGAGTTGGTTGTCGCGTCCTGGCGGGTCGAGTCGATTCACTTCTACAATTAATTCTTTAGTGGAGGCGGCGAGGCTCGAACCTGCGTCCCGAGATGTTTTCACGACGACTTCTTCATGCGTAGTCGTTGAATTGGAAGCACCCCCCAGCCGCATCGTCTCTTCCTGAAAAACCCGCAGGCATAGACGCGCTCAATGATTTGCTCGTCCGAATCCGCCTTCAGCAAATCAAATAGGGACATAAGAATTTGTGATTGAACTCTTATGTCGTCGGTAGTCATTTCGGTGTTTGCCAAATATAAAAGCCACGTGCGTCAACGTCGCAAGTGACTTTTATGGAGGCGGTTTCGACCGAGTAACCGGGGGCTTGCGCCCCGCTAAAATCGACAACTTAATGTACCCGGGGGCTCGCGCCTCTCGGCTAAAGTCGACAACCTCTTTTCTTAATGTATCCGGGGGCTCGCGCCCCTCGGCCAAAATCGACAATCCCCTAATTTTGTAGTGGCCCAGCACTAGCATCAACGCAACGGATTAGCGTTGACTTAGCACCACAGGCTTCGATCCATTTCGCGCGGCTCGATCCAGGTCAAATCGATCGAGATTCATCACCTTGTTCCAAGCCGTTACGAAGTCATCGACAAACTTCTGCTGCGAGTCCTTGCAGGCATAGACTTCCGCGATGGCTCGAAGTTGCGAGTTCGAACCAAACACAAGATCGACGCTAGTGCCGGTCCACTTGACCTCGCCGGTCTTGCGATCACGTCCTTCCAAAATATGCTCGTCTTTGGCGGACTTCTGCCACTGAGTGTTCATGTCCAGTAGGTTCACGAAGAAGTCATTGGTCAACGTCTCAGGTCGCTTGGTAAAGACACCGAGTTCGGACTTCCCAAAGTTCGTATTCAGGACCCGCATGCCGCCGATCAGTACCGTCATCTCCGGAGCGCTCAGCGTGAGCAGGTGCGCCCGATCCACCAACAGCTCTTCCGCCGATCGATCGTGACCCATTCGGAGGTAATTGCGGAACCCATCTGATGTCGGTTCAAGCACGGCAAAGGAATCCACATCGGTCATCTCCTGCAACGCGTCGGTGCGGCCCGGCGCGAAAGGAACCTCCACGGAATGCCCAGCTTTTTTCGCCGCTTCTTCGACGCCTGCACATCCGCCCAGCACGATCAGATCAGCCAGCGAGACCTTCTTCCCGCCGGTCTGCGAGCTGTTGAAGTCCTTTTGAATCTTCTCAAAGGTCTGCAAGACTTTTGCAAGTTCGGCCGGTTGGTTGACTTCCCAATCCTTCTGCGGCGCGAGACGAATGCGGGCTCCGTTTGCTCCACCACGCTTGTCGGTCCCACGGAAAGTTACCGCCGAGGACCAGGCGGTCGAGACGAGTTGCGGAATCGAAAGACCTGAGGCGAGGATCTTGCCCTTAAGGTTCGCAATTTCTTGTTCGCCGATCAAGGGATGATCTACGGCGGGGACGGGGTCTTGCCATAGTTGCGGCTCGGCAACCAGCGGGCCGAGGCATCGAGTGACAGGACCCATGTCGCGGTGAGTCAGCTTGTACCACGCCTTGGCGAAGGCGTCTGCGAACTCCTCCGGGTTTTCATGAAATCGTTTCGAAATCGGACCGTAGATCGGGTCCATTCGCATTGCCAGGTCGGTCGTGAACATGATCGGAGCGTGAGTCTTCGCCGGGTCGTGAGCATCCGGAACGATATTCGCCGCAGCAGGATCTGTTGGAACCCACTGCAACGCACCGGCCGGGCTCTTCATCAGATCCCAATCATAGCGAAACAG
>JANNYC010000059.1:0-65834 GCA_031409895.1 Planctomycetota bacterium
GCGATACTTGACCAGCGAGCGAAATTCGCGGTGTTCCTCGGAGGGCATGTGTACGGCTTTGAGTTCCTTCATGGTGGCCATCCGAGCCAGCTTGAGCGCGTCGTCTTTGTCGGTTTTTCGTTTGACGTTACTCCACCTCCAGGCGTCCTCGTTGGTGCAGCAAACGAGAGTCTTGAGTCCCAGGCTGATGGCCAGGTCGTTGATCCAGCCGGAGGGCCCGCAGGCTTCCATGACGACGAGATCGATCTGGTGGTTTTTGAAGATAGTTGTGAGACAGTTACGGTCGGTTGCGGCGTTAAGGAAAGTGTGTTTTCAGGTTTCGGTATCGAAAAAGCAGCACATGGTATTGAACTTGCCAAGGTCCAGAGCGAGAATTTTCATGTTACATGTTCCTTGGGTTTGGGGTTGGAAATTTGTGACTGACAGTTCAATGCTGCCATGATCACGGGTCCGAGTCGCCAGATTTTATTCGAAAGGCTCCCACCCCAAACCCAGGACTTACATGGATTCTTTCGGCAAGAGAGGACTACGATTTGCGTCAGAAGTGGTCGATAGTCGTTTCTCTCCTGGGGTGGCTGGTTGCATGGGCCTTTTGGCTTACTTGCACGAGCCAATTCCATCCAACGTTCGCACTTGCGCTGATTGTGACAACGAGCTTGATTGTTGCATTCGCCGCAGCGTCGTACTGTAACCATTTGATATTCGTGCCCCGGTTTTTGGCACTGAATAAGCCATGGCAGTATGGTTGCTGGTTGGCCGCGACGATGGCCATATTCACGGCCATCGCGCTTGCAATTATTCGGGTTTCCTATTACATGACGTTTGGGCGAGACACCGACCCCTACGGAGTGTATAAGCATTTTGCGATCGACTTGTTTGGTATGATCGTACATGTCGCGTTAGCTGCCTTCATCGTTTGGTCGGCGCCGCAATTAGTCAGGCTCGCAGGCCGACGAACAGTGAGAGCCGAACTAAGCGGTGAACCGGAGACATCTGAGTCATCGGGTCAATAGGTTTGGGAAAAAGGGGTTTTGCTTTTTTTTGATCGAATTTGAACACGTTTTCCACGGCTAAGTTCGTCACGGGAATCCGTGTGGGGTGCGATCAGGATTTTATGTGATCGTGGGCTAAACTTGTTGGGGTACGGTAACGATCGTCAGCAGTTTTTGGGCCAAGGTGAATGGGTGGCGGCCAAGCGCGTGATGTAATGAGCTTCGTTGTAGGGTGTTCGCGTTTGCCAACAACGAAAGATGATTCGAATCCATTTGTATGCCAATGCCCGCTTGGCGGTACGCGAGTTCTTGCCCGTTGCTAACTGCCGCTCATAGCAGGCTTTGGCCCAGCGGCTGCGGTTGGTCGTTGCTTGCGAGCGCAGGCTCATCAGCCGCGGAATTCGTCAGCGATCGGCTCGAAGACTTGCTACCCAAGCAACTTTAGCCGAAAATGAAAGTGTAAAAAAATCGCCGCACGTTGTTACCCCAGGCCCTCGCTCCGAGGTCGTCACCGGCTCCCGCTCCGGCCAGGAAATTTCATGTGCGGGTTACAGTAAGTCGCGGACGGTGCTTTTTGGAAATGGACAGTCACCTTGCCGCGACTCGGTGACGTGTGTCGTTTGGCAAACAAGGACATAGGCTAAATCGCTACTCTTTTTTGATCGCAACTCGAAAGGGGATTCCGCAATGCACCTGTGCACTCGGCCAACAACAACTCTCGCACTACTTGCAACCCTCAGCTCGGTCTTGGCCTCAAGCACGCTTTCGGCGCAGACCGACGACCTGCGCGCGTTGGACGGCGAGTGGATCTTCGTCGAGGACCGCACCGAGGGCCGCACCCTCGAGCAACTGGGCCCCCCCATGGCCTCAAAGTTCTCGATGCGTGTCGAGGAAGGCGCGGTCGTCCTGAACGGCCATGGCTCTGGGCACCGCGACGTGCGCATCGCGCTCGACGGCTCGATCATCGAAGTCGTAGAGCCGAATAAAAGGGTCGTGCGCTACCACGGCGCGTGGAAGGACGGCGCGTTCGAGTACCAGGTCGAGTTCGTGCGCGCGCCGGGCGCGCCCGACGGGATCGGGCTGATCCGGAGGAAGTTCCGCATCACGGCCGACGGACTGTTCGTGAGCGTTGTGGTCGATCCGCCGGCGGGGAAGGAATCGGTTGGGCTCTACCGCCATGCCGAGGACATTGCGCTGCCCGCGCTGGCCAAGGCCGCGATCGGCGACCTGGCGTGGGTGGCGGGCGCGTGGGTCGGAACGAGGAGCTCGGGGTCGTCGATCGAGGAGCGCTGGAGCCCGCCGCTGGGCGGCGCGATGCTCGCCGTGTCGCGCACGGTGAACACGAGCGGCAAGATGGTCGCGTTCGAGTACCTGCGCATCGTTGAGCGCGACGGCGGGCTGGTTTACATCGCGCAGCCCGGCGGCGATAAGCCGACCGAGTTCGTGCTCACCGAGCTGGAAGGCACGCGCGCCGTGTTTGAGAACCCGCGTCACGACTACCCGAAGCGCATCGTGTACGAGCTCTCCGCCGAGGGTGGTCTCTCCGCCACGATCGGCCAGACCAAGGACGGTAGCCCCCGGTGCTTCGAGTTCAATCGCGAGGAACCCAGCAAGTAGGTCGGGCTTATACTCTTCGTTTGACGATTTCGGCCGTAACATCCAGAGAATTGCGAGAAACTGAAAAAATGGTCCATCGTTCCTTTGAATAAACGGGCGAGAAATCGCTGAGTGTCGTCCGACTGATTAGAGCGGAAGCCGAATAAAGCGGTGCACCGGAGCGGGCGAACGAGCCGGTTTTGAAATGGAACGTCACTTGCGCCCGCCCGGTTACCTTGGTCGACAAGTAGGAGTGAGTAATGAATCGCGTGCCAATGGGAACAGAACTCGTACGTCCGTTTCTGCCCACGAAGGATTTTGAAACATCCAAACGTTTCTACGAAGCGCTCGGATTTGAAAAGACACTCGATAGCGAGGTCGCCATCTTCAAAGCAGGAAACGGAGGTTTCATACTTCAGCGGCATTTCCATGTAGACTGGGCAGGCAATTGCATGATGCAGATGGTGGTTGACGATCTTGACGCGTGGTGGTCGCACATCGAATCCTTGGATCTACCCAAGTGCTTCGGTGTGTCAGCGCCTAAGCCTCCAGCTATGCAGCCGTGGGGGCTTCGCATCGCCTACGTTGTCGATCCCGCTGGTGTGTTGTGGCATGTCGCACAACGACGTGAGCATGTGATTCACGACGAGTAGGCAAGATATTAGCGACGAACAAATAAGGATTTGACATCGCGAGTCTTCGAGCGGAAGTTTCCCGACGCGTCGGGATTTAAGAAGCCCGGCGTAGGATCGTGGAGACGGGCTTATGGGGTTTGCTTCGGTTGGCCCAAGCAGTGGGTCGGAGGTTTTGGCGGCAGACGTTTTCGGGAATGAACTGCGCGACCAGGCGGGACGCATGTGAGGCTTTGTTTCCGCTTTACGGACGTTCGTTTCCAGCTTGAAATCCGACCGCTCGCCAAGTTAAACTACCACCGTCGAAACGCCTCGCCGCAAGGCACCCGCAAACCGCACCGCAGCGAAGCGTCTCATTTCAACGCACAAACTAACCGACCGACTATACCCGGTTAGTTTGCTATTCGTTATGCCGCTAACCCTCGCACATGCAAACACTGGATGCCCGCAACTTGAATAACAACCCATATGAATCGCCCGACGCAACTTCAGCAATCTCGCAACCGCGACGGTTGACGGGAATTTACTGGGTTACGTCTTTCACGGTTGTAGCTTGCTGGGGTCTCGCATTATGTGCGTTGTTCTGGCTCACGAATCCGACGATCAACAATTGGGAAATCTGGATTCACATCCCAGGGCAATACGTTTCCTACACGCCGTCTGGCGACCCGATAATTTCGCAGCATAACCTCTACATGAACATTTTTGGGGCGGCTACGTTGCTTCTTATCGTTGTTGCCTTGTCACTCGCATGCAATATCGGGCTGATCGCGTTTTTGCGTCGCGGACGCCCAACATAGACGTGCAACAGAAAATTTTCTTTCGTCGACGTACTCGCTGAATGACGAGCTTGAATCCAAATGCCTCGACGTGAATAATGCAATTCAAGGGTGACCGATGCCAAGGCAAACGCAGGCCCGAAACCACAGATTACCCAAAGAATGGCGCATAACAAATAAGGATTTGACTTCGCGTGTCTTCGAGCCGAAGTTTCCGACGCGTCGGGATTCAAGACGCCCGGTGAAGTCGTGTTGGCAAGTGGCTAAAGGCAATTGAAATGACTAATCCCGATCAAAAACTTCTCGATGCCTTTGACGGCCATGATGTAGATGGAGTTCGTCTTGCACTTGAAGCCGGAGCCGATGCGTGCGTATCGATACAAGGCAAGCTGCCGATCGATTGGTTGCTGCAACAATACTTGAGGTCCGATCGGCTTCCGCATTGCCTGCGGTTGCTTTTTGAACGGGGTGCTACGATGCTTGACCCGCATGTCGCATCCGTACTTGTGGATGACGGTGACGCCATCCGGGTAGCTTTTCGCGCAAACTCGTCGCTTCTAGATCATCGTACGACGCTCGTCTCTTCCTTCACGTCGCTCGTTGACGTCTCTTTGCTCCATGTTGCAGCGGAATATGGAAATCTCCAAGCCGCTCGTACCTTGATCGAGCTGGGTGCAGACGTGGATGCCACTGCCGGAATTGACCAAAATGGTCTCAACGGTCACACACCATTGTTTCATACAGTAAATTCCAATGGGAATCGTTCGGCACCGATAATGCACTTGCTATTGGATGCCGGTGCGAACGCGGCCATTCGCCTCAAGGGGATCCAGTGGGGAAAAGGCTATCCCTGGGAGACGACGTTTTTTGACGTTACGCCAGTTTCATACGCTCAAATGGGGTTGCTGCCCCAAATGCATCGCACTGAAAAAGAAATCTACTCCAACATCACCTGCCTGATCGAAGCATCCGGCGAGAAGATTCCACGCTTGAACAACATTCCCAACCGCTACCTCCAGCCCAAAGCAAGTGCCTAACTCGGCTTAAACTCGTCCGATTGTTTTGGGTCTAATTGATCGCACACGCTGCGCGGTAGCAGCCGCGACGAATTGCCAAGACGCAGAGTTTAAGGAGATCTCAAAGTCATAGCGTTGAGTTGCCCACTTTAGTTCGCTAGCGGTTTCGGCGTTGATTCTGTGACAGCTCGGCTCTAATCTTCCGGCCATTCCCGATTCGACTGCGGGGCAAATAGTACCTGCGCGTGGATGGCAATTCATGACTTGTTCGCTCGCTAAATTTTACGTGATCAAAACTTCACACTACTTGGCGTTGCTCGCGTTGCTCGCGATCTTGGTCGTCGATGCGGACGCCCGCGCGCATACGGCTGTTCGCAAAGTCTTGCAGTCGGAGAGCAGCTCTGCCGCAACAAGCACCTCGGAAAACGACTGGGTGGAAGTCAAACTCACACGGCCAGATCCCAAATACGTTCATGACGCTTTATTGGCATTGTTCGAAACGCGTCTTACTGCCAAACCCGTTCGAGACGGCACGCTCTACACTCTGGATGTCGGCGAACAGCAGTCCTTACGCATCGGTTGGCAAGCATCCGCCACACGACTGTTCGTTGCCGGCCCGAAACATTTGCAGGACCAATTCACGCGATTGGTTCAGGACTTGGACGCCGCGCGTACCGGAGTAGCTTCTCCGCAATTCGTGGCTTATCGAAATGCGGATCCGGTTGCTGTTCAGCAGTTGCTCAAGTCGTATGGACTTGCACCGGACGGAGCACTGCCGACTGAACCGAGTAACTCCCCGTCCGCGCAATCCGTTTCGTATCCGCTCAATCGCGCTGCGACCGCGCAAGATACTTTGCCTTCGCTGCCGCCGTTGGGCGAAACGTCGCCGCTTCAGCAAGACGAAAATCAACAGCGGCAAGAATCGCTTCTCCGCGAATTACGTGACTCTGTCCAAGTCGAGACGTTGCCTGAACTCGGCATCATCATTCTGCGCGGACGACAAAAAGAAGTTGCAGAACTGAGTCGAATCATTCAGGAGCTTGAACGCCTGAGCGCTGACAGCCAGCCAGAATTTCGAATCATCGAGTTGAAGCATACTCGCGGCGACGCAATTCAAAAAATTATTCAAGCGACCAGTGCCGACCTCGTCAATAGTCGCCAAGGTCGCGCGACGGTGACGGCTTTGATCAAGCCGAACGCGCTGTTGCTGATTGGATGGGGCGAAGCCATCAACACGATATCCGAATTGATTGCCCGCTTGGATCAGCCGGTCGATACCGAAACTCAGTTTGAGGTTTTTCGGCTTCAACAGGCCGAAGCCCCGCAATTGCAAACCGCTCTTAATACTTTTTTCCAAAACCGCGAGGGGCTCGGACCCAAAGCCCTAGTCGTTACGGACGCTCGAACGAATTCGCTGATCGTTTACGCCGCGCCGCGCGACATGACGGAAGTCCGTCGGCTAGTTCAAGAGCTTGACGTGGCAAACTATCGCAAGAACAAACAAGCGCGAATTATCAAAGTTCAAAATTCGCTTGCCGCCGAGCTGTCGACCACGCTTCAAAACGCGATCAAAGCAGCCCAAGGGACCGGCCCGCAAAAAAATGCGGTGCTCGAGCTTATTGGTATCGACTCGCAGGGCCAGCAATTGTTGCGCTCGGGTGTATTGGACGAAGTTCAAATAACGCCAAACCCCACAAACAATTCGCTGATCGTTTCCGGTCCTCCGGAGAGCATGGACTTGCTCGAAGCGCTGGTTCGACAACTTGATGTGGTCGGATCGACAGCACAAATCAAAGTTTTCCGAATCGAATACGGCGACGCGGCGGCCCTCGTGCAAATGCTGAGATCGCTATTGCCCGAACAAACGACCGCTCAGCCACAATTGAAGCTGGCCAGTGGCGAGGACGAAGTATCGCTTGCCCCGCTCCGATTTTCGATTGATACGCGGACCAATAGCATTATTGCGACTGGCTCCGAGGGTGACTTACGAATCATCGAAGCGCTTTTGTTGCGCCTGGACGAGAAAGAGTTTTCGCAACGCAAGAACTCGGTGTACCGACTGAAAAACGCGCCGGCAAGCGATGTGGCCCAGGCCATTAATAATTTCTTGCGCAGCGAACGGTTAGCACAACAAGCCATCGCCACGAGTATCAGCCTGTTCGAACAAATTGAACACGAAGTCGTCGTTGTTCCCGAACCTGTCGGCAATCGTTTGATCTTGAGCGCGACGCCACGGTACTTCACCGAGATCGAAGCGCTTATTAAGCAGCTTGACGAGCCGCCGCCCCAAGTCATGATCCAAGTCCTGATCGCGGAAGTGAACCTCGATGACGCGCGCGAGTTCGGGATTGAGCTTGGCCTGCAAGATTCGATTTTGTTTGACCGAAGCCTGTTGGGCAGCTTGCTCACGACGACTTCGACGTCGCAGACTTCGACGCCGGCCGGTGTTGTGACGACGACCGAGGAGATCATTCAAGCGGCGACCAACGAACCGGGATTCAATTTCAATAACCTGCCGTTGGGAAATAGCGGCAGCGGAAAATCATTGGCGAATGCCAGCCAAGTCGCCGGGCAGGGCTTAAGTAATTTCGCTGTTGGAAGAGTTAGCAATGAACTTGGTTTTGGTGGCTTGGTATTATCGGCCAGCAGTGAAAGCGTCAGCGTGCTGATTCGTGCGCTGGAGGAATCGCGTCGTTTGGAAGTACTTAGCAGGCCGCAAATTCGTACGCTCGATAACCAGCCGGCGTTTATCCAAGTCGGCCAGCGCGTCCCGCGAATCATCGGCTCGACAGTGAACCAAGCCGGGCAGTCAAACAGCATTGCTTTGGAAAACGTCGGTTTAATTTTGGGCGTTACGCCACGAATTAGCCCAGACGGCACAGTGGTCATGGAAATCGATGCGGAACGATCAGCGCTTGGACCAGAGGCGGAAGGCATCCCAATTTCGGTCGCGCCGAATGGCAACATCATTCGCTCGCCGCGAGTCGACACAACTACCGCTCAAGCGACTGTGAGTGCTGCTTCTGGTGAGACGATCATTCTCGGCGGTTTGATTACCAAAAAAACTCAGAGCATTGACCGCAGCGTTCCGTGGCTTTCGGAAATTCCATTGCTTGGCAACTTGTTCCGCTACGACAGCGACATTTGCAAGCGGACCGAGCTGCTCATTATTCTCACGCCCTACGTCATTCGAGGTCCGGAAGACGAACAGCGTCTCAAGCAGGCCGAGTTCTCGCGAATCAGTTGGTGCATGGGCGATGTTCACGACATCCATGGCGACGTTGGCTTGCCGCCGGATGCAACCCAAATGATTTATGACTCACCAGCAACCGAAACGATTTACCCCGATCAACAACAAGACCAACGCCCCGCGATGCTCGACGATCCATCTTCAGCGCCAGAGAGTTCGCGACGTATTCAACTTTCACCGCCGCCGAACAATTCCGTGGATGACAGCCGTTAATCCAAGACCAGTCGCCTAGCAATGAAATTCCGTCGCAACCAAAACCTGAATGCTTTCGCTGCCACCGCAGTCGTTGTGCGGCGATATTGGTTGTTGCTAATCGCTATACTCGTCGCGTCGATGGCCACTGGCTGTCAATCGATCAAAATCGATAAGCCGTTCACTTGGGCGAAAGCAAAGCCCGCGCCTCTGCCTGACAAGATCATGGCTGTATGGACCGAAGCCGTTCAAAACAAGGAAGGCCAAGCGGGTCAGCGCGGGTTTGGCGGTCGAATTTTCTTTCACGACGAGAACGAAAAGCCAATTAAAATTGATGGGGCAGTCACGATTTACGTTTTCGACGATCAAAAAGTCAATTCGGCCAATCCCGCACCAGAAAAAAAATTCGTTTTTCCGCAGGAATCGGTCGCCAGCCATTACAGCAAATGTGCTTTGGGGCATTCCTATAGTTTCTGGATTCCATTGGGACCTGTCGGCGGCGCGACTCGCAACTTGAGCCTCGTCACGCGAATCGATGGCATCGACGGCGGCAGTGTCGTCTCCGGCTTGACGCGAAAAATATTGCCGGGTACGTCGGCTGCGAAACTGACGCCACTAAAACCGGCTCCTTCGGCGACGAGCGACGTTCAACAAGCTCAATATTTGGAAAGCGATTCCGTTGACGCAGAAACCCAAATGGATTCGAGACCGAAAGACTTTTCGCAAACGATAGAATTGACGCCGAGTTTCTCAAAGCGATTGCAAGAAATCGAAACGATCTTGGAAAAGTCACGCGAGCAACGGATCGACGTGCCTAAGGAACTTGACCCGCCTGCGGAGCCAAATTCTGTTCCACCTGCGGAGACTTCGCCGCCCGCGGAGTCAACTCGTTCTGAACCTTGGAAATCCCAGGCTCTAACGACACCATCAACTCAGCTAACCGAACGTCTGCCGCGTCGTCAACCTCACCGCGCAGGATGGCTGTCCGGATTGCCACCGACACCTCGATCTGGTTTCCGAACCGCGCGGTTATCGCCTGACCAATCCGAGTCTGGGCTTTCTCGGCAAGCCGCTCAGTACTTTCAGGCGCAATCTCAAAACCAATCTGAAGAAGCGGCTCGTGCATCGAATTAGCTGCGCGTGACTTGATCGGCGAATTGACTTGAGCAGCTTGGTCCGCACGTGGTGCATTGGAAACCGCAGTGTCGCCAATCGCCATTTGATTTCGCGCGTTGATCAGCCCTACGAACCGAGCGCGATCTCGTGCGTCAACGCCAACAAAATCATCTGCGGATCGATTGCCGCGCAGAAATCGCTCGGCCCCTTGAAGCGTCCCCGCTTCGCTCGACATCGACCCAGCCGATGGTCGCCCAAGCGGTCGGCCAACGGTTCTAGCACCAAACATTTGGGCTTCGCAACTATGGCTTGACCAAGTCTGCATTAGAACTGCGACGATCAATACAAAGCGTATTTTTCTGCCAGTCATTTTTGATCTCTGTCCGTATGTATTTAAGCGACGAGTTGATTTAACTGAATAGGCCGATCAGCCTTTGCTCCGACCTCTTATTTTAGTCGCCAAGCTGGCGTTCGCGAGCTAACCTCTGTTACAGCGAGCGGCCATCACAAGCACCCGAGTGCATAGAAACTCGATGAATTCAACGGTCCGGCGACTTTTTGAGGTACTAAATCACAATCTAAAGCGTGCCGGGAAGGCTAAAAACCTCGTTGCCGAGGACTTGCCTTTGTTCCTCTATACCCGTCAGAGTTTAGCGGCAGGAAATAATCACTTGTTTTTGCTACCGAAACCTGATAAAACTTGCAGGTCGGATATGACGAATCGAATTGTGGCGACGGCCTTTAACCCCCGCTACTTCTGTGTCGCCTTTCCTACAGGGCGTGGCCAACCTACTGGCCTTATCTTTCGAAGACTGAATGAATTTTCATTCGGTCGCAAATTAGTGGAGTTCAGTGATGGGTATGAAGTTGTACGTTGGAAATTTGAGTTACGAAAATACGAACCAGACATTGGAGGAATTGTTTGCTCCATTCGGCACGGTTCAAAGTGCTCAAGTGATCATGGATCGCGATACGGGCCGAAGCAAAGGTTTCGGATTCGTCGAAATGTCGGATGCTAACGCCGCTCGTGCGGCGATTCAAGCGCTCAATGAAAAGGAACATCTCGGCCGTCGCTTGACGGTCAATGAAGCTCGCCCACGCGAAGAGCGCAGTGGTGGTGGTGGTGGTGGTGGAGGCGGCGGTGGCGGTGGCGGTGGTGGTGGTCGCCGACGTTACTAATCCAAATTAAACGTGTTGATTCGCCGGCCGCTTGCGAAAATTTCGCGGCGGCTTGCGGGTTCACTTCGTTCCAAACGGATTGCCGTCTTCGGTGTTTAGAAGACTGCCTTGCCGCGCTACTTTTGTTGTCGGCAAGGCTATTTTTTTGGGTGTATCCAATGGCACAAAAACGTCGAGAGAGCTTCAAACCACATAATAAGCGTTCGGGAGCAGCCGGTTCTCGTCCAGTTATCAGCAAGGAACCACCAGTTCCTTATGTGCCGCAGCCACCGGTGGTTTACGGGAAGCCCGTGACGCTCATGGAAGATCTGCAGCGGAACACTTTTGAGTTCAAGAATGGTGCTTGGATTCCGTTTGCTTTGTCGATCGCCGATTGCCGCCGCGATTGCACAGTTAAGGAACTAGCGCAAAAAGTCAACCAAATGACGCGCTACGAAGTCCGCTTTCCTGTCTGATAAGCACGCGGGTTCGGCGGTAACCACGGTTACGCTTTGCAATCAAGAGAATGAACCCCTTAGATCGATCGTCGCCGTCCAATAATGTGAGCGCGACGACGTACACTCTTTGGCAAATAGTGCGCTATGCCCTCGGCCTGGGTACCTTCGGATTTGGTGGACCGGTCGCGCTGATCGGCTACATGCATCGCGATTTGGTGGAAAAGCGGAAGTGGTTTTCCGAGGCGGAATACAAAGAAGGTTTGACGCTGGCCCAAATTATGCCCGGGCCGCTCGCTGCGCAACTGGCGATTTATCTTGGATATGTCCACTACGGGATTTGGGGCGCGACCGTAGTTGGCACCGCGTTTGTCTTGCCGTCGTTTCTGATGGTCGTCGCACTCGGCTGGGCCTATCAGTTGTACGGCGGTCTGGCTTGGATGCAGTCGGTATTCTATGGCGTCGGTGCCAGCGTAATTGCCATTATTGCGATCAGTGCCGTCAAGCTTACTCAGAAGACAATTCGCAAGGATTGGCTATTGTGGTCGATCCTTGTGGTAAGCGCAGCAGCGACGATAATTACTGAAAACGAGAGTGTGCTATTTTTTTTGGGCGCGGGACTGCTGGTTTGGCTGATCCGAACTCCGCCGGCTTTTCTTCGGCGGCTAGGTTCACATTCGATTGCGATCTTTATTCCGCTCGTGGGATCCGTTTGGCTTTGGAATCCATCTGGCGATAGCCAAGAACTCTGGCAAGTATTTTTGTTTTTCGCCAAAGCCGGCGCGTTCGTATTTGGCAGCGGACTCGCCATCGTACCTTTTCTCTACGGCGGAGTTGTAACTGAATATGGTTGGCTGAACGATCAACAGTTTCTCGATGCCGTGGCTGTGGCGATGATCACTCCGGGGCCGGTAGTCATTACCGTTGGGTTCATCGGCTATCTTGTAGTCGGGATTCCAGGCGCGATTGTCGCCGCCGTTGCTACTTTTCTGCCTTGTTATCTTTTGACCATTATCCCCGCACCCTATTTCAAGAAACACGGCAAGCGTCCGGGAATCATCGCGTTCGTCGATGGAGTCACCGCCGCCGCCATCGGCGCAATGGCTGGCGCCGTGGTGGTGTTGGGTCGACGAACGCTTTTCGAAAACGGCTCGAGCCCCGAATGGCCCAAAATTATCTTGTGCGTCGCGACGTTGGCCCTGTTACTACGATTCAAAAAGCTCCCGGAGCCGATCATTGTATTGCTGGCCGCAGTTGCCGGAAAATTGATTTTTCCATTGGTGCATCCCTAAGCACCTAGTCGTTCTGTATTTCTACGTTTGCTTGGCTGCGGCTTAATTCTGCGAAAGCAAATTCTCAAGTAGTGACTTTCACGCATCGGAGCCCATCAATTCGCAGAATGACCTGCGAGACGATTGCTGAATAGAATCACCGCCAAGAGGGCTATTACGGCGAAGCCCGCGCCTATCAGAAACGCTGCAGTCGGACCAAAACGGTCCCACGCTAGACCGGCTAGGAGACTTGCCACCAGCGTCGTTAATCCCGTGATGGAGTAAAAGATTCCCATCGCAGTGCCACGTTTTTGGCGCGGCGAGTGATCGGCAATAAGTGCTTTGCCGACTCCTTCCGTGAGCGCCATGTAAAGACCATAAAAGGCCATCAGCGGCCACAAGCCCCAGGCTTGAGCCTCGGGCAGAAATGCGAAACCCGCATAGACGATTGCATAAATCGCCCAGCCAACCGCAATGATCCGCCAGCGTCCCAAGCGGTCACTCATAGCGCCCGCAGGGTATGCCAACGCAGCGTAGGTCACGTTATAAACCGCATAGATCAGCACGACCACCCAAGGAGAATAACCAAGGTCGCTTGCCCGAAGAAGAAGAAAAGCGTCGCTGCTGTTCGCGAATGAAAACAGTGTTAGCACGCCAAGAATAAACCAATATGATTTCGGCAGACCCAACCAACCTGGTCGCAACGCTTTCTCCGGGTCCGCGCCGTTCTCCAAGCCGACAGCATTCGTCGATGAATTATTCGTGGTGGAATTATCAATTGCGGCAGTTGGTACATCTGCCTCTTCGACAAAGAATGCGAGAGCCATCGACAAGAACCCCAGCACCGCACCGACGGCAAAGATCGCGCGAAATACCCACGCAGGCGTTTGCACGGCGGCGCTAATCGATTGCTCGCCGTTCATTTTTGAAGGCGTTCCTGTAAGCCACCACAACAGAAACGCCGCAAGCAACACGCCGATCAGCGCTCCGGATGTATCCAGTGCTCGATGCAAACCAAACGCGCGGCCTCGTTGATCCGGCGTCACTGCTTCGGCGATAAGCGCATCTCGCGGCGCGCCTCGCAATCCTTTGCCGAACCGGTCCATCAGTCGCCCGCCGAGAACCAACTGCCAACTTGTGGCCAGCGCAATGACGGTCTTACCGATAACCGGCAAACCGTATCCCCAGCGGATCCACGGCACTCGCTTACCCATCCGGTCGCTGCGAAAACCCGCCAGCCCCGTCATCAATGCGACCAGGAGAATGGAAAAGCCTTCGATAATTCCCAACTGAGTCTTGGAGGAACCGAGCGCCCCAACGACGAACAGCGGCAATAGCGGATACACCATTTCGCCGGAGACGTCAGCGAAAAACGAAACGAAACTCAACAGCCACACCGCCCGTGGCAGAGGAGCTAGACGTTTCGGTCGGTCGCTCGATTCAGTGTCAGACATTTAAAGACCAATGGCGATAAAGCATTTGCCTTACGTGAACGGGCTCGGTCTATAAATCGGCATTTCGTCTTTGAATTATTTCTTCTCAGTAGCGATGGATTTCATTTCGGCGTGATATTCATCAAGCAAATCCAAACTGGCGGGATGGTGGTGGAGGCGGAGCCAGGTTTCGTAGGAGATTACTTGCGTGCCGCCGGGCAATGGCTTGGTCCAGAGCAATCCGTCGCCTTGGATATTGACGATTGCGTTTCCATCTTTCAGTCGTGCACGCAGCGCTATTTCAACGCCGGTTTTGGTAAAGGTCAAAAACACATAGTCGTCGGCCTTAACACCTACGTCCGTGGTCCAGCCTTTGGACTCAAGCTCTTTTGTGTATTGATCCGCGACTTTCAACAAAGGCGTGGCATCCATTTGGAAATTCAGGCTCTTGTCATTCGCATCGAATTCTGCGGACTTCGACTGGTTCAGAATCGGAAAATCTGTCGCTTCAATACCGACTGCGGCCGTCGCTGGCTCCGCGGTGGATTGCGGCTTGGCAAGTTGCCACGATGAATCCTCCAGGCCTTCGCCAACGCGAACTAGAGTTCGTCCGTCGGCTCGACTTTCAAGGCCAATTGTTAAATCCTGTTGGCCACGAATATACGGGAGCCAATTGTATTCATCTTTGACGCTGCGGCCAATTTCCCGAGTGAGCCAGCCTTGTGCAATTAATTCTTTATCGTAAAAGTCGCGGGTCTGCTCCAAATTCATTGTGGTTGTTGCCACGAGGTTCGGCTCCGAAGATCCATCGAACTCAATGAAGCCAGAATCTGGAGGAATCGGAATTGAATTGGTCATTGGAAACATCGAGTACTGAATATGGTAGCTCGATGGATCGTCGGGAAACTTGCCAATCGAGACTCGCAAAACGGAACTGTTGTGCAGAAATTCCATATCGCGTGCGTCGGGGGTTTCGCTGTGAGACGAGTTGAGTCTTGAATAGGGCGTCCAACCTGCTTCGTGCATTTTCCGGAGCAACGTCGTCTCAATGTCGATCAAATCCGCTTTGGTTCGGTAGTGAACCGTGGAGTCACTTTCGTAATCCACCTCAACCGGCGCTGCGTCGAACCGGGGTGCCCATCGCGGATCGAAATTTCCTGAATTGACAAGGTTGATATTCGTCTCTGAGTCACCAGTCTTACGGATCGACGCCCAGAGCATGAATCCATTCTTTCGGAAACCAAAGTAGTCAGGAGTATTCACATTGCCGGGTAATTCGACCCAGCCTTGTTGCCCAAGGTAATAGCGGTAGAACAGTTTGGCTTCGTCTTGATTCACGGGAGCCGTGTACTCGATCATTGTCTCTTCATCAAGTTTCGGAACGCCTCCGGGCAGTCTCGGAAAAGTCCTCAAGTCTATCACTTGCAGCAACTGGGTCGGCGTCGCAGGTTCGCGCGAAGTGCTTTCCGGCATTGCAACTTCAACGTGCATCGGCTGCAATCCCAGCGGCTCGCCAGACGACGGCGTTCCCCAAATGCGAGTGCGCCCATCCTCAGAAGCGACCAGCAACAATCGGGTCTCGGGCAAGCAACCCAAGCCCACGATGGCCGGGCCGGCAACATCGATCACTTGCACGACTTGTTTGCTTTCGATATCCCACAATCGTAGTTTGGCGCCATTGGCTGTGACGAGATGCTTTCCGTCCGGTGAAAATTCAACCAGTTCGTTGGTCGCAAAACCACCCAGCAATGTTCCTTCAATTTTCGAACCGTCGACGTCCCACAGTCGCAACCCTTCATTGTCACCAAAAACAAACCTCTTGCCGTCAGGTGACTTTGCAAGGACGTTGTTATAACGACCAGGGGAAAGCGTTTGTACAAGCTTGCCGGTACTGACATCCCAGCTCGTCGTCGTCTCTCCAGAAGCCGCCAACAAGTTTTGCGACATATACAATATTCGCTTTAGGCTATTCGTCTCTACCTTGAAACGGTTCTTCTGTTCTAACGTGGTTGCGTTCCAGATCGTCACTTCATCTGCGTAAGTTGTCGTGGCGATCTCCGTTGAGTCCGGTGAGATTGCGATTTGAGTTATGTCATTCGAATAAAGCTCTTTCGAAATCAACTCCTTTCGATCCGAGAGGTTCCAAATTCGAATCGTCCCTTCCGAGTCGCCTGCAGCAAACCATTTTCCGTCCGGAGAAACGGCGAGTGCCCGAAAAGATTGGTTCTTATTCAAGTCGATAAGGTCGAGCATTGTGTGTTCGGGCTCATCGCCAACAAGCGACCAAATCGCCAGCTTGCTTCCTGCCAAGATGAATTGCCGACCATCGGGCGTATGGGCCATGCACGTCACGAAACCCGTTTTTTCCCATTCGCGGCAGGCCAACAATTGCAGCGGTTCGAACGGCGCTCGCGCCCATCGCGCAAGTTGTTCTTGCGTCGGCTTTACGTCCTGTATTGTCGAAGTTTGTGTCGGCTCCCGTTGATTGTGGGTGGCGGTTTCAACATTAACCACCGACGCGGCATTGTCGTTTGCCTTGCCTGCATCGCTCCCATTCAGTCGAGTCGCGGGCCCAATCGTCGAATCACACCCGCCAACAAAAAGAACCACGCCCAATACTGCGAATCGAGACATCAACATTTGTTTACTCTCTTATGTTTGCGAATCAAAAGGACTTGTGAACTTCGAAGGCTCATCGGACTCGGCGAATTTCAACTCACTTGGCTTTTTCAAGCCGAGGTGCCGTTGCCCGATAGAGCCATGTACCAATGCTTAGTTCGTCGAGTGATCGTTTCGAGAACCAAATTCGAACGTCGCGGATGAGAGTATCCTTCGTCGGAAAAGGAGGCGAAGTTCCGGTCAATTCCTTGTTTCGAAAGGCGAGTTTTTCCAAAAGGCTCATTACTTCGGGGCGTTGCCGCATTTTTGAATGCCACGGGTTGGAGCAAAGCGATCGCATCGAATCGTCGGTGGGCAAATAGTTGTCGTCAACCATATACTCCAGCAAATGTACCGCCATGTCACTATATTTGCTTGCCAATTCCGGCTTCGTGGTTTTTTCTAACGCGAAGCCGCATCCTCCCAACAGATTGGTGAGTGGACGTTGGCTCGGAATTCCTCCTTCGATAATGCTATTCACTTCAACTAGAATCTGATCGTTGTCAGGTTCCAGAATAGCCCAGCAGACCAGATGGCTGGCCCGATTATCGTTGCTCGGATTCCAATCCACGCCTAGCTTAAATTCACTCAATGCCTCTTTGTATCGACGCTGGCGATAGTACCAACGGCCCAAGTTTGCGCGGCAATCGCCATACGTTTTACTCACCAATAGGTCATCAGGATATTCCGCTTTGGTTGTTTCCATGAGGTTGATCGCCGAATCGAGATTTTGCCGTGCGACGATCAGTTCGTCGCGCATGATCAACGGGTATGATTGTTTAAAAATTGACCGCGCCAATTGAATGCGATAAAACGGGTTGTCGGGAAAACCTGCCACGACCATTTCGCGAATTTCCAATTCCCTTTTGCGATGAAAGGCGGCTTGATCCGCTTGCTTCAAACTGTTGTAGTCATACGCAAGGCCATTGTGACCGTCAGCAATCAAACTGAGAACTTTGAAGTCCTTTGAATTCGCTTTCTCTAGGCGCTCCGCGAGCTCTGCGGCAATTTTTAGTTCCTCAAGTGATTTGTCCTTGCCTGTCGGCAAGCTCCGCAAACTTCTTGATAATTGAATATGAGCGTCCAACAAGAGTTGTTCGAGCGATGCCGTCGAATCGGATTTCGCCATTTCCGAAAGAAACGAAACAACCCCAAGGGAAACGGGCAATGCTTCAGCAAAACGTCGTTGTCGTCGAAGCAGTATTGCTCGCAACTTTTGAGCGTGGGTAACGCTTACGGAGGATTTCGCAACTTCGGGAAATTTTGTTTGCAATTGTTCGGCGACAACATGTAATTCGCCTTCTATCGCCAGTGCATCGGATAGCCTGCCATTTCGATACTTCAATTCAGCCAACGCGTGCATCGGGTTCAACAATTGGACGAGATAATCGGAATTACCGGGAAAGACCCGAACCAGTTCCTGGAAAAGGCCAATGGACTGACGTAAATCGGGCTCCTCGAACTTGTCGTCCTCGCTCAAGCGATAAAGGTTACTTCGTCGAAACAGCAAAACTCCCCAAGTCTCTCGGTACTGAGTTGCCGACTCGTATCGGTTGGCGAGTTTTTCGACGATTGTAATTGCCAGGGAAACTTCTTTGATGGCCGCAGGTATCTCGCCAAAAAACTCTCGTTGAATCGAAAAGTTATTCAGAGCCATCGCGAATCCCAACTGGTATTCGGGTTGGTCGGGAAATTGAGTGGCCAAAGAGCTGTGCAAGTCTAGTGAATCTTTCGAGAACAAAATTTGGTTTGGCAAATCGCCGAGTTCGCCGGAAACTTCGCTGAGGTGTCTGAAGACCATCGCTAACGAAAGTTTGTACTTGGCATTCAACGTATCTTTTGTCAGCAATTGTTCGAAGTGTTTCCGCGACCGTTCCAACGAATCCTTCGCGTCCACCCACAAGCGCTGCCTGCATTGGACGATGCCTAAGATTCGATAGAGGTAAGCGATTTCCGGACTGGAAAGTGTTGCCGACTCGATGCCCGTAGCTGCTTCATTCAATATTTGGATTCCAGAGTTTGCGCGCAGGTTTGCCTGTTTCAATTGGCCTGACTTTAGCAGTGCTTCGCTCCAGTCCGTCAAGGTCCGCGCCAATTGCAGGCGATATTCCAACTTGTCAGTTTCGTCAACCAATTTTTGAAATTCATCCGCCGCACCCTGAAGGTCCAACAACGCCTTTTCTTCATCGGATAATCGCAAATGAATCTTTCCGATCTGCATTAGTCCTTCCGCACGAATCGCGCGGTTCTCCCGCGACTCGCCCTGCAGTTCGGCCAGTGCTATGTATTGCGAAAGGATTCGGTTTAGAAAATCCCGTTCCTGGTGATCGAGTGTTTTCTGTTCGCTCAAGTCTCGAATTACCACATCATCGACTAGCGATCGGAGCGCGTCCAAGGCTTGTCGGTTTGCCAGTTGCGATTCTGAAACGGCAGATTGCAGGCGGTCGTTGCTGCCGACCAACTCGCGATTCTTCTGGTTTAACAAAGCCGAACCGACCAGCCCCGCCACGATCGCCATGAGACAAGTTGCCAGCGAGGCGGCCACCAATCTGGGCCGTCGTCTCAATGTTCTGGCGATCCGAGTCCAAAATGGGTCGACCACCGCACTGACGGCGTCGCCAGCCAAATAGCGTTCAAGATCGCGGGTTAATTCGGAGGCCGTTTGATAACGCGCATCCCGATCGATGGCCATCGCTTTTTGACAAATGGCCGCAAGCCTGCGCGGGACGTGCGGATTTCGTTCGCGAACAGAAAAGATTCTGCCTTGGCGAAAACTCTCCATTATGTCGCCGACTTTCGACTTCTGTACCGAGGTTTCACCGCTGAGCAAATAAAACAGCGTCGCTCCCAGCGAGTAGATATCCGACCGGAAATCAACCAATTCGTTTTGCCCTTGCAATTGTTCGGGACTTGCGAACGCGGGCGTTCCACAGACCATGCCGGTTTGCGTCTGCATTGATTCGCGGTTCTCGTTCGGCAAATCGACATCGCGACTATCCTCGGCATTCGATTGATCGACGACTTTTGCCAAGCCCCAATCGAGCAACAGCGTTTCGCCGAACGGTCCGATCACAATATTTTGTGGTTTGACGTCGCGATGGACAACGCCTTGACCATGCGCGTAGCCGACGATGTTGCAGACGGCCAAAAAGTTTTGCAACAAGCGACGAAAATCCATTTGCTCGAAAAAGGCTTTCGTCATTGGGCCTTTTGATTCGCCATGAACTCGCTGCACCGTTTGGGCGAAAGTCGGCCCGTCGACGAAACGCATTACATAACATGGGCTGCTGCCGTTGTCGTGTTTCAAGGAATGAACTGGGACGATTCCCGGATGATCCAACCGCCCAGTGATACGGGCTTCGCGTTCGAAGCGAGCCAACTGTTGGGGAGAAAGAGTTTTCCATTTCGGAAACTTGATTGCAACCTTGCGTTTGAGCACAGGATCGACTGCAAGAAAAACATTTCCCAATCCGCCGCTGGCATGGAGCCGCTCGATTTGATAATCGGTCGCAATCCGAACGGGGCCGCTAGGAATCGTGGCCGGAACCGATCCGTGCTTTGTTGTCGAGCCATTATGACTGCCGGTTGGCACACCAAAATGGGATTCAACTGCCTGCAACGCTCGAATATGCCAACGCAGTTCGTCAGCCAATTCCGGGCAGTCTCGGCAAATTTCCTCCGGGGATACTGCCGTACCGTTTTCCTTTCGCTCTTCCCAAATGGAAACAAGTTCGTCAATGGCGCTCATAATTCCATCTTCGCTTTAACTATATTCCAGCTTTTAATCCGCCGATTTTTCTTCAAGCAACTCACGGTACACTTGGATGCGGGCATTTTTCCATCGCCGCCGAAGCGTTCGTTCGGGGACGACCAAAATTTCCGACGCTTCATCCAAAGTCAGACCTTGGTACCACAACAAGTCGAACAAGGAGCGTTCTTCATCGGGAAGTTTGTTCACGTATTCATGAAACTCCGTCCAGCTCCCAAGTTTCTGCGGGTCATTTGTTTCGTCCGGTTGAAGTTCGACAAGGTTTGCTTTTTCTCCATCGATTATTCCCGATGGAGCATGATTTTTCCCAATCCCATATTTTCCGAAATGATGCCGAGCCAAGTCGATTAGCTCGCGACGAATCACGGCAGAAGCCAACCGAAAATAGTCCAGCGGTGTCGGCGGATGATGGTTCGAAAGTGCCTTCCACAGCCTTACCGAAGCATTTTGCAACACGTCATCCGTATCTTCCCATCGTTTGACGCCGGGAATGTCGGCCAATATTTTCCGAGAAAGTTGTCGCAGCCGATCCATCGAAGCGCTCATTAGCTCACTCGCCGCAAGCTCTTCGCCAGCGCGCAGTCGATCCAAAAGCCGTTGCACGACGATCCGCGAATTGCCGTCGCTAGATTCTGACATAAGCCCGTTCCCGCCGGAGAATTTCGCTTCATTTTAAGTCCTTGGCGAGCCAGTTACAACCAAATTCGCGGTCGGCCGCTTGCCGCGTCGGATTCGCAACCAGAAAAAAACCAACATTTTTGGCCGCCTCATGCCGCGTGAATCGATGGATAAAGTGTGAGGTAGCCGTAAACGAAGGGTTTTATCAATTTCCCAAACCCCTAAGCAAAACTATGTTCAAAAAAAGCGCCAATCGCCCGAAGTCCAAACTTGCCCAATGTCGTTTTTTCGCCGCTCGAACTCGGCCTCAGGCCAATCACACTCCATTGTCGTTCGAATGTTTGGAACCTCGGCAAATGATGGCAGGTTTGCCGCAACTCCTCGAAATAAATCTCGCGGGTGGTTCTAACGGATCGCTTCCGCCCTCTGGCGATTTCGCCAATGTGAATGGGACGTTGTTTTTTCAAGCGTTCGAAACTAACGCGGGGACGGAATTGTGGAAAAGCGATGGGACGATCGCGGGAACGTCTCTGGTAAAAGACATATTTCCGGGCGGAACCAACGCGGGATCACAACCCCATAGTTTAACCAACGTAAATGGCACGTTGTTTTTCTTTGCGAGGAAAACTTCATTCCTTCGCTTTGACTTGTGGAAGAGTGACGGAACAACCAACGGAACGGTGCTGGTTAAGGACTTTGGAAATGAGATTAGTAATTACACCATTCCAAAACTCACGAACGCCAACGGAACATTGTTTTTTTTCGCACCGGAAACGGCAGGTCAGACCAAACTGTGGAAGAGCGACGGAACAACTTCGGGCACAACACCAGTCAATAGTACGGTTTGGACATCGATTAACGCGGCAACTCAAGCGAACGTCAACGGCACTTTTTTCTTTGGTGGCAATGACGGAAGTACTGGATATGAATTATGGAAAAGCAATGGGACCGCAGCAGGAACCACGCTGGTTAAAGATATTGTCGCCGGGGCATTCGGTTCGATCTCATCGACCACGCCATTCACAAATGTAAATGGATCGCTTTTTTTCGGTGCACAAACCTCATCTGGAATTGAACTATGGAAGAGCGACGGAACGGCTGGCTCTACCGTACAGGTCAAAGACATTGCCCCCGGTGGAGCACATTCAGAACCTCGAAATCTCATCAATGTAAACGGGACTCTGTTTTTTATCGCCAATGATTTTGTGACAGGGCGAGAGTTGCACATGAGCGATGGCACGTCAGCGGGAACGGTACTCGTTAAAGACATTCGAACAGGAAATAACATCGGTTCTTTGCCTGACATTAGATTTGCGAACGTGAACGGGACTTTGTTTTTTGTCGCGAACGATGGAACCAATGGTTACGAATTGTGGAAAAGCGATGGAACAAGTGCAGGGACTACTTTGGTAAAGAACATTGCTCCAGGAGCTGCCCCAGCTTTTTCCTCACAGGCGCCGCATGATCTTACCAATGTGAACGGGACATTGCTTTTGTCCGCCAATGATGGAACAAATGGAATAGAACTTTGGAAAAGTAATGGGACGCCTGCCGGGACTACGCTGGTCAAAGACATTGCCTCCGGGGCCAACTCATCGCTGTCCGACTCCGATATTTCTACTCCCCCCATGAACGTGAACGGATGGTTGTTCTTTGCCGCAGAGGATGGCATCCACGGTAGAGAACTCTGGACGATGGACGGCGGCGTCGAGCCGACCGTGAATGGACCGGGAGTGACCGGACTGGGAGTGATCTTGCCGGGAGTCTCCGCGCCAGGTATTCCGGGAGCGGGGATTGCGGGCGCGGGGGTCGCTGGAGTCGGCGTCAAATCTCCGACCGCCCCATCGATACTCGGATTGATTGACCTTGTGCCTGCTGCGGGAGCGTCTGCCCCTCAAGACTTTACCAATGTCAATGGCACGATGTTCTTTACGGCAAATACGGCAGCGACCGGCCGAGAGCTTTGGAAAAGTGACGGAACGAGCGCGGGTACACTTCAGGTCAAGGATATCTTTCCAGGCGCAACTAGTTCCAACCCGACACAACTGCTCAATGTAAACGGTCGGCTGTACTTTTCGGCGACGAATTCAACCGGCGGAGCGGAATTATGGATCAGCGATGCGACTTCGACTGGAACTCAACGGTTGAAAGACATTCGAATCGGAGCTCTTGGCTCGGATCCAACGCAACTAACCAACGTCGACGGCATGCTGTACTTCAGCGCCAACGACGGAACGACAGGATTCGAACTTTGGAAAAGTGATGGGACTGGTCCTGGAACCATTCAATTATTGGATATCAAAGTCGGTTCTCCAAGTTCGTCTCCTAGCTACTTGAGCAACTCCAAAGGCTCATTGTTTTTCGCCGCCGATAACGGAATCAACGGGACGGAATTATGGCGCAGCTTTGGAACGGCTGGCACAACATTTCTGGTCAAAGACATTCGCGCAGGGGGACTTGGGTCCAATCCACGCAACTTCACCAACGCGAAAGGGGTCATGCATTTCAGCGCCGACGACGGCGTGAGCGGTCGCGAACTTTGGAAAAGTACCGGTACAACGCCCAATACGCTGTTGGTCAACGATATTGTGCCGGGCCTGGGCAGCTCCAGCCCGTCGGATTTTACCAATATCAAAGGCAATGTTTTCTTTACCGCAAACAATGGAATTAACGGAACCGAAATTTGGAAAAGCAACGGCAGCGACGAGCCGACCGCTACGTTTTTGATCAAGGACATCGTCCCGGGGGCCACGGGATCAATTCCGACCCAACTGATGAATATGAACGGCTTGCTCTTGTTCACCGCCGATGACGGGACCAACGGCGTCGAACTGTTCCGCAGCAACGGACAAATCGCCGGGACAGTGCGTGTGAAGGACATTCGTGTGGGCGCGCTGGGTTCGGCACCTACGAATCTGGTCAATCACAATGGCACGCTGTTCTTCGCGGCCGACGATGGCGCGAGCGGTCGCGAGTTGTGGAAGAGCACCGCTTTTGGCCCTGGAACATTGTTAGCCGCCGATATGAATCCAGGTGTCGGCAGTTCAAATCCGATGTTCATCCGGTCATCCGAAACGACTTTATTCTTCGCCGCAAGCAATGGTGCCAGCGGAAACGAATTGTGGACTTTGTCGAATCCAATTGCCGCCGCAGTTTCCGGCAGTTTGAGTGTGCTTCCAAACCGTGCGGGCGAGACGCCGGCGCTCCCGGCGAACGAGCGCCTTGCGAGCGGTGGGGATCAGAGCACAGATTCTCGCGCTCTCAGACAACGTACGGGCGAGACGCCGGCGCTCCCGGCGAACGAGCCATACAAGGCAACTCCAGGTCTCCTGCACGAATTACGAACAAGTCGTCAATACGCCTATGACGAGCTTGTGTTTTACTATTTGCAAGACGGCGCATTGGACGGCTGATTCTCCGCCCGAAAAAAACAAACAATTTTTGGCCGTCTCATGCCACGTGAAACGATGGATAAGGTGTGAGGCAGCCGAAAACGAAGGACTTATTCAATTTCCCCAAACCCCATAAGCAAAACCATGTTCAACAAAAACTCCAATCGCCCGAAGTCCAAACTTGCCAAACGTCGTTTTTTCGCCGCTCGAACTCGCCCGCAAGCCAATCCCATTCCCTTGTCGTTCGAATGTCTTGAAGATCGGCAAATGATGGCAATCGACCTCGTCGCGGATATTGTTCAAACCCCCAATAGTTCAGGCGTTAGCGAGATTGTACAAGTGCCTGGCATTGAAAGTGGCGGGATGGCGATGTCGGCATATACCCACGAAGGGATAGAGCTCGTAACCGAAAACTCTGCCGGGGTCCGAACCATTCACACTTGGCCAAACACCGACCTCCGCCCGATGGAGTTGACTCATTTTCGAGACAATGTTGGTCAAGACTGGGTTTATTTTTCGGGCGAAACAGACTTCTCGGATCGCGAACTTTTTAAATTGAAGTGGGGCACTAACCAAGTCACTCGTGTCAAGGACATCAATCTAAACGGATCGTCGGAGCCGAAGGATTTAACCGTTGTCGGCAACACGATTTACTTTACGGCGTGGACGGTGACATCGGGACGCGAGTTGTGGAAGACTGACGGAACGAGTGCAGGAACTGTGCTGGTCGAGGACATCAAGTCGGGGCTCGGCAGCGGCTCCAATCCCGAAGAACTGGTCAAGTTCGGCAGCCTTTTGTTCTTTGTCGCCGACGATGGGATTGCGGGACAAGAGCTTTGGATTTCCGGAGGCACCGCCAGTTCAACTTTCATGGTAAACAACATCAATCCCGGCGCCGCCAGTTCCGATCCTCGCGAACTAACTGTGGCTGGCGACAAAGTATTTTTCTCGGCGTTCAATCCCGCATCGGGTCGCGAAGTTTGGAAATCGGACGGGATCAACACCTCGATTCTGAAAAACTTGCTTGCTGGGAACCAATCTTCCAATCCCGAGGAGCTTACGGCCAGAAACAACCAATTGTTTTTCACGGCCAATGTGACGGGAACCGGGCGCGAACTGTACTGGTACGAGCCAACCGTGATCAACGACACGCTGTTAGTCAAAGACATATATCCGGGCGCCGAAGGCTCGAACCCCACTAACCTGACAATCATGAACGACTTGTTGTATTTTGCTGCAAACAATCCGACTTCGGGTCGCGAGCTTTGGAAGTCCAACGGATTTTTTGCTGGTACGGTACTCGTGAAAGACCTGAATTTGAACGGCAGTTCCACCCCGCACAACTTGGTGGCAGTTGGAAACCGTTTGTACTTTGCGGCGACGCACGCCACGCTTGGGACCGAGTTGTACAAAAGCGACGGAACCGCAGCGTCGACCTTCATGGTCCGCGATATCAACAAGCTCGGCGGCTGGTCGAACCCTAGCGTCATGACGTCGGTTAATGGTCGCGTTGCGTTTGTCGCAGAAAACGGCAAGGACGGTCGAGAGGTATGGACGAGCTTCGGAGGCGCGTCAACCACGACCTTGCATGACGTCTTTCCCGGAACGCAAAGTTCATATCCATTTGCACTGACTCAATTGGGCAACGACATCTATTTTCTTGCATATGTGAACTCGACGGGAGTTGTAAAACTTTTCCGAGCTAATGGAGATACGCTAGGCACAACAACTGAGATTGCGACGAGCGACTCAAGCTTTAACCTAGATTTTTATGGAGCATCAATGAAGGTTGTCGGCAGTGATTTGTACTTCATGAAACGAAGCGTCACTGGCAATGATCGTTTTCAGTTGTTCAAGTACGTGCCTTCGACCGGCACCACAACAATGTTGAAGGAAATAGTCGGACCATTCAAGCATGTCCAACCCCAAATGATCACGTCTGGCAATCTCCTTTACGTCGTAGTGTGCGGTGCCGACGACACGTACCAACTTTGGACAAGTAATGGAACGGCTGGTGGCACTTCGCGACTGAAAGCCGGGACGAACTTCACTAACATCTATAACACTACGGACGTCAACGGAAGGCTGTACTTTGCGGCGACTGTCGGAACCGGCGTTTTTCAATTGTGGCGTAGCCTAGGCGCAAGTGCCACGACCTTGGCGATCCCTAACTTGATCGAACCCGATGGCTTCATCGTCAAGGCGGAACAGATTTATTTTTCCGCAAAGGATAGCACAACCACGAACTTTTATCGCATCAATATGACCAATGCGCCGGTCATCATCCGAGCTGGATTGCAAAGCGGAAGTCTGGGGGTCAATTTGAACGGGACGATGTATTTTGGTGCCCTTGACCTGACAAACCAAGCCGTCGGATACCAGCTCTGGAAAAGCAACGGAACACCTGAAGGAACGTCGCTTGTGAAAGTCATCAACGACGCCGGTTCGAGCTCGCCTACAGATTTCCGCATCGCTGGCGGCAAAGTGTTTTTCATCGCCAACAACGCGACTTCCGGTCGTGAATTACACAAGACCGATGGAACCGCCGCTGGAACGTCGCAGGTTAAAAACATTGGCCCCACCTCGACCGATGCAAACATAGTTCCCTTGGCGGCGTTTAACAACGAACTGTATTTCAGGGCCTTTGATGGAACGAGCTATGCAATTTGGAAGTCGAACGGCACTGCTGCTGGAACAACGAAAGTGACCGAAATTAACGATCGGTTCCTGAGAGAGGATCTCATTTTTGCAAGTAGCGTCCTTGCGATTGGCAATCGGCTGTATATTTCTGCAATCGACGGACTCTTCGGACACGAGTTGTTCGCCTATCACATTTAAGCTGAGGAAACCGAGATGAAAAACTCATTGACGATTTGGATCATGGCCAAACGATTCGCTTGCCAATTCGATTTAGTCCAGACAGCCGACACGTTGCGGCGATTGGCGTCTTGGACAACGGCGGACAAACTTCGAACGTGTTGTTCATCGATGGCCAGGCAACTCAAGGAGTCGAAAACAAATTGGAAGAATTTGCTTTCTCGTCCGATAGCCTCCGAGTCCTTTTTCCGGTGACTGAATCTGACAGATCTTTTGTGCGCGAACAGCCGATCGACTTGTCCAAAAAAGCGACCGACCATGCGCACGGTCTGGCCCGCCCCAGCCGGAACTTCGTCTACGGACCAAAGGGAGGCCTCGGTTATTTTGCGCTTTATGCTGATCGCCAAGCCAGTTTCATTTACGAAAGCAACGACGATGGTTTGCGATTCACCAACATTGAATCCGACAGCATTTCGTTCAGCGACGACGGAAAACAATTTGCCTATCGTGGCGAAACCATGAAGACAATGACGGTCGTACACAACGGCAAACCCGGAATCGAACACCAAACATTCAACGACGGTACCATTCGTAGCGATAGTGTTGCGATCAGCCCCGACGGCAAACGTGTGGCTTACATCCTTGACCAAAAAGGAAAGTTCGTTGTGTTCATTGATGGAAAGCCCAGCGCGAGCTACGAGGCCGTTGAAACGCCGGAGTTTAGTACCAACAGCCAACACGTCGCGTTCATGGCTCTGAAAGGCCCGTCGCCCGTGATGATAATCGACGGAAAAGAATCACCCCAATTCGCAATGGTCGGTATGCCCGAGTACAGCCTGCTTGGCCAAACCGTTGCGCACTACGCCGAACTGGACGGCAAACAGTTCATGATCGTCAATGACGAGCGGCACCCCAGTCACGAAATGGTTTACTCGCCCAAGGTCAGTGCGGACGGAACCAAAGTCGCTTATTCCATCTCCGACAAAGGTCGAGAGTGCGTGGTCATCAACGGCAAGCTACAAAAGGCTTACGAAGTCGCTGGGCTCGTCAACTTTTACCCCGGGACAAATCGAATTGTCTATCTTGCCAGTGAAAAAGAAAAGTTCATGCTCGTTGACGAAGCAGGCAAAGAAACAAAACCGTACGACGCAATTGACACGTCGATCGCGTTCAGCCCTGAGAGCAATCGCCTTGCCTTCATTGCGACTCAAGGCGACAAACAATTCGTCGTGATCGATGGCATCGACGGCGAACCTTTTGATCGCATCCTGTTTCAGGGTTTCGAAACGATTCGGTTCACGGGAGAATCCGAACTAGATTATCTCGCAGTTCGAAACAACGATCTCTTCCTAGTTCACGAGGCAATCCAATGAACTTGCGACTCAAAGACCATTTTCACTCGGATTGTCTTTTACCCAAACAAGCTTGTCAGCGCGGTGGCTTTGACTAGTTCGCGGGGTTGGTTGAGGTGGTTGTAGACGATGGTTTCGGGGTCGATGCCGAAACTGTGATAGATCGTGGCCAGAAGTTCGCGCGGGTGGACGGGGTTTTCTAGCGGCGCGGAACCGGTTTTGTCGGACTTACCGTAGACCAAGCCACGCTGCATTCCGGCACCGGCGACTACGGCGGTATAGCAATAAGGCCAATGGTCGCGGCCATCGGCGTCGTTGTCATTGCCGCTGGTGCTAACACCGCGCTGCGGGCTCCGGCCGAATTCGCCGACTGCGACGACGAGCGTCTCGTCCAACATGCCGCGTTCGTCGAGGTCTTGGATCAAGGCAGAAAAACCGGCATCGAACATCGGCGCGGATTGTTCTTTCATTCGTTTGCTCAAGTCCTTGTGCTGATCCCACGAGTGATTGTCGGAGTTGGCGACTTTGGGCCAGATGACTTCGACGACGCGAGTGCCGGCTTCGACGAGGCGACGCGCGAGCAAGCAGCTTTGGCCAAAAGTGTTGCGGCCGTAACTGTCGCGGACCTTGTCGGATTCGGCCGACAGATCGAACGCCGCACGAGCTTTGCCTGAAATCACCAAATTGATTGCCCGCTCGTAGTTTTCGTTGAGCTTGTAGGACTCGACTGCTTTCTCGATGTCGGGCGCGGCGCGATTGACGATGTTGCGAAGCCGCTCGCGACGACTCAAGCGGACCGCGAAAACATCGGGCCGCAATTCCAAATCGTCGACTTTGATACGATCCATCTTGTACATGTCCATGTCGTCGCCATCTGGAAACAAGTCATACGGATCGTAGCCTTTACCAAGAAACCCACCTGTTCCGCCTTTGTCGACGACGTTGCTTTCTTGCAGCGGACGTGGCAGTTTGACGAACGGCAACATCGGAACGTCGATCGGGCGAAATTTAATGATGTTTGAACCAAAATTCGGGAAATCTGCTGGGCTAGGAGGTTCCAACTGGCCAGATGCGCTGACCGTATCGGTAGTGTAACCAGTCATCATCTGGTAGATCGCTGCGGTGTGATTAAACAGGCCGTTGGGTGTGTAGCTCATCGAGCGGATCATCGTAAAGCGATCGTTGAGTTGCGAAAGTCGCGGCAAGTTCTCGGTGAAGTTCGTTCCGGGAATCTTGGTGGCGATCGGTTGAAACACGCTGCGGACGTTGTCGGGTACGTTTTCTTTTGGATCCCACAAGTCGAGATGGCTGGGTCCACCTTGCAAGTAAACCATGATGATGCTCTTAGCGCGATTCCAACCAGGGGCGTCTTTGAGCGAGGTTGCCGCGCTGGCCTTTTGTAAGCCAAACATTGAACCCAGCGTCAAACCAAGAATGCCGGATCCGCCCACACGCAGTACATCGCGCCGGCTAACCGAGAGATGGGCGTCGCATAAATCTTTGCCCGGGAAACCTTTGATTGCCAACATGGGATTGCTCCAAAATAAATTCAACGATTGTTACCGTTGTTCTTTCTCCCCTTGCTTTGAAGGGAAGAAGGTGGCCGGAGGCCGGATGAGGGGTTGGTAACAGCTTCGCGGAAAACCCCACACCCAAACCCACACCCCCGAGTACCGGGGAGAGGGAACGTGATTTTATCGAATACTCCTCACCTTTCCCCTAACCCTCTCCCCGAAATACCGGGGCGAGGGAACATGAACTAACTAAGAAATCGCACTCTAACTCCCACCCCTTCCCCGGAATACCGGAGAGGGGGAACATGATTTTATCGATTAAAAAGGAACGATGGACTATTGATCAGCGCCCAAGCCAAATCTTCGGCGTTGGTGATTCGTATATTCTCTAATTGCCGCTGACTGAATTCGACGTCGCGTTTTAGTCGAGCCAGTGATGCTGGCTCAGCCAAAGGCGTGTTGGCTTTTCCGAGTTGCTGTTGCAAGATGACCAATTCGGGATTCGGTGGCAAAGGTTGCCGCGCGGCCGCAAGTTGCATCTCGACCGTCGACAGTTTGCTGTCCTCGACCAAGAAGTAATCACGCAGCGGCTTGCGAATGAGATCGGTCCGATTTTCGGGTGAGGTTCGCAGCAGCGCAGCAAAATCCTCTGCCAAGCCCAGCGGTGCTTCACCATCGTCAGCCGTCGTTGACAAGCGGAAGCACGCTAGTTGATGCTCGTTGGGATATTGATTTGTGATGACCACTCGCAATTGTCCGGAAGCAGTGAATTCGATCGGAGTTAGCAAATGAAAGACGGCCCAGTGAATCGAACGACCGCGCGGCGAGACGGCCCAGCCGTTTTCGTTTTCGGAAAAGTTCCCGTCGATTGCTTCCGCCGCGTCGAAGCCCGCTTGCGCGAAATCGGCGATGGCTGATTTCAATGAAACTTTTTGCCAATCGACTACCGTCGCGTCGGCTTTATAGAAGACTTCGAATTCATTGACGACGAAATTGCCGTTGGTCGGAAAGCCTGGACCCAAATTTGGAAGGTTGGGGTCGGTCAAGGTTTCCAATCGGACGGAGGTCACTCGTTTAAGCGCGGGCCGCAGGGCGATGTCGTAAACATCGGGGCCTTTAGTTTCCGTAACCAAAATGCGGCGGTCGCCCGTCGTGGTTAGTCGAGCTGCAGCTTTAGAAGTCATCCCGGTCGGCTCTAAAAGCGACCAAGCCGTCGTCGGCAATGCAACGCTCGTCTCCCAAGCCGTGACTTTGGTTTGCAATTCGTCCGCCGCAGATTTGACTTGTGCCTCAAGCGATTGAACGCTGGCGACTCGTTCGGCTTCGCGCCGCTCGTCGTCCGGCTTGAGCCGCGAGTCCGCTTCGGCCAGTGACTTTTCAAGAGTTTGAATGCGATCAAATCGTTGCCGCTCAAACTCAGGTCGGGCCGCGTCAAATTCGGCTTGGGCTGCGGTCCGTTGATCGAGCAACTGTTGATGATCCGCATCGACCGACTTCCAAACGTCCAAAATCTCGCCGACTTCGGTTTCGGACGGCGACCGGCTGACCACACGGAGGAAGACTTCGTTGATCAACGTCGCATCGTCCGCTTGCGAGGCAACGAGTTGGTGAAGTTGGTTTGCATTGTCGGTCAAAGCGGCCGCGACGACCGGGCCGGTGGCCAAGGCCATTACCGGTCCAAGCGGCAAATCGTTTTTGCGTTCGCATTCGCAGACGCTTTCGCGGGCAGGGCGTCCCAATGCGGCAAGGAATCCGTTGGGGACATTGACTCCAACGTCCGGCAACTGAATGGCTCGAACGCCGACAGCGACGCCGGGAATTTGCGGCTGAACACCCAGCACAGAAAGGATCGCATCGTAGAGGACTTCGGCGGAAAGGCGCCGAGCTATTGCGTGCGAATAATGCCGAGTGTCGTCGGCGTTGAACGGATTCGTTTCAACGGAAAGCTGATACGTGCGCGAGTTGCAAATCATCTTTACCATTTGACGCATGTTGAATCCGCTGGCAACGAATTCCTGCGTCAAGTGATCGAGTAACTCGGGGTTGGACGGCGGATTTCCCGCGCGAATGTCGTCGATCGGATCGATGAGCCCGGTGCCTAACAAATAGCTCCACAAACGATTGACGTAGCTTTTGGCAAAGTACGGATTGTTCGGCGCCGAGATCCAGTTCGCCAACTGCTGTCGCCGCGAGGCGTCGTTCGGCAAAGACACCTCCACCGCATAAGGGAATTGTGGATCCATGATCTTTCCGTTGCGATCGTGTTTGATTTGGCCCGCCGGATCGTCGGAAAGAATCTCGAATAAGGCGCGCGACGGTTCGACGTCGGTCCCGCCGATGCGTATGTCTTTACTTTCTGGATCGTCTGTCAACGATGCTTGCGCAAAATACGCGGCAGTTTGGAAATATTGATCTTGGGTCCAGCGTTCGAACGGATGGTCGTGGCACTTGTTACAGTTGAAACGAATTCCCAAAAATAGATGCGTTGTACTTTCCATCAACTGGGTTGGGGTACGATGGATCTTGTAATACGAAACGCCAGGGTTTTCGCGGTTAGAGCCGCTTGCCGTGAGGACATCGCGAACGAACTGATCGTAGGGCTTGTTGGCATCGACCTGAGCGCGAATCCACTCGCGGAATTTGGCAGCGCTTTCCGGGCCAAGATATTTGCGATTGACGAGTAGCAAATCGCACCATTTGTTCGTCCAATAATCGACAAAGTTTGGGCTGCCGATCAGACGGTCGATGATTTCCGGACGCTTTTGTTCGGTCGGTCGCGCATCGGCGAGAAACTGTCGAAGTTCGTCGGGCGACGGGGGCAATCCGGTTAAGTCCAGGTATACGCGGCGAAGGAAATCTTGATCGGAACAAAGTGGCGAGGGCTGAATTTTCAGCTCTTTCCATTTGGCAGCGGTAAGTTCATCGATACGGTTGCCGGCCGGGTTTTCATGCAACGCAAAACCAGTCCGGTCGCCCATTACCGTGAGCGTTGCAGTGGAGTAACTGCCTTCGAAGCGAACCAGGATGGGGGCGTCGCCGCGCCGTTTAGCTGTTGCGATTCCCGCGCGGTCGACCTCGATGACTTCGGTGTTGCCGCTTTCGACGAATGCAAGTTTTGTTACGTCACGCTGCTGGCCATCGGAATAGCTGGCGACCACGCGAAGTTGCTGTTGCTGGCCGATAAGTTCGAGCGTGCGACTTGCCGGCGTCACTTGGATTCCAACGACGCGTGGCGTGGCCAAATCCAATTGAGCGCCGTTTGAGATCCAATTTTTCAACAGGTCGAAGGCTGCGCTATCGCGAGCCATCACTGCGCCGCCGCCGTGTGCGACCGCGCCGCTGGCTTTGGCGAGCATCAAGCTGTCTTCCGGTGAAGCCTTGTTGATCCGTCGGCACCGGAGGTCGTCGGTAAACGAACGAACATCGAGAATCGGATCGTAGCCGCGAAGGGAAAGCTTAAAGCCATTCTTGCCCTGTTGCGAACCGTGACAGGTTCCCGCGTTGCAACCAAGCCGACAGAGCATCGGGTTGATATCGCGGATAAAGTTCGCTTGATAAGGCTCGCTGGTGTTTCGAACGACGACCGGCACCACGAGCGATTTTTCGCCGACGCGAATTGTCAGTTGATCGTCGCCGTCGGATACAGGAATCGCTTGGCCAGTTTTGGAAACGGCGATCCGTTGGTCTTTGGGTTCATAAACCGCGACTCGCGTCACATCGTAGTTTCGGCCGGCGGCATCACGAGCCGAGACAACAATTTGGCATTGGGCGAAACGCTGCGACAATTCGATCGTCGCTGGATCGGCGGAAAGTTCTACGAATGGTTCGGTCACCTGAGGCGCTTCGGTTGCTAGCGCAGATGTAGTTGGCGGAGTGGAGAGGGTCCCCTGTAAATTGGCAACAGGCCCCGGTGCCGTTTCAAGCGGGACGGGCACAAAACGCTTTTGAATCTGCCCGGTCTCACTTTCGATCAAGAAGATTTCGCCGTTGTCGCCGCCAGCCGCGATGTATTGGCCGTTGGGGTGAAAAGTGGCTGCGTACAAGCCGCTTTGGTCCGCGTCGAAAGTACTGATGGCCTTGATTCCGGCGACTCGATAAGCATCGAGCGCGGCGATTTCTTCGGGCGTTCGACTGGTTACGACTTTTTCGTTGATGGCTTTAATGTTGTCCGGCAACGCCGTGTCGAACTCGTATGAATAAACACGCAGTTGGCCTTTGCGATCGAGGCTGCTGGCGGCCAAGATCCGTCGGCTGTCGCGTGAAATATCGACGGCGTGGATTCGGCCAAGGACTTCCGGCAATTGACGAATCATGTTGGCGTCGTCGCCGATCACTCGCTTGGTCAGCCGATTCATACGATAGACGCGCGGAATTCCATCCGCTCCGCCGACGACAATTTCATCGCGCGACGGATGCCGAGCGACAGCAGCCAAGCCACCCTTGAGCGCACCCGGAGTGATCGACGTGAGATTATCGACGAACCGATTCGTGGCGACTTCGGTCAGCTTGCAAGTCATATCGCGACCGACTGAAATCAGATAGCTCGCGTCCGTCGAGAACACTACGTCCAAGACCCAATCGTTGTGAGCACCTTGGAAGAGGACTTGTTCGAGTGACGTTGAGTCGAACATGCGAACGGAGTTGTCAGCGCAGCCGAATGCGATGTACTTGGCATCGGGCGACCAGCAGCCGCCGTAAATCGCGTCGTGCGTAATTGGCTTGGAAGCAATAAGTTTTCGATTGGCAACGTCCCAGATTTGGACTTCGCCGAATTGGCCGGGCAAGCCGCCGGTAACGAGCAGCTTGGTTCCATCCGGCGAAAACTGTATGGACTCGATTCGTTGCGAAAGTCCAATCAGCCGTCCCGCCATCGACCAGTCCGCAGTCGAGAGCAAGAGGACTTCGCTAAAGCCATTCACGGCAAGCAATGCACCGTCGGCAGAAAAATCGACTGCCGTGATGACGGGCGCGGTCGAGTAGGCTGGCGGGTGTTCGGCGTCGAACGGTTGAACTTCGGCAATTGAATCGTTAACAGCACCTTCTTTAATCCAGCGAGTGATCGTTTCGATCTCCGTTGCGGCAAGTGGCTCCCCCGATTTGGGCATTTCGACTTTGCCCTCGCCGTTAGGCGTAATCATTTCCATCAAGTGGCTTTGAGCCGGGTCGCCAGCCGTGATTGCCGGTTCGTCGCTGGCTCCGCCTGCCAACAAATCCTCGAACCGATTCATGACGTAGTCGCCACGGTCGTCGGCAGGTTGATGACAGCCCCAGCAGCGGCTTTGCAAGATCGGCCGGATGTGTTTTTGGTAACTAACGGGCGCATCGGCCTTCGGAGCGGATGATTCTTGCTGAGCAAAAGCCGACTGGGCTAGAACGAGAACAACGCCGCCGAGCGCGAGCCCAACGGTTTTGGCGAAGAAACCGAGTTGAAAATGCAAAGACATGCTGGTCTCGCACGGGTTTTGAAACGAGGAGACACCCTGGTCTGATGACCGATTCCAATATACCACGCAAGGCGAGCGGAGATACAGGACAAAGCCGTTTTGTTGAACTTGTTTACGTTGTTTTCGTTGCGGATTATCATGCTCTAACGTCGAAGATACGACTCATCAACCGAAACGTGGCGGAAAAAACGAAATGGCTCGCGGTAAACGAATAGCCGAAGTGGACGCATATATCAAAAAGTCAGCAGAGTTTGCTCGACCGATTTTAGTCAAGCTTCGCGAGCTTTTTCACAAAGCCGATCCGCGCATGGAAGAGACGATGCTGAAGGAAAACCGCGCAACTGGAAGTACATGAAACTTGCGAAGTAATCGCCCACAATCTATTCTTTCGGATTCAGCGCTGGGAGTTCACGCTAAATGGGGCCGTGGATGGTTCCGTTTTTTTTGCGCTGAAAAGAAATAGAGGATCGAACAAGCTAATGCGGGCTTTACACCAACTATTTAAACAAAATAAAGCTTGGTCCGAGAACATCCGGGTCCAGGATCCTGATTTCTTTAAGAAACTGTCCCACCAGCAGGCACCTGCATATTTGTGGATCGGTTGTTCTGACAGCCGCGTGCCTGCCAACCAAATTGTCGGTCTCTTGCCGGGGGAGTTGTTCGTACATCGCAATGTTGCGAATTTGGTGGTTCACACCGACCTAAACTGCTTGTCGGCGATGCAGTTTGCGGTCGATGTTCTCAAGGTCAAACACATCATTGTGTGTGGTCATTACGGTTGCGGCGGAGTTCGCGCTGCCCTTCGAGACGACAGATTGGGCTTAGTTGATAATTGGTTGCGGCATGTTCGGGACGTACAACTAAAGCATGAACGGCGGCTCGCCGTCATTGCCGAAGAAGGCCAACGCTGGGACCACCTCTGCGAACTCAACGTCATTGAACAGGTCCTCAATGTCTGCCAGACAACGGTCGTGCGCGATTCATGGCAATGCGGTCAAGAGTTGACGGTTCACGGGTGGATTTACAAAGTGGATGATGGCTTGTTGCAGGATCTGAATATCTGCATTAATCATCCAAACCAGATTGACGCACAGTACCGCACTGCGATTGACCGAGAGACATCGCCGGGTCTAAAAGGCGGTTGAGCCGGACCCGAACCCCATTGATAACAGCACATCTAAATTCGCATGGGCCGAACAGCCTGTTGAAATACTAACCCGAAGCGTAAGTTTTGAAGTTGTGCATTTTAAGTTCCTACCCCAAAACGACGTGATTTCACGTCGTTTTGGCGAGAGAGCCAGGGTGAGGGGCCGCGATTTCGCAACGCCGAGTGCTGCCCCCTCATCCTAACCTTCTCCCACAAAATTAACGACAAAGCCCGTTGATTTTGATGGAGAAGGAACAAGAACTGCGCAACTTCAAAAAGCGTCAGCGAGGTCGGGATTTCTCGCTAACGCTTCGGGTTATTGTGGACTTTTTCAACGGGCTGCTAAAGCCGTGCCTTCTCAACCGTTGGTACGGGGCGAATGTTTTCGAAGACCGGGTGAGGCGCTGCTCAAGCAATGTCCATTTGGCCACAATATCGCGGAAATTCTGTCGTCGATTCTGTCTCTCGCGAGGCGACCGAAATGGGAGTAGGATACAAGCGATCTTTTTGGCATACCCTCGTCCTCAGCCATCGGAGACAACCATGACCACCGCAATACATCCCCCCAAATATCCTGCGGGTGATTTTCAACGCAAACAGAATTATGCCGAACCAGACAATCGCGAAAATGCAAAACGACTTCGCGAAGCACCGAGGAAACTTCGAACGGCCATCGCAGGTCTCTCGGCGCAACAGCTCGACACCAAATACAAAAATTGGACTGTTCGCCAGATCGTGAACCACTTGGCGGATAGCCATATGAATGGGTTCGTTCGATTCAAGCTCGCGTTGACGGAAGACGTACCGACGATCAAGCCTTATAACGAAACGCTTTGGTCTGAGGTTGCGGATGCCAAACAAGGGTCGATCGAGCCCTCGCTGCAAATTCTCGACGGCATTCATGCCCGCTGGTCGGACTTGGCGGAACGTCTTGAACAAAGTGACCTGCGGCGCGAGTTCCATCATCCTGAACTTGGCCGACATGTTCCGCTGGACGAAGCCTTGCACATGTACGCTTGGCATTCGGAACACCATTTGGGCCAAATCCAATGGCTTCGCGAGCAGCGCGGTTTGTAAATTGGCTTGTCGGGTTTTTTGCGCGGTGTCGGACTATTGTCTTTCTTGGCGAAAATGCGTTAATGATTGTCGACGCGGTCACCCAGAATTTTTTGTTTAACCCGGAGCCAACGGCGACGGCGTTGACACGGCGAAATTGCCGTCGCCGCTGGCTCCGGGTTAAACGAGGAATCGAAGGCCGTACAAATTATTTGATTCTTTTAGTGTCATAAGGTGTAGAAAAGATGAGATGGAAAGGTCGCGAGCAAAGCGAAAACGTGGAGGATCGTCGAGGCATTTCGCCGGCAGTTGCCGTTGGTGGCGGCGGGATTGGATTGCTGATTATTTTGGGGATCGCTTTACTCACAGGCAACGCAGATCTGCTTAAGGATTTTCTAAATCAACAGCAAGCGCAGCAACAACAGCAACCCTCGACCCCCGGCCAACCGTTTGAAGACAAAGGCGAGAAAGAGTTCATCAGTGTCATCTTGCACGACACGGAAACGGTCTGGACCAATTTGTTTCAAAAGCACGTCCAAGGAGGCGAGTACCGCGCTCCCGTTTTGGTCATGTTTAACGGAACGGTTGAATCCGGTTGCGGTATGGCCACTGCGGCGGTCGGCCCATTTTATTGCCCCGCTGATCAAAAGGTGTACATCGATCCCGCGTTTTTTGACATTCTTGAACAGCGGCACGGAGCGGCGGGAGATTTCGCCCAAGCCTACGTTATCGCTCACGAAGTCGCACACCACGTTCAAAAACAACTAGGGTTATCTGATGTCGTCGACCAAGTCCGTGCTCGAGGCAACGAAGTCGAGACGAATAATGCTTCAGTGAGGTTGGAGTTGCAAGCCGACTACCTTGCTGGCGTCTGGGCACATCACGCGCATCGCGAATTCGACATTCTCGAATTGGGCGATATCGAAGAAGCAATGACCGCCGCGAATTCGATCGGCGATGATACACTCATGAAGCAAGCTACAGGATACGTGATTCCTGAGCGGTTTACTCACGGTACCAGCGAGCAGCGCGTCAAGTGGTTCAAGAAGGGCTTGAAGTCCGGTGACTTCGACGGCTGCAAAGAACTTTTTGACTTGAACTATTCGGATTTGTAAGTTCGCCGTCGTCACTGCCTCCGCACAGCCCTCGTTCCCAAGCTCCTGCTTGGGAACGCACGTCCGAGAAGCTCCGCTTCGAAACCGTACCGTCAACGCCAACCGCACTCTTTCGTTCCCAAGCCGGAGCTTGGGAACGAGATGTTCGCGAGAATATAAACATGAACGCCAAAGCCAAAATCACTGAAAGCTTTTGGATCGCGTTGAGCTTTCTGGCCGCACTTTGGCTCATCTATTTCGTTGACAAGGTTCTACCAGCGGACTTGCGGATTTACGGAATTCGCCCACGAGAACTAGCTGGGCTTGTCGGCATTCCGCTTTCGCCTTTTCTACACGAAGGGTTCGGCCATTTGCTCAGCAATTCGCCGGCGCTCCTGATCCTTGTGACGCTATTGTTTTTCTCGCAGGCACGTCCGTGGGATTCGCTGCTGGCGATCACGTTGTTGGGCGGCGCGCTGTGTTGGCTGATCGGACGAGCAGCCGGCCAAGACGGTGCGGGGACCGTTCATATCGGCGCAAGCATTGTTATTTTTGGTCTGATCACGTTTTTGATCGCGTCGGGCCTGTGGCAGCGGCGGGTGATTGGCATGATCGTTGCGACAGGCGTGCTATTTCTCTATGGAGGTTCGCTGTTGTGGGGGGTGCTGCCCCGGTTTAATTCCGCAGTATCCTGGGAAGGCCATTTGAGCGGTGCGATTGCCGGTGTCATCGTGGCGTGGTTTGCCCGCGACCGTTTGGCGTTCGGGTCTAGTGCATCAAGTCGTAGCGAAGGAAGTGTCCTCAATGAAACCCCGCCGGTTATTTGACATTCGTCTTTGCATCGTCGCAATTTGCCTGCTTGGGCCAGCGACAGGCGTTGCACAAAACTCGCGACGAGAAGTTTCGTTGGACGGTGCTTGGCAGTTAACCGCCAACGGAGAGACTCGCGAAGTCGTCGTTCCGGGTACTTTTGAAAAGCAAATCGCGGCGGACTTTGACGGTGTGGGCGTTTATGAACGGCAGATTGCAGCGTTCGAAATTCCCGAGCATCACAGATTGCTGGTTCGATTTGAGGGCGCCTCGACCGAAACGGTGGTTTGGTTCAATGGGACTCAAGTCGGTTCGCACTTGGGTGCTTGGACACCGTTTAAGTTCGACGTGACGGATTTGGCCCACGCATCCCGCAGCGGACCTTGGCAAATCAAAGTCCAAGTCGATGAAAAAGTCGGGCACAACACCCAAGGATTCTTGCCGGTGATCCAGCCGCATTTCGGCGGATTATGGCAAAGCGCTCACTTGGAAATCGTCCCCGAGGCGTGGATCGACGTAGATCGGCTCATGGCAATCGGCGATCGGGAGACGGGAAACATTTCGCTGCAAATCCCCGTCGGATTGAAGGGACCAACAGTCGATTGTCGCCTTGAAATTGATATGGGATTCCATCCGCAATCGGCTAACGAGTGGGCCGGAGACAAGACGCCACGATCCACGAAGTGGTTTATGCTTGGGCAAGAGGATTTGCGTCGTTCCCCCGAGGCGCTGCCGAAATTCGAGGATTCAACCAGCACATGGAACGCCGGGTTGCTTTCGAAGACGATCCCCACGTTTTTTGAAAAAGGACATGCGTGGTCGCCAACAAAGCCGCAAGTTTTTCAATTGCGAATTCGATTGCGAGGCCCGGCGACGGTCGACGAAGTCAATATTCCAGTGGCCTTCCGCTCAATCAAGGCGCAAGGCGACACATGGCTTCTCAACGGCAATCCGCTCATGATTCGAGGCGTTCTCAATTGGGGATATGCCCCGCCGCTGACCTCGCCAAGCCTGGACGAGGCCTGGATGCGGAACGAAATCGAGACGGCAAAATCCTACGGTTTCAATCTGATGAAGTTCTGCCTGTGGGTTCCGCCCAAGCGTTACTTGGAGCTGTGCGATGAATTGGGAATGTTGGCCTGGGTGGAGTATCCGACTTGGCATCCGCAACTCACCCAAGAGCATCTCGATCCACTCCGAAAAGAGTACAGCGAATTCTTTGCCTACGACCGGAAT
The DNA here is from genome assembly GCA_031409895.1 of Planctomycetota bacterium. Classification (GTDB taxonomy): domain Bacteria; phylum Planctomycetota; class Planctomycetia; order Pirellulales; family Pirellulaceae; genus JANMEB01. The sequence goes on from JANNYC010000059.1 coordinate 40,798, forward strand.
CATCCCAGCGTGATTCTGCGCAGTCTGACCTGCGAGACCGGTTCAGGTGCCGAACTCGACGTGATTCAATCGCTGTACGATTTGTGCAAACAACAAATACCCGGCGCCATCGTCGAAGACGACAGCAGTTGGATCGAGTGGAATCGAGTCAGCGATTTCTACGACGACCATCCGTACGGCAACAATCACACCTGGCCGGCGACGCTCGACCGGCTCAATAAGTACATTTCTGAGCGCAAAGTTAAACCGTTGATCTTGGGCGAAGCGATCGCAGCCGACACGTGGACCAGTCCTCGCCATTTTGAACAGTGGAGCAAGTCGGCCGCACCGCATCATCAACCGGGTTTCCTTGCCGACAACTTCCGCTGGCTGATGCAGTTTCTTGATGACAATTCCCCTTGGCTGACGCAGTCCAAAATGGACGATGAACTTTCTAAATCGTCGCGGCAATACGCGATGCTGATGCGCAAGTACCAAATCGAGGCGTATCGCCGGCTCGTACCTCAGGGCGGCTACGTGGTCAGCGTCATTCGCGACTTTCCTTTGGCCGGGATGGGACTAATCGATTACGCAGGCGCGCCCAAATGGACCCCTGAAGATTGGTCCTTTCACGGTGAGACGATGCTTTTGTTGGCGACCGAAAACGATCGCCGCAGTTTTTTTTCCAATGAGCCGATAAGCTTACCCGTGGCAATCAGCCATTTCGGTTCCGCGAAAATCGAGAATGCCTCGCTCCGTGTTGCTGTGTCGATTTGTGGCGACGAAAGTCAGCAACGCGAAATCTCGTCGCGCAGTGTCGAGCGGTTGACGATCGAGGCTGGAAAATGCACCGAGGCACAAGAAATTTCGTTCGATTCAATTCAAGTTTCCGAGCCAACGCCGGCGCAAATACGGGCCACGTTAACATGGGTCGGCGGAGAAATATCGAACCAATGGACGTTGTGGGTGTTTCCGACCAGGCCAAACACAATTCCGCTTGTGATGCACCCATCGTTGAAAGCCCCTCCCGAAGAATTGAGGTTTGCACGGTCGGTGGAAACGTCGGACAAAAGGCCGAGAGACGCTATTTGTGCCGGAAGGCTGGATCAAGCGTTGTTGGATCACGTCGCGCAAGGTGGCAGTCTGCTGTTATTGCCGAATGGAGAAAGAGGCAGTTTTTCGCTGGAGGACCAATGGTTTTTGCGGGGTGGTCCGGCGGTCTTTTCTGAAGCTCGTGAATCGCTGCTCGAATTGATGCGAAATACCGAATCGTCGAATAGTTTCCGTCAATGCAGGTCGTGGAGGAGTTTTCCACAAGCCTTCGTTGAATTGCAGCATTTTGATTTGGCCGGACCGGTTGTCCCAAACGTGGACACGATGCTTGATGACATCGTGCCCTTGTGGATGTTGTGGGACAATCACGATCGAACAGATACGCGGACGCACGGTCTATTGTTTGAGATCCCGGTTGGGCGCGGCTGGATTTTGGTATCGACGCTGGATACACACCGGCCGACGAACGCAGCGGGCCAATGGATACTAGGTGAGGCGACACATGAATTGCTTTTCAATCGTCCCGATTCAGTACCCGATCGCGGTGGAAAAAATTTGCGGCGATTGAGGGCAGAACTTGATAAAAACGAAATCGAACTTCAGTCGCTCGATTGGAAGTTTCAGCCGGATCCGAACAACGATGGCGAAAAGAAGAGTTGGCAAGGAACCGATTTCAATGATTCGGATTGGAAAACGATCAAAGCCGATCGGCATTGGGAAGGGCAGGGCTATGATTCGCTTGACAACTGGGCCTGGTATCGTCTGCGCGTGCCGCTCGATGAGAAATGGGCCAAGGCCGAGAAACTGTATTTGAATTTCACTGGCGTCGACGACCATTATCGTTTGTTCATCAACGGCCAATTCGTGGGGAGCAGCGGCGACGTGGCGACCAAAAAGACAGCGTTCGACGAGCGGAAGGGCTACGACATTACTGAATACGTTGGGAAGAGCGACTCGATTCAAATCGCGATTGCCGTATATGACTGGTACGGCGCGGGCGGTATTTTTCGTCCGGTGACTTTGAGCACGCAACCGCTCAGCGATGATCGTCCCTGGTTAAAATGACGGGAGATTCCGGATTTCGAATTACGCGATTCATCCAAGATTTGGCGGCAATCCTAAATCTCAAGTGCACCCTCCCCTCCCTCCGAATTTTGATGTTATGAAAAAATTTTCTGCACTCGAATTGCGCATCGCGGGGCTTGGCCTGTTAATGGTCATTTTCGGAGCGAGCATGATGGTTATTCCCGCTGACATGATCGTCGCTTACGCTCCCGTTGCAGGTGACGGCTTTAACATCCCTGGCGGCGCTCACTATGTCTCGGAGGCGGAATCGCGAATAGTCGGCGCAATATTGGTCGGACTAGGCGTTGTCTTCGCTTGGATGGCACTAGCCTTTCATGACGAGCCCAACAAGCCCGACAAGACCAACACTTGATGACACACTAGCCAGCGTTCCCTGGTTCATAATTGTCGAATAGCGCAACTTCAAAACTAGCGCGTTAGGCCTTAATTGCCACCAATACGGCGTGTTGCCGTGGAAAATCGCAACACCAAAGCCCCCGAGGAGGGGCGAGGTAATGAATTTGGTTCTTGGATAGACTCATAACGACACCACCATATTGTAGGGGTATTAGCATGTTGTATCGATCTCGCTACTTGTTGGCACGATTGCTTATTATCGGTGTCGCTTGGATTCTTTTCCCGTTTTCAAGCGCAATGGGCGAGGAGGAACAAAGTCGTGTGCGCTGGAAAAAACACGCCATCAACGACCAGTCGCCATTCGAAGCTTGCGGAGCGGCTGACTTCAACGGAGACGGCAAGATCGATATTTTTTCCGGCGACTCTTGGTACGAAGCCCCGACGTGGAGCCGGCACAAAGTCCGCGACGTTTCGGCAAGTGCAAACCCGCACTACTACGAGGACTTTTGCGACTCGCCGCTCGATGTCAACGGCGACGGCAGACCAGACATCGTTACCTGCAACTACTTCGGGGCGCGAGTTGGCTGGGTGGAAAACCCCGGCGGCGACGCCACCAATCCTTGGACCGAACATGAGATCGACACCCCCGGCAACATGGAGACCGGCGAACTCGTTGATATTAACGGCGACGGCAAACTCGATTTCCTACCGAACACTGGCAATGTCGTCGTCTGGTACGAACTGACTCAGCAGAAGCCGGAGGTTGTCTGGAAGAAGCACGACCTCGGCAACGAAGGGGCCGGCCACGGCGTGGGAGCAGGAGACATCAACCGCGATGGTCGAATGGATATACTCACTCCAACGGGTTGGCGCGAACAACCCGCGACTGGCACCGACCAGTGGCCCTTTCATCCCGAATTCCAATTGGGTACAGCCGGCATATTTATTCACGGACGTGATGTCGATGGCGACAATCTAACCGATGTGGTTTTTGGGATGGGCCATGATTTCGGCCTGTTCTGGCTCAAGCAGTCCGTCGGCACGGACGGGAAGCGGGAATGGACGAAGCAGGTCATCGACGACACGTTCTCTCAAGTCCACACGCTGATCTTCGCAAACGTCGATGGCGAGGGCGAACAGGAATTGATCACCGGCAAGCGAGTCTACGCCCATGAAGTCGAGCCAGGCGACACGCGTCCGGCTGTCGTCTTTAGCTTTCATTTCGATCGATCGGCGTCGAAGTGGATTAAGCACGAAATCTTTCACGGCGACCCCGCCCACAATGCCCCGGCTGACGCCAAAGACCGCTGGGCGCTGAAGGATTTTCCACCCGGCAGCGCGGGCACCGGGCTGCAGATTGCAACGATCGATATCGACGCGGATGGAGACATCGACCTCGTCTGCCCCGGCAAATCAGGTTTGTACCTATTCGAAAATCTTGGGCAGGAGCAATAATCTGCGCTAAACTTCGCTAATCCAAATCAGCGTAGATTAGTGCAGATCAGCGTTCATAAGTCTTTTGTCAAAATGTAAAGGCTTGGACAAGCAGTGGAAATTGTGCGAAAATCGCCGCGAAGCATCGGCGATAGCGTGTCGCGCGATTGCGGTTGACGGAAAAAATAGGTCCCCCGTATACTCCCATGTTCTCTAAGGAAGAGACGATTGCGCCGAGCAGCTTTCCGCAAGCTTGTTCCGACTCGGACGATCGATTGACACCGCAATTTCGGCGCGCAGGGCATGGGTTGCATCGGGCGTCGAAGTTGCTTCAGGAGGATTCGGTGTCCGGACCCGCTTTTGAAATCAAGGATCGCGTTCGCCAATCGACGGATATCGTCGATCTGGTCGGCAGCTATCTGCAGCTTCGCCGACAAGGAAGCATCTACGTCGCCAATTGCCCCTGGCACGATGATCAGCGCCCCAGTCTGCAAGTAAACCCGACGAGGCAATCTTGGAAATGTTGGGTCTGCGATCTAGGTGGCGACGTGTTTAGCTTCGTGATGAAGCGAGACAATGTCGACTTCATGGAAGCACTCCGCATTTTGGCTTCTCGCGCCGGCATCCAACTAACCGCATCCGCACCGGCCAGGCCTGGCAGCGTCGACGACAAGCAAACTTTGTTCGACGCGATGCAATGGATTCAAAATCAATACCATCAGTGTTTGCTCAAATCCGATGCCGGGGCCGAAGCTCGTGAGTATTTGGCGCGACGCAATGTCACCAGTTCCAGCATCGACAAATTTCGGATCGGTTTTGCGCCGGATGATTGGAATTGGTTGACAGATCGCGCGCGAACGACTTCGCACTCTCCAGAAATTCTCAAAGCGTGCGGGGTGTTAGGCGAAAGCCAAACTGGCACGCACTACGATCGATTCAAAGGGCGGATCATTTTTCCAATTCTTGATTTGCAGCGCCGCACGATTGGGTTCGGCGGTCGCGTGTTGCCCGAAGTTGCCGCTCGGCAGCAATCGCAAGGCCAACGAGAGCCGGCCAAGTACGTCAACTCGCCGGAAACGCGGATCTTTTCCAAAAGCGACAACTTGTACGGATTGCATTTTGTGCGCGACGCGGTAACTCGCCCTCAAGAACTCATCGTTGTCGAAGGATACACCGATGTCGTCGCCGCTTGGCAATCCGGATTGGATAACGTCGTCGCGGTGTTGGGAACGGCGCTCAATCAACGGCATTTACGGCTGATGAAGCGATTCGTTGAGCGAATCGTTTTGGTTCTGGACGGCGATGCGGCGGGCCGCAAGCGAGCCAACGAGACGTTGGAATTATTCTTTGAAGCCGATGTCGACGTGCGAGTTTTGACTTTGCCCGATGAAATGGATCCTTGTGAATTCCTTCAGCAAAACAGCGCAGGTGAATTTCGCGAGCTGATCGCGTCGTCGGTTGACGCGCTAGATCACAAGCTTCAATGCGAATTGTCGGGAATCGACGTAACTCGCGATACGCACCGCGCTTCGGCGGCGTTAGAAAATATATTGCAAATGTTCGCCCGTCGGCCGAACACGTCGCTGGTAAGTTCCAATGTTCTACGCGAACAGCAGATGCTGGCTCGAATGGCTCGACAATTCCAGGTCGACATCGAGACGCTGCGGCAAAGAGTTCTAGACTTGCGTGGCCGTGTTAGGCCACAAGTGCGTGCGAGCGATGAATCGTCGTCGGCAACCGCTTCCGCGCGCGCAACTCAATTGGATCCGAAAGAGCGCGAGTTGTTGGAGATTTTGTTGCAAGACGAGTCGCAGTTGAATTTTGCGGTGGAAAATATTTCGCCCGGACAATTTGCGACCGAAGCGGCCCGATCGCTTTACGAAGTCTATTGCGAACGCTTTTATTCGGGCCAATCCGCCGATTTCACTAGCGTGATGACTCAATTGGAGGATCCGCAGCTCAAGAGTTTGTTGGCGGAACTGGACGAACAAGCTGCGCTCAAGCGCGGCAAAACTGAATTCGATGTACGACAACGGTTAGAGGCGGTGATCCACGCCTTCGAGTGTTTGAATCTCGACGCAGTTAACCGTCAGGCCATCGCGAAACTGTCCCAACCACTTAGTCATGAGGAGGAAACGCAAACGCTACAGGAAATCGTTGAACGAGCACGTCAGCGGCAAGGCCTTTCCGCGCCCACGGACGGGTAGCGGCCTTGAACCGAAAAGATTTTCCGAGTCGTTTGAAGGCGCATGAAGTTTTGCGGCGAGCCACACGTGGAATTCGCTGTCCAAACTGCTTCGCCAATTAAAGACTTGGGCTATCTCCCGCCTGACACGAAATGGAATTCGTAGGAGGAGACCCTCGTGAATCATTTAGAACTGGACCTGCAACAACTAGTCGTCAAAGCCAAACAACAAGGATACTTAACTTACCGAGAGGTCACCGGTTATTTGCCGGACGAGGCCAACACTCCGGAGAAATTGGACAACCTAATCGGTGCCTTGGAAAGCAACGGAATCGAACTGCGGGAAAATCCGCCGGTCGACGCAAAATCGTTTGAGGATGGGCCGTCGGCTGAAGAATTGGTGGCGACGGAAGCAGAAATCAATACGCTCACCTTCAGCGAAAAGCTGCCCAAGTCGAGCGACGATCCGATTCGGATGTACCTCAGTCAAATGGCCGTGATTCCGCTCCTCACTCGCGACGAGGAAATCACGCTCGCCAAGCGCATCGAAATCGCCCGCAAGCGTTTTCGGCGTTTGCTGCTCTCGAACGAATACGCTTTGCGCGCGACGGTCGCGACGCTGAAACGAGTCCACCGGGGCGAGCTACCATTTGATCGCACGATCAAAGTCTCGTTGACTGAGCGGCTGACCAAAGAGCAAATCTCGGCGCGCATGCCGCACCATTTCAAGACGATTGACAACTTGTTGGCGCAGACCACTCTGGACTTTCGCGTCGTTGTGAGTCGCTCGGCCACGAAGAACCAAAAGCAAATCGCGCGCAAACAGCTCATTCGCCGCCGCGCGAAACTCGTTTTCCTTTTGGAAGAACTGAGCTTGCGCTCGCGTCGCGTCAGCCCGCTATTGAAAGAACTGCAAAAGTTCTCGCAACGGTTGACTGCGATTGAGCAACGCTTGTCCGAATTGGGACAAGGGACCGAGGACGCGGCGGAACGGAATAACTTGCGGCAGATTCGGCGGCAACTGATTCTGCAAACGCGTGAGAGCTCGCGCGGATTGCGCAATCGTTGTGAACGCTGCAGAAAGCTTTACGAAGAATTTGAAAACACCAAACGACATCTGTCCAGTTGTAACTTGAGGCTGGTCGTCTCGATCGCCAAAAAGTATCGTAACCGGGGTTTGAGTTTTCTGGATTTGATTCAGGAAGGGAACACGGGACTGATGCGTGCGGTCGACAAGTACGAGTACCGCCGCGGCTTCAAATTCTCGACTTATGCGACTTGGTGGATTCGCCAAGCCATAACGCGAGCTATTGCCGACCAAGCCCGGACGATCCGTATTCCGGTTCACATGATCGATGTCTTGACGAAATTGCGGAATATCGAAAAACGAATTCAGCAGGAATCCAGACGAACGCCGACGAACGAAGAAATCGCGGTCTTGGCAGAAATGGACGTCGACGAAGTTCGCCGGGTCATGGACATCGGGCGGCATCCGGTCAGCCTGGATCGTCCGCTGGGCGAGGGGGACGACGCAAGTTTCGGCGATTTTGTCGAGGATGGCGCGACCGAGAATCCCGCACGCTTGGCTGGGAACGGCTTTTTGCGGGACAAGATCGAATCGCTGCTGAAGACGCTGACTTTTCGTGAACGCGAAATTATCCGTTTGCGTTACGGACTTGGCGACGGCTATAATTACACGCTTGAAGAAGTCGGTCGCATATTCAAAGTAACCCGTGAACGCGTTAGACAAATCGAAGCGAAAGCCGTTCGCAAGCTGCAGAATCCCGTCCGCAGTTTGCAGTTGGAAGGTTTTCTGCGCTCGGGCGCGGAATAAGCCGATCGCAGAGGCTGCGTGTTCACTTGACATCGCGGCAATAATTTCACTCGCAACAGACCGTCGGTTTTGATCGACGGTTTTTTTGTCGACTGATTTAGAGGTTGAAACGATTCGTGGTCGAGAACAAAAATTAGCCCAGGTTCAAAGATGGAAGTAAAACCCGAAATTCTCCAAGTGCTGCATCGAATCTTGCGCCAAAAAACTGATCTGGATGGTCAATTAGTTGGTGGACCGCGCCGCGTGCAACACTGTCGCAATGTCGAAGCCGAGGCGACCAAACATTTAGAGAAAGCCCAACAAGAGTTGAAGCGGCTCAAGCTGATCGCAGCCGACAAACAATTACAGCTCAAAATGCGCGAGACGAAATTGGAGGATTTTAAAGCCAAACGCAACGCCTGCAGTTCCAATCGAGAGTTCACGTTGCTGAATACTCAAATCGCCGCCGACCAACAAGCCAACACCGTGCTCGCCGACGAGATATTGGAAACGCTGGAATCGATCGACCGTCAAAACGAAGCCATTAAGGCCGCCAATGACCGATTGATGTCGACGCAAAAAGAGACCACCAAAGTCAGCGGTGACGTCGAAAAACGAGTGGCCGTTTTGCAATCGGAGTTGAATCGGGTGACAAGCGAGCTTAACGAATGCGAATCGCGTCTACCCGCAGAACTTCACCGCGAGTATCAACACCGCGCGAAAACAAAAGGAGAAGATGCCTTGGCGATGGTAGACGCCGAGTCCTGCGGAAATTGTCACCAAGTTCTGACCCCTCACGTCCTCGACCAACTTTCCATGGGTCGCATCCACATCTGCTCAAGCTGCAACTCAATCCTCTACGTCGGCGAACGCGTGCCAGTTTAAGACTTCACGCACCCTACTAGATTGGCAGCCATGATGGATCAAACTTTGCTTGTGGATAACGTCCGAGTGCCGCGATTAATTTATGGTACGGCTTGGAAGGAAGCAAACACGGCGCATCTGACGGAAATGGCGTTGCGGGCTGGGTTTCGGGGGATCGATTCGGCCAACCAACGTAAGCATTACGACGAAGCGGCCGTGGGACATGGAATCGATGCGACCGTGACGTACGGAATTATTAAGCGGGGTGATTTGTTCTTGCAAACGAAATTCACTTTTCGTTCCGGCCAAGACTATCGCTTGCCCTACGATGCCGCCGCGCCGATCGAAACCCAAGTCGAGCAATCCTTCGCGAGTTCCTGCCAACATTTCGGGACCAAGGTTATCGACGGTTTCTTATTGCATGGTCCGAGCAAGCGAGATGGTTTAGGACCGGACGACTGGGCGGCTTGGCGGGCAATGGAGGCAATCCATGATCGTGGCGTGGCGCGCTTGATTGGGATCAGCAATGTAACGCTGGAACAGCTTGAACAATTGTGCAAGGGAGCCAGGGTTCAGCCGCGCATCGTGCAAAATCGGTGTTATGCAGTTCACGGATGGGATCGCCGAGTTCGCGAATTCTGTCGCGCGAGCGGAATTGCGTATCAAGGTTTCTCATTGCTAACTGCAAACCGCGAGCTTCTGAAACATTCAGATTTGGTGCGGGTCGCAAAACTTCATCGTCGAACTGTGAGTCAAGTCATCTTCCGGTTTGCGCTGGAAGTGGGCATGATCGCGTTGACCGGTACGACCAACGCCGAGCACATGCACAAGGATTTGGCAACATTTGATTTCGAATTGCTGCCTGACGAAGTTTTGCGGATTGAAAATGTGGCGACGACGGGGGCCGTGCGGTAAATTCGAGTTAATGACGACGGTGCGAACATGGGGTCAAGAAACGGAAAGGGCGGTTAACTGGTTGTTAACCGCCCTTCCGGTATTGAATGCGCCGAGCGAATCGACGCGTTTGTTGTTGTGTGAGCCAAATCTAAGCTGCGGCTTGTTTGCGTCGGGTGGCTGGCTTGGCGTCGTCCAGCTCCTGTCGCAAGATCACAATGTCGTCCGGGGCTTCGATTCCCAGTCGAACTCGATCACCGCTTAACCGCACGATGGTTAAGACAATCGAATCGCCGAGTCGTATTTGTTGGCTTTCCTTGCGGGAAAGAACAAGCATTATTTTTGAACCTCCATGTTTATTTCGAGTTATCAAACTCCCGCAGCGGCAAGCTCCGAGGTGGTCGATAACTTTGTTTTCTGAACTCGTTCACCTGTCGAACCGTAAAACAAAATCGAATTATTGTCCATCTCCCAGACGGCGGTCAATTTGACACTGCGGGGGCCGTGCAGGCAGAAAAAGATGCCGCACGGTTGTTGGTGTCGCATCAACACTCGCTCTGTGATCTTGAACACTCCTAATTCGTAATCGTTTTGTTGGCACAACATATCTGAAACGTAACTGCGGACCTTACATAAATTATCAATTTCAACACGATTTTGCTGCAATGGGCAACTCATCAAATCTCCAAGCTGCAGCGGCGTTTGCACTTTTGTAAAAGTACTCAACGGACTAAGGCTTGGTTGGCGATTGGGTTGCCACCTTCACCGTTTGGGTCCAGCGATCGTGCCGGATCAAAACGCATCGTTTCAACTTACTTGAATCCTCGATCAACATCATCTGGCGAACAAAACGGTTCACGACCCTAGCGAAAAAGATCGCAACCTCAAATCGGCTCGCAATAAAAATGTCTGCCGATCCAGAAAATGATGTCGAGTCTTCGTTCCATTTGACTCGATACGCTCAACCCGGACTTCGAATCGTCGGACAAGTTGGCCAGGGCGTTACATCCCTTGGCCAGCCACGATTGGGGTGGCACCTACCGCAAACCGAAGTGGGTCAAACAGTAAAACGTATCGGCTTAAACTGCTATCATGACCAAGTAAAATGAAACAATTTGGGGCTTTGAATCGCTTACAAAATGTAGCGAAGCTGTCCTAACCTGAATGATTAGTAAAACGATGCCGGTAAGGGCTTGGTCCTGCGGAAACAAGCGATTTTGCGGATTCAAAGCGGTTTACATTGTGACAAAACCGAACATTCGCTAAATGTCTGCGCTACGCATGATTTGACGGCGCAACGAATGCGGACAAAGTGGATTTAATTGCTTGGGATCGTATCGCTTGAAGTGGTTCGCAGCCTCGACGCCTTCAATTCTTTTGCTGTCGCAGGTTACGATAGTAGAGGATGTTTTGACTAGGAACGATAACGCCGAGGATTCGACTTTTGCCAAGTTTTAGCGTTGATTTGGACATTTTTCGCGGCCCGATGGACCTTTTGTTGTATTTGGTGCGGAAGCACGAAGTCGACGTGCAGGCGGTCGCGATTTCTCGGATTACCCAGCAATACTTGGATTCACTGGAAGCTCTCAAGGAACTGAGCGTCGACGATGTCGGGGACTTTATTGACGTGGCCAGCCTTCTGGTCGAGTACAAGTCCCGGTCGATCTTGCCCACTGAGAGCGAATCCGATTCCGAGTCGTCGGTCGATCCGCGTGAGGACTTGGTCGAACGATTGTTGCTTTACAAACAGTTCAAGGACGCGGCTGGTTTACTTGACGAACAACATCGACATTGGCAACAACGATTCACTCGCGTCGCCGACGATTCACCAGAACGCAAGATAGAATTGTCCGATCAGCCAATCAAGGAAGTCGAACTTTGGGATTTGGTCAGTGCCTTTGGGCGTTTATTGCGAGACAACGCTCCGCCGCGCGCGGAAAATATTTACTACGACGAAACGCCGATCCAAGTCCACATGGCGCGGATTCACTCGATCATCACGGCGCGAGGCAAAGTCGCTTTCTCGGAACTTTTCGAAGTGGCGATGCACAAGTCGACTATGATCGGCGTGTTCTTGGCGATTTTAGAAATGGTCCGGCACCATGACGCGATCACCGAGCAAGACGGACTCAACGGCGAAATTTGGATTCGCCCCGGAGCTGGATACAAGGCCGATCTTGAATTGAACAAAGTCGATGACTACGGCGGAATCAAATCGACGCGACCGGGCGATCCGGCGTCGATGGTGGAATGATCAAGCGGCATCTGGGTCTTACTGCATAGATTCCCAAGCGCCGATGATCAGCTCTGCGGCGCGATCGATTTCTTCGCCGGACGTGTACCAGCCGACGCTGAGCCGAATGGTCCCGCGAGCTTGTTCGGCGGTCATGCCAATCGCGTGCAAGGTGGGCGAAACGTCATCCGTACCGCTATGGCAAGCCGATCCAGTGGACGCGGAAAGTTCAGGAATCCGAGTCAGCAATTCGTTTCCCGAAATGCGCGGCAAAGTGATCGATAGCGTATTGGGTAAGCGTGGTGCTTGTAAGCCGTTGACGTGTGCGTGTGGGACTGTTGAACAAATCTGAGTGGCCAGCTTGTCGCGCAGAGACGACATTCGATCGGCTGCTTCGTCCATGCATTGAAAGGCGATCGAACAAGCTTTCCCAAGTGCAACGATTGCCGCAGTATTCTCGGTGCCAGCGCGCAAACCGAATTCTTGCCCAGCTCCATGAATCACCGGTTCGAGCTCGAGGCCCTCGCGAACGAACAACGCTCCGACTCCTTTTGGCGCATAAAACTTGTGTCCTGCGAGGCTCAGCAAATCGACGTTGAGTTCATCGATCATGGTCCGAATTTTCCCAACGGACTGCGTGGCATCGGTGTGCAACAGAACGTCGTTAGCGCGGCAGACTTCGGCAATTTGCCGCAACGGTTGAATCGTTCCGATTTCGTTATTGGCGTGCATGATGCTGACCATGCGAGTCTCTTCGGTCAGGACGCGTTCGACGGCCTCAGGTTGCACAATTCCGAATCGGTCTGGTTCGGCAATCGAAATATCGAACCCAAGCCGCTCGAGAAACCGCGCTGGCTGGACGACGGACGGATGCTCGAAGCCGGAAATGACGATGTGACCGCCGCGGTCGTTACCGCTGGCGAGCATTGCGCCTTTGATGGCAAGGTTGTTGCTTTCGCTTCCGCCGCCCGTAAAGACGATTTCTTCTTGATTCGCACCCAACAAAGACGCCAACCTCATGCGGGCGTCCTCGATCGCTTCGGCGGCCGCGCGACCACGAGAATAACTGCTTGATGCGTTGCCAAAATGCTCAGACAAAAACGGCGTCATGGCTTCAACAACGCTTGGCGCAACGGGAGTCGTGGCGTTGTAGTCAAGGTAGATTTGTCGCATCGCGAATTCCGTTTCAAAGTCGTTTACAAGTGTTTCTTGCCGAAGGCCTCGCGTAACACAGCCAAGCTTTTTGGAATGGCGGTATTGTAGTCGTCTTTGCCTTCGAATTCGAGCGAGATGAATCCGCGATAGTTCACGGACTGAAGTAATTTGGCGATGCGGATCCAATCCGTGTCAAGCGTGTACCATTTGCCGCCACCAAAATATGTTTTGGCTTGAACGAAAACGGTCTTCGCCGCGAGCATTTCCAGTTGCTCGTAGCGTCGCTCGAAAAAGTTGCCGGTATCCAAAGTCACTTGGAGCCAAGGCGACTTGATGGCATCGACGACACGCAAGACGCCTTCGGCCGTGCGTCCCAATCCCCAGTGATTTTCCAATCCCATGACGACGCCGCACTTTTCGGCAACCGGAATGAGCTTTTCGAAACTATCGATGACCCATTTGAAACCTTCGTCGTCGGTGTGGCCTTCCATTACTGGCTCAATTCCTTTGTGGGCCATGAGGTCGTCGAAATCCTTGCTCGTGTTCCATCGTCCGGTGTTCACCCGAATCGTGGGGATACCCAGTTTGTATGACATCTCCATCAAGTCCGCCGTGAGTTTCACGTTGGCTTCGCGGTCAACTGCGTCAGGTGTAACAAAGTCTTGATGCGTCGACATACCGCAGAGGCTCATGCCATTAACAAAGGCTTGCCGTTTGAGCTTTTGCAAATAAGCGTCGTCAACCACATCTTTCATTTGGACTCGAAGCAATTCGACGGCATCAAAGCCATATCGCGCCGCCAATTCGATGCACTTGACCATGTCGAGCTTGGAGTCGTCGTTGAACCGCCAAAAAGAATAGGTCGAGACGGCGATCGGGTTGGGCACAAAAGTTGGCTCGGACGCTGGCTCTTGGGAACTCATATCGACGAACGAATGTGGTGAGGCAAAGGCATTGCCTTGGCCAAGGGCTGTCGCGGAAACCACTGCACCTGATGCGATCAACATATCTCGTCGAGTGAGGCTCATTATTCTTCTCCGGGTTCGTGAAGTCCAAATATTTAGCAAAAACGCCTTGCCGCGATCTCTATGCTAACGACGATTCCATGCCAAATCCATGATCTGAATGTGTAGGGCCGCAAACACAATTGCTTGCCGACCGAAATTCGTCCAAGGTAATCTTGCGTAAGCAACTGCCAAGTCGTCCGCACTGCTTCAAGGGGGTATTGGCCATTTCGGTTGTTTTGCGGCGTACTATTTCCCTTAAGCGATGTCGAGCCGGATAAGCTTATCTATTTTAACTTGGCTGTTTATCGCGGTAAAACAGTGGTTTTTCCATCAAGGGCCCGGGAAGTCGTCGTTCGTGACGAAGGTTCTTAATTTGATGCAAAAAAAACCAGAAAAAGTTTGACATTCGTTGCGGCGTCTGGATAATACCTAGGAAGTCGCGAGTTGGTTGAGTTCGTTTTCTCGAATCCGCACCGCCTCGAAACATCTCCCGAAATTTTCCCGACTTCGATTCTCATTGCGGTTTTGTTCCCAACGTGTCAGCAATTTGCGTGTTTGCAAATTGCCTCAAATATTTCCAGTCAAAGAGGTTTTTTAAATGACCGTCAAGAAAAAAGTTTTCAATGTGTTCGAGGCCATTCTAAAGTATGGCCATGACGAGGATTTTATTCCTGAGCCACGCTCCGACTTCGAGCCAACCGATGCCCCAGCGGGTTCGGAATCGAAGATCGAAATGTTGCGCCGACGTGTTGAGTTGGGTTTGCCACTGTGGCACATGGACGATCGCAAAGATTACAGCGGATTGACCGGCGCGGTTCGCCCACGCGAATAGTTTTCGGTTCGCTTGCTTAAAAGCAGACAAGACAACAAGGTGCCCTTGGCGGCACCTTTTTTGTTTCACCGGCCCGTTTTCGGACGCTTGTTAACGCACGGTACAATTTTGCCGTGCAGTGTGTTCCCAGCGCCCGGAAGCCGGACGGCTAAACGGGGAAAAGAATTCGCAGTCATTGTTTAACCGGCCGGTTTCTGGCTGCTGTTGACGCACGGTACAATTTTGCCGTGAAGTGTGTTCCCAGCGCCCGGAAGCCGGACGGCTAAACGGGGTACGGAAGTCGATGTTGCACCAGTTGATCAAGCAGTATCAAGAGCCCAACGCTTGCTTTCAACTTTCAACTTTCAACACTGATCACTCAGCCGCATTCGTTTCTTCGAGCACTTCTTCTGCCACGTAAATGGGGAGCGGAGGATTGCAAGTGACCGCGACGGCAATCGCGTCCGAAGGGCGAGCATCGACTTCAATTAATTCACCGTTCTGGCGAAGCCGTAGCGACGCGAAGTACGTGTGTTCTTTAAGGTCGCTGATGATGACGCTGTCCAATTCAGCGCCAAGTTTTTCGGCGACGTTGACGATCAGGTCGTGCGTCAAAGGCCGAGGGCGCCGTTCTTTTTTCACACGTTTGTCGATCGACGTTGCTTCGAACAATCCGATGAGAATCGGAAACTGCCGGTCGCCATCGACTTCCTTCAAGAACACGACTTGGTTCTCGTTGATGTTGCTGATGATGATTCGCGAGAGGCGCATTTCAACGGGCATTTGGAATTCCTTTTGGTGAACGGCGTCGCCGATGGTAGTTCAATTATAGAGCAAGCCGACTACTTTCAGAAACGAGCCCTGCGGCTCAATGTTAAACAATTTAGAGGCACCCCGCTCAAACAAAGGCTCTTGCTTGCATAAAGGCGAAATGGAAAACAGCATTGGGGTTGTGAGCAACGGTTTTCAGTTCGGCTTTCATCCCGCCAACGATTTCTCCAGTTACGCAGCCGTTGGTCTTAAGCTGTTCCGCCGCACTCAATAACAGCTCCGTCCAGAAGTTGATCACCTGGCGGCGCTCTGCCGGTTGACGATTGTCCAAGTGCCAGATTTTGACTTCCGTTTCAATCCGTTCGTACCCTTGCTGCAACAATAGGTTGCCGAGCTTGGCTCCGACAAACGGATCCCCACCCTGCGCAAGCTGAAAATCGTTGTAGGCCATCCAGTACTTCCAGGTGTTGGGCGAATAGGGATCAAGGAAGAACGACGAGTTCATCACTTCGTTGATCACAATAGGCGAACCGGGTTTGAGAACCCGCCGTACTTCGGAGAGAATTCGGGCTGGATCGCCGGCATGTTCCAGCGTCCAGCAGATAAATGCCGCATCGAATTCGTCCATTTCAAAATCCATTGCCGATGCGTCCATTTGCAACAGCTCGAACCGCCCGGCTGCCCCTGGCGACTTCGATAGCAGAGCGTTCGCTTGCTCAAGTTGCCTGGGGCTTCGGTCTATTCCCACGACATTTAAACGGGGAAATCGCCGAAGCAGAATTTCCGTTTGCGCACCAACACCGACGCCGACTTCAAGCAGACGCTTTTGCCGTGAGAAATCAATTTTGGAATAAATGGTTTGTTCCGAAAACTGAGCCTGGCGATACAAGCGGTCCTGCTCTTCGACCGAGAATCCGTGCAAATAAGGAAAATCACTCATTCAATTCCACCCGCGACGTTCTTGAACATTGAAAGGCTCTTCAAGTAAATAGCGATCGACTTGGTACCAAACCGGAGTCGCTTGTTCAAGCATCGTATCAACAAACCTTGCGTTCCAGAACGGATTGAAAGTGAAATTTTGGCCGGGCAACGTAATGCACTCCCATCGCCGGAGTTACTGCCGCGGGCACGACTATCAAGGAAGCGTCAAATCGTTTCCAATGCTAGACGAAGAAACTTCTTTTCTGTCGGCCGCTGCAAAAGGGCAATTGAAATGC
This sequence comes from Planctomycetota bacterium, assembly GCA_031409895.1. Lineage (GTDB taxonomy): Bacteria > Planctomycetota > Planctomycetia > Pirellulales > Pirellulaceae > JANMEB01. The sequence continues at coordinate 57,636 of JANNYC010000059.1, forward strand.
TGCGTGTTGGGATTGTCGGTTTGGGTTTTATGGGCTGGGTTCATTGGCTGGTTTACAAGCGGATTTCCGGTATCGAAGTCGTTGCGATCTGCGAACAGGATCCAGTTCGCCGCAGCGGTGATTGGCGGTCGATTCGTGGAAATTTCGGGCCGCCCGGCGAACAGGTTGACTTGTCGAAAATCTGCGTATTCGATTCGCTTGACAAAATGTTGAGCGAAGGTGAGGTGGATGTTGTTGACATTTGTTTGCCGCCGAATCTGCACTGTGAAGCGGTGCTCAAGGCGCTCGATGCGGGCAAACACGTCTTTTGCGAAAAGCCGATGGCACTGAATGTGGCGGACTGTGAAACGATGGTCAGTCGTTCGAGGCAAGTGGGTCGTCGGCTGTTTGTCGGACACGTGTTGCCGTTCTTTCCCGAATATTCGGTTGCACTGCAAGCCGTCCGATCGGGCGACTACGGTCGCTTGTTGGGCGGGACGTTCAAACGATTGATTTCCGATCCGAAATGGCTCAAGGATTTTTACGATCCGACTCGCATCGGAGGCCCGCTCATTGACTTGCATGTTCACGACGCACACTTTATTCGGCTTTTGTTCGGGATGCCGCGTCGGGCTTTGAGTCGGGGACGCTTACGGGGCTCGGTCGTCTCCTTTTGCAACAGCTTGTTGGAGTTTGACGACCCGACGATCGTAGTGAGCTGCGTCTCCGGAGTGATCGATCAGCAGGGGAGGCCGTTTAACCATGCTTTCGAACTTCATTTCGAACGTGCGACGCTTCAATTCGAGTTCGCCTCGTTTGCCGACAAGTCCGAATCGATGCCGCTGAAAATCTTGACCGACAAGGGTGCTGTGATTCGGCCGGCCATAATCGCGGCCGATGATATCGCCGGTTTCGTCGCGGAGATCGAAGAAGTAAAGGCATGTATCTTGGGCGATCGCGACTCAGATATCCTCGGCGGTGAATTGGCCCGCGACGCGATTATTATCTGCCAGATGCAGTCGCAGGCGGTGTTAAGAGGAAAGGCTTGAGGCGACAGGCTTGAGGGATTGCGGGGAGCATCGTGGGTTAGCCAACTGTATGAGGCTCGACCGACTCGCGTCGGCAGTTTCCAAAAAAGATGTAGCGGCCGATTCGATATCACTTTCGTGACAGCAGCCGCTTAAATGAAATTGATTGGGACGATTGGACCGACCAGCGCGACTTTAAGCAATTGCTCTGGGTGGCTTGGTCGAATTTTGATAAAAACCCCCGTCAAAATCTGGGTCAAGGATACCGCGCATGGACGTTGTCGCACTGCAAGATTACGCAAACCAAGCTTTGATGTGGATCGGGTTTGGTACGGTTGTTGGATTGGCCGCCAAAGCCGTTATGCCGGGTAGAGACCCAGGCGGAAGTATCGCGACCATTTTGATGGGGATCGTCGGTACGCTCATCGGTTGTGCGCTACTGAAATATTTTTACAGTGGCGAACATATTCCGCCCATCAGTCTAAAAGGCTTTTTCGTCGGAGTCGCTGGCGCGTTCGTACTACTCGCTTTTTACAAAGTGCTCGGCGGGTATTGGTTCTCGGAAGGCGAACAGATGTCGTATCGGCATCGTTTGACACGCCGCCGCCGCAAGAGTGCTTATCTGGACGAATAGATCTCGCACGTAATTTCAACACGGTTGTCCGAAGTTATTCGCCGTCGCCATCCGCAGTAGTTTGCGAACGCGATCGCCCGAAATGCGACGGGCGCGCTAGTTTAAGCCGTGCCCGAGCTTCACCCGTTTCGTTGTCTTCATCTTCGTCGGCAACGCCGTCATTATCTTCCCCCGTCGAATCCAATTCTTCATCATTGTCGACGTCGGGTGATTCGTCCCTTTCGTCTTCCGATTCGTCCTCATCCCAAACGTCGTCGGATTCGTTCTCAATGTCTTCCGGATCAGCCAGACGAGTCGGCGGTCTAAGTTTCGCCACAAGAGGTGAAACAATCAGCTTCGATTTCGGCGTAGCGTCGGTCGTGTCGCTCCTTGCGGCGTCTTGCATTTGATGCCATTGCGACAAAGCCATAACTACGTCGCGGGATTTGGAGCCGGCGTAGGCACCGACGATGCCGTCTTGTTCCATGAAGTCGATGAGCCGCGCGGCTCGCCCGTAGCCGATTCCCAGCGCGCGCTGAAGCAACGAAACAGACCCGCGGCCTTCGCGAATGACGACCTCGACGGCTTGCTGGTAAACTTCGTCTCGATTCTTAAGTGTGTTAGCCGATTCATCTTCGACCTGACTCGGATCGGCGACGCGCATGTTGACGAGTTCGTGCACAAAGTTCTGTTCGCCGGTGCTAACGGAATTCGTCACGGCAGTGATTTCTTCGTCGGTTAGGTAAGTCCCTTGGCCACGGAGCAGGGTGCTGGTTCCCGGCCAGAGAAACAGCATGTCGCCGTTACCGAGCAGCCGTTCGGCACCGTTGCAATCAAGCACGACTTGGCTGTCGGTTCGCGTGGCCACTTGAAAAGCGATACGGGCGGGAAGGTTGGATTTGATGAGGCCGGTAATGACGTCGACCGTCGGTTTTTGGGTTGCCAAAATCAGATGGATGCCGACCGCGCGGCTCTTCTGTGCCAGACGGATAATATGCTGTTGGACTTCTTTGCCTGCAGTCATCATCAAGTCCGCCATTTCGTCCGCGACGATCACGATGAAAGGGAGCGAAAGCGGAATCCCGCTCCGTTCATCTTCCGTTTCTGGTTGCAGGCGATTGATAAGTTCTTGTTCGCCAAGTTGGTTGTAGCTCGTTATGTGACGGACGCCGGCGCGAGCGAGAAGTGCATAGCGCTCTTCCATTTTGTCGACGGCCCACGCCAAAATGGCTTCGGCTTTTCGCATGTCCGTGACAACCGGGTGCATCAAGTGCGGCAACCGCGCATAGCCGCTGAGTTCAACCATTTTGGGATCGATCATCAGCATGCGGACTTCGTCGGGTCGTCTGGTCATCAAGATCGACGCGATAATCGCGTTCAAACAAACGCTCTTGCCGGTTCCCGTTCGTCCCGCAATTAACAAGTGCGGCAGAGACGCCAAGTCAACGACGAGTGGATCGCCGCGAACGTCTTGGCCGACGAACAACGGAATTTTCATTTTGGCAGCCTTGGCCGCACCACGCTCCATGACTTCGCGCAATCGAACGGTTTGGCGAGTCTCGTTGGGGACTTCGATACCGACGGTGTTCTTGCCAGGGATCGAGGCGACGATCCGGACGCTAGGGACACGAAGCGCGATCGCCAGGTCATCCGAAAGGTTCGTGATCTTTGCCAAGCGCAAGCCCGCTTCCAACTCAAGTTCATATTGAGCAATGACCGGCCCCGTTTCGATGTCGACGACTTTGACGTTGAAACCGAATTGCTGAAAGGTTTTCTCCAAGATGCGTGCTTTGCGCAGGGCATCCTCGCGATGTTCATCGAAATTGACGGCAACGGGCAGATCGAGCAAGTCGATGCTGGGCAACTCAAACGCTGCGGGTTGTTCACCGAGCGAAGCGTGGTTGAGCGCGTGAATTACTTGCTGGCGTTCGTCAGCGGGTTTTGAGGCCTTTGTGGTGGCTGCTTTTGCTGCGTTTTGTTTGGTAATGACAACCGATGATGGCGCGGCTATGTCTGCGTCGGCAGCGTCGTCAAGTTGGTCCAAAGAGTCTTCGGAATCGTTCCTGGCATCGCGATCGAATTGATCGGCTTCATCCAGGTCGCCGAATTCGTCGGCCTTTACGGCGACCGTTGCCGCCAAGTTTTTGCCAATCTGTTTTTTAGCCGCAAGTGATTCGACGAGCGAAGGCCGCGCGACCAGCGAAAGGTCATCGCGCAATGTAGCCGAACGAACCGGAATCGCAGCAAGCCCGTCGCGAGTTGACATTGCGGTTGGCCGTTCACTCAGCCCCGCATTGCGCGAACCGATCGAGCCTATCTTCAATGCTTGGTTTCGCCGCGCGAGTTCGGCGCCAGTCACGAGCGGTGCAAAAGCTAATCGCAACATGCGAAAAACAAAATAGTCCGTCCAAAACATCGTCCCGATCAAGGTCAATGTTATCATCACGATGAGGCTTCCAGCCGGACCGAAATTCGATTGGAGCAGACCGCTGCAAAGTGCTCCTAACGAACCGCCGGGCCCGATCATAGGCGACGTAATCGATGAATAAAGCACGCGATGAAAAATTCCGGTGAGTCCAATGAGCGACAACACCCATCCAAGCGTTCGCACCCAGATTGAATTGAGTTGCCCGCGAATGAGCATCGCCACGGCCAAAACGGCCAAGCCTATCAAAACGTAAAACGCCCCAAGTCCAAATGTTGCGAACAACAAATCCGCGACCAACGCCCCGAACCGGCCGCACGCGTTGCGAGGTTCTTCGTTCAGCGGATAAACAGATGTATCCGGTTGATATATTTGATCGAGCGGGGCAATTAGTCTTGCGACCGGGTCGGCAGGGTCGTACGTACCGAGTGCCACCAGCAGATAGGCGAGGGCGGCGAGGATTCCGACGCCGAGAAGATCTCGGTTAAGACTTCGAGATGGAACCATGAACGCGCTCTCCAGAGCTTTAATTCGCCACGCATCCAAGCGCGGCAAATGCGAAATGGCCAAAAATAGCTTGGCCAAGGGCGCGTCCATGCCCAACAGGTTGAACAGTCAACCATCCTGTTGTCCTTCAATCGACGTTTTGGCGTTGGCTTGGCGAAAGTAGCTCAGGATGTCCAAAGTTTCCGAATTTGCGGCCCGCGCGGAAAAGACAGTTTTTTCCCGGTATCGAATACGTTTGGAACAAGCCCTTGTATAAGATAAGGCATTCGAAACAAGCGGCATTTTCTCTAGGAGCTTTCGGCACAATGAAAATTCGACGCGCATTCGTCATCATCGTGATACTTTTCGCGGGCCTCATTTCGCGAGCGCTGGTCGCTCAAGACGACACGGAGCGTTTTGGCAAACTAATTGCCCAGACCAAATCTGAAAGCGCCGACGAGCAAATCGATGCCTTTCTGAAACTAGTCGAATTCCCGGAGCACGCCGATAAGCTGCTCATTCCTCTTGTCGAAGCGATGATCACCGGCCGCGCAGTTGGAGAGGCCGCTCAATTTGCCGCAGAACAAATCGGGCCAGCAATGGCAAAGCACTGCGATTCGGCTTTAGATTCCGAGGACCGAAAGGAATTTGCGGCCGCAGCGGAAATGATTCATCGTTTAGGCGACGTTGCGATCGGCAGCACTCCAAAGCTAGTTGCGCTGACGAGATCGCAGGATCCCAAACGCCGGCTCAGCGGGATTTACGGTTTGGTAACTTTGAAAAACAGCGACGCCAGCGTCATTGATGCCATTGAGCCGTTTTTGGACGATCCAGATTTTCGGCTTCAAGTGCTCGCTTGTCGAGCCATCGTCACGATCGGGCCGCCTGCTGCCCGGCTCAACGGAAAATTGAAGACGCTTGTCGAGAAAGGGAATGTCTCATCACGAAGCCATGCTCTAATTGCGCTTGGTGCGATTGGTCCTAATAAAGATTTTGACGTCGTTGAACTGTTGGCAAAACACCTCGACGCATACTTGCAGCCAGATCGCGATCGCGCGTTGATCGGTTTGACGTTGCTTGGGCCACATGCTGCCGCTGCAAAAGGAAAAGTCGAAGCCTTAATGAACGACGAAGAAAAATTTGTGCAGTGCCAAGCTGCATTGGCATTGTGGAAGATCACCGGCGATGCCGAAACTTCGGTAAAAGCACTTGTTGCGATGAGCAAGACGAATAACTTGCAGTACGAGGCGCTGATGGCGATCTATCAAATGAAGGCCGATGCGGTCAGTGCGGCTAAAGACGTCGCCGAAATGTTGCAAAACGAAGACGGCTCGATTCGGTCCCTCTCCGCGGAGATTCTAGAGAACCTTGGCTCAGTCGCTCAGCCTTGGCAAGCGACGCTAGAAAAATTGGCTAAAGAAGACCCCGACCCAATGGTCCGTTTCCATTGTGCGCGAGCCGCAAAGAAACTGCTGGCCGTAAAATAGCCGAACAATGCGATCGTTCTCCCTTACCTACTTTTTGGCAGGTTCTGTTTCCTTCGCGTCGGACCAAAGCACGTCATATCTGCCGGAAGAATCAGCAGCCGCTCGGGCCATGCCAGGCGTGTTGTATTCCATCGAGATATGACCCAAACGGTCGATTGCGATAATGCCTCCGTCATTTGGCTTGAGCGTTTCACGAAGCGTATGCTGGACGCTTTCTTGCAAAGTTCGATTCGCGTATCGCATCTGAGCAACGATGTCGAAAGCCACGACTCGGCGAATGAATTCTTCGCCTTTGCCGGTGCATGAAACGGCACAAGTTTCATTGTCCGCAAAAGTGCCCGCGCCAATGATTGGCGAATCACCGACTCGCCCAAATTGTTTTGCGGTCATTCCTCCGGTCGACGTGGCCGCCGCCAAATCTCCGTTTTCGTCCAGCGCCACACAACCCACTGTTCCAAAATAGCCGACATCCTCAACTTGGATCATTGACTGCGGGTTGTCGAGCTTCTGCTTTTTTCGCTCCTCCCATTTGGCACGAGTCTCAGGCGTATCAAAATACGAATTCTCGACCAACTCGACTTGCTTCAACTCGCCGAAATGGTCGGCTCCTTCGCCTGAAAGCAACACGTGCGGCGAATCCGTCATCACCAACCGGGCCAAGCGAATCGGATTTTTTACCCGTCGAACTCCGGCAACCGCTCCACAAGCTCCAGTTCGCCCGTCCATAATCGACGCATCAAGTTCGTGCGATCCGTCAGCCGTGAACACCGCTCCGCGACCGGCGTTGAATTTGGGGTCGTCTTCCAGAAAAATCACGACGGCTTCGACGGCATCAAGACTCGTCCCACCTTTTTCCAAGATGCCTTTGCCAATGTCGAGTGCTTGGCGCATCGAGCCAATGCGAGCGCGATTGGCCTCATCTGACGCTTGTTTCGACGACGGTCCGGCGCCTCCGTGAATAGCGATTGCGAACTTCATGCGTTGCTCCTGTTGTTCAGTTTTCTGGGCGTTTCGGCCGTCCTGAGCAGCGGTCGATGTCACTGCGATTGCAGCAAAGCATACTGCAAATGCGAAAAGTAAAGTCGTTTGCATGAGGAACTCCAATTTGTCAGTCAATGTTCAAAGTGAGCCGCAGGCGCGGTGGCAATACCGCAAACGGCGATTGTGATTATATTCCAATGGCAGTCGGTCAGGGCGACTCGCCCGACGGTAGCGCGTTCGGCTCAGTTTGGAAGGCACGCTCGGCTTGGTACCTGCGAACAAATTGGCGATAATCGGTAAGCTCTACCGTCAATTTCAGCGATCTACGAACCCAACGAATCCTCATGGCCGCGAAGCTCAACGACAGTATCGAACATTTGATGTCGCAAGGGCGTTTGAACGAACTTTACGCGCGAGAATTGATTCCGGCAGACAAGAAGCCGTTTGTTATCGATCTGGAAAAATCGTCGGGCGCGTATTTAGCAATTCTGGATGACGACGATGTTGTGCTGCTCGATGCTGCGTCACAAATTGCTACATTGGGGCTAGGGTTCAATCACGGTGCGATGTTCGGTGCCGCGCAGCACTTGAGCAGTTGGATCGACGATGGAAAGTCGCGCGAAATTCGGGAATTTCAAACGGCCTACGCGGACTTGCTGCGCCGAAAGCTCGGTTCGACGTCGCATCACGTTTCGTTTTGCAATTCGGGAGCCGAGGCGATTGAGCAATCGCTCGCAATTTGTTTCGAGAGACGACAACATAAGTCGGCAAGACGTGTGTTGGCGTTTGTCGGCGCGTTTCACGGGCGGACCAAATTCGTATTGGAGACAACCTGGAGTCCGGAGAAACGCGAGCCATTTTCCTGGACCGAACAAGCCGCGATTTTCGCACCCTACCCGGAAATTGATGGTGCCGACCCGTCCCAAGCCATTGTTCCGGATAATTGGATTGGACTTTGGTCCGAACGCGACGACTCAACATTTCTCGCTCGCTTGACTCAAATACAAAACGGCAACGACGCACTTCTATCGAGTGAAATCGAAAGTCTGCGGATGGTTAGACAAACGCTTGCCGACAAGCGGGCTTTTGCAATTTTGATCGAGCCTATGCAATGTGAGGGTGGCGAACGATATTCTTCTGGCCGTTTTCACCAAGGTCTCGCGACGTTGGCTCAATCGTTTGTAGTTCCACTGATCTACG
>JANNYC010000060.1:0-46297 GCA_031409895.1 Planctomycetota bacterium
CCTATCCAAGAACCGCATTCGGAAGGGGTCAGGCACAATTTGCTCCGAGGACTTCGCAATTCGAGCCAGACCCCGGTGGGTGTCCGAATTAGGCCGCGTCTCTTTTTTTGACCTTTTGTCGGAGATAGACTGAAACCTCCGCCGCTGCGCCTCGTTTATTGTTTGTTGTCACAAGGTGGTTGTCGAACGGTGCCGGGAGTTACTGGACGACATATTTCTGCGGCTTGCGGCAACCGTAACCGTTCACGAGATGGGAAGATTACCGCTGGTTATGAGGGGGTCAGACCCATTTTTCGGATTCAAGTTTTTTCAACGCCAATCAAAACAGGCCGAAAAATGCGTCAGACCCCGACCCGTGAGTTGAAAAAGGAAAATCTTTAATGATGCGATTGCAGCAAATTTTTGGTCCGTTGTGCTTGGTCCTATTGAGCGCATCCGTTTGCGTTGCCCAAGACGAAGCGCCTCGCGAATCGCTCGTTCTCGAAAACGCGGCCGCCAATATGCAAGACGACGGCAAGTTCGAGCCAGCGATCGAGCAATGGACCAAACTGATCGAGCAATATCCAAAGACCAAACAGACTAGAAGTTGGCAATTCAAACTCGGCTTGTGCCAAGAAAAGGTCGGCAATCATTTGACGGCGATCGACCTTTTTCAGAAAGTCGTCGCGGACGCACCTGCTGACTTTGCGAACACGGCCGACAGTTGGTTGCACTTGGGCTACAACCAATGGCTTCATGCAAAGACCTTTGCCAACCAACCGGACCAAGAGAAAAAGGTGAACGAATGGTCGGCCTCAGCCGTGGGTTCGTTGACAACGGTGCTGGAAAAATTTCCGCAATTCAAGAATGCCGACGAAGTGATTTACTTTCTTGGTGAAGCCAACTTGACGGCGGGGCAACACGACAAGGCCATTGCCGCGTTCGATCGTCTGGTTATCGAGTTCCCCGATTCAAAAAACTGGTCCGACGCAATTTACGCACTCGGCAGTTGCTACGAAGAGCGCGGCGATTTTGAAAAAGCGATGTTCAACTACGATCGCTTCTTGGGAAAAGCTCCCCAAGCCCCACAAGCCAACGAAGTCCGTTTCCGCAAAGCCGAATCACTTTTGCAATTTGGTTTCGCTGCCGAAAAAGCCGGTGATAAAGCCACTGCCCTCACACGTTACGATCAAGCCGAAAAGCTTTACGCGGAAGTTGCACAGGTCAAAGACTTCGCCAGTGCGGGACTGGCCGCCTATCAGCGAGCCGTCGTGCTCTCCCGCGCCGAGCAATACGCCGCTGCCGCCGCTGCGTTCGCCAAATTCGCTACCGATTTTCCGCAAGCGGAATCCGCACTCGCGGCCATGATCGCCGCCGGACAGAACTATCTCAAAGCCAACGACACTGCGTCCGCCGAACGGCACTTTTCGGCGGCGCTGCAACGCGATCCCAAATCCGTCGTCGCTGCACAATTGCTTTGCACGACGCTGCTCGCGGCACATCGCCCCGCAGACGCTTGGGACATCGCGAAAAAAACTTTGGACCAGTCCGATCCCAAATCAGAGGAAACCGTTCCGTTGCTCATGGCTCAAGGTGAGGCCGCGTTCGCAATTCCAGAAAAAGTTGCAGACTCGATTGCGATGTATCTCAAGATCGTTGACCTGTTCCCTCAGCACGCACTAGCGCCGCAAGCTCTTTACAACGCCTGCTATTCGAGCTTGGCCGCGAAAAATCCGGAACGAACCATCGAGCTTGCCGACAAATTCTACGCAGCTTATCCGAAGGATTCGTTCACCGCCGACGTGAGTGAAGTCCATGCCGAGGCCGCTTTGCAAAAGCAACAATGGGAGGTTGCTGAAAATTTGTATCGCAAGCTCGTCACTGACTATTCGCAGAACACAAAGCTGGCCTCTTGGCAAATCGCGTTGACGCAAGCACTTGTGCTCGCTGGGAAAAACGACGACGCGATTAAGTTCGCCACGCCGCTGGTTGACAAAATCACGGGTCGCGATCAAGCCGCACTTTTGTTTCACGTTGGCTCCGCCCAATTTCAATCGAAACAATACGAGCCTGCCGCCGCGAGCCTCGCGCGTTCGCTTGCTGTCGACGCCGCTTGGCCCCGCGCCGACGAAGTCTCGCTGCTGGCGGCGCGATCCGTCCATCGCGGCGGAAAGATCGAACAAGCCATTCCGCTGGCCGAAAAAAGCTTGTCCGATTTCCCCCAATCCGTCCTTCGGGATCAGATGCTTTATCGATTGGGCGAGTTCCAGTTCGACGCGGGAAAATTTGCCGAAGCAATCCGTTCGTATTCGCAAATCATTGAGGAACTTCCCAAATCGAGCTTTGTACCGTCGGCTCTTTATGGGCGCGGCTGGTCTGAACTTCGACGCGACAAGCCGAAAGAGGCGATCGCATCCTTCGATGTGCTAATCGAAAAATTTCCCGAGCACGCTTTGATCAAAGAGGCAACGCTCGCGCGCGGCATGGCACGTCGTCGGAGCGGGGCATCGCCCGAAGCCGCTGCGGACCTCGATCACTTCATCGCGACCAATCCCCCCAAAGCCGAAAAGCTCGAAGCACTGTACGAACGTGCGTTGATCGAAGTCGATCAGAAAAACTACGATGCAGTGATCGAGCGATTCCAAGAGCTGACGAAGCTTGCCAGCGATGAAGTCGACGCAAAAAAGTGGGGTGATAAGTACTTGTACGAATTGGCTTGGGCGCATCAAGGCAAAAACGACATCGACAAATCGGTCGAGTACTTCCGATCACTGGTTGAAAAATTTCCCGATAGCCCGTTGGTCGCCGAGGCACACTTTCACTTGGGCGAAACCGCTTACGGAGGTGGGAAATTCGACGACGCCATCCCGCATTACACCTCGGCGCGAGCGAAAAGCAGCAGCGACACGGAGCTTGCCGAAAAGGCTGCTTACAAACTCGCTTGGTCACACTATAAGAAACAAGATTATGCGGCCGCTGAAAAATTCTTCCGCCAGCTACTTGCCGATTTTCCCAATGGCGTGCTGATGGCGGATGGCTTGTTTATGATCTCTGAATCGCTATTTCGCCAAAAGCAACATGAGGCTGCAGTCACTGCTTACAAGTTGGCCTTGCCCGAAGTCCGAGCCTCTACAACGGTCCGCGAGGACGTGAAGATGCTGACTTTGCTGCACGGAGCGCAGAGTGCCAACGAAGTTAAGCAGTTTGACGAGGCGATCACTTTTCTCAAACCGCTCGTCGACGCGGTTTCGCCTCCCGAAGGCTATGCAGCCGAAGCTTGGTACGAATACGGCACGGCTCTCAAAGGCCAAGGCAAAACGGCGGACGCTATTGTCGCGTGGGGCAAATCTTCACCCTCGTTCGACCGTACTGGAATCCGCGCCCGCTGCATGATCGGCGAAGCACTCTTCGAAGACAAGAAATTCGACGAGGCGATCAAGGAATTTTCGCTGGCCGTCTACGGTTATGGCGGACGTGCGGCGGGCGAGACGATCAAACCGTGGCAAGCCTTCGCGGCCTACGAACTGGCCCGCTGCCACCTTGTTCAAATCAGTTCGGCTAATGAAACGACGCGACCCAAGTTCATTCAAGAAGCCAAAGCCTGGTTCGGCTATTTGGTGGAGCACTATCCAAACGACAAACTCGCGGCCGAAGCAAAAACTCAAATCACTAAACTCGAAAAGATGTAATCCGGAGCCAGCCGCATGAGAAAGTATTACGCGCCCGTCCAAAAACCAAAATCGTTCCCTCTCCCCAGGCTTCGGGGGAGAGGGCAGGGTGAGGGGGCGTTTGGGTTCTCGGATAGTTTCCTAAAGCCTATCTTCGCCGGAACTTTGATCGCCGCGATCGTTGGCTTCGTCTTGTTCGGCGTATGTGACTCGGCGATCGCGCAAACCGTCTCGGCACCGGCAATCGTTGCCGATCCAAGTTCAGTCGCCGCCCCCGCGGCAGAAGGGAAAATGACTTTCTTTGGTTTGCTGATGCGAGGCGGCATTCTAATGTGGCCGCTGTTCGCGTTATCGATTTTCGTGATTGCGTTATCGATAGAACGAGCCATTTCCCTGCGCAAAGAAAAACTTTTCCCCGCAGGCTTGATCGACGAATTGGCTCAACAAAGCGAAAATGCTGGTGGCTTCGATCCGCGGCAGACGTTTCGCATCTGCCAAAACTACCCGTCGGCGGCGGCGAAGATTTTGCGGGCCATGTTGATGAAAATCGGCCGTCCCCAAGGCGAAATTGAGCACGCCGTCGAGGAATCCGTGCAGCGCGAAGCCAATCGCCTGCAGTATGCCGTCTCCTGGCTGTCGCTTTCCGCCGCCATTGCTCCGCTCATCGGCTTGCTCGGTACGGTGCAAGGCATCACGCAAGCTTTTTATGAATTCACTCGCGTGAGCGCGAATCAAAACCCCGGCAATGCCTTGGCCGAAGGAATTTACACCGCACTCGTCACGACGTTGGCCGGTTTGGCCATCGCAATTCCCGCGACCATTCTCGCTCACTTTTTCGAGACGCGCATCGTGCGGCAACTAGACGAAGTCGACGAAATGATCGCCAGTTTGATGCCTCAAATCGAACGATACGAAGGCCGCCTCCGGTTCACTCCGGCGACCGATCGGGCGTCGGACGGCTTGCGCGAAACCGCACTGCCTGAAATCGCAAATCCGACCGCGCAGTCCACGCGATAATCTTCCCTCGCCGCTTGGGGAGAGGGCGGGGTGAGGGGATAACAAATCATGCAATCATTCCTAACGAAGAGTTCCCTATGGCCGTGAAAATGAAACGATCGTCGACATTGGCGATCAATATGACGCCGATGATCGACATGGTGTTCTTGTTGCTGATCTTTTTTCTGGTCGCTACGCGATTCATGCAACAAGAACGCGAACTCGACATGTCGCTTCCCAGCGCGAGCGAATCCCGGCCATTGACCGCCGCTCCACGTGAAATTTTCGTCAACATCGATCAAGACGGTCGCTTTTTCATCGACGGCCAATACCGCTTGGAAGAAGAACTCGAACACGTCATGCGGCAATCGGCCTCCAACAATCCATTGACACAAGCCGTTGTGATTCGCGCGGATCGCAAAGCCGATTGGCAATCCGTCGCGACCGCGATCAATGTTTGCAAAAAAGTCGGCATCGCCAACTACACCGCCATGATGGCCGATGAATAGCCAGCGACACATCCTCCGCCGATACGAATCCGGCCGCAGCCAAGACTTCGACGAGCAGTTTTGGCCGGTGGCCTTGGCTCTTTGCGTCTTGGCCGCGCTAACGGTCGGCACGATTCTGACGTTGCTGCGCGGACCGTGGATGTGGGCAAGCTTGCTCGCGATTCCCATTCTCGTCGGGCTTGGCCTACTCGGATTGTCTTACGTCGAGCAGCGATTTTGGCGTCGCTCCATCCAAATTGCCCTGTTGTTGAGTTTCGCGTTCCATCTGTTTGCGTTGATCATTGCGTGCCGGACGGAAATTTTCGGCGGGCGTCCGGCCATTCAAGTCGCCCAGCCCAGTCGACCGGCCCAAATTCCGCAACTCGAAATCTCCGTGACCCAAGCCGAGGAAATTTGGAATCAGCCCAACGAAATTGAGACGCCCGATACCGAAGTCACCAACGAGCGCGAGCAAAACTCGACCGTCGCGCAACCGACTGTCGCCCGAGCGGCCAGCAACGACGCCGCCCAAGTCAACCCTAATCCGAAACTCGATCGACGCGAATCGGCAAGCGAAACGACTCCGCAGGTCGGCCAATCCCTCTCGATGAAAAGCCGGCGCCTCGACACTCCGTCGCGCCAATCTCGCGAGATTACGGTTGCCGCTGCATCCGCACCGCCGTCGAAATCCTCTGCTACCGCCGCCGAGCCGACCGAAGTCACGGCGTCGGATCAAGTCGAGTTAGAACGCAAAACCGCCGCCGCCGAACCTGAATCCGTCTTGCGTCGCCAACCTGACCCAGCGTCAACCGAACAAGCCCACACGCGTAACGCCAACCGTCGCGAAGAGCGCGCGGCCGATCCCGTTGTCGCCGCCGCGCGCCAGCCGAGACGCACCGCCCAAGTCCAGCCTCAACCAAGCACTTCGCCCGCGCAACTTTCGCGTACTTCACCCGCCGATACCAACATCGAAAACTCGCGAAGCGATGTCCCCGCCGCAGATGTCGCCGCAACTCGTCGTGACCCGTCAACGTCGCTGACACGATCCACCGAAGACAAATCCGAGCCGCGACCGCGAGACCGGCAGCTTGAACGCGGCGAGACGACGCAAATCGCCGACGCGATGGCTGCTCCGACTGCTTCGACGCGGAATCAGCGGCAGCCGCAGTCCCGCGCGCCAGCCGAAATCGCAATCGTCGAAGATCGCACCCAAGCAATGCAGCATAATGACGATCAAACTCAACCTTCGGCTCAATCTGCGCAAATCGCGAGACAGCAAACGCTTGATCGAACGACTTCATCACACGGAATACCGACCGCGCAACTTGAGCAAACTCCAACCGACCAGCCAGCCCGCGAGATCGTTCGCCGCGCGCAGCCAGTACAGCGCCCAAGCGAAGTTCCAACCGCCGGCGAGCAGCCGCGGCTTGCTCGTGACGCAGCACCTGCCCCGACCACGACGCAACCCATCGAAGCACCAGCCGTTTCCGCCGCCAGCGGTCAGCCATCAACGACCACGCTCGAAGCCAAACCATTTGCCCTCAGTCGCGCGACGAACGGAATTGCAGGCAGCGGTGCCACTCCGAATTTCGGACGAGCGGCAGATTCTGCGGTATCTCCCGCGCAGATCGCTTCCGATTCCGCGCGGCGTGAGCAAACCACATCCAGTTCAAACATTGCTGCGGCACTTTCTCCCAGCCAAGCATCCAAAACCGGCCGCTCAACCGCCGGGCTCGAAGCCGCTCACGCGACCCTTCCGGCGACATCGGTTACTGCCGATCGCGCGGCCGGCAATGAACCCCAGCCGATCGACGCCAGCTCGGCAGCCGCGCTAACGTCCGCTTCCGCCGCTGGGCGCCGCAGTGAAATCTCCGCAGCAATGGGTTCAGCCGACCTTGATATCGGTTCAACCAAGATTGTTTCGGGAACCGCGCGTCGCGAAAGCGCTGGAGGAGGACAGCCCGAAATAAGCACTCAGCCTCCTGCGTCATCTCGCGCCGGCGAGCGAAGCGGCGCGGCCCAAGCCACCATCGTTGCTGAGATTGACGAATCGACCGCCGCGACCTTGGCCGACGGAAGCGGTCGGCCTGCAGCGACAATCGCCGAGCCAAACGCATTAGCCGCCGTCGAACAACGGCGCGGCGCGAACAAGTCCCGCGCAACCGGTCCCTCGCGCGGTGAGTTCACTGGCGAACCAACCGATATCAGCTCAGCCGCAAACACAAGCAATCAAGCCGGAGCGCGCCGAACGCAGCGTTCCGAACGCGGCGCAGACGGCGAACAGTCTGTCGACGACGAGCAATCTTCCGAAGTTCGCCGCGCCTCGATCGTCCGTCAAACGGCGGCCGACGCTCCTGCCACCGAAGGCCAACCCGGCGGCCTTGCGCGGCAGTCGACCGCCGAGCGAACCGCGAGTGAACCAGAATCCGCAAGTGGCGATGTTTCTCGGTCGAACTATTCCGATTCCGTCAGCGCCGTATCTCCCGCAAAATCTCAATCCGATGATGGCTTTGCTGGAACTAGCCGGATCGCGTCGAATTCGATGCAGCGGCGCAGCGAGGACTCACCGCAAACGGATGGCGACCCACAATCGATGGCTAGTTCACCCGACCGCTCCGCGCAAAGTTTGCAGTTGGAAATCGCTTCGGGCACGGACGGCGCGGAATTCGATCGCGGTATGAAAGCCGATGTTGACGCAAGCGACTCGGAACCAACCGCGCGGTCGCTTGACGCTCAGCGGGCCACCGGAAAAGGGCAATCGTCGATTGGGCCATTGGCGCGAAAAGACGACGCGCTCGCTGCGACCGCCGCGCCGCTGGTCGATGGCAACGGCCGCGCTCGAGCCGCAGCCGCGACGAGTTCTGATGTGTCCAATGAAATCGTTGCCGCCTCGAAACCGCACCGCGCCACCGGCGGCAGCTTGATCGATGATTCGGCGACCGCGCTCGTGACGTCGAACAATCCCGGCTCCAGTGTAGCCGCCAACACTACTTCCGACAGCGATCAAGTTACTGCTGCAAAACGGACCGAACGATCCGAAGCTCGCATCGACATCGATTGGGACGAAGGGGCAGGGGGGCTTGGTCGCCAAATGCAGTCGGATCTCGGCGTCGCCTCGCGCCGCGCTTCGCCCACGTCAACAGTCGTCGCACTCGAACCGACCAGCCGCTTTCGCCGGCGCGATACCAGCGGTGAACTTTCCGCGAGCCCCGCTGCGGTCGTCGCCAAAGAAGCCTTCATGGGCCGCAATCCCGGCGGCCTTAGCAAGTCCGGCCCGCAAACCGAACAAGCAATCGAATCGGGACTCGCTTTTTTGATTCGCAATCAACATGCCGATGGGCATTGGTCGCTGTTAGGTTTTGATGATGGCCATTCGCTTCAACAATTTCAAATGGATTCCGATACGGCTGCCACGGGCCTGGCGCTTTTGGCGTTTCAAGGTGCCGGCTACAACCATCGCGAATTCAAGTACGCCGATCGCGTAAACCGCGCGGTCGCTTGGCTCGTCAGCCATCAGCGGGCGGACGGAAACCTTTACGTCGGATCGGACAAAGTCTCCGACGGCAACTGTCAGCTTTATTCACACGGAATCGCGACGCTCGCGTTGACCGAAGCCTTCGGCATGACACAGGACTCAGCGATACGCGACGCCGCGCAAAAGTCTGTCGATTTCATCGTCAACACCCAAGACCCAATACGTGGTGGCTGGCGGTACTTTAGCGAGACGGCTCTCCGATCAACCGACACGTCGGTTACCGGTTGGATGGTGATGGCCTTGCACAGCGCGCGGCTCGCCGGACTCGATGTTGATTCCAAAGTTTGGTCAGGGGTCGACGATTGGTTGGACATCGCGCGAGTTCCCGATGCCGAATTTCAATTCGTGTACGACCCGCATATCAAAGACGATTCAGACGGAAAAATGGTCCGCAGTCATTTGCGACGAGCCGCCAACAGCACGACAGCGATCGGTTTGCTGATGCGGATGTATACCGGATGGGATCGCGCTGATCCGCGATTGTTGGAGGGTGCGAATGTTTTGCTCAAGCAACTTCCGACCGAGTTCAACTCCGAGCTTCGCGACACCTACTATTGGTATTACGCGACCCAAGTCCTGCGTCACATCGATGGCCCGCAGTGGCAAAAATGGAACCAAGCCCTCCATCCGCTATTGCTTTCAACCCAAGTCCCAGACGGCGAACTCGCCGGTAGTTGGAATCCATTCACTCCCGTCGAAGACAAATGGGGCAAGTATGGCGGTCGCTTGTATCTTACGACGCTCAATCTCTTATCGCTCGAAGTCGACTACCGCCTCCTCCCTCTCTACGAAAAAAGCCGTCGCACCGCGCGCTGAGTAAGCAGTTTTTTCGCTCGGAAGTCGTTGACAGAAGATTGAGGACAGAAAAATGTCAAAATGCTGAGTATCTTGGTAGCCTTATTTTTCCGTCACTAATGTTTCTGTCCTCCCGTCTGTTCGTTTGCCGCACCGTTTTCAGCCCGGCTTGGTCGAGTCTTTAGTCGGCACCCCTCGCTCGCGCGCAGCCCAAAGCATGGAGATCGCCGTGTACAAAACAACCACGACAACTAGCCATCGCACGACATCCAATGGGAGTTCCTTAACAATGAAAGCGGCGATCAGTACCGCCGGAATGCCGCCAAGCGTTAGTCCAATTGCCGCTCGTGCGTCGTAAGTACCTGCGCGAATAAAACGAATGCTTGCCACCGGCATCAGAAACGCGCAGGATCCCATCATGATCGGGAAAGCCGTTTTCGGGTTCATACCCAAGAGACTTACCATGATCATGATCGGGGCGTAGGCTCCCACGCCGATAGTCATCAACGCGCCGAACACAAAGTTGCCCACGATGGCCGCGACGAGCAGTCCTCCTTCGAGGCCCTGTGTTCCCACCTCTGGGGGATTGCCAAACAGAAGCCTGCCTAAGATCAGCGCCGCAGCAGCCAGCAGCGCCACGCCCATTCCGATCTGAATGCCTCGCCGCGGCAAGCGAGTAACCACCCCGGCACCGAGCCAACTTCCCAATACGGAGGCGGCGATCATCATCACCATCGTGCGCATCTCAACTTCCACGATGGTGATATAGATGAAGGCCTGCACGATTGTCGGAATCGTATGGCCGACGTTTAGCGTTCCGGGAATCTTCTCGTCGGCCACCGTTTGCCGCAAACGGTACAGGGTCGTCGTCGTCGCGAATGAACCAATTCCCAGCGTGTCAAAAAAGTCGGTGACGAACCCTATTAAAGCTTGAACGGCAGTTGGCAATCGCAATTTCTTTCGAAGGGCCAGCTCCTGAATCCAAGCCGCACAATACACCGCAGCGGTAATTCCGAGCAGCACGAATAAGATGACTTTCGCCGAAGGCATAGTAGTTCCTTTGATCTCGTTATTGTTTTTGCACGGTCGTGACTATCTCACGCTCATTGTTTCGTCAGCCTCTCAGTTCAATTACTTCGCCATTAGATCGGAAAAGTCGACATAATACACGGAACCAACGGCACCAAAGGCTGCGGTTTTTCCGTCGTTACTAAATACCAACCCGTTCGAGCCAATGGGCAAATCCATTGTCTCTAGCAGTTCTCCAGTTTGGCAATCAAACAGTTTCATTTGGGGCTGTGGAACGAGATCCCAATCCACATCTTGATCGCCGCGTGGTTCATCGTACTTCGATCCTGGCGTGCAGATCACCGCAAGGAATTTGTTATTTGGTGAAATTATGGGTGACTTGACGGTATTGAAATCACCAATTTCAGCCTCCCATTTGACGGTCATTTCTGGAACATTTAGAGCGATCAGCTTCTTGGGGTTCTCCCGCCAAGTAACCATCAACAGCGTCGCATTATCTATGATGTGCTCGGCACAAAGCGGCGAATCGTTGTCATAAGGAAATCGATAGTTGCCTATTTCTTTTCCGGTCTCGATATCGAAGCAAACGACGCTGGTATTCCATTTGTTCAGAATGTTTTGGCGTGCGTACGTTCGAAACTCCGCAATGATGAATCGTTTTGATTCCGAAAAAGTCAGCTCGTTTCCAGCATGGAATCCGTCAGGCAAGGTTATTCTGGTTAGTTTCTTGAATGACGGAAAATGCGACACTGAAATTGACTTGACATACCGCTCGTCAGTTTCCGAATTTTCAAAAAACGCAACCATTTGCGAATCGCATGAAAAAGTCGGCCAATCATGCAAATCCGGAAAGTCCTTCCATTGATTGTTCGCCAGATCTAGAAACCGCCGGATGCACGGTGGGTTTCCAACCCAGGTACCAGATTGATTTCCGAATAAACAAAGGTACTTCTTGTCAGGTGTTTGGCTCAAAGACGTAATCATGCCAGCCGGCGAGCTTTGAATCTCTTCCAACAATTTTCCATCAATAGTTTGCCAAACTTGAATGCGACTTTCTGGGTACTCGGCTTTGATTCCGTATTGGCCGTCGACTTTCACTCGTTCATCGATCCCACGAGTTGAGACCCACGTGTAAAGCTTGCTAAAATCGGCAGTGGGAATACAAATATCTTGACCAGATTTGTCTTCGTCAGGCGTCTCGATGGTGACTAACTGTTGACCGGTTCGCACATCCCAAATCTGAATAGTGTTTTTTGGATACGTATTGGCCACGATCTTCGTGTCATCGGAAGAGAATTGGATACCTAATACGCGGTCCCGATGGTCTGGGTGAACCAACCGCAAGCCAATTCGCTTTGAAATCGGTCGCCGTGTGGCAAGCGGAATGGCGGGTAGAATTTCAACCTCGCATGATGTTGGCGCGACGTCAAAAGAGATGGCGTTTTCGAAGCCAACATGCACATCGGCTTTCCCAGCCTTGGCATTTTCTGAAGCTCGAACTGAGCCATAGAGCTGTACGGTTCAGCAACGATGTTGCATTTCGAACGTGGTTTCGATTGGCGGGCCCCCATCTTTGGATTCTGTTGTCAGAGTTAGTTTGGGCCAAGCATCGTCGGGGATCAGATTTTCGTACGAAATTGCGGCAAAAGTACCAGGCCCTTTTCCTTTCGATCCCACAGCTAAAACAACTTCCATTTCAGAGCCAGGGCGCAGTCGAGTTTCATCATTTAATCGAATTTCGAACGGTCCCGCGAAATTAATTGTCGGCGCAAGTTCGGGGGAGGCACCGAATTGCAAGATTCCATCGGCGTCCATGATTTTGACAAGTGTCAGCACCCGACTGCCATCGCATGAACCCTTGAGATGCTCGTGCTGAATTTCGGCGGACATGCTATAAGCCTTGGCCTGCGGGTTGGTTTTCAAAAGTTCGGATGCTTTCGAATTGTTGCGATCGTAATTTTCAAGCGGCGTGACCGTAAGATTTATTGATTCGTGAACAAACGTGCCGACTTCAATTTGTCCAATCTGAAAGCGAAGGTCGCGTTCCGACATCCGTGAACTCCGCGTAGCATGAACCCGCTCATTTTTCTCAGTCATATCGCCATTCGCATTCCGATCCACGTAAAGCGTTGGTCCATCAAGGATCAAAAAAATCGTTTTCGCCGACTCGGATCCAGGAAACGATACGCGACAAAATTCCGGTTTATCGGAATCAAATTCTGGAAGGCGCAGACCCATTGTCTCTGAATTGCGAGGCTCCTGGGCCAAAATTCGTTGAACCGTAAAATGATTTTGAATGCCAAACGCTGACAGCAATATCAACATGAAAAGCGTTGTTCGAATCGAGATGTTTTTCATGGTCTGCCTCAGTGCCAAAGTTTAGCGAAAACGTACCGATTAGTTCGAACACACGACAGTGGTTTCGGGTCTTATCGGGCCGCGGCTCCCCGCAATGAAATATTGCGACGTTTTTGCCGGATCGACGAATGGGGCAAATACTTTGCCCACTGGCTTCAAATTCCGATCCTCAACATTCGCTTCGACGCTCATGGTTGCACTTTGGATCAAAAACTTTTTTCGCGTTCGAATTCCACTCCCGTTTAACCGCCCGGCTGCTGGGCGCTGTTGCCTCGCCGCATAGCCCGAAGCCGACCGGTTAAACAAGGACAGCGCGTCCGAATTCGCCTACTTCGACACGTCTGACATTGGTTTGCCAAGGTTCTCGTCCAGTATTTTGAGTTGCTTCTTAGTGAGCACGTCTTCGAGCACTTCGCGATGGCGTTTTTCCCGGAGCTCGCGAATTTCGACAACAAGTTTTTCTTCAGCTTCGGCAGCTTTTTTTTGCAGTTCGGCTTTTTGTTCCTCCGTCAGGCCCAACAGTTCAGCAAACGACTCCGATTCGACCGCGCGACTACCGCCGTTGCGAAGTTCCGCTTGGAGTCGGATCTGCTTCAGCCGATCAAGCTGAAATGGGAGAAGAATATCTTCCGATGCGGCGGTCACGGCTTCGCGATACTTACGCCGTGATTCCCGAAGTTTTTCCTGCAGCTTGGGTGAACCCTCCAATTCCTTTGTAAGTTGCTGTTCGCGCTGATTGCGAGCCGTTTTCAACGCTGCGATATGCGAAGCCAATTTTGTTTTCTGTTCTTCGACTAGTTCAAGGTCGCTGAGCACATTCGGAGTTTGCAATAGCCCAATCGGATCAACCGGCAGCGAAGATTCCGACAACACAAACGAGCCGTTAAACGCTTGTCCACCTTCAATAGAGAAAGTCATAGTCGGTTGAACCATGAGTTGGATTTGGTCCTGAGAAAACAACTCGCCAGGAATGGCTACAAGAACAACCGCAAGCAAAGCTTTCATGGCAGATCCTTTGGTTTGGTCGGTGGGAACCTAAGTATCATAGACGATCGCCAATGAAAACGGAATTTCAGACGTCTCGAAGGCTATCTTGTCGATCCGTTGTCGCGATTCCGGAAGCAAGTAATGCCTTCACAATTCTCAGGCACCACGGGCATAGCTGTTTTGTATGTCTTATTGTCGACTTGTTAAACAGTCCCTCGAACAACAATGGAGTCCTTTAATCGCTTGCTCCAATAGTCCGGATTTCGTTGGATTTCATCCAAGAATCGACACGCCATATCGCCTGGTTCTGTGGCACCTTGTTCCCAAGCGCGCACCGTCTTCGGCGAGACTCCCAAGAATTGAGCAAAAATTACTTGGCTAGCTCGCAACAATTGGCGAGTCTTCTTAACTGCCTTGGGGTCGTAGGGCACTGGATGAAGGTTCAGCATGACCCGACGGCAGGTAAATTTCTCTGAAACAACGTCGTCATTTTTCAATGCGTCAACAAATCCTTTGAGGCCTTTGATAATGTCATTGGCAACACGAGTACGACGCTTTTTCATTTTCAACCCCTTTTTCGGCAATCACGAATAATCATTTGATCGTTTTTCGCCGCTCTAATTCAGCCTGTGCTTCTTGAATCAATTGCCTGATCATTCTCTTGTCGTCGTTTGACAAGTCATCCTTTTCTCGTTTTCCATATGCGGTCACGAGCAATACCATTCCAAATTCCTTAAGAAAAACGTAACAGACCCGAGCCGCTCCGCGTTTTCCAGTTTGCCAGGACAACGGTGCAAACCGAAGCTTTCGTAAACCACCTGTGCCTTGAATTACGCGACCACTTGTTGGATTCGCCATGATGGAGAATTGAAGAGCAGCCAAATCGCTCTCGACGTCCAACTTAAGCTCCTTCCACCTCTGCGTGAAAGTGCCGATTTCAATAAAATCGAGCAAGTCTTCCGGGTTAAACATGTGCGTCGGGTATTTGATACCCGCCCAGGCGGCTTGCGGCTAACCAAGGTCTACTCGCTTTCCGTAGCATCGGCTCCTTTCCTCATTGGACAAAAGAAATTATACCATTTAATGGTATAGAACAAGGGAGAATGGATAGATTTCCCACACAATTTTGATTGGCGGTAGCTACCGACGGTACGAAAAACTGGATTCCTTCAAAATCGGTTGACGGAATCAAAGTCGACGCGATATTAAACGACTACATCGGCAAATTCCCACACGACGGTGGTTCCAGCTTTCATCGGACCGCTGCTCCCCGTAATGAAATACTGCGACATCTTTGCCGAATCGACAATCGCGGAAAACACTTCGCCCCCAGGTTTCAAAATCTTGTCTTCGACGTTCGCTTCGACGCTCATGGTTGAGCTTTCGCTAAAGAGCCTTTTTGACGACGAACATGGATTAGACGGTTCGGAATATCGTGGTAGCGGCAAATGTTGCTTCCAGCCCAGAAGAAGATGACTTACCGAAACAAAAAAAATGAACTTCGACTTGCATCGCGCATGCCGCGACAAATTACTGAAGCGCGGGCGATCTCAAAACCCTCCACCCTCCCCGAACGCACTTGGATTGTACTGTGTGCGGAATTGATCCGCGTAATCGTGAGTCCATTCGCAATTTTCCAACAGCGAATACTTCTCAACTAGCGGCTTGAATTTTTTGCGACCGTAGGTTGTCGTGCAATTTAGGCAAAGGAAAACCAACTCGCTCTTTGAAATAATAGCGCGAAGCAAGTTCATGTACGTTTGCTTTTTTATATCAGAAAGGTCTGAGTCGTCAATCATCCTAACGATGTGGTAAAGTGTTCGAAAATAATGTCCAAGATGTTCAAGGTTGTTCCTGTGGAACTCTTCGTATGCGTTCAGTGCGTGTTGCGCGCCTCGGCCCAACAGGTATTGATTCATGAAGTCGCTTAATCGCGCTGCAAAGAATCCAACATTCCCCGAGGAGCCTTTTGCATCGAGCGAATCGACGATTTGAGAATGAAGTCGAAGCAGTTGAAAAAAGGTTCCTTCAAATCTCTGCTGTTCCAAAACCTCATTTTGTTTTTCAAACGCAGCCGATTGCTTTTCAAACTCAAGCCTCGTCTGCTTGAGTTCATTTCGTTGAAGCACTAGCTCGTTCCGTTGCAAGGAAACGGTGACTATAAACATCAAAAATGCGAATCCATAAAAAAGCGCATTTGCGGCCCCAAACATGTCCCCAAATTGACCCGCTTTGGCGAAATCATACCTGAAAAGATAAGGCATTATGGCCGCGACAAACAACATTGTCACGATTACGAAACCGGCAGCCGCTAAATAAAACCTTCCATTGTCTGGCGCTCCGTCACAGTCTTCCGTTTTGGTTTTCACGTTTATCGCACCCTGTCGTTTCACAAAAAATTCTCGCCGGTCATTGCAGCCGGCAGCACAATTGGATCCAAATTCTATCAGCTAATTGCAAAGTACAAAATTCAAGCCGATATTACTAGATACAAGACCGATCGTGCGTTCTCCTTCCAGATTTGCATGATGTCCCTCTAAAGTACGATCAAATCGATTACAACTGATCCAAAATCGGTAACGGTTGACGTCACCAACGTCTATGCCCATTTGATCGACGACCTAGTCAAGGCTGACAAGCGTCATGTGGCGAAAGATAGCGCTGCCCCTTCTCGTCAATTGGGAATTCGGCTTTCAAAACTCACGCCGCAGCGCACGATGCAAAACATCTAGGCTCCAATGTGCCGATTCGGCTGACGATTCGCGGCAAGAAATGCGGGGCTCAGATTGGGTGAGGCGAAAGTCGCGTTATCGAGTCGGGCCGATTTGTTTACAATGGTCATTGTCCGCCAAGGCCCCGATAGCTCAGCTGGATAGAGCAATGGATTTCTAATCCATAGGTCGCAGGTTCGAATCCTGCTCGGGGTGTTACAAATTTATGATTTATGATTTATGAATTATGATTTGAAGGGTAAGGGCGAGGGTTTTTTTTGTCCCTTGCTCTCATGGCCGCCATCGCTTCAAGGAATCGTTCCCGAATCATAAATCTGAAATCATAAATTTCAAGTCGCACGCCTCAGGCCTAAGGCCTCAGGCCTCAACTCGGAGCCTGTGTGTTGAAAATTCCTGTCATCCGCTGGGGACAGCCGTACGAATCGCTGGAGACGCAGCAAATCGTTCATTTTGCGACGGGCGAAACCGTGGCGAGTATTGGCCAAGCCAACGGGGGACTTGTCGCGCGCGATTTGCGCCGCGCGGATCGCGCCCGACAACTGCTGCGCGAATTTACTTGTGCGCAATTGATCGAACGAATGGCCCAAGCCGCCGACTTGTTCGAACAAGCGACTCTGCCGCTTGGTGATGGATGCCAGACGCCAGAGGACTTTGTACGCCAGCAATCGGCAACGACGGGCTTGCCCGAACACATGTGCAAATCGAATATGGCCAAGAATGCGTTCGTGCTGCGAAACATGGGCCAAATTCTCGATTGCCTCACGCGCGGATTGGACTTGGAAATACTCAGCAACGGTTTTGGTATCGAATCGCGCGGCGTGACCGTCAGCTACCAAGCCCAAACGCCCGTGCTGGGCGCTGTCCTCCCCTCGAATTCGCCGGGCGTGCATACGTTGTGGCTTCCCGTGATCGCGCTACAAATGGGGCTGGTACTCAAACCAGGTTCGCAAGAACCGTGGACCGCGTACCGCGTCGCGTCCGCTTTCGCGCAAGCCGGCATTCCCGCCGAAGCCATCTCGCTCTATCCCGGCGGGCACGACATCGGCCAAGCGATCTTGTCGGGCTGTCGGCGGAGCATGATCTTCGGCAGCGAAAAAACAATTGCCCAGTACGCGGGCAATCCCCTGGTCCAAGTTCACGGGCCGGGCTTTTCCAAAATTTTGCTGGGCGACGATTGCGTCGACGATTGGCCCAAGTATCTCGATCTCATGGTGGAAAGCGTTTACAGCAACGGCGGTCGAAGTTGCATCAACTGTTCGGGCATTTGGGCCGCGCGGCACACTCGCGAAATCGCGGCGGCTTTGGCCGAAAGGCTTGGTCCGATCGAACCGCTTCCACCGAACGATCCGCGCGCGGGTTTGGCGGCGTTCACCGCCGAAGGCCAAGGAGCTGGGACTTGGGCGATGATCGAGGAAGACTTGAAACAAGACGGTGTGAGCCACGCCACAGCCGCCTACGGTGCGCGCTTGGTGCAACACGAACGTTATTCATATCTCCGTCCAACGGTCGTGCATTGCGATTCGCCGGACAAAGCCATTGCGGCCAAAGAATTTATGTTTCCATTTGTCTCGGTCGTGCAATGTCCCCAAGATCAAATGATTGCCCGCATTGGCCCGACGCTCGTGGCGACTGCAATCAGCGACGACGAACCGTGGATTAAGAACTTGGTAGACGCGACGAATATCGACCGGCTCAACATCGGGCCGATTCCCACGCAACGATTGAACTGGCTGCAACCGCACGAAGGAAACCTGATCGACTTCCTGTTTCGGTCTCGGGCGGTGCAACTTGCCCGTCAGACAGCACCCGTTCGTTAATCGGGCTGCCCGTGGAAACCCCGAAAAGCTATAAATCCCGCGAAAGATCGAAACATTCGGCGACAACATTGGGTTAGAACAAGTCGGTCAACATGGAATTCTTATGACGAACCCCAGTTCAACGGAATTAGGATCAGCCCTGCAAAATGTGGCGGCTCTGGTTCCGTTTGATTTTCAGTTGAGCACGCGGATCGTGTTCGGGCCGGGGTCGGTAGATCGTTTGGGCGAGTTGACGCGCGAACTGGGTTGCCGCCGGGCTTTGGTTGTAACCGATCCGGGGATCGTTCGCGCAGGACATGCCGAACACGGCCTTCGCGCGCTGCGAGCCGCTGGAGTCGAGACCTATTTATTTGATGGAGCGCGGGAGAACCCTACCACTGTCGAAGTCGATCTCGGCGTGCAAGCCGCCCAAAAATTCGCGCCGGATATTTTGATCGGACTTGGCGGTGGTAGTTCGCTCGACTGCGCCAAAGGAATTAATTTCGTGCTAACCAATGGCGGCCATATACAAGACTATTGGGGGCTCGGCAAGGCGACGCGGCCGATGCTGCCGATGATCGCCGTGCCGACGACGGCGGGAACGGGCAGTGAACTACAATCGTTTGCGTTAATCACTGATCCAAAAACGCATTTGAAGATGGCTTGCGGCGACAAGAAAGCGACTTGCCGCGTGGCGATCCTCGACCCGCAGCTCACTCTGACGCAGCCCGCGCCGGTCACCGCGCTGACTGGCGTCGATGCCTTATCGCATGCTCTGGAAACGTACGTGACGGTCAGTCGCAATTCCGTTTCGCTACTCTACAGTCGCGAAGCTTGGCGGTTGTTGGCCACGAACTTTCGTCGTGTTCTTCAGGAGCCGGACGATTTGGCAGCCCGCGCGGCGATGCAGTGGGGCGCGGCGCTGGCGGGACTGGCGATCGAGAATTCGATGCTTGGCGGCGCGCATGCTTTGGCCAATCCGCTCACGGCAGCTTTCGGGATCGCGCACGGCCAAGCGGTCGGTGTGATGCTGCCGCACGTGATTCGCTTTAACGGAATCGAGTTCGATCCGTGGTACGCGGAGTTGACGGCAGCGTTGACCGGCGAAGTGGTTATCGCGGATGGCAGCAGCGGTTTGGCCGATTTCATCGAGCGGACATTGCTTGCTGCCGGACTGGCCACGACTCTACGTGAGTTAGACGTCGATGGGGATCGCTTGCCGCAATTGGCCGACGAAGCCGATCGGCAATGGACGGCCAAACACAATCCGCGTGCATTGGACGCGGCAACGCTCTTCGAATTGTATCGCCATGCGTATTAAATATTCGAGTTTGAGACAGTCCAACGTGCCTGTACTCTTTTTGTTATGCAGCCTTTGCATCTGCGCAGCGCGTGCGGATGAAGACGCTTGGCCGCTGTTTCGCGGCAATCCCAAATCCACCGGAGTCGCGACGACTACATTGCCGGAAAATCTGGACGAATTGTGGAAATTCGAAGTCACCGACGGTTCGTTTGAATCCACGGCGGCGATTGCCAACGGAGTCGTCTATTTGGGCGACTTTAATGGACAGCTTTTCGCTCTCGATTTGCAAACGGGAGAAAAAAAATGGCAGACGCCGCTGGGGATCGGCTTTTCCGCTTCGCCCGCGGTCAAGGATGGGCGGATCTACATCGGCGACTTGGATGGAATCTTTTACTGCATCGATCAGGATGGCAAGAAGAAATGGGAATTCAATGCCGAGTCCGAAATTGATTCGTGCGCCAATTTTTATCAGGACAAGGTCTTATTCGGCTCGCAAGACTCCAACCTGTATTGCTTGAATGCGGAGACCGGCGAGTTGGTCTGGAAATTCGCGATCGACGATCAAATCCGCTGCACGCCGACGGTCGTCGAGAACCGGGCTTTTGTCGCTGGCTGCGATGGCCGCTTGCACGTGATCGACCTCGACCAAGGCAGAGAAGTCGGCGCGGTCGACATTGCGCAGACCGGCGCCACTCCGGCAGTGCTCGGAGATCGGGTTTTTTGCGGGACGCAGCAAGGCATTTTTTTTGGCGTCGATTGGAAGCAGCTTAAAGCGGCCTGGCAGAAGGATTCTGGTTCTCCCATTCAAAGCTCCCCCGCGATCGGCACGACGCAAACGAATCGGAACATCGCGATTTTCGGCACCCAAGCCCGCAAGGTTCTTGCGTTGGATTGCGATAACGGCGAAACGGTTTGGGAGTTTACCGCACACAGCAAGATCGACAGCTCTCCTGTCGTTGTCGGACCGCGAGTGTTTGTACCTGGTAGCGATGGTCGCTTGTATCAATTAAAAGTGGACGACGGAACCAAAATCTGGGAAAAGCAGTTTGCGGGCGGGTTTGCGGCTTCGCCGGCAGTCGCGCAAGAGCGGCTTGTCATTGCGACCCGTCGCGGAGTGGTTTATTGTCTAGGTGGTAAGTGAAAGAAGTTAGTAGTAGATTCACAAATCAAAACTCCCTCTCCCTAACCCTCGCCCCGCAGTACCGGGGGAGGGAACATTCGGTTGTTCCTTCTCCTTGGCTTTGGGGGGAGAAGGTGGCCGAAGGCCGGATGAGGGGCCAAAACGTTGTTGCGCGGAAAACCCCTCACCCTAACCCTCTCCCCGGAGTACCGGGGAGAGGGAACATGATTTGTTCCTAATTCCATGACGACTGAATCTGTAAAAACCGAAGTCGGCAGTTACTTCATTAGTAATTATCCACCCTTCTCGCAGTGGACGAAGGAAGCGGTCGCGGATGCTCGAGAGGCGCTCGATAGCCCGCCGCGATCCGTTCCGCTTGGTCTCTATTTGCACATTCCGTTTTGCCGCAAGCGTTGCAAATTCTGCTACTTCAAAGTCTTCACGGAAAAAAATTCGGGCGAGATTGAGGCCTATGTCGCGGCGCTGGCTCGCGAGATCGAATTGGTCAGCCGGCTTAAAGTCATGGGCGACCGGCCATTTCGCTTCGTCTATTTCGGCGGGGGCACGCCTTCGTTTTTGAGCGTCAAACAGCTTACGTCGCTGGTCGATCGGTTGCGGGCCAACATCAACTGGGACAAGGCCGAAGAAGTCACATTTGAATGCGAACCGGGAACGCTGCAAGAGAATAAAATCCACGCGCTCCGAGAACTCGGCGTGACACGGCTCAGCTTGGGAGTCGAGAATTTCGGCGACGCCGTGTTGGAAGAAAATGGACGAGCCCATTTGTCCAAAGAAGTCTATCGAGCGTGGGAATGGATTCGCGCGGCGGGATTTCCCAACGTGAATATCGATCTGATTTCGGGCATGGTCGGCGAGAGTTGGGACAATTGGCGCGACAGTATTCGCCGCACGATCGAACTTTCACCCGAGAGCATCACGATCTATCAAATGGAACTGCCGTTCAACACGGTGTACAGCCAAGACATCTTGGGCAAGCACATGGAAACGCCCGTCGCCGATTGGCCGACTAAACGGCAATGGGTCGATTATGCATTTAATCAGTTCTTGGATGCGGGCTATCACGTGAGCAGTGGATACACGGTGGTTAAGGACCCCGACAAAGTGAACTTTTCGTACCGCGATAATTTGTGGCAGGGTTCGGACTTGTTGGCGACCGGCATCGCAAGCTTTGGCCACGTCAGCGGCGTTCACTATCAAAACAAACCTGAGTGGAAAGAGTATGTCGGAGATTTGCTGGAGCGCGGCGAACTCCCGATCGGTCGGGCGATGCATCCGAGTCCGCATCAACTGCTGATTCGCGAAATGATTTTGCAACTTAAGCGAGGCTTTCTGTCCCGAGATTATTTTCAGCGCAAGTTCGGCGTTGACATCGTCGACGAGTGGTCCACGCAATGGCAAGAACATGTCGCTGATGGTTTTCTACTGATCGACGACCGCGAGATTCGTTTGACCCGGGCCGGTCTCTTGCGAGTCGATGGTTTGCTGCCGCCGTTTTTTGAACCCGAGCATCAAGGGATTCGCTACACATGAGCGATGCGCTCGCGTTCATGATGGGAGAGTTTCGCGCCGAGTTCCCCATCGATCGGTTTTATGCGGACAATCACATGTGGGCGCTGCCGCTGGACGGCGTGATCCGATTTGGATTCACCGCGTATGCGGTGCGCTTGCTGCAAGACGTATACTTTTTGGATTGGGCGTTCGACGCGCCTCGCGACGTGACGCGGCGGCAGGAAATCGGTTCGATCGAAAGCAAAAAAGCCGAAAGCTCGCTGTACTGCCCGATCAGCGGGCAACTTGTGCGATTCAACGAACGTTTGATGAAAGACCCGTCCGCAGTCAACGTCGACAAATACGATCAAGGCTGGCTTTTGGAAATCGCTGGCCCGCCGGACGAATTATTGTCCCCCCAACAGTACGTAACATTTTTGGACAAAGCTTGGGAAAAAACCCAGCGCACAATCAAAGGCCAGATGAACGAATAGCGGATAATGGCTTTGGGGAGCGGTGGGCTCGAGTCCTTTGGTCCAGATTTTGCCGCCCCCTTTTTCGTCCCAACTGTTAAGATATCCACAGCATTCACGCCCATCCGTGGACATACTTAACACATGGCCAAACGTACGTCGGTCGTCATCTCGCAAAGCCCCAGCCAAAATCCCGTGCGCCGCACGTTGGAGGAGGAGATCGTCACTGGTCTGCTCATGGAGCCGGGCATCGAAGTGACAATCATTCCCAGTTTGTATGACTTGTCGCCCAGCAGCACCGGCATGCTGGCCCTTCAAGGGATCAGCGGGAACATGATCGTCGTGACGTGGTTATTTTCGCGAGCCGCGCACTGGATTATGGATCGAAACCAAATCCGAGGCCAAGTCGGCACGACATTGCTATTCGGGGCAACCGAAGTGGACGAAAACGACGACGAGGATGAAGAAGAAGCCGCCGAAGCCGAATCCAAACCGCGAGTCGTCGATTCGCGTCCAATTCCCGATCGCAAAATATATTGCTTAGACTTGCGCATCACGAATCGCGCGGCGGACTTCATTGCCGAAGTCAAACGCATTCACCAAGAGAACAACATCCAAATCGTTAGTCTCGGCGGCATGAACGGCCATCGGGCGACGCCTGCCACGCTACCGACAGTCCCGGTCAATTCGAACGGACACGCTAACGGTTTCGCACAAGTCCAGCGGATAGAAGACGCCGGCGCACGGCGTTGGTATCCGGTCATCGACTACAGCCGCTGCACGAATTGCATGGAGTGCATCGATTTTTGTTTATTCGGCGTTTACGGCACCGACAAGATTGACACCATTTTGGTCGAGCAACCTGACAATTGCCGCAAAGGCTGTCCGGCTTGCAGCCGAGTCTGTCCCGAAAACGCGATCATCTTTCCACAGCACAAAACACCGGCAATCGCCGGTTCGCCGGAAATTGGCGCGAGCATGAAGATCGATTTGTCCGAGCTTTTCGGTGCTCCCGATCTAGGCAAATCTGCCGTAGAAGTCGCCGCGCTAGAGCGCGACGAGCAATTACAGCTTGCCGGTCGTTCCGCCGTCGGGATGTCGGTCGGCATCCGCCCGCGCGAATCGAACGGTCATCCCGCAGCAACTCAGCCCGCTGTAAAAGACGCCCTCGACGCGCTCATGGACCAAGTCGACGAACTGGATATGTAACGATCAGTCGCGCAGCAATACTCGTGTGGATCAATAATAGTCCCCTTTGACTCGCGGAACGGAATATCGCTAATGAATGGCGGCGTAGGCGAATAGAACTGTGAAACTAATAAACACAACTGTGAGCGTGTGATAACCGAGTTTGAATGTCCAATGAGTCAAATGTGGTTTCACGTCGAAGATGGCTTGCAGACATAATCGGACGGCCCAGAAGATCGCGATGTAGCCGCAAACGACTCGCGCGAGGCGACTTCCTGCGGCAAGTTCTTCGGAGCAGCTCACGCAGATGACACCGAATGCGATGATCGACATGACTACGTAGCCGCCGTAAGTCCAATACATTTGCCGATGCAGCGGCTTGAGAACGCTCAGCTCGGTGTGCCACCGCAACTTGATGGGCACCAGCGCGGAGGCAATCAAGACCGACCAATGCGCGAAACCAGCCAACCAAATCCAAGTCGAAAGTTCAGTCATGGATCGCCTCGCATGAATTGGAAAAACGGCATGACGATATTTGCAAAAAATGGCGCGTTCATAAAAAACGGCAGCGGAGCGACCAAGCAAGTCATTGCGAACAGCCAGCCGACGACGCCGCGTCCCAAGCCGATGGACTTGCCCCAGCGCGATCGTTCAAGCAGTATTCCGCTGGCTTGAGCCAAAAAATACAACGTCGGCAAACCGTAGCCGCCTTCGGCTGGAAATGACATGACGGCTTCGTGAATTAGGCCGCTTGCGCCGAAACCGATCCAGGTCGAAAGTGCCAATCCGAGCTTTCGCGTAAACGGCCGAAACCAAAACCGGTGAATCAGATCGCTGAACGCAGTGTTCCAACGTCGCCCCCACAAACTGGCGACGCTGGTCGCGAAAAACGGTTGGTCCATGAGGGGTGCCGCATCGATTCCGCGCGATCGCCAAACGCAACTGAGCAATCGGAAAACGCCGAAATGAAGGAGCAGCAAATAGCCGACCATTCCGCTCCAAGCGTAAAGCCACCGTTGCGAATCGCCGAACCAATTCATCGGATCGAAGATGAGCCACAGTCCGCCGAACACATTGGTGCTTGCGATAAGAACTTCAAACAGCCTCGGCGGCGAAACCGTTCGACCAGCATTTAGAAATGCGTCCGCGTCCATCCCTGGCCAAGCCGCCAAGTAGGCCACTTGCCGCCCGGCCGAGCTTGTTGCCGCATTCGTTCGCCGCCAAGTCAGCCATTTGAAGCCGAAGTAAAACGCAAACGCGATGCTCCACATCAAAGACCAGCGGGGCGAGCCAGCAGGCCAAAAGACCACCACACAAACCGGCAACACCACCACCATCGACCATCCGCACAGCGACAGACGACGATACGGTTGATTCGATGAAGACATGCAAGGCGATTATACGACATCGTTCCAAACCCGTCATGATTACCCGACACTCACTGGATCAAAACCCCGCAATAACCTCATGACCGTTCCGAGTTGCCATTTGTTCGACGACCATGACCGCATCATACGGCAAAAATTGAACTGATCCATCGCACAGCGCAAAATGTGCGCCACCCGAATGGGGACTCCAGAAATGAAACACGTCGCATTTTTCGTGAAATTCCCCAGGCGAATATGTGTAAGCACCTGCAGGGCAATCTTCGTAATGGGAAACGCCACCCGGATTGATTTCCCTAACGCCCATAATATTGTCGACGCTGCCCAAACCATCCGTGCCAACGCCACCGTACCACCAGCCAATCCAATTGTCCGGTCCTGCTGGACGTTCTCCGATCATCAAAGTTTGGCTTAGTCCATCCGTGATTTCGTTCATTCGAACGCCGCGACCCGAAATCAATACGCCATTTGCTGTTGCTGAATCCGTTCCGCTTACCCCCAGATAGCTCGTTAACGCGACCACCGAACCGTAAGTTATTTGCGCGATTCCGGTGCGACCATCTGACGGACAACCATAGCTGGAAACGGGCGTGAAAAACGCACCATGTACATGATTGTTGGCATTTATCGAATATTCAAATTTCGAACTTTCCCACAAGCTGCTCTGTTCTAGATACGGAAGGAGGTCACACATCCATGTTTTGTTTGGAAATTGCGCGGCAGTATAGGGTACTTTTCCAATGGGAAGGCGGTTAAATGCCGTTTCGAACGTGGTGCTTGCAAGCGCAATCTGCCGTACTCGATTGCTACAGTCAACCCGTTGTGCGGCCATGCGAACTGACTGAACGGCGGGTAAACTGATGCCAAGCAATATCCCGATGATTGCGATGGTCACCAATAGTTCAACGAGTGTGAAGGCATGAGTTCGCGTTGTCGTAAGTTCGCGAACGTGATGATCTGGTCGTCGGCGTTGAAACTTAACGGTACGAAGCTGGGACAATTCAATTCGATTGAATTTCACGTCAACAATGCTTACTTCAGGACAAAAGTTCACAATGTACCTCCTGTCGCCGTTTTGAAAAAGTTACATTATCCGACCGTCGGAACTTTTCGACTTCGGTTCCAAATGAAAAGCCCTAATCCAACCAAAGCCAAAGCGCCGGTCAATACAGCGTAAAACCACCACGCCGTGCTGCGGACGAAAGGTGGTTCGGGAAGTCCATACGCCGACAAAGTAAAGGCACTGGCGGGAGGTGATTTCCCAAGACTTTCGTAGGAAAATGTTCGGACAACACTATCGTTTTGCCAACGCCGGTGCATTGTCCAATTCGTAATTAATGGGTGCTTCCACCTCGTCAGGTCATATTCATACGTGCAGCCGACGGAATAGAAAATTGGGTCATCAAACAGAAAATCGACTTCTCCATTCCATTCGATTGGCACGAAAAAATGCTGCTTAGACATAAACCGGGCCACGCCGTTCTTGACCTTGGGAACCTTTTCCTTGTGTTCTTGCTCTGTCGGATCGCAATGGAAGGATATTTGGATTGCGTCCGTTGAGTCTTTCGAAACAATTTGAGACGAGTCGACGTGAAATCCTGTCGAACGGAGTAATTTCGTCCACGGAATTGAGACCATGAATGCAAGTTCAGACTTTTCACGCAAGTTTGCGCTGGTCATTTGAAAGGTTTTAAAAGCGTCAGAATTCGAATCGTGCAAATCCGCTATTTTCTGGACAAAAAGCGGATTTTCGTTCTTACCCAGTGCCCGGGTAGGTGACTGACTTACGTGAAATCCATAGCGGCGATTCATTCCTGTGACCCCGAAATAATTACCTTCGGTCGCCAGTCCTTCTAACACCCAACCAGTTGTTCCAATGCGATTAGTGCCAGAAGCATAGGGTACGGGATTCAAGCCGACTCCAACGATGACACAATCTTGTTTGATAATTCCATGAAGTTCAATTTCCTCCAATTCGGCCCAGCGAAGCAACATGACGTCGCGATCAAATGAAATCGCTTGGCCGTACACACAGCCTTGCCCGAAAACCAAAACTAACGCGATACACCCGCAATTCTTTAGGTAATTCATAATTCATCGAAGTCCTGAATGGTTTTCTCATTCGAGCGAAAGTTCGCGATCACCAAAAATGACTACTCTCTAGATCTAATACTGACATTCGCACGGTACCGTATTGATCGGCGGCGGCGCATAGTTGAAACAAAAACAAGCCCAGCAATTGGCCGCATCCTTACGACAGAATGTGTTTGCCGTACAAGGTGGCGGAGCTGCTGGATTTGTACCACAACCGCCCATTTGGCACGCGGTGTGCGAGATGCATCCATTGGGTATCCAGTACCCGAAAACATTGCCTTCGGGTATTGCAAACGCCAGAAATGTGATGCAAAACACTCCCGCGAAAAACAAACCGCTCCCTAGTGACTCTCGGAAACTTCTGGATTTTGCTGACATGATTTATCTCCGAAAAAAGGATCATTCAACGACGCCGACAATTGTGAAATATGGCTGCGGCGTTTTTTCGCTGGTCGTATAAAGGAATAGGCGACGACCAAAACCGCCTTTGGTTCCAACAAAAGCACAAATGATTCGGATACTTTCGGACCTGCCTGGATCGAGTGTCATTGGGAGGTCCGAGATTAGATTGTCGGTCCTCGTATTGCGAGCGCCGTAAATCGTCACCGGGCCAATGCCAATATTTGTTATCCGCAAATTTTTTTCGACAACATTTCCACTTTCACCCGCACCGATGTTTACAACTTGAGGTGAAATCACAACATCGGCATGCAGAAAAAGTCGAGCCACCGTGTCATTGGACTGAATCATAAGTAAAACCAAGAAGGCAATGATTGTGGCAGCAGCCGCTCCAACTAAGGTTGGTTGACTGAGGCGCAGCTTCTCAGCGTTTGGAAAAAACCTCACGATCAGAATCGCGATCAGGGAATCGAGCACACACATCGCCCATGGATTTACAGAAATCCGTCCAAGGCACCCGCAGTTACTCTCACCGGCGATCGCCTTTTCAAGGGAAACCAAGCAATACAATCCAAACAAAAGGCCGCAAATTCCCCAACTTACAGAAGGTAAAAACCGAGTGAGTAACCAGATTGCGAGAATGAGTTCGACAATTGCAACGACAACGCTGTTCGTACCAGAAAAAGATCCATAGCCCGGATGAGCAAACGAATCTTGTACATTAAGAATCTTTAGAACAGCGGCAACAACCAAGATCGTTGCGATGAGGATGCGAATCCAAAAGTGAAGTGCACTTCGGATGTTGGGGAGATCGCTCGTCAGATGATGACTTTTGTTCACTTTTCGGTCGCATCGAAATGGCTGATGAAGCATTGATGCATAATGCGATTGTCAAACTAATTTTCACTTTGTCAACATTTGTCTTGTTAGAATATTGGGCAGCAAAGCGGTTAACGGCTCCACTTCATCCCTAGAAACACACACACACACACACAGGAAAACAGCGGTTTTTTAGTCATTAGCTCGGTGCTAGGGATATGTTGATTTTTTTGGAAAAACTTGAAAATTGTCCCAATTTCATTGCGGAGCGCTATTCGATATATAGAAATTTTATGAAAGCGAGCTTCGCGATTGCGTCTCCGCATCCGCAGCTTGTTCCAGCCGCGCCATCCGCGTCGCGAACATGTTGTTCAATTGCAGGCCGTCGGCTAGGAATGTTTTCAGATCGGCGGGCTTCACGCACTTGTTGCGGCGATAAAAAATCAACTTGTTTCGATTGCCTTCGAGTGCGATGTCGCGGCGCTCGACGAAGAATTGAAATATGTCAGTGTCAAACAACTTGCGGGTCTGCTCTTCGTTGGGCGACTTGAGCATGAATCGGCGGGAGAATTCTGGGTGTTCTTCGAAATCAATGTCGCGAAAACCAAACGCACCTGCGATCGCGTCCAGAAAACCTTCCGGCCGGAGCGTCAACGGCGGGAATAGAAGCGAATTGGATTCCAAGGCCAGCACGGTTTGATGAGATGTGTGTTGTTGCTTGCCGCTGCCGGTCGTGAATTGGTAGTCGAACACGGACATTTGCACCCCTTCGGCTTCGGCCCGTAGGAGATTGCAGAGCTTTTGCGCGCGGCCCTCTTTGAATAGCTGGAATTCGCTGAGTCGAGTGCGAAACTGTTCGGTGTCTTCCGCCGAAAAAGTCAAACCAAGTTCTTGGGCGAATTGCTGAATGGCCTCGCGCCGCAATCGCTGCAGCCGCGCCGTGTAGACGCTCACCGCAACGATGATGCCGACAACTAAGACCCCAAAACCGATGACAATACCTATGTCGTTCATAGCTTAATTCGCCGCACCACTTTGCAGTTGCACCAGTTGAGCTGGCGAGGTGTTCCCAGCGGTCGAATTCGCGTTCGCTTGGATGCGAGGATCAAGCCATTGGTCGGGTTGAAAATGTTTGCCGTAAACCCCGTAATCGTGAAACGCGATTCGCTTGGCCAGACGATAGGCCCAGCTTCGTTCAGGAACAGGAGGCAAGTCCGGCGAGTATTGCGAGGGATGGCTCTTCGAAGCGCGAAGTTCAGCCATTGCCGTCTGTCGCGCGGTCGCGTCTTTGGCGTGATGAGCTTGAACAAGCCGATCGATCAAGTCAGGTCGTTCGAGCGCAATGCATCCGCGAGTGTGGCTCGCCGCAGTCTCTCGAAAGTCGCGCAAGAACTCCGAGCGATTGAAGACTTCGGAAAGAGGGCGCGGATCGTGAATCGAATCGGTCGCGAATTGGATGATCGGGCAGGGCTCGATATCGCCCCACGGGTTGATGTGATGCGTAAAGCCAGTCGCGGCGGGGCAGAGTGCTTGGCCATCGGCGTCGTAATAAGCGTCGATCAGGATGATCGGTTTGCGGCACCGCATTTCGACCACGAATTCGCGGACGGCACGTTGCTGTTGCCCAGTCAATGCCAATTCGGGATGTGCTTCCGGTCCAACCGGGCGATAGATGTGAAACCAAGTGTACATCACACCCATTTCGATCAGCCGATCGATCCACTGTTCGTTCAGCAAGTCCGCGTAGTTCGTCTGACAGAGGCTGGTGCAGACGCCCGTCATGACTTTGTTGTCGAGGCAATGTTGCAAGCCGCGCATTGTCGCGGACAGTACGCCGGCCTTTCCGCGGCGTTCGTCACTGACGATTTGGCTTCCCTCGACGCTGATCAGCGGAGTCACATTTCCGCACTTTCGAAAGCGCCGCGCGACTTCGTCCGTGATGAAGTGCCCGTTGGTGAAGACTTGAAAATACGCGTCGGGGTGTCGTTCGAGCACGTCGAACAAACCCTTGTGCATCAATGGCTCCCCGCCGAGCAAACCGAAAAACGAATTCCCCATTCGTTTGGCTTCGTCGATCATCCGATTGAGCGGCTCGATTTCGATTTTATGTTGCTTGGCGGCCACGTCGACCCAGCAGCCTTGGCAACGAAGGTTGCAGCTATTGATGATCGAGATGTAGAGGTAGGGCGGAAAAAAATCGCCACGTTTCAGCCGACGCTTATGTAGTTGGATCGAGCGCAATCCGCGCACGCCCATGTTCCAAAACAGCTTCCATAGCAACCGCTTATCGGTCTCCAGCAGCATCCGTTTGGCCATTCGAAAGTACATGCGAGCTTCTCTGGTTCATTGCGTTGGCCGGGGAAAATCAGTCAAACCAACACGAACATTATAGCCAATTGCGCACGCTCATTGGGACGCGCAAATATGACAAAAGCGCTAGAAGCCACAGTTTATGCGGCTGTTCGCGAAGCAGTCGACGATAAGGTCGGTGCAGATTTCGCTTGTGCGACGGCATTGCGCAAAGCTACCAACGAGTCTTGAAGTTCGCGCCGCCGAGCGAATTGTGTGGCGGCCGCCAAGCGTTGCAAGCCATGAAGCCCGCGGCGCGGGGATACGAGACTCGCGAAAAGCTCCGAGAGGCCGGCGGTTACGCTGGTCTTCAGCGAGCCAAGCAATGTTCCCGGATGATGTCGCCAAAGAATCCGCTGTGTGTCGCGACCGCTGATCGAGTGATAACTTCGCATTAGCTCGGCAGGATGCTCCATCGACGTAACCGAGTTTACATCCACCACATTCAGCCAACCCAGCGCGCGAAAACTGAGCGCCAGTTCAAGGTCGAAATTTGCAGCAACGTGTTGGTTGATTTGCAATGAAACGGTTCGCAGATAACTTAGGCGGTAGAACGCCGCCCAAGCACTTGGGCCCAGTGGATCGAGCCGAACGCCGGTTCCGATTCGATTGCCGGTTCCGACTAACTTTACTCGATAGCCGCTGCCGCATGTGATTCCGGCGGTTAGAATTCGGTCGGGATGATCTTCGCTCACAATCAATGGCGTCACGGAGGCGACTTGGGCATTTTCAAATTGGTCGCACGCCGATTCACACCAACTTTCGTCAACCGTCACGCCCGGCCGCAGCCAATGCACGAACGGTGCGGTGCAATGCGAGATCGCGGCAAAGCAAAGTTCGCCGTACGATCGCGCGTCGCAAACGTGGACGACTTTGACCCCGATCGCTTTCAAATCGTGCGGATCGGAATATGATCCATCGTGCGCAACGACGATCTGGCATCGATTCGGCAAGTTTCGCAGAATCGACGCGAGCGTATCTTCAAACGCCGCCGTATCGGCGGCTTGCAGCGGAACGACAATCGAGAGTCGAGACATGGCCGCATTGGTCCATTGATAATCGGAAGGATGTCTTTGGCAGCGATGCGACGAAGAAATTCGCTGGCAGTGACGCTAGTTCTGCATTCATTTTTTCGACCGAATCGTCGTAAAAGTTGACCCAAATTCTCGCCCCTGCAGCCGATCGGATAAATTGGTAGCATGTTGCCGCAAGCCATTGCTTTGGCCCGGAGCCAACGACGCGAGGTTCGTTAGATATGCAGCTACCACTTTTAGCGACGATTCGCCAAACATTTCCGCGAACGCGGCTCGGGGATATCGAAGCCGAAGTTGCTCGGCAACTAACCGCTGTCGGGACCGGTCAGCGAATGCAGCGCGGTAGCAAAGTCGCCATTACGGTCGGCAGCCGTGGCATCGCAAATTTGGCGGTAATCGTTCGCGCGGTCGTGCGCTGGACACAAGATCATGGCGGCGAACCATTCATTGTTCCGTCAATGGGGAGTCATGCCGGCGCAACAGCAAAGGGCCAGGCCGCGATCCTCGATGACTTCGGTGTCAGCGAAAACTTCTGCGGTTGTCCGATTCGCAGCAGCATGGAGACCGAGATCATCGGCCAATCGCCTCAAGGCTTTCCGCTTTACTGCGATCGGAACGCACTCTCGGCCGACCATTTAATTTTGATGAATCGTGTCAAGCCGCATACGGGGATCGCTGGCCCCTTCGAAAGTGGCTTGTTGAAGATGCTGCTGATCGGATTGGGCAAGACGCCGGGCGCGGCGATCTTTCACCGCGCGATGAACGAGTATTCTTTCGAAGAACTTGTTCGCGCGGTCGCCCCGCAAGTCTTGGCGAAAACGAAAACGCTGGTCGGGTTGGCGATTGTCGAAAATGCTTACGACGAGACGGCGCTAGTGGAAGCGGTCCTGCCCGAACGAATCTTGGAGCGCGAGCCGGAGTTGCTCGGCCAAGCCCGCGCGTGGATGGCGAGGCTTCCGTTTCCTGAAATCGACTTGTTGCTGATTGATCGAATCGGAAAAAACCTCAGCGGAACCGGAATGGATACCAACGTCGTCGGGCGAAAACGAAACGATCACACGGCGCTGGGGGACGAACGGCCGAAGATAAAACGTATCGCCGTACTCGCACTAACTCCGCAGTCCAAGGGTAACGCAATCGGAATTGGCATCGCCGAATTCTGTCACACGCGAGTCATTCAAGGGATTAATCGGCAAAGCACGCGGATTAATTGCTTGACGTCCGATCATCCGACGGGCGGGATGCTGCCGTTTGATTTTGAAACCGATCGGGCGATGTTGGAAGCGGCTTTGGGAACGATTGGCTTGCGCGAGCCGCACGACGCGCGAATGGTTTGGATTCCCGACACGCTGCACTTGGAACGCTTTCGCTGCACCGAGAATCTGCTCGCGACCATTCCATCTGATTGGCAATACGAAGTCACGGCTGGCCCGATCGAATTTCGCTTTGACGCCAATGGGGATTTGACGGAATCGGCGATTGGTGAAAAGGAACAATAGAAAACTGTTTAACTGGCAACGCCGTTTGGAAACTTGTTTAACCTGCTACGCCGTTTGGCGCGATCACTGGTAGCGCGATTCAATCTTGCGGGGCCAGCGCCCGAAGCGGGCGGTTAAACGAAGGGCGACTTGATTGCATGAGGCAAACGACTTACAACGAACAACATGCGACAGTACTTGGATTTATTGCGAACGATTCTGGAACGGGGGCACCGCAAGTCCGATCGGACGGGGACCGGCACGCTCAGCGTCTTTGGCCACCAAATG
This sequence comes from Planctomycetota bacterium, assembly GCA_031409895.1. Lineage (GTDB taxonomy): Bacteria > Planctomycetota > Planctomycetia > Pirellulales > Pirellulaceae > JANMEB01. The sequence continues at coordinate 33,803 of JANNYC010000060.1, forward strand.
CGATTTGACTTGAGCGAGGGCTTTCCACTGGTGACGACCAAAAAGTTGCACGCCAAATCGATCATTCACGAGCTGCTCTGGTTCTTGCGCGGTGAAACGAACGTCCACTCATTGAACGAAGTCGGCGTGACGATTTGGGACGCTTGGGCCGACGAGCAAGGTGAACTAGGGCCGGTTTACGGCAGCCAGTGGCGATCTTGGCGGACGCCGGACGGGCAATCGATCGACCAAATGAGCCAACTCGTTCAGCAGATTCGCACTAATCCCGACTCGCGGCGTCTGATCGTCAGCGCATGGAACGTCGCCGATATCGACCGGATGAAGTTGCCGCCGTGTCACGTTCTGTTCCAGTTTTACGTGGCGGATGGGCGATTGTCGTGCCAACTTTATCAGCGAAGTGCGGATGTATTTTTGGGCGTACCGTTTAATATTGCTTCGTATGCTCTGCTGACGATGATGATGGCCCAAGCGACTGATTTGCAAGCGGGGGAGTTTGTGCATACTTTTGGCGATGCCCATTTGTATTTGAATCACATCGAGCAAGCTCAATTGCAACTCGAACGCACGCCGCGCAAATTGCCGCGCATGGAACTTAATCCGACCGTGAAGTCTATTTTTGATTTTCAATACGACGATTTTCGATTGCTGGATTACGATCCGCATCCGCACATCAAAGCGGCGGTGGCCGTATGAGCCTTTCGCTGATCGTTGCCGTAAGCCAGAACGGGGTGATTGGTCGCGATGGCCGTTTGCCCTGGCATTTGCCGGAAGATTTGCGAAATTTCAAGCGGCTGACGATGGGGCACCATATCATCATGGGCCGTGCGACGTTCGAATCGCTCGGCAAGTGCTTGCCTGGCAGAACCAATGTGGTCGTCACGCGCAGCAATGACTTCGCACAAATGGGCGCGACGGTCGCGCGGAGTTTTTCAGCCGCGCTGGAATTGGCGGCAGGCGACGACGAAATGTTCGTGATTGGCGGGGCAAGGATTTTTGAAGCAGCCCGTCCGCTCGTCGACCGCATTTATTTGACGCGCGTACTGATCGATCTCGAAGGGGACACGTTCCTCGATCTCGATCTTTGGGGTTTGAGCGATACGAGCCGATGGTCGCTCAGCGACTCCTCGGAGATTCAGCATTCGTCAACTACCAAGATTCCATTCAAGTTTCAAACTTGGAAACGAGTATATGCAACAATTCGAGGCGAGTCCGCCGCAGCGGATCAGCTCCCTGATTCTTTTAAAGAGTTGAAAGTTGAGAGTTGAAAGTTGAGAGCGGGAAGGCAGAGAGAGCAGGATAGAAATTATGATTGAGAGTTGTGCGTTCGGTGGTTGATCAAGAGATGGAAACCAGAACATGACGCCTAAAACGAAAATGCCTCTGCATTGGAAGATCGTGATTGGGTTGATCATCGGCGCGCTGCTAGGCGCGGGGGCCAATGCGGCGGGGTCTAGGTTTCAACCATCAGCGGACCCGGACTCGAGCTGGCTGATTAAAGACGCCGATGGCAACAAAGTTATCGATGGAATTGACTTCATTGCACGCGATGTGGCCGACACAGTTGGCAGGATTTTTCTGCGACTGATTCTGATGGTGGTTGTTCCGCTTGTGGTCTCGGCGCTCGCGTTGGGTGTGATTGGAATCGGCGACATGCGGCAGCTTGGGCGAGTCGGCTTGAGGACGCTCGTGCTAACGGCGGTATTGTCGACGATCGCGGTTGTCATTGGAGTCGGTTTGGTCAATCTGATTCGGCCCGGTCACTCACTTCCCAGCGAGCAGCGCGAAGTTTTGAAGGCTCGGTACGCAGACAAAGCGGCCACGTCGGTTGACCAAGCAAAAAAGGTCAAGAGCGCCAAACAAATTGTGCTCGACATGTTGCCGGAAAATCCGCTTCAAGAAATGGCAGGGGCGGTCGATGGGAGTTCCAAAGGGAATGGCATATTGGCCGTGATGGTTTTCTCGCTGATCATCGGGGTCGCGGTGACTTTCGTGCCGCCCGAAATCGCCCGGCCGCTTGTCGCTCTGCTGGAAGCAATTTTCGAAGTCACGATGGTCGTGATTCGATTTGCGATGGCGATCGCTCCGATTGCGGTCGCATGTTTGACTTTTGCCCTCGTCGCCCAATTAGGCCTCGCCATCATCAAACCTCTGCTCGGTTTCGCGCTCACCGTCGTGTTGGGCTTGGCTTTGCAGCTCATCGTTGTTTATTCATTGGTCGTTGCTTTGATCGCCAAGCGTTCGCCGATTGAGTTTTTCCGTAATATACAAGAGGCAATGTGGACGGCATTTGGGACTTCGTCATCGAATGCGACGTTGCCTACGGCGATGCGTGTCGCCGAACAAAATTTGAAATTGAGACCGGAAGTTTCCAAGTTTGTTTTGACAATCGGCGCGACGGGGAATCAAAACGGGACCGCGCTATACGAAGGGGTCGTCGTACTGTTCTTGGCCCAAGCCTTCGGCGTGGATTTAACGTTGGGTCAGCAGATTTCGGTCGTGCTGATGTCCATCTTAGCCGGCATTGGCACGGCGGGAGTGCCGGGCGGTTCCATCCCAATGATCGTCGTCGTCATGACATCGGTCGGCGTCCCAGCCGAAGGGATCGGCATCATCTTGGGCATCGACCGAATCCTCGACATGTGCCGCACAACGCTCAATGTTACCGGCGATCTAGCTTTGGCGTCGTGCGTCGACGCGATGGAGAATCGACGTGGCGAAAAAGTAGAACACTAATGAACACTAATCTTCGCTAATTCGGACAAGTGTTGATGAGCGAAAATTAGTGTTTCTGGGATTCTGTTGCGTCATCGCGTCGGCCCGTTGACTGGTCCGGTGGCGGCTTGCCGACCGGGTTGGGACGTGCCGGCTAGGAAATTGTCGATCTGGGCGGACTCGCGCAGATTGGTGAACAATTGGTCCATTGCGATGCGGAGTTTTTTCTCCAGCAAGTCTTTGTGCAGTTCCTCTTTCACTGCGTCGAAGTTCTGGACGACCGGCGTGGTTTTGCCCAAACAGTACAGTACGATCCAGTATTCACCGACGTTGACGAGCCCGGAAATTTCGCCTTGGCGTAAGCGGAATGCCTCTTCTTCCAAAGTTGGGCGGCCACCATGTTTCTGAATCGGCGGGACTTGTCCACGATTCGCTTTCGAAGCTGGCTCAACCGAATACTGATAGGCGAGATCGGCAAAGTAATTCTGGTCGGGGTTATCGGTCGCCATCTTCCAAACTTTTTTGGCCGCGTTGTAATCGTTCAACACGATCGCAAGGCACTCGGCGCGTTCGCCGAAGTTCGCTTCGTAGCCCTTCTGCATATCATCGTCAGAAATTTGGACAGACTCCTCGACCAATTTCTTCATCGCGACGGACGGCCAAACCTCGTCTTGAACGTACACGTCGACTTGGGATTTGTTCCCTTTGGTAACATATTGAATCCATTTTTCGATGTCGGGAAATCCATAGGACTGGGCGGCACGCGCGATTTCGGATTGTAGATCTTGGTCCGAAACGGATTTGCTCTTTTGCTTTAGGGCCTGGAGAATTAGCTGGCGGTTGATTTCGGTTTCGAGGATTTCGGGACCGAATCGAGCGATGCAATCCTCGGACAATTGGTTCAAAGTGATTTTCGTTTCGTTCATCATTGCGGCGACGCCGGGATATTGCTGGCGCAAATTCGGGTCGTTGTAGATGTTGACGATCTTAACGTTTTGTTGAAGTTGCTCGAACAACGTCGTGGCCGAATTTCCTAATTTCCGTTCGGTCAGTTCGTCGCGTAATCGTTCTTCCACTAAAGGTTGCTGTTCGGGTGAAATGGATGTTGCAGGATAATGCCGTTCGCATTTCAAGATCGCGAATTGCTGCGAGGCTTGGCCATCGCCGCCGGGAAGCTCAATGATCGGCGAGATTTGGCCGACCTCCAAACCGAAGGCGACGTTTTCAAAGCTTGGGTCGCCGGAGTGTCGGCGGATCGGAGGAAGTATTCCGCGAAACGCCGCAGTGTTCGGATCGACCGAATGGTCCTTGGCCAAGTTTTCAAAATCTGCCGGGTTGGCTTGCGCGGCCGCAAGGACTTGTTCGGCCTTCTCGCGATTGTCGAGCACGATGATACGGACTTGGACGCGCGGGCCGTATTCGGATTCGAGCGTGGTTTGAATTTCGGCGGGATCGATTTGGATTTGCTGTGCGGCCAATCGTCGCAACGCGAGTTCCATCCAAATAACTTCGCCCTTCAATCGTTCGGGCGGAATTTGCCGCTCGCTGCGCAAGACCTCAACGTAACGCTCGGCGGACAGGTTAAATTTTTTCGCGCGGCGTTCGATTTCTTGATCAACATCTTGCATCGTGATATTGATATTTTGCCGCTGGCATTCAGCGACGACAAGTTGGCGATTGAGGATGCTTTCGAGGACGTCGTTTCCATGCCGGCTAAGGCATTGTTGCGAGACTTGCTGGCGCGTAATCTGCTGACCATTCACGATTGCTAGTGTTTGGATGGTCTGCGGCTGCGCCGGAGTGGTGGTTCGCGGCGGGGCTTTAGTTTGAGCAATGAGCGGGGCGGCGGTAACTAAAACGAGCAAGCTAATCGCGGCGATGCGTGTGCACATACGATGAGCGGATCGAAGTAAAGTAGACATGCGGTTCCTCCATAAACCTGTGGTCCGCCGCCGGGTTCGATCGGTCGGAGCCAGTTCAGAATTGCGGTGCTCGGCTCACTTGGCGTGAGCTGCAAGCGGGGCCGAAGTATAGAAGCTTGGCGAATTCAGCGTCAAGACAAATTGCCTGTCAGATCGGGCAACAAAAAAACCGCACGACGAGCTAGCAGCTTGTCGTGCGGCCGAATTCTTGTGCAATTCTCAGTGACCGTTGAACGGAGTCAGCGGTCGCGGCGGTTCACACTACTTGTTCGCGTTGTTCAACGTGTTCCAGTAATTGGATTGCGGAGTCTGCAATTGAAAACTGGCTGACGACGATGGACGACGAGCCCCGTTTTGGGTCGTCTGTCCTGGAATCGCATTCGGAGTCACGTTTGTCGGCGTCGTATTGGACGGAATAATGTCCGAGTTCACGTTGGGAATCGGGTTGAAATACTGAGTTGTCGTGGGTGAAGTCGTGTTGGCAGGGTTCGTGGTTCGCGCCGGAGTTTTGTTGGTCCCGTCAGTCCAAGTCGTATTCGGAATCGCGTTTGGAATCATGTTTTCGGATTGCGATTGGCCGTTGGCGGGAGTTGGAGTAGGAGTCGTCGTGCTGTATTCGGTCGAGTTGTTCTGCGTGTAAGGGCTATAGTACGACGAGTCGTATCCGGGTTGCCAGGTGTTGTTGCCATTGAAGACACGCAAATTCCGCAGCGGAGCATTTCGCCAGCGTCCACGAAGGCCTTGATCGGCGGAAGCGGTCAACGTCGAAACAAACAAAAGCATTAGAGTGAGAGCAATTCGCATAGCAGTCTCTTTACAAAAGTGATCGGGGGTTGAATTATGAGCCGTTCATCCCGGCGACCGGCTGCCATCAGGGGATGCTGTCATTCTGGAATGTATTCGACCGCATTTTAAGGTCGCATGACACCGTCGCGCGGCAAGCCGATTTTTTCAAGCGCTCGGATTGTGTCGCGAAATAAGCTTGAGACGGTTGCGTCGATGCGAGCGCGAACAAGTCAGCACAAACGGCGTAGTAGATTGGGCTTGTTGCTGGTTTTGGCAACTTCTAGGCTTGGCCCCCATTTCTTTCGGCGCTGATATCGCGACTGGGCCGGATTTTCGACTTTTGACGGATCAACGCTATGTGTACGCAACCTTATGTAGCCCGAAACCCGTTTATAGGGCTTGCGGCGGCATTATTTTTTTACTGGACCGCAAGCTCCAATGGTTTGGCTGCGGCACAAGATTTTTGGGACGCTGCGACGGCAAACGACGTGCGACAAGAGCCTTGGTTGCGGTTGGACCCGCGCGAATACGGAACGCAAGCCCTGAATAGCGCGGCGTCCGAAGTGAATCCTGTCATCGCGTTGGTAGGTGGAATCGGTCCACTCGAACGGTGGGCAGAATTGCAACCGCTGCGGACAGCGACAAGCGTGCCCAAGCCCGAATCGCTCGTGCAGCCGGCGTCGTTTGCGGAAACGGGCATCTTCGGCAACGCTTCGAGCCTTGGACTGAGCGTCGTCACTTCAGTGCAAGAAGAACTCGACATTCCGAAGCAGCATCCCGCCGAAGCTGCGCAAGCCGAACAGTCCCCGCTTGAGGCAGCGAAAGTCGACTTGCGTGCCCTCGCGTTGGGCTTGCTCGCGGAAAACAATTCGAAACTGGTCAACTCGCGCCTCGAACTGGCGGAGAAGATGAAATCGCTTGCCGCCGAATCGAGTTCGGTGACGGAATCCGCAGTTAAAGTCAAACAAACGCGCGAGCAATTGCAGGAGCGAATCAAAAAAGCTGGCGTGAACCAAAATATCGGAGCAATGATGCTCGTGCATCGTCGCGAACTGCCCAATATTTCCGGTACGACGCGGCGACTGAGGCAAGTCGATCAAGAACTCCCGCAGATGCAATCAACGCACATAGACCTTGAAGATCGACGGGCTGAAATCGCCAATATCGCTAGTGTCGTCAAGGCGACGCTGAATCAATTAGCGACCGTCGAAAAGGTAGAAATCACGGACGAAATTCGGACTGCGGTCGTGGAATTACTAACCTCACGAAAAAAGCTTATCCAGGATTTAATTGACGACGTCAACCGGTACATCAAACAACTAAATGACTTCAGTGATGCCTCGGGCGAATTAATAAAACAGGCGCGCGAGTCACAGAATTTTGTCGATGAAAAAGTGTTGTGGATTCGCAGCACGGACCCATTGAACCGAGCGGATGTTGGCAAGTTCGCATCTGCGTTTGTGGCCGTCACGCGTTCGCTTCAGCCTGAGGTCGCGAATTTTGACTGGCGTGCCGCCACACGGAAATGGTCGCAATACGCGATGTGGGCGTTACTAGTCTTTTTGGTTGGCGTCGTGACCCGCAAACGCTTAAAGACACTTCTCGCCGCGACATCCGAGGAAGCTGCTCAATCGTCATCGCGGCACCTGGCCGTCGTTTGCAAGATGATTTTGTTGGTGTTATTGGTCTCTGCGTTCTGGCCCGCCATTTATTGGGGCATCGGAAAGTACTTGAGTAGTGATTCGTTCGATATCACGTCGGTCGCAGGATCGATTGGCAAAGCCTTGATGTCGGTCGTTCCGTTTGTGGCGCTGGCGTGCGTGATGCGCCAACTGACGCTGCGCGATGGGTTCGCCGAAAAATATTTGGCTTGGCAACCGGCGACGATTCGGGCCGTCAATCGATCGATCCGTTGGTATCTATTATCGGTATTGCCCTTGCGCGGCGCGGGTGTGTTCTTCGACCATTTCCAAGACGGTCGCTGGGCCTCATCGGCTGGTCGAACAATGTTCATCCTCAGCCAGATCACGTTGTTCATTTGCTTGAATATCGCAATCCGCCAAGTCAGTAACGCGATGCTCGGTATGGGACAACCTGGGACGCGGGGCTTTTGGCTGCGGACGCGCCGAATTTGGGGTGCGGCCATCGTGTTGGCTCCGCTGCTATTGGCCGGCCTATCGATGATTGGTTATCACTATTCAGCCAGTGAGTTGTCCTATCGATTTGGATGGACGGTTTGGTTGATCTTGGCAGCGATGGCGTTGGTTTCGCTGGCGCAACAGATAGCCCAAATCGTTCTCAACAAAATCGCTGTTCGCCGGTTTTGGCAAGATCGGGCGCACAAAGCGGAACATCCGACGGGCGAACTGAACGAAGAATTCGACACCGAGAAAATCGGCCATCAAATCGGTCGCTTGTTGCGAGGATTTACTTTTGCGGGTGTCGTGCTGAGCGCGTTTTTGATCTGGTCGCAAGTCCTTCCTGCAGTTCAAGTTCTCGATCAAGTAAAAATCTGGACCGTTCCAGTCGAAGTCGTCGAAAACGTGCTGGATGAAAAGAAACAGCCGATGCACAACGCGGACGGCACGCTGAAAACCGCAACCGTTGCAACAGTTCGTTCGATCACGCTCGCGGATTTGACTTGGGCGGCGATCTGTTTGGCGCTTACCGTGGTCTTGAGCAGAAACTTGCCCGGCTTGCTCGAAGTGACGTTGCTCGATCGCCTGCCGTTGGATCGTGGCGGTAAGTACGCGATTAGCATCGTTTGCCGCTATTTTGTGGCAATCGCCGGTTGTGTTTTGGCGGCTCGGCATCTGGGCTTTGAATGGTCAAGCGTCCAGTGGCTTGTCGCCGCGATGTCCGTCGGTCTCGGTTTCGGGCTGCAAGAAATCTTTGGCAACTTTGTATCCGGCATGATCATTTTGCTCGAACGCCCGATTCGGGTTGGCGATATGGTGACGGTCAACGGTACGACAGGCTACGTTACGCGAATTCAGTTGCGAGCGACTACGATTACCGATGCGGATCGCCGCGAGATGATCGTACCGAATAAAAAATTCATAACGGACGACGTCATCAACTGGACGTTGACCGACCCGATCACGCGAATGGTGATCCCGGTTGGAATTGCTTATGGGTCGGACACGGATTTGGCTTGCGCGACAATGTTGGAAGTCGCGACGCAGAATCCACACGTGATGAAAGACCCAGCGCCAAACGTCGTGTTCACTCGTTTCGGCGCAAGCTCACTTGATCTAGAGCTGCGGGTCTATCTTCCCAACCGTGAGCACGTCCCAGACGTTCAGCACGAGTTACATTTGGCGATCGATCGCGTGTTCCGCGAAAAACAAATCGAGATTGCATTCCCGCAGCAAGACATCCACATTCGCCCCTCGGACTCGATGGCCAAAGCCTTGTTGCAAGCCCGTCACGAAGTCAAACAGCAATCTCGCAAGCAAGACGCGGCGTAGCTAGCGTTGGATTCCGTAGTCTTCGATTTTGCGATAGAGCGTTGCACGACTGAGTCCGAGAAGTTTGGCGGCTTCGGGGACATTGCCGCTGCAGCGTTCCAAAGCCTGACCGATTAGTTTGCGTTCCCAGAAATCCACCTTGAGCGTTTCCAGCGGATGGTCGGTCGAGTCGACGATTCCTAAATCTTCCGGCAGAATTTCGGTCCCTTCAGCCATGACGACCGCGCTGTCAATTACGTTGCGCAACTGGCGGATGTTGCCCGGCCACTGAAAGGTGAGCAGTCGCTGCAGTGCTTCGTCCGAAAGTTTTAGATTCGCGCGGCCGTGCTGGTGCCGAAAGTGATTCAAGAAATAGTCGATCAGCTTGCGAATGTCGGGCCCGCGTTGCCGCAGCGGGGGAATGACCAGCTCAAACACGCTGAGCCGATAGTACAAGTCCTCGCGGAATTTATTTTCGCCGACAAAGTCGCGCAAGTCCCGATTCGTCGCGCAGATCACGCGCACGTCGGTCGTGATTTCCTGAGCGCTTCCGACGGGCAAGAACGGATGTCCCTCCAGAATTCGCAAAAGCTTGGCTTGGCCTTCCAAAGTGATTTCGCCGATCTCGTCCAAAAACAGCGTTCCCAAATCCGCGCGTTGAAACAGGCCGATGTGGTCAGAATCCGCGCTCGTGAACGCACCTTTTTTGTGTCCGAACAATTGGCTTTCCATTAAGTCGCGCGGGATTGCCGCACAATTGACGCTGAGCATCGGGCGAGCCGCTCGCGGTCCAGACTTGTGCAAAGCACGCGCAACCAACTCTTTACCAACGCCGCTTTCGCCGCGAATTAGCACGCAACCGGACGCTTTCGCGACGCGCGCGATTTTCGATTTGAGTTGTACCATCGGTTCGCTTTCGCCGATCAGCTCCGACGTGTCGGCGGATTTTTCGCTTAACCGCGAGTGTTCTGCTTCGAGCGAAGCATGTCGCACCGCGCGAGCCAAACTGCGAGCCATGATGTTGGCCATCGCGCCGGCCAATTGGAAATGCTGATCAGAAAAGCGTTTGGCCTGACGGTACAGATGGATTGCTCCGATGACGCGTTCATCGGTAACTAGAGGAATGCAAATAGAATCGGCGTAGCCCAAGCCCGGATGGTTCGTGTCGTGTTGCACCCGAATGGCTCGTTTTTGTTTGACGACGCGCTGCGTCAACTGCGAGTCGAGTTTGAGTACGTCGGCTTGGTTTTCCGGATAGACAACTTTCGGTTTGAGTTTGCCGTCGTCGGAGAGCCACAAAAACCCTGCAACCGAGGCTTTGGTTTGTAGGAACAGTTGTTGAGTAGTGAAGCGAATGACTTCGTCGGGATCCTCGATTCCCAAGAGCTGCACGGTCAGTTGAAACAGCAGGAAGAAGTCTTCGCCCAAATCGACTTTCTTGAGCTCTGCCAAAGTGTACTGGCCAAGTTCCGCCGGGTTGAACGATTCGTCCAACACGACTGTGCGGCGCGTCGACGTGTCGGCCTCGGCAGGGGCGTTCGGCACATCGCGCACCGTGACGAAAGTGAAATTCGACGAGCCAATGCGGACTTCGGTCCCATCGATCAATTGGGCCGAGTCGATCAGTTGCCCGTTGACGAGCGTTCCGTTGCTGCTTTTGCGATCTTCAATCCACCAAGCGTCGTTCTCGAACCAGATGGCCGCATGCACGCGCGAACATTTCGGATCGCTGAGCGCGACGTGGCAGTCCCAATCGCGGCCCAACAAATTCTCGCGATTCGGCAGTAGCTCAAACCGAGCGCCGTCGCGAATACCCGAATTCATCACCAAATAAGCGTTCACGCCGTGCCCGACTTTGTAGCCCAATCGTCGCCAAAAATACCCTTGGCTAAAAGTTCATCATAATGTGAATCGTGAAAGCTTGCTTTGGGAAAGTCGCCTTAAGCCCCGGTGGCGGGATATCTCGCCAAAAAAGATACCTGCACCGAGCCGGAAATTTCGAGGAATATCGCCGTTTCAGCCGATAGTGCAAGACTGCGTGACTGCGGGTAACTGATAATCGACCTTGTCCGCGCCATTTGCAGCGTTTACCATTCAAACGTCGTTCGGCACTCTGGCCAATCGACATCATCCACTAGCATTTAGAATCAGGAACCGCCATGCGAACGTCCCTTTCGTTGTCGTGCTGCCGTTTGTCCGGATTGGTTTGTTGCTTTTTCGCGATCAGTTGGAGTTTGACTTGTTGCGGCGATGATCGGCGACCATCGGTCGTCGACAAAACGACGGCCAAGGAAGTCGCCAAGCTTCTTCAGGAACGGCATCTTTCCCGTCGACCACTGGACGACGAAGCGGCCAAGCGAGCTTTCGACCTTTACATCAAGGCGCTCGATTCGGCAAAAGTCTATTTGACGCAAGCCGACATCGACGAGTTTGCCGCGAACAAGTCGCAACTTGACGACATGCTCATCAAAGGCGATGTGAAGCTGGCCTTTGCGATCTTCGATCGATTTCTCCAACGAGTCGACGAGCGAGTCGCCATGGCCGTGAAAATGGTTGACGATGAAATAGACTTTACGGTCGACGAAGAAATCGTCGTCGATCCGAAATCGCTCGAGTATCCCAAAACCGAAGACGAAGCCGTCGACCGATGGCGCAAACGAATTAAATACAATTTGCTCGTTCTCAAGACCGAAAAAGACGCCAAAGTCGAACCGAAAGAACGGCTCAAGAAACGCTTCAAGGCCTTTAAGAATCGCATGCACCAGTTCGACAACGAAGATATCGTCGAGACATTTGTGACCGCCGTGACGATGGGCTACGATCCGCACACGACGTACTTTTCCAAATCGTCCTATGAGAACTTCGAAATTGAAATGGGGCTGCAACTCGAAGGCATCGGAGCGACGCTCGCCTCGACCGACGATGGCTTGACCGAAATCAAACGAATCGTACCCGGCGGCGCGGCCGACAAAAGCGGCTACGTTAAAGTCGACGACAAAATCGTCGCGGTGGGACAGGGGAGCGAAGGTGAGATGGTCGACGTGACCGATATGAAACTGGACGACGTCGTTCATTTGATTCGTGGCAACGCCGGCACGATCGTTCGGCTCAATATTCTGCCCGGCGACAGTAACGAGATCAAATCCTACACCATTACGCGCGAAAAAATTGAACTTAAAGACAGCGAAGCCCATGGGATCGTTTTTGACGTCGGTAAAAAAGCCGACGGCAGTCCCTACAAAATCGGCGTCATCGACTTGCCTAGTTTCTATTCCGATATGAACGAATCGAACCGGAATTCAAATTACAAAAGCGCTACGCGAGATATGAAACGGATCTTGGGCGAATTCAAACAACAAAAAATCGACGCGGTCGTTCTCGACTTGAGCCTCAACGGCGGCGGCAGCCTGCGCGAAGCCGTCGACATTTCGGGCTTGTTTATCGATCGCGGCCCAATCGTCCAAGTTAAAGATTCATTCGGTCAAATCCGGGCACTGAACGACACCGTTTCGGGAATGTCTTGGGATGGTCCGCTCGTCGTTATGACCAGTAAATTCAGCGCCAGCGCCAGCGAAATTTTGGCCGGCGCAATTCAAGATTACAAACGCGGGATCGTCGTTGGAGAC
>JANNYC010000061.1:0-40342 GCA_031409895.1 Planctomycetota bacterium
CCTTAAGCACGTTGGTCCCTCAGCCTCATTACGAAAACTCATTGCAAAAGGCCCAAAAAATCTCCGCTGCCACGCGTTGTTCGCAACAAGTTTGGCCCAAGCCAGCTAGCCCACGAAACGAAGATGTGCGTTACGATGAGGCCGCAGGCCTGGGTATGCATACGTCAAATATCCCCAAGCCCCAACGGGGTGCGATACGACGAACGCGCGAAAATCGGACGGCAATCAGGGCGCACAAAACGTTTCAAGTGGAATTGTGCTCAATCCCATACATACCGTTCGTCCCATTCCAGACCATGACGGCGCAGCAATTCGCGGTATTCCTTATGAAACGTAATCGTCTGATGGTGCCGTTCTTGGTCGGCGATATATGCCTCCACCACGGGCGCGTTGGAATCGAATCGCGCCCCGTTGGGGCTTCGAGAAATTTCAGGGAGCTCATTTCCCAGGCCTGCGGCCTGGGCTATCGAATTTTGCCCCGTTGGGGCTGGGGAAGATGATGGTAGCTTCGGTGGCGTCGCTTGGGCCTAGCACGACAAATGTGTCTTACGGTCAGGCTGGCCGATCGGGATGGGTCACGGTGACCATCGACGAGATACCGCCGCGGGGGGTAAAGCGGGCGACTAGTTCGGCGCGGCGCGGCTGGACGACGGCGACGAAATCGTCCATGATCGAATTGGTGACGTGCTCGTAAAAGATGCCTTGATTGCGGAACTGTTGCAGATACAGTTTCAGACTCTTCAATTCGATGCACTTGCGGTCGGGAATATATCGAAACGTGAGCGCACCGAAATCGGGTTGACCAGTTTTGGGACAGACCGAAGTGAACTCGGGGCAGACAATCTCAATCCAGTAATCCCGATTGGGAAATTGGTTGTCGAAGACTTCCATGGTTTGGCGGAAATTCAAGCTCATGACTGGTTTGGTTGATGTAACAAAGTTGGGCGAAGCAATTAACGCGAGAATCCAATTGTGTTCTGCGGAATAACTTTGAACAGGGTAGCTGCGAGAAAATCGGCGTGTTGATTGCGGAAATTTTTCAATCGCGACAAGGCGAAGGGGTGCTGACGGGCACCGACAGCGTGTTCGTACGCTTTTCGGGGTGCAATTTGAGATGTTGGTTTTGCGACACGCCCTACACCTCTTGGGAGCCCGAAGGGCTTTCTATGACGCTTAATGAAGTTGCCCTCGCCGTGGCCGAGCATTCAGCGGCACATGCGGTAATCACGGGCGGTGAGCCGATGCTCGCGCCGCAGCTCGGCGAATTGTGCGAGCGGATTCGCGGCATGGGCAAACACATCACGATCGAAACCGCCGGGACTGTTTTTCAGGATGTCGAGTGCGATTTGATGTCGATCAGTCCCAAGCTGGCGAATTCCACACCGACGCTTGAGCGTGGGGGTGCTTGGCGCGGGCGGCACGAGGCGACCCGCCATCGCCCGGATGTCATTCGTCGCTTGATCGAACGGCATGACTATCAACTTAAGTTTGTTGTCGACGCGCCGGGGGACTTGGTCGATATCGACATCTACCTAGCTGAGTTTCCAGAAGTGTCGCCGACCCGCGTGTGGCTGATGCCTCAAGGGATCGAAGTGAACGAATTGCAGAAGCGCGAAGCTTGGCTCGAACCGCACTGCGATAAGCGGGGCTTTCACCTATGTCCGCGAAAGCACATCGAATGGTACGGTAATGTCCGGGGAACGTGAGGAATTTTAAGTCTATGATTTCTGATTGCTGAATGGCAATTGAAAGTACTATTGAACTTCTAGAAGTTTCTGGATTTCGTTAACGCAAATCTGCAGCGAACGGCCGGCCATTTGAAAGTTCGTGTGCGACGAAATTTCTGGCTGAACGCGTTGGTAAAGTTCGTTGGCCGCAATGAGTTTACGCAGCTTTTTTCGCGCGAGCTTGAGAAACTGCTCCCAATCCTTCTGTTCGAATGCCGGGCCCAAAGCGTGGGTATAGTCGTACAGTTCACGATAGACTTCGCTCAATTCCTCGTCGTCCTCGGCTTCTTCCGAGTGTTTGACGAACGTGCGCACCATCCAAACGTGGCACAACTGCTGATCGATCTTTCGAGCGATTTCCTCGGGCGTCATGGCGTTTGCGGAGTGGCTGGCACATGCGGTGCGGAACGTGGTGCGGTGAGTAAAACGCAAACGGCTCCCAAGATCACCAATGCTAGACTTATGAAAAACATGGCGCTTACCAATCCCCATTGTTGATGTCGAGTGAGTTCATAGAACGTGTTGACTACCGGTGCGCCGCCGAAGACTAGCGGCATGACGACGATGGGCTTGCCACCGAAAGTGAACGCATAGATGATCCCTAGCGCGCCGAGCGCGCCCGCCGCGCCTGCAGCCAATGACCATGTCGCGCCATTCAAAGTCCACTTTCCTTGGTCGATGATAATCACGTTTTGCAGCAGCAGTGGGGCAACAACGGCGACAGCAAAATATGCCAAGCCGACACATATAAACGGGCGCAAGCGGCTTCCTGACATCTTGGCTTGGCCTCGATGCAGGATGGGGCCATACGCTCCCCAACACAACGCCGTCAAGCCAATTCCGAACGCTACCATGGTCAATTGAGTCGCCGTGAGTGTCGACATCGATGCGTGCGTCGGTTTGAAGTACATCACGCCAGCCGCGCCGACCGCCACGATGACGATGCCAAGGTAAAACAATAGGTTGGCGCTACGCATGGTTCGATTCAAGAGCATGGTGACCAACGTATTGATCACGGGTGCTCCGCCAAAAACCAACGGCACGACGTAAACCGGACTGCCGAGATTTCCCAAGGCAATAATCATGCCGACGGCACCCAAAGCGCCAATGACTCCGGCGATGAACGACCAAACAAATCCCGAAATCGACCAGCCACCCGTTTCGCCTTTGGTGAACAGGACGACTACTGGAACCATTACCGCGATCAAAAAATATGCGATGCCGACGCACATAAGTGGCCCAATGCGGTTTGGTACGCCGTCGATCCCCATAAAGATTTGCCCTTGTTGCAAAATGGGTGCGTAGATGCCCCAAAAGACGATGGTCATCAACACAAAGGCGAAGTAACGAAAACCCTGCATAAATATCTTTCCGAACAAATGAAATCGAATTGGTCCGGTCTAGTCTAACTGAATCAGGCGCGATTCCCAATGACGAGTTCGCCCGATCGAGTCGAATAACTTTACTCGGCGATCACTGGGCACCAGTTGGCGCTGAATCGAAGTTCGCATTTGCGGCAGCGAACATTACAACCTAAAACGTCAGGTCGCAGGCGGCTTTTGGATGCACACTTCGTACACGTGATTTCAAAGCGTTGTTTTTTGATCCGCTCTGTTGCAAGGACGTCGGCAGGAACCGTTTCCAATTCAATGTCTTCAAATTCAAATTGAGTCAGCATTTCGCGTGTCAGTTTGGGAATGGCCACGATTCGATTGGAAAGTTTGCGAATCGCACGCTCGAAAGCATTTCTCACCATACGGCCATTGCCAAATTTTTGGTCGCGATTTTGATAGAGCCAATCGAAGCCGACCATGACTTTGGCTTGCGTGAGTTTTTTGATTTCATATTGGTTGGAGTTGCACATGCGGCCGAAGATTTGGCCAAGCTCCGTCGGCAAGTAGTCGGCAAAGTCGATACGGCGACTGAATCGCGACGACAGTCCGGGGTTGGAGTTCAACAATCGCGTCATCGGCTCGGGATACCCCGCCAGCACAACGACCAATCGTTCGCGATCGTCTTCCATCCGTTTCAACAAAGTTTGAATCGCTTCGTGGCCGAACGGGTCATCTCCTTTTTCGGCGACCAAGCTGTAGGCTTCGTCGATGAACAAGATTCCGTCGAGGGCCGAGTCGACGATGGCGTTCGTTTTCGGCCCTGTTTGGCCCGCGTACTGCGCGACCAATCCGGACCGATCGGTTTCTATCAGATGCCCACGTTTTAGAATTCCCATCGCGCCGTAGATTTGGCCCAAGATTCGCGCGACGGTTGTTTTGCCGGTACCTGGATTGCCGCAGAACAGTTTGTGCAACGTGATTTTGGTTTCAGCCAAACCGGCACCCGCGCGCAGCCGCTGGACTTTGAGATAGTTGACGAGCGATTTGATCTCATGTTTGACGGATTCCATCCCGATCAGTTGATCCAACTGTTGAATCGACGTATCCAAATCGAGTAGGGGTGTCGAAGCTTGGTCTTTGCCTGGCGCGGAGGACGTCGCACCCACCGGCTGCGTGAGCTTGCCGTCGGCTGCTTCAACGGCAATCGGCGAGCTGCGATCGGTGGGTTTGGTTTGTGCATCACAAACGAGATAGGCCACGATTTCCGCTTGGATTTCTCGAAGCTTGTCGAGCTCAAGCGAAGTCGGCTGGCCATCACATTTGGCCAACAGATTCCCCACTCGCATGACGCAGGTTTCCAATTCGGCCTTTTGCGAACGAAGTTCTGCGTAGCGCCGAAAGGGATCGACCAACTGTTGCCAAGACAACGTCGACGCCTCTCGCGCGAGCTGTGGTATCGCGTCGCGAATCTGCTGGCGAGTTAGGTTCTGCTGCCAAAGGTGCTGGATGAGTACGCCACAAACTTTCTCTTCGGTTTCAGTCCAGACGTAGTCGGCTCCGCAAATTGACACATAAAGCTTTAGGAGCAATCCGCGATGTAGATCGTCGATCGACTGGACGAACTTGGCCGGGGGAGTTTTCAGCGGGTCGCCGTGCTGTGCGAAGACAGTCTTGGCACCGCTCAAGTACAACTGCCTGCAGTCGACTAGCGATTGTTGGAATTGGTTCAACAAGTGAATAAGACTTGCGGGTGTCATGAATGATTCGGGGACCGGTTACGGCGAAAATGTTTTACCAGCGCCATGTATCATGTTACTTGACGGAAATCGTGACGGGTGGGCTTTGAACACTCGTGCCATCGATTGGTGCGATGGCGGTCAATTGGCTTTTGCCCTTACCCAATTTCGCCGCAGGGATGACGACGGACTGACCGCTTTTGGCGATGGACCCGACCGAGCGCCCGTTTTGAAAAATTGCAATCTCGCCAAGCGATTTCGAATGAGCCGTGAGCTTGATTTCGCCGATTTCACCGACCTCGCCTTGCTCCACGACCAGTTCAACCGAACCGCCGTGGTGATCGACGATGAACGGAATGATCTTGCGAGATCGAGTTTCGATCGGTCCACTGGCGACGGCGACGATGCGCAGCTCATGGTGGCCGTCGCTGATCTTGTCGGCGTCAAAATTGAATTTGCCCAATCGAGGATTGATGCCCGAGCGAACGCCATCGAGAAACAACTCGTAATGATCGATCTTCGCAGGGTTCGCGGTGGTGACTTCTAACATGACTTTGCCTTTTACTTTAGCGCTGGGCGTCAGTCCTGTTACTTCGAATGGAACGGGCGTCGCAAACGGCTGGCAAAGTGCGTCGCCGAGGATGAGCAATTGAAAAGGCGCGTGAACCGATTGATAATACGCTTCGGCGACGGTACAACCTCGCGCGTAGTGAACCATGATCATGGGGTGCGCGAATTTGAACTGGAGTGCGTAAGGTTCGATTACGGTCCCGGACGAAGCGGCTGCGCCCCATTTTAGAAATTCGGTCGCGGGAGTTTGCGGGCCTCCTTTCATAGGAGCGCCATAGCTCGTCAGATTATCGACGATCGCGCCGGGCACCAGTTCCGTTTGCGATGTTTGCCAAATGACATTGGATTGGCCGAGGATGGCACCGAGCGTTTTTTTCTTTTTGGACGGCACGTCTTCAAAAACGATCTCGCTTTTGTAGCCTAGTTGTTTAAGACCCGCGATCGCGCTGTCAAAGCCCGGTTGTCGCGTCTTGGTGCGGACATCGTTCGTGAGCGTAAAGTAAAACTCGCCTTGAGGATGAGTGAAGTCCGCTGCCGCGCTGGCTCGCAAATACTTCAGCGCCTCGTCCAACGACGTTCCATTATTGCGAGTCACTGCCAAGACAGTTGAGAGTATGTAGTTCCGGCCTTGGTCTGCGGAACTGTTTAAGCCGCCGTTACGGCCCCACAAATAAGTTCGGCGAAAAGACTGCGAACTTAGATACGCGGGCGCTTCGTCGGGAATGGAGTCGATCGCTAGTTGAACTTCCGCGTCGCTAGCGACTCTTTCGTATTCCTTGAAGTCCAAGATTGTTTTTCGATGTCCCCACCCGGTTTTGGCCAGTTCCAAAATGGCTTGGGCGGTTTCCTTGGGTTTGCCAAGCCCCGCGTGGCAGCGGACGATTTGCAAATGCGTGGCGAATTGCAGCGGATTCGACTTGGCGAGCGGTTGGAGAAATTCGAGAGCTTTTCCAAAATCGCCCGAGCTGATGAAAACCAAGGCGCTGCCAAGATTTCGATTCTCGTCGCCGACGAAAGCCGAGCCGATCGCGTCGTCGATTTTTTGCCGCATGTACCAATTGCTATCCAAGCTCAAAAACGAATTGTTGTTGCCGATAACCGCTCCCGCAAAATACGTCATCGAGTTAATCGATGCGTAGGCGCGATACAATTTGGCTTCTTCCTTTGAAAGGTTGGGGCGGTCTTTCTTCAATTGTTCGACAGACTCGTTGATCGTGATGACCGTGGGAAAATCAGCCGAATAGACGATGTAATCGATCTGGGAATCGAGGTGCCGCGCTTGGATTTCGTTGATGATCGGATTGAGAATGGCGTCTCGAAATTGAACCAATGAAATCTGGTCGGCGTCCGCTGCGAACGGCAGACTGAGATAGACGACGTTGGACGGCGGTATTTGCCGCAACTCGATGTACAAGTTGGCGATGGCCATCGACGAGCGCGAGTTTTGGTTCACGACCAAGATCACGTTTTCCGGGCCGCCGCCGGCACACACGGTTGAAACTAGAACCGCGCACACCAGACAAGCGAAGGTTGCCAATCGCAAGAAGGTCGTTGACCGGAACGCGCTCATGGTAGCGTCTCGTAGGTTAGAAGTTTTTGACCGTAGCCAAACTCGGAACTACCGGCCACCGTTAGTATTGTGGCGAGTTTCGGCTTGGGTCGCCATACGAGCAACGTCGCAGCGGAGACTTGCGGCGATTGCTGATTAGAATCTCATTCAAAGTTACTTTGTCACTGAGATGACTAGCGCACGCGGCATTTGAATCGAATAATGCCGCCGTCACCCGGTTCAACCTGATCGGTGACTTCCCATCGCAAGATTTGAGAGTCCGACGTGTTTTTGTCGGTTTTCAATTCGGATTTTATGGAGCATTGCGAAGAATCGGCGATGTATTCCAATCGGCCAGTCAAGCTGTCGATGATCGTGACATTTCCAATCGCTTCGTTGCCGATGTTGTCGAAACGAATCGTAAATTCGACTTCCTCGCCAGGCCGTGCGTAGTTGGTCGAAGCGACTTTGACCAGCCGGATCGCGGGTCGAATCGATTTTCCGTCGACGAGCGTTTCGGCGGCGGCCAAAGCGTCGCGCACGACCAGCGGTTTGACTTTGCCATTGGCGATCTGCACATGCAAGTCGGTTTTCCAAGTTTGGGCGGCGTCGATCCGAATTCCCAATCGAGCTTTTTCGGCGTTCTCCAAAAAACCATTGCGGATGATTTGGAAATCTTCATACGGCAAGAACACGTTGCTAAAACTCGTCGGCCGCCAAACATTGTCAGCCGTCACGCCACGAGTTCGGTCGCGAAAGCTTGTGACGACTTGCGAAGCGATGTTGCGACGAGGCTGTATGTTTTGCATCGTCGTGGAGGAACGCTGGTCTTGGCTGTGTTCGAAATTCGGCAAGCCTTTGCGGGCCAAGATCGCGGCATCAATTGAGTTAGCCGCGATCGCGCCAGAAATTTGTCGAACCGCAGCGAACCGGGGAGCATAAATTTGTACGCGATTGCTTTCAGCGACCACTCGCCCGCCGTCCAACGTATCGAAATGCGCGATCGTGTCTTGCGAATCCAAACCGCGAAGACTCCAATCAGCCGCGACAATGGTCTTGCCGTTTCGGTCGCCGCCATCGTAAATGTACTCATCCGCGCCACGCAACGAATTCTGATTTGTCTCAAAGTCAGTCGGACAACCGCAGCAGGATTGCAGTCCGGTTCCGAGTCCATTTTGCAATTCCGTCACATCGGGAATTCGCGATCCGAGCCGAACGACCGCGAACGCGCGGCCCAGCCGATAGGCGGCTTGCACGGGATCGTCTTGCGGACGGACATCGAAGTAAGGTTGCTCGAAAGCGGTTTGCCGATAAGGCATTGCCGTTTCAGGGTTTTCCAAATAGACGACTCGCGTCACGAGCGTGCCGTCGATGGCTTGGTCCAAATCGTCCGTTGGAATTTCAACGATCACGGGAAAGTCATTGACTCGATCCGCTGGCGGATAAAGTCGACTCGTCAGCTCGACGGTTGGAAAAATCTCGGCTCCTTCGTGGCGAGGGATGCGCGTAATCTTCAAGCGGTAAACGCCGCCAACGGACATGCTGAGCGTCGCGCTCGATTCGCCCGCAGGTTGAAAGCCGTTTCCATCCCAGAATTGGATCAAGGCACCAGTTGGCGCGACGATTTTGACTGGTTGAACGTAGCCTCGCAACGATTCATTTGCCAGCAATTGCTGCTGGCCGATCATGCCAGGAGGCGAATCGCCGCGTTGCAAATAGTGCATCGTCTGGGCGATGAGCGGCGTACTTGTCGCACAAGCGAGCACAACGACGCACGCAATAGTTCGCAGCGACTTAATCTGCGTTGCAGTGAAGGATGACATGGTTCGCTCACAGCGTTGGCTTAAAAAAAATCGAGCCGCGCGACCGAAGTTCGGTGCAGCGCGGCTCGATCGTGGTTTCGAAACTATCGGCATTGATTGCAGCCAGCACCGCCGCAGCTTTGGCAACCATTCGGAGGAATGTCGCCAAAGATCATGTCAGCCGGTGGCTGATTGTTGAAATGTGGCGGACGAATGGTTCGTTCCTGAATCATGACCGTGTCCGCAGGACGTGGATACGACAAGCCGGGATTCTGCTTGACGTGTACGTTGACGTTGTCGGTCGGACCAGGCAGCAACTGAGCCGTGTGGTTGTTGATCGTGTACTGCCGCAAGCCAGCCGGACCACCCATTGGAATGTGAGGCGGGCCAGGAAGTCCAATCGATGTTCCCGTATATGGCATTCCATAGGTTGGTCCCGAAACGCCCGAGACGTAACCGGTGGCAGTCGCGCCACCAGCAGTGCCCGGGATGGTGGCATCCATGCCAACGCCCATATCGGAACCAGGGACTTCCATGTCCTTGTTACCCATGCGAATCACTGCCAAGATCGAACCGCGACGATCGGCTTCGGTGACCGGGTCCATACCTGGATCGAGTCGCGTGCTGACCAGCGTGTCAATTCCTGCGAACGCAAGTTCTTGGAATTCTGGATCGGGAACGTAGATGACTTTCGTCACAAAGTTCCCAGCGGAGACTTGATCGAAGTCTTCTTCGGTGAACTGAATCGGGATCGCGGAGTGCGCGAGGTAAGCCGCCGTGCGGCTCGTGACTGGGCCGACTTCCAAAGTCGGATACAGCTCGACGCCTTCGCGGCCTTCAACATTGGTGAGCTTCAAGCGGAACACACCGCCTTGAGCAAAGTTCTGTCTGCCCGGAACGACAAGCGGACTGGAATCGTAGGCACCGACTTGGGCTACGTCCCATTGCACTTGCATCGCGGCCGGGCGATCGAATTTGACTTGGACGTTTCCGCCGCCGACTTGGCCAGGACCGCCCATCATTTGGCCGCCCATCATCTGACCACCGCCGATCGGGCCTGCCGCCATGACGCCCGGACCAGGACCGCCGACACCGGGGCCCGGCTCCATCAGCATTTGAGCTGGTGGCAAGTTGTGACTAACTGGAATGCCAGCGTGAAATCCAGACTGCGAGTGCGGTCCAGGAGCTTGGCAGCCCACGGCCATGATTGCCACAACCAGCAATATGACTCCCTGAGTAATGCGTACGAACATGTTTTCCCCCCTAACGCAAACAGTTTTTCTCCGTTGTGGGACGGAGATGACTAGCAGTCGAGAACCAGTCGAATTTTTACGACCATTTTGAATTCGCAATTCCCAATCGTTTGCGTCCGAGTCGAATTGCGGTGGACTCAGTCGAACCAGCTTTCTAGAATCCGCACGAATTCACATGCTTCTCAAGTAAGCTCGCCCGATCAACGCGCAGGTTGACGGACCAACAATTGGTTGTTTGTATGTTCGGCGCGGCATTATAAGTTTCTTTCGCAAAATCCTCACAACCGCACCATGAACCCAAAATTACCACTCTTACTTTGTCTGCTAGCAGCGGCTGGCTATTTCTGGCTGACCCGAGAGCATCGTCAAATCACCCAAGTCGCCAATGAAGCTATCGGCCAGCTCGATTCGACCGCGCCGATCGAAGTGCAATCGACTGCAATGCCTGCAAATGCTTTCAACGCCGACGAAGTCGTCGCCCAAGCGGCCGATCAAATGTTGCAAGGCCCGCCCTTGCATTCCAAAGCCCGCTTCAAAATCGATTTGATGCAACAGCAGGTCGCGGCCCCTGGTGAATATTGGCAGCAAGGGCAGGGGAGTCGCAAAACTAGGCTCGAATTCAGCTACCAGTCCGACACAAGCCGCTTTCAAATTCTCCAAGTCTGCAACGGACGCCATTTCTATTGGTATCGAAAACTCAACGCCGAAGCCCAGCTTGAATTCGTAGACCTGAAGCAAATCGAAAATGTCGACAATGAGTCGTCGCCGTTCATCGCCGGCCGTCGAGCATGGGATACCGTCGGCGGCTTGTCCAGCATGATGGATCACATCGCCAAGACATTTCACTTCGAACCCGTCCAACAAGGCACGCTCGACGGTATTCCCGTCGTCGTCATCCAGGGTCGTTGGCGCGAAGACTCGTTAGCGCGCTTGCTCGAGGGCCAGGTCGATTCAACGAAACTTGCCGGTGAAGATTGGTGGCGACAACTTCCGCCTCACTTGCCGCACATGGTCAAGTTCACGATCGGCACGGAAGCACCGTTTCGTTGGTTTCCATATCGCATCGAATTTCTACAATATCAAACAGTTGACAAAACAGTTATAGCACGACCTGTCGTAACACTAGAACTCTACGAAGTCTCTGCGCTCGCCGCAGTTCCCGAAACTCTCTTTCAAATCTCCGCCGGAACTTGCGAGCCCCAAGACCTAACCGCCTTCTACCTAGACCGCGTCCACCAATTCACGCGACGCTGATTGGTCACCCATTTCGCTTCGAACATGGGGCAGGCTCTCAATTTCCGAAACGAACTCGGCGATTCTTCCACGGACTACTTGCCGGAATTAATCTGCTAGAATCAGGTCGTCAACATCGGCCAATGGTCGTTTCTCGCGTTGGATGTTTTCATGAAAAATCGCGAAAATCAAAAATCCGACGGATCCGTCCGATCTGACCGATCCGTCCTATCATCCGTCCCACCCGAAACCCCTGCATTACAAAAAATGCTGCGCCCTCATGGCGGTTACCGCAACCTCCGATCCTTTCAAGTTTCCGAAATCGTGTACGACGCGACCGTTGCGTTTTGCGACCGCTACATCGACAAGCGTTCCCGCACCCACGACCAGATGGTGCAGGCCGCGCGCAGCGGTCGACAAAATATCGCGGAAGGCAGCCGCGCCGCCGGAACCTCCAGCCAAACCGAACTGTGCTTGGTCGGCGTCGCCCGCGCCAGCCTCGATGAATTGCTCCTCGATTACGAGGATTTTCTGCGACAGCGACGTTTACCTCTCTGGGGGAAGGACGATCCCCGCGCAAAAAACATCCGCGAGATCGGCGTGACCCCAGCAGGAGCTCCCGGATCGCCGCGCAGGGCGAATCCGTCCGTTCCGACCGATCCGTCCGATTCTGTGCCCCCGCCCGAAACCCCCACCTGCCCAAAATGCGATCTCGCCATGATCCTCCGTACCGCCCGCAAAGGCACGCGTGTTGGTTCCCAATTTTGGGGCTGCCCCTCATATCCCGACTGCACAGACACAATTCCGTTCAAGCAACCGACGTAACACCTCAAATCGAAATGAATCATCCCAAATGCGAAAGGAACGACTATGCAAATTGGCAACAGATCCCGGTGGGCAATGGCTGCGCCGGTTAAAGGAATGGTGCTGCTCTCGGTGCTGTTGTGCTTGGCGGCGGGGAACATCGCGGCAGGGCAGGGGACTAGTGAAGCGCCGGTTGAAAAAATCTTGGCCAAGCCAGGGCTCTTTCCGCAACTTACGGAGCCGCCGTGTTCGTATTGCGTAAACCAAAATCAAAAAGGGCTTGTGCTACCAAGTGAGCCGGTCATCGCGTGGATTCGAGGCGCGCACAATGGCGGCGCGGCACCGCTCAAACATTTTTTGACCGTGCCGCGCGTGATCAACGACACGTATGGCTTGTTCTTTTACGACGCTGACGGGCAATACGTAACGGTTTACGAAAAAGATTATGGCTACGAATTTTATGGCTGGCGCGGCGGCGTCATGATCGTTCGAGGCAGAGACGGTACGCTGTGGTCGGCGCTTAGCGGGCGAGCGATCGAAGGTCCGCAATCGGGTAAAAAATTAACTCGCGTACCGAGCTTCGTGACCGAGTGGGGGCACTGGATCATGCTTCACCCTGAATCCACCGCTTACGAATTGTTCGATGGAAAAAAGTACCCTACCGCCGAATTGCCGACAAAAGTTTCCGGCGAAGCTCTCGCGAGTATCGGCCAAGTCGATACGAGGTTAGGCACCGAAAACATGGTGATGGGCGTCGAGGGAAAAGAAGACCAGCTTGCGGTGTTGCTCGATGGCCTGGGCGAGCGAGCTTGTTTTCGCGACCAAGTCGACGGGCGAGACGTGGCTGTCTTGTGGTACGGGCCGACGAATACCGCAGTCGCGTTTTTCACTGAACTCGATGGACAGAAACTTACGCTTTATGCCGACAAAATCTCGCCGGAAACCGCTCCATTCAAAGATCGTGAAACCGGCTCGCGCTGGACGCTCGCGGGTCGCGCGGTCGATGGTCCGTTGCGCGGCAAAGAGCTGACTTGGGCACCGTCAGTCCAATGCCGTTGGTATGCTTGGAGCCACGAGTATCCTGAAACCCGGCTGCACGAACACAATGAAACCGACACGCGCGTCGACCATCAGTGAACGAATGAACTTGCCAAACAGCAAACTTCTGATTTGCGTCGGTCTAGTTTTGGTCATTGAGAATTTTTGCGGATGTTCGATGCCGGAACGACCGTCAACGAACAGTGTACAGCCGTACTGCGGTGTCCTCGTGGCGGCCGAGATGGTCTGCGACGCAAATCTAAGGTCCTGGCGCGGCGAGCAAATGAACGTGGTGTTGGCGGTTGAGGACGGTTCGCCGGAAGATCTCCAAAAGCAAATCGGGGCCGCGCGACGATTGATCGAAGGTGGGTTCGAAACGGAATATTGGATCGAAGTCGCGCGCTGTCCGACCTTGGCCGATGCACATCCCGAATGGATGTGCAGTCTACAAGGGCACGATGAATGGCGCAGGCTTTTTCCCGACTTGAAGCCATCGATGCCCGACGAAGTCGTCAAAAATTATCCGTGGGTTCCGATTTTGTACGAAGAGTCGTTTGCGGCGCAGCTTGATCGGATCGAGTATCTCCTACGCGACTTGCCGACGCCAAAGCGAATTTGGCTGAATGACTTGCAAGGTGGCCCATCGGCGTGCGGTTGCGGGCATCCGCTTTGTCGCTGGACGGCTGACTATGGCCCGATTCGCACGGCCACGCCGCTTGGCGACGACGCGGCTGCGACTTTCGTTCGGGCGATTGCCGAAAAATTTCCGGGTGCCGACATCGTTCCGATTTGGACAACCGAATGCGAACAAGCGGACGAACACGAATCGTGTGGCGGCGTTGGATGTTTCGATGGAATCTGTTGGCAAGCCTACACGCGGCAGCTAGAGCATTTAGAAAAAGTCGCGCCCCGGATCGGCGTGCAGTGCCTTTACAAATCGTTCGAGCGAGACTTGCCGCGATACGGCAGCAGGGCAGGGTGGATTGAGTTTGCTTTACGTACCTTTCAAGAAATGCCGCCCCAACGTGACGGCCGAGCGATTCCCGCCAACCGATTGATTGCCGTCGTTCAAGGTTGGGACGTCAACGAAGACGAACGGAAATCGCAAATTCAAATGGTCACTCAAGCCGGTGCTGCCGGGTACTTGATCGCCAAATTTCCCATCGTGCAAGGCTGGGAACCCCGACCGCTTAGTTTATTGCAGCTAAAGCAGATTCGTTGATACGGCCTCTACACAACTCATCGGCCAACTGACATGCCACGACGAGGCTGCCGGCATCCGCGCGGCCCTGCCACGCGATGTCGAACGCCGTGCCGTGCGCGACGCTGGTGCGAACTATGGGCAAACCCAGTGTGACGTTGACCGCGCGGTGCATTCCCAAAAGTTTAAGCGCGATGTGGCCTTGGTCGTGGTACATGGCGACAACCGCGTCAAATTCGCCCGCTGCTGCGCGGTGCATGAGCGTGTCGGTGGGAAGTGGTCCGGTCAAATGCCAGCCGCGCGATTGACCTTGGGCGATGGCCGGCGCGATGATTCGATGCTCGTCGTCGCCGAACAGTCCGCCTTCACCGCCGTGCGGATTCAAAGCAGCGACCGCGACACGTTCGGGCCGTGCCAAGCCGCGCGCTTTCAGCAACTTGCGGACAAAATCGACGGCCAACTCGCAGGTCTCATGAATTGCTTGAGAAGTCAGATGCGAAAAAACGTCGCGAAGTGCCATGTGTAGCGTTGTGTGTACAACTCCCAATCCCAGTTCGCCCGCGATGTTGGGTCCGGGCGGCAAGTACAACATCATTGCGAATTGCTTTCGACCGCACCATTGCGCCAAGAGTTCGGTGTGTCCTGGAACGATGTGGCCGGCAAGATGAAGCGATTGTTTATGCAACGGCGCTGTGACGATTGCGTCCACGCGACGTTCGATGGCCAAGTTCGCGGCGATGCGAAGCGACTGAAAAGCTGCTTCGCCGCACGCCCGATCGACTTGGCAGCAGGCCGTCAAATCAGCGTCGTGAATCGCGATGGGGACGACGCCAATCTCGCGACGTGCGTCAAAAGAATCATCGACATCGCGCAATTCGCGCACGCTGAGTTCGGCTGAAACTAACTTTACTGCTCGTTGCATCACGCCCGGCGAGCCGACGACAACGCGGCGCATGTTGGACAGGGCAGGGGAGTTCCAACTGCGGGCGATGATCTCGGGGCCGATCCCCGCAGGGTCACCCATCGTCATGGCTATCAAACATTTTGACATTCTGTCATTTTAGTGCGAGCGGCCTCGGTCGCGAGTAGTCAATCGTCGAATCGATCCAAATTTCTTGAGCGGTGACGTCCATGCGCGCGGTCGTGCAACGAGTTACATCAGCAAATGTTACCGTCGATCAGCAAATCATCGGCCAGATTGATCGTGGGTTGCTCGTGCTGTTGGGCGTCGAGCAAGGGGATCAGGCCGCCGACGTCGAGTACATGACCGACAAACTTATTGGGCTACGCATTTTTGACGACGCGGACGGCAAGATGAACTTGGCGCTGACAGACGTTGGCGGCTCGATCTTATTGATCAGCCAGTTCACTTTAATGGCAGACACGCGCAAGGGGCGTCGCCCAAGTTTCCTTCAAGCCGCCGATCCGAAACTTGCCGAATCTTTGTATGAGCAAGTCGCTGCAGCTTTGCGCGAACGTGTCTCCGTCGCGACCGGTCGCTTTCAAGCTCACATGCAGGTGTCACTCGTTAACGATGGTCCGGTGACGATACTGCTGGATAGCAGAACCTAGTGTTCAGTGTTCAGTGTTAAGAAAGAATTACATTGCTCAACGTTTCCGGAACAAATTCAGTGGTGGCAGCGTCGGTTTCTGTTGTTCAGGCTGGCGTGCGATCAGCGGGACTTCGATGCCGCGCGACTTTAACTCACGCTGAAACGCCGGATCGAACAAAACCAACGAGGCGAGTAAAAGCATAGACCCGTATGTCACGATGTTCGCGAAGGGTTTGTCGCCAAAAAATTTGATGGCCGTGCCGAATGATTTTTTGACCCGGATGCTGCGGCCGTTCATGTCAACGGAATGCAGCTCGTCCAAGATTAAGTGCGACATGAACCCGAGGATGACCGCCCAAGCTTTGTAAAAGCGAATATAAATTTCGCAATCACAAAGCAAGAATCCGACGATCCCAGCGATTATCGCAGCAGGGACACTGTGCCACATTCCTCGGTGTACCGTGAACCTTCGAAACAGAGAACCAACACCGAAGCGAACCAGAAAATAGACAATCGCGCCGATCAAGACGAGTTGCTCTGCCGACAGGTGCAATTCGCCAATCCGTTGAATGAGCAACATCGGAACCAGCATCGACACGAACGACAATGTCTCCCGCGCGGGGATTCCGGAGTCACTGTCCAAATCGGGCAACATGCCAGAGATACTGCAAAGCCCGCCGGCCAACATGCACGAGTCGAGCGGCAAGTCAAACACGTAGCGACCCGCAAAGCCATAAGCCACGCCGAGTACCGTGCTGGTCGTAATGTGAGTTTTGAAATCGGACATAGTTGTGTTGATGCAATGACGAAAAACCGGCAAACGATATCGCGGGTGTCGGCTTGCTAAAAGACCAATTTGCTGGCAAGCAAACCTCGATGAAAAAGTTCGCGAGATAGATCGCTAGCGGTCGACGCAATTGAGTGAATTGCGTTGATGCCCTGCTCTAACCTTCCGCAAAATCGGACTGTGTGCGGGTGGGAGTTATTTCTATACTCCGCGCCGAATTGGACGACCGCTGGTGGAATGAGAAAGGTACGCAATGCAATCTTACGATTTGATCATGCTCGCAATCTTGGCCGCCGCCGTATTGTTTGGCGCTTGGAAAGGATTGGCTTGGCAAGTCGCGTCGCTTGCGGCGATCTTCGTCAGCTACTTCGTCGCGCTCGAGTTTCGCGGGCCGCTTGCAAACATGATCCAAGTTCAGCCGCCGCTCAATCAATTCATTGCGATGTTTGCGATTTACGCACTGGCGTCGCTGGCGATTTGGATTGGCTTCGGCTACGTCAAGTCGTTTATCGAAAAGTTCTACTTGCGAGACTTCGACCGCCAAGCCGGTGCACTGCTGGGCGCGGTCAAAGGTGCATTGCTGTGTATTGTCGTCACGCTATTCGCCGTCACGTTATTGGGAGAATCGCGTCGCAAAGAGATCTGCCAATCCAAGTCGGGATTATTGATCGCACGCTCGATCAACCAATTGCGTGCCGTTATGCCCAAAGAAATTCACCCGCTCCTTGCGCCATATTTGAACAAGTTCAATGACGTAATGACGCAAACGAATCAAGACTATGCCCAAAATCCGAATTTGCCGAATTTAGGGACCGGGCAGGGGACGGGAATGGGAAAAGCCGTCGAGCAATACGTCGGCAGAATTTTCGCGACGGATCAACCGAGTTCGGGCCAAGAATTTCAAGGGACACTTCAAGGAATGACTTGGCCGCAACAGACAACCGCGACGTTTCCAGAATTCAATTCCTCGAATACTCAACCCACAGTCCCGCACTTGGATCTCGGAACAGTTCGCGACATCTTCAATCAAGTGACCAATAGCCGGTAGGCATGAGGCAACAGGCTTGAGGTCAGAGGACTAGAAGCTACCGATGCGAGTCGGTAGTGTTCACACAGCAGGCTAACGAGCCCGATGGCGTCGTTGGTTTCCGCGTGCGAAAAACGCCGGGAAAACATTCAAGGCCAACCGAACATAAGAAACATTATCGGACGTTGGAAGCGGGCTGGTTTTTGTGCTTTTGGTTGAAACAGTCTGACTGAGCTTAATTCTCGTCTGATGATCGTAGACTCGAGTTGACCTGCGATAGTGCGTCCTGAGCCAACCTTGAACAAGATACTACCAGGAACTCAATTCGTCTGGCTCCAACGCTTCGGGCTCGTCGGCGATCGCCAACTTGGATTCGGTTTCGGCGGCTTGAGGAGGCTCGACTTCCAAGTAGACGCCCATCCGACGGAATTTAGCATAGCGATTTGCCAACAACGTGTCCAAATCTAATGGCTTAAGTTCTCGCAGCGCCTTTTGCAAGTACATCTTGAGCCGTGCGGCCATGGCGTGATGGTCGCGGTGTGCGCCACCCAATGGCTCCGTGATCACATCGTCGACGACGCCAAGTTCACGGAGATGTTTCGATGTAAATTTGAGCGCGGTAGCAGCCCGTTCGGCGAACTCGGCACTTTTCCACAAGATGCCCGCGCATCCTTCGGGGCTGATGACTGAGTAATACGAAAACTGCAAAACGGCGATGCGGTCTCCGACGCCAATCCCCAAAGCGCCGCCGCTGCCTCCTTCACCGATCACGACGCAGATAATTGGCGTACGCAGCCGCGACATCTCGAACATGCTCTCCGCAATGACTTGGGCTTGGCCTCGTTCCTCGGCACCGATGCCCGGATAAGCGCCGGGCGTATCGATCAAACAGATTACGGGCAAATGGTACTTGGCGGCAAGCCGCATCTTGGCCATTGCCTTGCGATAACCTTCGGGATGGGCGCAGCCGAAAAAGTTCTCGGTGCGATCTTTGAAGGTGCGTCCCTTTTGATGCCCGACCACAAGGACTTTGTCGTCGCCGAGTTTGGCGAAGCCGGTTCGCATCGCTCGATCATCGCCGAAATGTTTGTCGCCGTGCAGTTCCACGAAGTCATCAAAGATCAGCGACAGGTAGTCAATCGTATGCGGACGGTTCTTGTGCCGCGCGACTTGGACGATTTGCCAGGGCGTGAGGTTGTCGTAAATCTCGCGCGTCAGTTGGGCCAGATGTCGCCGGGCGGCTCGCAATTTTTCGGTGTGCTGATGAGTCGTATCGGACTGCGCCTCGAGCGCGCGAATTTCCGCTTCCAGGTCGGCGATCGGTTGTTCGAAAGCGAGATAGTCCATAGTGGTTCAATCATTTTTTCTTTGGCTACGCGAAGGGCTTATTCCTCGATTTGCCCCGAAGGCTGAGCAAATCGGAGACCCCAGCGTTTGTTTACGATTTCTTCTCTTCCATGAATTCGATTTTTGGTTTCATTCCAGCGCGGAAAATCTGAACCGCCTTAAAGGCGTCGATAAACTCGGTCATCGTCTGAGGGCGATTGTCGGCGTCCTTGCTAAGGCAGCGCGCAACGAGCGCAGCGAAGTCACTGCTGACACGTTGGTTAAACGCTGGTAGCGACGGCGTGACTGAGCGCAAGTGTTTGTTAAGGACTTCGTCAGGACTATTACCCGTAAACGGGGGGCGGCCGGTCAATAGTTCAAAACAGACACAGCCAAAACTGTAAACGTCTGATCGTGGGTCAAGATTTTCGCCTCGAATTTGTTCGGGCGACATGTAGCTTCGCGTGCCTTGAATGCTTTTGGTTCTGGAGGTTAGTCGCTGGAGCAAGCCAGCTTTTTTCTTGATCTCCCTGGCAATCGAAAAATCGATGAGTTTAACATCGGCTTTATCGTCGACCAAAAAATTGTCAGGTTTAACGTCGCAATGGACCCAACCCCGTTCGTTCAAATGTTGCAGGCCTAGGGCGCATCGCAAAATCACTTCACGAACATTATGTTGCAAGTGCTCGCGGCGTTCGCGCAATTCCTGTTTAAGGTTTCTCGCAATAAACAACTGCATCACGATAAATGGTAAACCGTATTTGTCTACGAAATCGAAAATCTTGATGACGTTGGGATGGTCAAGGGACTTGCCGACTGCGGCTTCGTGTTGCAAGTGCGCGATTTGGGTTTTGTTATTCTTGTGACGTTCGAGCAAAAGTTTGACCGCCACACGTTCGTTTTCGTGAGTCGCTCTAGCTTCCCAAACGGCGCAGGTCTGCCCCGAACGGATCATCCGCAGCAATTGGTATGGACCGAGAAAATCGCGATGGATGGACAAGTGCGATGTACCGTGCAAGAACGCTAGGTCAACGAAATGAGACTCAATTAAGTTTAAGCCAGACACCTGCCAAGTGAAAG
Organism: Planctomycetota bacterium; assembly: GCA_031409895.1. Lineage (GTDB taxonomy): Bacteria > Planctomycetota > Planctomycetia > Pirellulales > Pirellulaceae > JANMEB01. The sequence continues at coordinate 20,021 of JANNYC010000061.1, forward strand.
TGTGTGCGGCATGGGAAGTCGCACAATGCGCGCGACTTTCGTCAGTTCAAAAAGCGTATTCCACGTGCAACAAGACCAATCCATGCGCGGGTGCAGTCTGCCCTGCTTGCCGTCGATTCCGCGAAGCTAAAACTTCCGGCAACCAATCGATTGGCTTCTTGTGCATTCCGATCTGAACCAGCGACCCGACGATGATGCGCACCATGTTGTACAAAAACCCATTCGCGGAAATCAGGATCGACAATTCGTGGAAGCCATCGACTTGCCGTTCGATCAATTCGAATTGGTGGATGGTGCGCACTGTGGAAATTCGGCTCGATCCCAGCGCCTGAAAGCTCGTGAAGTCATGTTCGCCCAGAAGTCCGCTGGCGGATGCTCGCATTCGTTCGACATCTAGCTTGCGGCGAATGTACCAATAGTGTTGCCGCAGAAATACATTGGCCGTCGGGCCAAATTGGATTTGGTATCGGTACGTCTTGGCGATCGCATCGCGGATCGCGTGAAACCCTTGCGGGGCTTCGTCGATTTTCACGACGCGAATGTCTTCGGGCAAGCTTGAATTGAGCGCACGACGCAAGTCGATACACGATAACTTGGATTCGGTGATCGCGCCGCAAGCTTGTCCCAGCGCATGGACGCCCGAGTCCGTCCGACCGCTAGCGACGATTACAATCGACTCGCCAGTGATAAGCTGCCAAACTTTTTGCATTAGCTGTTGGACGGTCGGGTCTCCCAGTTGCATTTGCCAACCGGCATAAGCAGTGCCGTCGTAGGCAACAATGATTCGTAGATACCGCATGGCGAAAACGGGAGTAGCTAGAGGAGTTCTTCAAAATCGAAAATCAATCATCGTCATTCTACTTGGGCTGCGCTGATTCGTTCTAGCTCGCACGCCCAGCACAACATCGTTTAACCCGGAGCCAACGGCGACGGCGTTGAAGCGGCGAAAAAGTGCCGTCGCCGTTGGCTCCGGGTTAAACAATTCGTTTTAGCCGCTCTCCCCTGCCCTTTTTTTGAACCAACTCAGGTCGACGTCAGCGTTAAGAAAAGCCATGTTGGCAATAATCATGATCGCGCCAAACGTGAGCATTCCCATGCAGAGCCCAATTCCCAAGTGAACCACCACCGCCAGCGCCAAATAAAATGGCCGAGCGTGCCGATTCCAGATCATGAACGAATAACTGACTTCCCACGCGAGCGAAACGATCGTGACGAGATTGACCAACCACATCGCGTGCGCGAGCCAAGTGAGGTCGACCGTTTGATAATCGAGGCTCCCGATCGCTCCCCAAATCGCTTCCCCGTTCCACCAACTTGCTCCTTGCAATTTGGCGCACCCGGCAAACAGGTACACGACGCACAAGTGAACTTGAATTAATCGCAAAGCAATATTTGCCATGACGCTCGGTCGCGCGGAATCGGGTAGCGAGCGTTTGCGGCGCAGCCATTGATCGACGGAAAACGCCGCGCCGCTTGGCCCAATCGCTAAATACAACGTAAGAAAGCCATTGATTTGATCCAAGCCAAACAGCGCACCAGTTGCTCGATGCGCGTACGAAACCATGAACAGAAAACTGAGAATTGCGGTGACTCGCGTCCAAAGTCCCAGCGTGAACGTGAGCATCGTCAATATTGCGCACAGATGGAACAGCCACATCAACCACGAGGATTGAATCCAAGCAAAGTGCGTCCAGAGACCAGCCGAATCGCCGTACAACATTCCGGCGTACTTGGGTGGCAGAACGCCTTCGTTGCCGAAAAAAGTTGGCAGCGCGAGCGACCAAACCAAATGCGTGTACGTCAGCATCGCGCCGACAAGGATTCGCATCATCCCAAGCAAGCGTGGCGAAGCGGACGAGAACCAAAACCGATCCCAGCCTGTGGCGGCAGCACGTAATCCAATATGAAAGGGTTGAGCAATCCGCGAAATCACTGAACGAGTACTCCTGGCGGAACGATCTCTTCAGGTTTGGCCGCGTTAAGCGTCGCTTGTGGATCGGATAACTCGATTTCCTCGACGAAGTCCGGATCAGCGAGCGGCTTGTTGATCCAAATATCGTGCGGCCGCGGAATTAATTGCCGCTGCGAAAAGATGCGTATCGTTTCGCCAGGGAATTCCGCAGCAAGGTGTTGCTTAAGCGCATGCGCCAGCGCGAGAGTCCTCTCCCAATGTCGATCAAATTCGCGTTGATTGTCGTCAATGATCGTCTGCAATTGACTCGCTTCTCGCACGCGGCCAAGCTTCCGCAGTTCGACCATTTCCAATTGCAAGTCCTGTTGGGTCCGCGAAAACTCATCGAAGCCCGCCAACGTCGCGGCGACTTCGGTGGCCAGCGATTCACCCAGCATGAACCAGCGATGATATAGCAGCCTGGGCCATGTGGTTTGGCGATCCGGTAGCTTTTCAGAATGCACCGCGCCATCCGCCGAGATGTGCTCAAAACGAATCGTATGGGTCGGACCGGGGTCAGGTGCAAAGAACCGGTAGCCGTGGTCAAGGTACAAAACGGTCGCATACGTGCGTAGGAATTGGAACGGTCGAAACAGCGATTCGAAAGCTCCGTCCAGTGAAAGCGGCGCGAAAATTACCGCAGCCAAATGAAAGGCAATGATCGCTGTGGCAATTCGTCTGCGCGAAGCGGACCAGACCGCGACTTGGTCTCGCTGCTCGTTGGATTTTTTGGCGCTCATCGAGACCAAGCTCCGCATTTTTCTGAGATCGGTCCCCTGCCCTTCGCCGATCGATTGGTGGCCAGACTAGCGAATCCGAGTTAAAACGCCAAGTCGAACTGACCCAGCCAATAAAAAAACCCTTGCGTTCGAACGAACGCAAGGGTTTCGGATTGCAGCAATTATCGAAAGTTATTGAGAAACTACTTGGCAGCGACCAGTGAAACTGCATCGCCAAATTCAAACGTCAGTTGTTGCGAATCGCCCGCAGCCAAGGTGATGACTTGGTGGCGAGTGACTTCTTTCCCGTCGCGAACAACGGAAACAACCACGACGTAGTTCGACCACGATTGGCCCTTGGCCAACGTCTTCGTGGAAAAATAACGGAACGAGCCATTTGTCGAAGTTTCCGAGCCGCCCAAGACGACTTTGGCGTCTGCCGGAACCGACAACGATAGCGAAGTGAGTACTTCCGAATCCTCGTTGAACGAAAATTCAACCGACTTATCCAAGCCAGCCGTCATGTCGACGACTTTGGTTTGCACCAATTCTTTGCCGTCGCGGACGACCACTGCCTTGACTTCGTAAGGATACATTTGATCGACAGCCAAGTTGCGCGATAGGTAGCTGCGAGTCGTGCCGGCCGTCTTTGTCTGTTTGCCGTTGACGAAGACAATTGCGTCGGCTGGCAAATGAATACGAAGCCGAGCGTCGCCAGGATTCGATGTGTCCTTGTTTTCAGGAATCGGATTCGTTGGATTGGCCGATGGTGTTGGATCGAGTGAATTCGCTGGCGGGTTTGCCACCGGCGGTTTGTTCGTTTCGATCGGAGCTGGCGGACTTGTAATTACGTTTTGAGCGCCAGGTACCTCATTACCCAGTATCCATGTTCCGTCGCTTTGCATCAGCGGAGCGCTGTACATTGAAGGGTCCGCATAAGGAGCAGGCCCTGAGTACACGGGAGCTGAATAACTCGGAGCGTAATTGCTATATCCCGAGCTGCCGCCATGCGATCCGGATGAGCCGTGTGAACCGCCGGATGATCCGTGCGAGCCACTGACAACATAAGATCCGCCAGAACTTCCGCCATTGGAACCCCAGCCGCGCGACGCATAACGACCGCCGCTGCTACCACCACCAGAACTTCCGCCCCACGAACTTCCGCCGCTGCTTCCGCCACCGTAGCTTTGACCCCCGCAGGATCCGTGAGAGTGAATTGAATGAATTCGAGTTGCAAAGCGCCGCAATAAACCGCCACCGTTGGATCCACCCCGACTGGCACCCCAACTGCCGCCGCTTCCACCGCCGCGACTTCCCCACGATCCGCCCGAACCGTAGCCCCACGAGGCGTACGAATTTGTAGTTGCCCCCAGCGAAATGCCGACCATTGTCAGCACCGCAAAAATAGTTTTCAATCGAACCGCGACGTGCATGACAAGGCTCCAAAACACTTTGAAAAAAAAATTAAACCGGCTGCAAGCCGACAGCATTCCAAGATAACCATGAAAATGGATAATGCAAGCGCTTTGGGGTATTTTTGACGTTTGGGATGATTGTTCCAACTGGAATATTTTTTCCATGTCGATAAAAGGTAAATCAACGGCGTTCCGTTCGACTTCCAGTGCCGCTCAGGCATGGAAAAAGTAGCCATTTTGAGTTCGATTGAAAAGAGTTTGCAACCGCTGTCCCGTCCAATTTTTCACGTACCACGCGATGCAAAAGCCAGTTCGCTTACTCGATAACCTGACCGAATTCAGCCAAGAGCACTTGCTCGATTTTTGGCACGAACTTTCGTCCGACGAGCGAACCAGTTTGCAAAAACAGATTGAGACGATCGATTTTGAACTTCTGTCGTCGCATTTTCCTAACAAAGCGCTTGGCAATCCTTGGGCCAACATTGCCGCGCGGGCCGAATCGCCTCCGACGGCAAACGACGCGGCGACCATGACGCCAGCGGCCCGCCGCCAAACGATTGAGATTGGCACGCAAGCTCTTTCGGACGGTGCGCTCGCTGTGATTCTGGTCGCCGGTGGCCAAGGAACTCGACTCGGTTTTGACTTGCCCAAGGGAATGTTGCCGGTCGGTCCGATCTCACAACGTACTTTGTTCCAAGTCCTCGTTGACTTGCTGCGAGCCCGCATTCGAACTCACGGGAGCCCCATTCCGCTCGTCATTATGACGAGCCCGGCGACACACGATGCGACGGTTCAATATTTCTGCGACAACGATTATTTAGGTTTGGAAAAAGATCAACTGGAAATTGTTTGCCAAGGGACGATGCCAGCCGTCGATCGATTGACGGGGCGCGTTCTGCTTGCGGAAAAGCATCAGATATCGTTGAGCCCAGACGGTCATGGCGGAATGCTGCAAGCCCTTGCGACCAGTGGGGCTTTGGCGCGGCTGGAAGAACGCGGGATTCAGCATTTGTTTTACGGACAGATTGATAACCCGCTGATGCAGCTTGGCGATCCGCTGACTTTGGGGTACCACTTGTTGCATCGTTCCGAAATGACGACCCAAGTTGTGCGAAAGCTTGATCCGATGCAGCGAGTTGGCAATGTTGTCTTGTTGGACGGTCGCGTACAAGTCATCGAGTACAGTGATTTGCCGGAAGCGATGGCGCGACAGCGTCAGCCCGATGGGAGACTCAAGCTCTGGGCCGGAAATATCGCGGTACACGTTTTTGAATTGAATTTTCTCGAGCGGGCACGCTTTCAAGCCACTGCCCTGCCCTTCCATTTGGCCAGCAAAAAAGTTCCGTTCGTCGATCGACGTGGAAACCTGGTCGTGCCGAGCGAACCAAACGCGATCAAGTTTGAACGATTTATCTTTGATCTGTTGCCAAGTGCCGAGCGCGCGATTGTCGTCGAGGTCGATCCGGCGGACGGATTCGCACCGGTCAAGAATGGCTTGGATGTTGCGACGGATAACTTGCATACGGCTCAAGCCGCGATGGTTGCACAACACGTGCGATGGCTTCGCCAATGCGGAGCGATTGTGGCCGACAGAATGCCGATTGAAATTCATCCGCTGATTGCATTGGACGCCGAACAGTTGCGCGATCGGATCGATTCGCGGCGCAACTTCGATCGGGCAACTTATTTGCAGCCGTAAGAGTCCACTTAAAAAACTCATGGAGCACGTTTTCAGCGTGCTATTAGGACTACAATTAATTCAAGGAGCGACTGGTGATTCATGCGGTAATCATGGCGGGCGGTGCGGGGACACGATTTTGGCCCGAGTCTCGCGTGGCGCTTCCCAAACAACTTTTAAAGATGGCGGGGCCACGCACGATGATTCAATCGACGATGGATCGATTGGTTGGCTTGTGCGATCCGAAGAATTGCTTGATCGTGACCAATCGCCAGTTGGTGGATGCGGTCGCCGCGCAGTTGCCCGAAGTGCCGGGCGAATCATTGATCGGCGAACCATGCAAGCGAGACACCGCACCCTGCGTTGGCCTAGCCGCGTTTTGGATTGGTAAGCGCGATCCGACCGGCATCATGTTGATGCTGCCCGCAGATCACGTCATCCAAGCAACGTCTGCGTTTCAAGCCGCCGTGCGAAAGGGGGCGGAATTGGTCCAGGCCGACCCGACTCGCATCATCACTTTTGGAATTCGCCCGACCTATCCGTCCGAAGCCTTTGGCTACATTGAGCGCGACTCCGTTGCAAGCTCCGCCGACCTGGGCGTCTTTCGCGTGAAACGATTTCGCGAAAAGCCCAATCGGCAAACGGCGCAACAGTTCTTGGAGGCGGGTGGCTTTTATTGGAACGCTGGGATTTTCCTGTGGCGAGTCGACACGATAAAGTCCGCGCTTCGGCGCTTCGAGCCGGAGATGTACGCGCACGTGGAATGTATCGCACAAGCACTTGGTGCGCCGCAATTTACCGAAGTCTTCGAGCGCGAGTTCGCGGCGATCGGCGGCAAATCAATCGACTACGCCGTGCTCGAAAAATACGATAACGTCTGGGTGATCGAAGCACCCTTTGATTGGGACGACGTCGGAAATTGGACGTCCCTGTCGCGGCTGGTCGGCACGGATCACTCCGGCAACACAATTCAAGCAACGCACGTAGGCATCGACACGACCAATTCGATCGTTCGCGGCGCGAGCGAACATTTGATCGTGACGGTTGGGCTCAACGACTGCATCATCGTCCAAACGCCAGACGCGACGTTGATCGCCAACAGAAACGACGAAGAAAAAATCCGCAATGTCGTCAAAGCTCTCAGCGAAAAAGGCTTGAATCGCTTTCTGTAAGCCGGCGCAAATTTGCCGCATCAACTTTGAAGATAGTAATACTCAAGTTCGTCATACGCCAACACGAATTCCTCGCGTTGTGCAAGCGTCTCTAGACCGATTCCCCGAATAACCGGCGCAACGGTTGGTCTCCGACGACCGCGCACGTCGATCGATTGCTGCGCGAGGATCTCGTGACCCCGCACAAAACGAATCAGCGGGCTGACAATCCCCGCGCGCACCGAGGCTTGAGGCGTGAGGCGTGAGGCTTGAGGCGACGAGAATAATTCCATCCAGTTCCCTCTCCCTGTATTCGGGGAGAGGGATAGGGTGAGGGGCTGAGCGGTTGTTTGTGTCGCCAAACCCGGCGCGCTCAATGCCGCCCCAGCACCTCCGGATGTCGGATTCTTCAGCGTCCAGAGTTCAGTGCCAGACGTGCCGTCAGTGGCGGCAAAGAACAAGGTCGTGGCGCCCGACTCGATGAATGCCGGATTGGAACTCCCGGCGCCAGGATTGATGTTGGCGGCAAGTGACGTTCCAGGCCCGAACGCCGTGCTGCGCCATAACTCCCGGCCGTTCACGCCGTCGTCGGCCGAAAAGAACAGCGTGCTGTTGTGATTATGAAGGTTCGTCGGATCTGAACCGGAGGCTCCCGGTCGAATGTCTTTGACCCGCACGGTCCCGGCGACTTGGCCGTTGCTCCGCCAGAGTTCCACTCCGCTGGTCCCTTCATTGGCCGTGAACACGAGCAGTCCATTGAGATTCAGTAGTTGCGATGGAACGGAGCCGGTGGCACCCGCGCGAATGTCTTTCACCATAAATGTTCCGGCCGCCGACCCATTGCCGTTACTCTTCCAGATTTCCGTTCCATTAATTCCATTGCTGGCAGCGAAGAAGACGTTTCCCTTGATATTGGTGAACTCTGCAGGATTGGAGCTGCCTGCCCCCGGCAATATGTCTTTCACCAAAACGGTATTGACCGTGGTTCCAGTCGACTTCCAGAGTTCGGTCCCGGACGTTCCGTCGTTGGCGCTGAAAAACACAATTCCTTTCACATTGGTAAGGCCAGCGGGATTGGAACTCAGCGCGCCAACGCGAATGTCCTTAACCAAAAACGTACCAGCAGCCGTTCCATCGCTGCGCCACAATTCGGTGCCGATCGCGCCGTCATTGGCCGCGAAGAACAGAATTCCCTTGGAGTTGGTCAGCCCAGTAGGTGACGAGCTTGCATAACCGCCGTCGCCGCCATTGATGTCAAAAACGGGCAAGGTTCCGGAAAGTGTGCCATCGCTTTTCCACAGCTCGCGATTGAAATTCGGTCCAAAATTCGACGCGGCGGCGAAAAACAGTGTTCCCTTAACACTGGTAAGCTCGCTCGGACTGGAACTCTCCGCCCCAGGATTAATGTCATTGACTTGAACCGTGCCGACCGAGGTTCCGTCGCTGATCCATAGCTCGTTGCCGTACACGCCATCCGAAGCCGTGAACGCGAGCCGACCGTTGAAGTTCATCAAGTTACCAACGCCGGAACTCCCCGAACCCGACAATATATCTTTCAACAAGACCGTTCCCGCGTTCGTCCCGTCGCTTTTCCAAAGTTCGCGGCCCGCAGCCGCTGTGCTAGCCGAAAAGAAAATCGTTCCATTTACATTGGTGAAGTCTTGCGGATTCGATGCGCCAACCCCCAACACGACATCAATCAGTCCCAAGACAGAGGGAGTCGTCGATGGCTTAACTCCAATTCCGGCGACACCGGCCCCCGGAAGTCCAGCGCCCGCAACCCCAATGCCAGAGACACCCGCCAAAATCAATCCCGGCCCGGTAACGCCGGATGCTCTCACGGTCGGTTCGCCGCCGCCGTCCATCAGCCACAGTTCAACGCCATCGACTCCATCGTTTGCACTGAAAAACAGCGTACCATTCACATTAGTTAAGTATTTCGGAGTTGAACTGCCGGCACCCGGACGTATCTCGTTAAGCGGCACGGTCTCGGCGACTGTGCCGTCGCTCTTCCAAAGCTCGATACCATTCGTTCCGTCGTTCGCGCTGAAAAACAGCGTGCCGTTTACGTTGGTGAGGTAGCCGGGCGATGAGCCGAGCGCCCCCGACCGAATGTCCTTGACCATCACGGTCCCGACGATAGTGCCGTCGCTCTTCCAAAGCTCGATACCATTGGTGCCGTCGTTCGCGCCGAAAAACAACGTGCCATTCACGTTTTTAAGGAACGAAGGGTTTGAGTCTAAAGTGCCAAAGGTACCGGCAATCGAATTGATGTCCTTGACGAGGACAGTCCCCTCGGAAGTTCCGTCACTCTTCCAAAGCTCGTATCCATTTACAGGCAAAAAGGAGAAATTATTAGCGCTGAAAAACAACGTGCCATTGACGTTGGTTAAAAAACTAGGAGTTGAGTGATAGTGTAGTGTCCCAATATCTCGCACCAGCATGGTGCCAAGGGTCGTTCCGTCGCTCTTCCATAACTCGACGCCATTGGTTGTAGTGTTCGCGCTGAAAAACAACATCCCGTTTACGTTGGTTAAAAAATTAGGATCTGAACCGATAGATCCAGGCCGGATGTCTTTCACCAGCGTGCTCCCCGATACGGTTCCATCGCTCTTCCATAACTCGTAGCCGTTGATTCCATTGTGCGCGCTGAAAAACAACGTCCCGTTTACGTTGGTTAAGGAAGATGGAACTGACCCGAGGATCCCCGTCCGTATGTCCGTCAGCAGAATTGTCCCGGCCTCGGTTCCGTCGCTCTTCCATAGTTCTTCGCCACTGACTCCATCGTTAGCGGTAAAAAATAAGGTGCCGTTCACGTTGGCTAATTTACCGGCCTCCGCGCCGTAAAAACTGGGGCGAATGTTCTTGACCAACACGGTACCGGCGGTCGTGCCATCGCTCTTCCAAAGCTCTCGACCAAGGTTGTTGTTGAAGGCGCTGAAAAACAACGTCCCGTTCACGTTGGTGAGAAACGTAGGGTATGAAGAATAGTTTGAGTAATACGTGTAGTTTGATCGAATGTCCTTGACCATCACCGTACCGGCGATAGTCCCGTCGCTCTTCCAAAGTTCTTCTCCGTTGACGTTGTCATTCGCCGCAAAAAAAACCGTGTTATTGACGTTGGTGAAATTTCTCGGGTTCGAAGCGCCAGCCCCCGCCACAATATCGATCAGCGTCGGCAGGCCCGACAACATAGCCCGCGGCTCGAGTGGCTCGATGCATAAAACGGTTGGCAAAAGAGAACGTGCCGCAACTCGTTGCGGCCGATTCCATTGGATGTGGCGACGCTTCTTTCGACTTGAGCTGCGAGACTTCGATGATGACATTGCGGTCTCTCTGAATACGATGTTGCGAACGGAGCCGCCCAACTTCCAATTGCTTCGATCAATTGGCGCGATTTTTGATTACTTCGTCCTGGGCTTCAAGGTCGTAGAAAACGACTTCCCCAATAGTATGAACCCTCAAACTGTAATTTGAAGTCCCCCAATCGGATCGTCGAAGTCTAGTGCGATCGCGAGAAAGTTTCGATTCGTACTGCGATCCCGAACGGATTGTCACGTCCGCGTTGCCACCTTGGCGATGATGCTGCAAGCGTTCCGAGTTGCTGATATCCACAGCGGGCCAACGGTTGCTGACCAAGCGATGGCTGTTGAATCCGGTTTGTAATGGATCGCTATTCGGAACCAAGTTGGGCGTCGCACTGGCCACGAACGCATGAGCGTTCGTCGACGTGTCAACAGCGACTAAACCGGCACTCAATCCCGCTGACAACGCTCCGGCAGTGGGATTGGACAGCGTCCATAGTTCATTTCCATTGGCGGCGGTGGTCGCGGCGAAGAACAAGTTCACGCCGGCCGCAGTGAGGAAGGTTGGATTCGAACTGGCTGCACCGGGGTTGATATTCGAAACGAGTGTTGTGCCACTACCGGTTCCCTTTCGCTTCCACAACTCGCGACCGTTGATGCCGTCATCGGCGCTAAAGAACAATGTGCCATTGCCGTTGATCAAATTGGCAGGTGAAGAGCCCAAGCCACCCGCGCGAATGTCCGGAATCTGAGCCGTGCCAATCGCCGACGCGTTGCTTCGCCACAACTCCGCCCCGCTAGTTCCGTTGTTAGCCGAGAAAAACACCGTTCCGGCAACATTTGTCAAATACTTCGGATCCGATGAAGCCGCTCCCGGTCGAATGTTGACCAATAGGTTCGTGCCCGCGAGTGAGCCATTGCTCTTCCACAACTCGTTTCCATTCGTTCCATCGTTTGCTGCGAACAGTAAATTGCCTTTCAAATTGATCAGGGATAATGGATTGGACGAAGCAGCCCCCGGACGAATGTCCTTCACCAGAAGTGTGTTCGCCGTGGCTCCCGTGCTCTTCCACAACTCGACGCCAGTCGTTCCATCGTTCGCGCTAAAGTAGGCGAGCCCTTTGACTTTGGTCAAGCCAGTCGGATTCGAACTCCCTTCACCCGGATTAATGTCTTTCACCAACAACGTTCCCGCTACTGTTCCGTCGCTCTTCCAAAGTTCTCGTCCGAGCGTATACGAAGTTCCCAAATTGTAAGAAAAGTGGGTTGCGGCAAAGATCAAAGTGCCGTTGACATTAGTGAGCCCCGTCGGATCGGATGAACGAAAATCAAGAAATGCGTCTTCGGCAATGTCTTTGACCATCTGCGTTCCGGCACTGGTCCCATCACTCTTGAAGAGCTCTCGCTCGAAAGTGATAAAGCCATTTCCAGTCGTTGCGGCAAAGAATAGAACGCCATTGACGTTGGTCAATTCACCAGGACCCGAGCTATAAGCCCCGATGCTTAAGTCGGTAAGACGAATCGTGCCGGCGGCGGTGCCATCGCTCGTCCAAAGTTCAACGCCGTTGGCTCCGTCGTTGGCGGCGAACATCACGCGACCATTGAGATTCGTCAAAAAGCTGGGTGTCGATGAATTCGCCCCTGGGAAAATATCATGAACCAAATCCGTTCCGCTAAGCGTTCCGTCGCTTTTCCAGAGTTCTCGACCAGTTGTGGAGCGGACTGCAGTAAAGAAAACGATACCATTGACGTTCGTGAAATTTTGCGGATTGGACGCACCTACGCCATCGACGAGTTCAACCAAACTTAGTTCAGACGGTGGACTAGGCGATGCAACTCCGACGCCCGCGACACCTGCTATTCCGGAACCGGGTACTGCACCAAAAAACTCGTTGGTAACACCTGGTCCGGCCACGCCGCTATCAAATACTCCGGACAATCCAACCGCGATCTCGCCACCGCCATCCATGACCCACAATTCTTTGCCGCTGCCGCCATTATCGGCAGAAAAAAATAATGTTCCGTTGACGTTAGTGAGCCCATAAACAATTGAATCAGTGCTGCCCGCATTGATGTCTTTGATCAACTGGGTTCCGGCGCTTGTGCCGTCGCTCTTCCACAACTCGTAACCATTGGGCGAATCTTCAGCTCTAAAAAATAGGCTGCCATTAATGTTCGTAAAAATCGCTGGGGTCGAATCCGCTATGCCGGGGTTAATATCTTTGACAACAACGGTGCCGGCATTGGAGCCATCGGATTTCCACAACTCCCGACCGTTGACTCCATCGTGGGCACTAAAAAACAATGTGCCATTCACGTTTGCCAGGTAACGCGGACTCGAATCGTCGGCCCCAGTTCGAATGTCTTTGACCAACACGGTCCCCGCTGCCGTTCCATTGCTTTTCCAAAGCTCACTTCCGAGATTCCCATCACCGGCACGAAAAAATAAACTGCCGTTGACATTGGCGAAGTCTATGGGAGACGAACTCAAGCTGCCTGTGCGAATGTCTTTGACCAACTCGGTTCCCGCGAAGGTCCCGTCGCTCTTCCACAATTCCGAACCGGTCACGCCATCGCGTGCCGCAAAAAAAAGCGAACCATTGACATTGGTAAGATACTTGGGAGAGCCGACGTAACTGCCGCTGCCGATATCCTTGACCAACGTGGTCCCACTAGTCGATCCATTGCTGCGCCACAGTTCGAGCCCGTTGGTTCCATCGTTCGCAGTAAAAAATAAAGTTCCATTAACGTTGGTAAGGCGAGATGCGGATGAATGTCCGGGCCCTGGCAATATGTCCTTTACTAAGAGAGTGCCAGCTTCGGTTCCGTTGCTCTTCCAGAGTTCGATTCCGGCGGTCCCGTCATTAGCCGAAAAAAATAGTGTGCCGTTGATATTGATGAGCTTTTCGGGATTTGATGGAAGGAACAAGCCGGGGTTAATGTTCTTGACCATTACGGTTCCGGCGGCGGTGCCATTCGATTTCCAAAGCTCCTGTCCGTTGCCAAAGTCATCCGCCGCAAAAAACAAAGTGCCATTTACGTTTACCAAATATTCGGTATACGACGGGTAAATTCCTGGTGAGATGTCCCTTACCAATACCGTCCCCGCGGCGGTGCCATCGGACTTCCACAATTCCCGACCGTGCGTCGGATCCGTCGCCGTAAAGAAAACCGTGTTATTGACGTTGGTGAAATTGCCTGGATCCGATGCTCCCGCACCCGCCACGATATCGATCAGCGTTGGCAAGCCGGATAACATCGCGCGAGGTTCGAGTGGTTCGACGGCAAGGCTTGCGGGACGTGTCACATGATCGAGAAGCCCTGAGCCGTTGGCTTTGTGTGAACGCAATAAACGTCGGATTTTGTGTCTGGACATTGAACGACCTTTCAAATGGATGCTCAAGTATATCTGGAAAAGCCGTCGGAAAAAAACAAATTGGACCACGGATCACACGGATTCCACGGATCGGAGCAAAGCCAAGGAAGAGCCGGGAATGAACCCTAGCAAGTTGTGTGAACACTACCGATTCGCGTCGGTACCTTCTCTTGCTCTCAACTCTCATCTCTCAACTTTTGTCTTATCCGTGCTATCTGCGAAATCCGTGGTTGATATTCCGCTGCGGTTCGAGTTCGTAGAACTCCAAGTCGCCAATCGTGCGCAGGATCATCCGCGATTCCGGTTGTTCGGTTTCCTCGTTTAACCGGCGCAGCCGCTTGTTTGCGTCGCGCTCAATTGGTGTCGCCGTTACGCGGCGTGAGGCTTGGGGCGTGAGGCGTGAGGGTTGAGGCGAGGAGAATAACTCCATCCTGTTCCCTCGCGCTGAGCCTTGAGACGTGAGGCGTGGGGCTTGAGGCGACGAGAATAATTCCATCCCGTTCCCTCGCCCTGTAATCGGGGCGAGCGTTTCCAAATTGTTCCCTCTCCCTGTAATCGGGGAGAGGGTTAGGGTGAGGGGCTGAGACGTCGTTTGTGTCGCCATGCCCGTTGCGCTCAATGCTGCCCCCGCGCCACCGGATGTTGGATTCTTCAGCGTCCACAGTTCATTCCCATTGGCCGCAGTCGTCGCGGCGAAGAAAAGATTCACTCCGGCGGCAGTGAGGAAAGACGGATTCGAAGTCGCAATACCCGGATTGATGTTGGCGGCCAATGTCGTCGCGCCGCCGGTCCCTTTCCGCTTCCACAACTCGCGACCGTTCACGCCGTCGTCGGCGCTAAAGTACAGCGTCCCGTTGACGTTGACTAGATTGTCGGGATTGGAGCCCAAGGCCCCTGCGCGGATATCGGGAATTTGGGCGGTGCCAACGGGCGTAGAATTACTTCGCCACAACTCCGCGCCGCTGGTTCCGTTGATGGCCGAGAAAAACAACGTCCCCACCACGTTGGTCAGATACCTCGGATCCGATGAAGCCCCACCGGGACGAATGTTGAGAATCATCGTCGTGCCCGCTGGCCCGCCGTTACTCTTCCACAGTTCGTTTCCGTTAGTTCCATCGTTTGCCGCGAAAATTAAGTTCCCTTTCAAATTGGCAAACGAATTCGGATTGGAACTCCCCACGCCTGGAAGAATGTCTTTCACCAAGATGGTTAGGGGGGAGAAGCTTGCGGTGCCGGTGCTCTTCCATAGTTCGACGCCACTGATCCCGTCGTTGGCGGTGAAGTACGCGATCCCTTTGACATTGGTTAATCCAGTTGGATTGGAACTACCGGGCCCTGGGTTAATATCTTTAACCAAAAATGTTCCCCCGGTCGTTCCATCGCTGCGCCAGAGTTCTCGGCCGTTTGTGCCATTGTTTGCAATGTAATAATCGGACGCCGCAAACATCAAAATTCCATTGACGTTGGTCAATTGCGTGGGCGCGGACGAGGGGCGCGTTGTGAGCGAGTCCTCGGCGATGTCTTTGACTAAAACCGTTCCAGCGGTTGTGCCGTCGCTTTTCCAAAGCTCGGTTTGGGTCAAAGAAGCTCCGAAACCGGTCGTCGCCGCGAAAAACAAAGTGCCATTGACGTTCGTCAGACCGCTTGGGTTTGAGCTTCTCGTTCCCGAATTGATATTCTTAATCAAGAATGTTCCGAAAGACGATCCGTTGGTAATCCAAAGTTCGTTTCCGACGGTTTCTTCCGTTGCAGTGAACACAAGTAAACCTTTGAAATTGGTTAAGTTTCCGACGCCCGAACCGAGTGCTCCGGGACGAATGTCGTTTACCAAAACCGTTCCCGCGCTCGTCCCATCGCTCTTCCAAAGCTCGCGGCCAGTGTCCGCGCGATTGGCAGTAAAGAACACGTAGCCTCCCACATTGGTGAAATTCTGCGGGTTGGAAGCGCCCGTTCCAGTCACAATGTCAATCAGCGATAGTTGCGACGGAGGTGTCGAAGACTGAACGCCAACGCCGGCCACTCCAAGGCCAGCGATGCCAGGGCCTGGAACGAAATTGCGATTGACACCCGGACCAAACACTCCGAAATGTTTAACGCCAGGTAAGGCCACGGGAGACTCGTCACCACCGTCCATGACCCACAATTCGCCGCTGCCTGAGCCGGCGTAGTCGGCTTGGAAAAATAAGTGGCCATTGATGTTAGCCAATGCGTGTGGATAGGAACCCCGAGAGCCAGGGTTGATTTCTTTCACCAACGCGGTTCCCTCCTCCGTCCCATCGCTTTTCCAGAGTTCGTGGCCGGTACTACCGTCGGCGCTAAAAAACAACGTCCCATTTACGTTGGTCAAATTGTAAGGATTGGAGCTAAACGTTGACGGGCCGATATTTTCTACCCAAAAGGTTCCCGCCTCCGTCCCATCGCTCTTCCAAAGTTCGATGCCTGTGGATCCGGATCCGCCATTGGCGGCAAAGAAAAGTGTCCCATTGACGTTGGTTAGATTGGCTGGATAGGAACCTGTCGCTCCGTCGCGGATTTCCTCCACCAGCACGGTTCCCGCCTCCGTCCCATCGCTTTTCCAAAGCTCTTGGCCGGTACTACCATCTGCCGCGAAGAACAGCGTCCCATTCACGTTGGTCAAAAAGTCCGGATTGGAACTAAACGCTTCCGGTCCGATCTGTTTCACCATCACGGTCCCGTCAATCGTCCCATCGCTTTTCCAAAGTTCATAACCGGTGGTTTGCAAATAGGCGCGGAAAAACAATGTGCCGTTCACGTTGGTTAGGCGGCTGGCGAGTGAACCACCGGCCGGATTTATATCCTTGACCAATATTGGAAAAAAGTTCTGCGTCGGATCGACCTTCCAAAGTTCATTCCCGTGGGTATTACCGTTTGATGCCGTGAAAAACAAAGTGCCGTTCACATTGGTTAACGATGCTGGATAGGAACCCTGATTATAAGGTCCTACTCTAGGCTGAAGATCATAAGTCATTACGGTACCAACATTGGTTCCATCGCTTTTCCAAAGTTCTGGGCCGTGGCCGGGGGAGGGGGGATCGTTGTAGCCCCCCACGCCATCGGACGCCTTAAAGAACAGCGTCCCATTGACGTTGGTTAGACTTTGAGGACGGGAGTCACCGACACCCGAACGAATGTCCTTGACTAAAACAGTACCGAGTTCCGTCCCATCGCTTTTCCAAAGTTCGATTCCGTTGAACCCATCGTTGGCGCTAAAGAACAGCGTCCCATTGACGTTGGTTAGATAAATTGGGTTGGAGCTGGCACCACCCGAACGAATATCTCTAACCAGCTTGGTTCCCGCGAGCGTTCCGTCCGTCTTCCATAATTCATTCCCCAAGTGCGCGATGGAGGTAAAGAACACGGTGTTATTGACGTTGGTAAAATACTGCGGATTCGAGCCATTCAAACCAGGGACGAGTTCAATTAGCGTCGGCAGGCCAGCCATGAGTGTTCGAGATTCAAGCACTTCGAATCCCCCCAGCAGATCGCGTTCGAGATTTTTGGGACGCAACGACGCCTCTGTTGAGTGCTTGCCAAAGACTTTCTTTTTTCCAGACATGACTAATCCCTTCGATTGAAGTTCGACTCAATTCGCTAAAAGTGATTTCAAAACCCGTAGCTGCGACTGCAAAACTTCAGACTGAACTGTCCAGCATTGAACTCTTGCTTCTACGATCGCTTGAAACGGGCGAGAATGAGAGCAAATACATAGCCCATAACAACCGCCCCGATGACCGTCGCAGTGCATCGGATCCAAAACGGCTGCCCAACGAGCACCGCCTCTCCCACGAGGCTGCTCAAGAAAATTGTGGAAAATACAACACCGATCGCAAAGTAAAGAGGAATTACCGGCTTATTCATGTCACTCATATCTTGTTTCTCCATTTGTTAGGTGCCGCCATACAAAAATGTTTGGCTGTCTTCAAATGCGCCGTTTCCGACGGGTTTCTATCAAGGCTGACGCGATTAATTGGGATTTGTTGCAAATTGACTCGAAAGACTCGATTTACCAAGCGATAGTCGATGGTCCCAATTCCAGTTGCGAGCCTCACGCGATCCGCTTGCCAATCAGCCGGATGTACAAAATCAGCAGTACCAACGGCGCTGCAACGAATCCCGCAATCCCCCAAAGCAGCTGACGCAATTGGGAAAAGCCTAATTCTGAGGCCCATTTCGCGCAGATGATCGCGACAATGAAATGAACGTATCCGACCGACGCGAAATTGATTTCCATCGTTTTTCCTTTTTCTTCTTTTTGAGGTGAATTGCGAATCGGCGCCCTAAACCGATCCGCGGGAAACGCGTAAAACAGTTAGTTCTTCCTTTTGTCGGTAAGGTCCGTCTTTACAAATGCGCCGTTTCCGACCGGTTTGTATCAAGGTGGGCCAAGAAAAACGGAATCGTCGGAAAATGGCTCGTAGTTCCTGATTTGCTCGGGTAAAATCAAGACTTGACGCGAACAGGTTTGACGTTGGTTTTCAACGCTGGTCATAGAATCAGTGGGCTGACACCCACCGCTCGCCAAATCTTAACTCTCAACTCTCAACCAAATGGAAGAAGTAACGCGAGTATTGTCGGCGCTGGATCAAGGGGATCCGGCTGCCGCAGCACAGCTTCTAACGTTGGTTTACGACGAGCTGCGCCGACTGGCGGCAAAAAAAATCGCCAACGAAAAGCCCGGCCAGACCTTGCAACCCACGGCCTTGGTGCATGAAGCCTACTTGCGATTGGTGGGCGGTTCGAACGCCGAAACTTCTTGGAATAACCGCAATAGCTTTTTTGCGGCGGCCGCTGAGGCCATGCGGCGAATCCTGATCGACCGGGCACGGCACAAGGGCCGTCTCAAACACGGTGGTGCGGTTCATCGAATTGACTTGGCAGCAGACGATCTCGCGGCTCCCCTCTCGGATGAACGACTTCTGGAGGTCGACGAAGCGTTGACCCGTCTGGAAAAAGAACATCCTGACAAAGCTCAAATCGTCAAACTTCGGTTCTTTGCCGGCATGACTAACGCCGAAGCCGCAGCGGTGATCGGAGTATCAGCCGCGACGGCGCAACGCCATTGGACGTTTGCTCGTGTTTGGTTATTTAGCGAACTTGAAGGCAAGGAATAGTGCACCTGTTACTCCTTAAACGTAGGGTGCCACTGGCTTTGCCAGTTCCTCATTGACTGAAGCAATCCTAACAAACACTGGCAGAGCCAAATAGCGTCCGGGATTTTGGACTTCGGCGGAGGAGTGGCTAGAAGTTCTTCGTGGATTCTGGCTTTAATGCGTGGTACGCGTCAAGGCGTTGTCGTGGTCGTTGACTTCGGCGCATGCGGCAGCGGCGGAATCGCAGTGCGCGCACTGCCACCCTAGTTGCTGACGGCTTTCTTTTTCGCACGCCTCCGCGCAGCGCTGGCGCGGTCGAGTTCCTTGCGCCGTTCACGTTCGCGAAGGATCGGCATGATTTCGTCAAGCGTGGCCGCGCCTGCGGCCACTTGGCTCAGCAAGGCGAACATGTATTTGCTCGGTCGATAGCCGGTGTGCAGGTACATCAACAGCACGGCAATAATCGTCACATAGAGATGCGTCAAAACGCCCTCGCTGGAATGGCTGATTAGATGCCCGAAGTGGCCAATCGACTTGAACCAGCGGAAAAATAATTCCACTTGCCACCGATACTGGTACAGAAGAGCAATCGTCTTCGCCGAAACGTCCAGGAGATTGGTAATCAGCCGAAGCGTCTTCTGCTCGCCGTTCTCTTCGTAAGGAATGATGACTTCGCGAAGCAGAATCTTGGCGATGCCTTCGCGCCGGGCACTGTCCGATGCGAAGTAGCCGACGCGATCGCTGATCACCCCGGCGGCGCGGTCTTCCTCGGTCAGCGGACGATCGACCGCATCGCTCAGGGCCGGCGAGTTGCCGCCCTCTTGTTTGTAACGCACCACGAAGTGCGATTTCACTCCGAGAGTTTCTTCTACGCTGGGTTGGTTCGTAGTGGCTGGAGTTGGTGTGTAGTGCGCTCGCAGCAGGGCGAAGCTCGAGTAGCCGCGATCATAAAGATAGATTCGACCGGCCAGGATGCTCTTGCTCGCCGAATCCGCTTCGCTCTCTCCGGGCTCGGGAACCACGATGGCTTCGGGTAACCACGTGGAGACGTTGATCTGAGCATCCAAGCGAGCCCGATGGCGTGTCGCTCCGTGGTTGTTCGAGTTGGCTACCGACCAAGCCACGTCGGCTACGGCATGCAGGAATGTTCCATCCACAGCAACCGTTTGCTTGAGCAGTTCGTTCAGATCGCCCTCGATCGCGGGACGTCCAGCCTGTTTACGGAACAACTGACGGCGCAAGGCGGCGATGATGGGGACGAGACGCTCGGGATCGATTAACTGATTGAAATCCGAGAGCGTGCTTTTGCAGATTTTGTCAATCGACAAGTGCTTTCTCGCCTGCACAGTTTGACTGAGATCCTCGATCGTACGCAGCGATCGGATCGTCGGATTGAAGAACGCCAGCAAGTAAACCACGAAGACATCGTCCAGGAAGAGCAATCGATTGCCGTGGGCGGTTTCATCCTGGATTTGCCGCAGTTGCTTCTCCAGCAGACGAACATACTTCGCCCCAATCAGCTTTTCGGGCCAGACTTTCGGCGGCTGGGGCAAACCGCCGCCAGCGCTCGCCGCGCGGCGACGTTTCCTCGTAATTGGCCGATGGTCCTTGCTCTG
>JANNYC010000062.1:0-31611 GCA_031409895.1 Planctomycetota bacterium
GTGAACCAGGCAACCCGCCGAGATTGGTGGATTCTTGCGCCGCCAAAACAAGGTTGGTAAACGCGTTGTAGCCGTTGTTGGGATTCCCCAGCGTGTAACTGGAGTAGAAAAATCGAGTTTCACCTTGGTGGACTTGGACAAGTCGGTTCCCACCTTGCAATAAACGACTGTTGCTTGAGTCCGCCGGGTCGTAATAGATCGAGTAGTTGTTGGCGTCCGCACCGTCGCTCAATGCTCGCAGCGTATTGGCAGCTTGAGCAATGAGTTGACCATCGTACTCCATGAAATCCGGTGCCACGCGAAAATGTCGCCGCGCGCCGTACGGATTATCCATCGTAATTTTGGTGGTCTGCGTTGCGGGATCGGCTGCGATCGAACAGGTGTACTTGAGACCCAGGGGCAAGTTCACTTGACTGAGAAAGTTGTTCACGTAGCTGATGGTCGCGGGTTGGCCATTGGCAAACGTACATGAAATGACATGCGTTGGCGGGGAATCGTAAACGAACGACGACACATTACCGGAAGCATCCGTTATCGTCGAGATCGCAAAATTTTTATTGCTATTATACGTGAGGGTGTAGAGCGAATGATCGTTACGATTCTTTACCGAAGTCAACCGGGCATCGCGATCGTATTGCGCGTCGGTGTCATTGTTTTCCCCAAAACCCAAGATCAATTTTGTTCCGTCGAAGCGCGTGATTCGCACCTTGTCGGCATTGAGCAGCGAAGTCGTCAGCGCCGCCCCTTGCATCAATTCGACCGTTTTGTAGTACGGGTAATTCTGTTGGAGTAGGCCGTCAACCGGCGACAAAACTCCATTGACCGGAGAATTATCTCGGCAGGACAAAGCTCGCCCCAAGACCGGGTCGAAAATTCGCACGGAGACGACCCCGATTTGGCCTGCATTCGTACTCGACGAGCAATAGGCCGTGACGTTCAGTGGCGAGAACATTCCAGGACCAAAACAACTGGGAAATATTGAATTCTGAGGTTGATACAAGATCTGCGCGGGTAGGTCGCCCGCTGTTGGATCGAAACCCGATTGTCCACCCGGTCCACAGCCGCAGCCATCTCCCGGCATCTTGGGAGTTGGATTGCCACCCGTTGGCGGCCCACCGCGCGGACCGGCTCCACCACCGCCACTCTCTGGAACCACCATCCATAACCCTCCGCCACTACTGCCGCCGCCACAACTTCCACAGCCGGCATCGCCTCCGCCACCCATGCTTCCCGCGCCCGCGAGTGTCAAGTTGAATTGGTCGATGGTTTGGTCTTCCAAGGCAATAGGACAAACCCGCCCGTTGCCCTGAATATTGTTGCAGCCGCAAACGGTTGGCACCGTCAGAGACATCCCGGGTGTTTTGTCGATCAATTCCCACGTTTCCGGATCAATGGTTACCGTACCGTTACCATCCACGGTGAAGCCTTTGCCATATAACCACGTCGGAAAGGTCGGTGGTGGCGTGTAACCGAAACCGATTACGACTGAAAAACCGCCCGAAGGGGCACCCAAGTAAACGGACTGGGTATAGACGCCGGGCAGGCCGCTTGGGATCGAGTGTTCATCGGTAACAAAGCCACTCGCCGTTGCTCGAATGAACTTGAGGCTTGCAGAATTGTGATTAGTAAAGATCTGGTAGGTAACGGTTGCCGTCGAACCGGCGACCGTGATCGTCTGAATTTCAACTCCCGCCTGGCCGAAACTATTGGCGGGCGAAAGGAACAACAATCCTAAAGTCAGCGTGAGCGGCAAAGCAACGCGGCAGCGCGATTTGAATTTGCCAATCGACTTGATCGAATATCCGTTCAAGAGTTCCTTCGCGATTGTCTTCATTGCCTGCTCCTCACTTTGATTTTCAACGCATCAAGTCTATTCCGGTTCAACTCAATTCACATGAAAAAATCTGCACACTAACCGCCACCATTTTCGCTTTTCGTGTTCGACGTTGGATTTGGCGCGGCGTCCTCACCCGGCAAGATCACTTCGACTAGGTATCGCGCCAACCCAGTGCGAACCGGGGACGATGCGATGATGTCGATCTCCCCGCGCGTGCCGCCCGCAGCCTTGAAGTGCGCCGTGGCAATCCCCTTTTCGTTAGCCGCCACTGTGATCGTCGGAAACAAGTTCTCGAACTGCCCCATTCTCGGCGAATAGAAAGTTACCGGCATTCCTGGCTCGGCTTCTGCCGTGAGAACCACGGTCTCACCTTGGAGAACCTGATGTCCATACTCGCCAACCCGTTTGATTTTTGCCGCCTTCGATTCGTCCGTCGCAGACTGCCAAATTCTCCCAGGGACAACTTCGTCCAGATAGGCCTGCTTGTCTGCCTCGTATTTCGCGCGATCGAACTCCGGTGCCGGAAGCATATTACTCAATCGATATGCCAACTCGGGATTTTTAATTGCCTCGGCAATCGACTTTGCCGCCGGATTGGCGTCCTTCTCGATGCCCGGCGTCCGACCCACTGGGCTGGGTTTCTTCGCGGGGTCCGCATTGGGAACTGCCGCGCCAGGAACGGTAAGCTCAACGTCCGATTTGGGCCGCCATACTCCGCCGACCTTTACATAGCCGGGACCAGGAGGCGTGTTGAGGTCGACCGTCGTTTGATTGTCAACTTTGGATTCGGCCTCCGGTCGCACGGCAACTCGTCCTTGCCGCCCCATTCCAAACCAGCCGTTGGAGATTCCAGCAAGGATGAGAATGCTTGTGACGACTATCAGACCTACCAACCAGCCGAAAGCCTTGCTGCCCATCTCGTCTCCCGAGAAAGATCAACGATGCAACGTCGAGAAGAAATCGTCATGCACGAGACCGGAAGCACCGGTCCAAGACCGGCCAGCGATTCATCTCTTTTTTCACCGCTCGTTCTCTGTCCCGTGTGTCCGCTTCAATCAGAGAGCAAACGATATTCGAATTTAAGCCAAAAAAATCACAACAACGAGGCAGCCATCTAATGAATACCAATCCCCAATCGCATTGCAACCCTTTTCAGAAATATTTTTAAAATAATTCTCGTGCCAAAGGTGAAGAATTTTCTTATGACCTAAACAGGCCATATCAGTTTCACGGAGAATCGTTACCGAATCCCCAAGCCAGCAACGGCCAACGAGCGACGTGCAAGCAATATTCTTTGGATTACGGCATACGCGAGAATTTCGATCCCGCCTCAAATGCCGATAATTTCCCAACTACTCAGCAAAAAGAACGGTAAATTCGACAAATGACCTCATTGCCGAAGAGTTTCAGCGGCGTGCGAGAATGTATCCGTTACCCAATCGTAGCGGAACGTCACAAACCGTCCGAGTTTGGGAAATCGTCTGATGCACTTCAGTGGATTGCAACGATGCAGTCGAAGTTTTGCTATAACGCCACAACGGTGGCGGTTCCCAACGATGTGTCGAAAGTCCGTCCGGGCTGATGATATCCATCGCGGATGTAAGCAAGCGCCAGCGGCTTGCCGAGCTTGGGCGACCAAGCTGCCGACGTCACGCGCACGACTGGCTTACCATTTTGCTCGATCAGAAACCCCGCAGGCGGCACGTCGTCTCCGTCAAATGCCAGCGCGGTCCAATGTCGATTGACATGGCCCAACGCATCCAGTCGCGCGACGGTTTCTTGGCCGAGATAGCAGCCTTTGTTGAACGAAATTGCCTGCTGGTCGCGGCCCAATTCTTGCGGCAAGTTCTTCGCATCAATGTCGACGCCATATTTCGGAATCCGATTCTCCAACCTTGCGGCCTCCAAGACTTCGACAGGACAATTTGGTATTTCGTTCGAAGCCAGCAGCCTCGCGAGCCAACCCTTCGACGCAATTGGCACAACCAATTGAAAGCCGTCGGCTCCCAACAAATCGGTTCGGCGAATTGTCAGCTCGATCGAGTCCAATATTTTGCGGCAGTGCCCCATACGCGTCCAAGGAACCTCGCCGAGGCCAATTCGAACAATCGCTTCCGAGGCACTTGGCCCCGCCAAAAGAAATGTTGTCATTTCCGCCGAACGATCCATGAAATCGACGATTTCGCCTACGATATATTGCCGCAAGTGCGTAACCAAGGCCGCGAATTGGCCAGCGACCGTGGAGAGTTCAAGTTGTTTTTCGCCAACGTACAGCCCAACATGCCCCAATGTCGTCCCTTTAATGTTCAGTACGAAAGCTTCGGCTCCTTGTCCCGGCGCCAATTTTCGCAAATCGGCCGTGCAGTTATTGTTCATCACGCGCAAGCCGTCGCGTCCGCTAATTGAGATTTCCGTGCGCGCACCAACATCAACCCAAGCAACTTTCTTCGTCAAAGCGTCGTAGTGGCCCATCAGTCGTTTGTCCCAACCAGATTGGTTCATTGCGTTCGACTGTTTCATTGCATTCGACAGTTTCCGGTTCCCTCTCCCTTGTACTCAAGGGAGAGGGTAAGGGTGAGGGTTTTGCGGCGACGTTTTATTTTTGTCGACGAGGCTTTCTTTTCGTGGGTGCCTTGCGACTAGTCGACTTGGGCTTTTTTCGATTTGATTGCACGGGCAAAGTCGCTTCGGCCTCCATGAAATTCGCCCGCTGCGCGTCCCGCAGTAACACGGGGTGTTCAAATCGACCGAGCAACTTTCGCGCTTCCTCTGGGCCCGTGATGGACTTTAGTCCCAGATCATGAACGATGCCCGCATTCAATGCCGAACACAAATAAATATTACGATTGCCAATGGCCGAACGGAGCGCGGGATCAAAATTGGAAACGCGAGTTCCGGCGATTTGATTCGAAAAAACGCCTCGCAACTCGTTCGGCGGCGGCTCATCGACATGGGAAAATACGGCGATGGAGCACGACTCGTTTAGCTGAGCTGCGGCAACGATCGAATCACGTACGGCTTGCCAAGAGCGTTGATCGCGATGATCGTCAATCGTCGCGACGACGATATCGGACCTAGTCGGCAAGTGTATTCGCCAAGCTTCCATAAGCCGCTGCGACAACACATCTTTCGTCGCGTCAGTCCGCCCAACCACAACATCGTAAGCAAAATCGCCGGGCCCTATCACGACTTGAATGGCGACGATCACTCCGGCCATTTCACAAAGGCGTATCCCGTAGCCATCGTCGGAACGCAAAGACCTTTTGCGCCATCGTTGCTTAGTGGCCGAATCAAAAAAATCCCACATCATCGGCCGTTGATTCGTGCCGGTTCCATGGCTCGTTCGCACCAGCGGGATCATCACGTCCGCATCAAAAATCAGTCGGTTGACAAGGATCGGTTGGTTGTCGTCGTCCGCGCCCAGCAACGCAAGCGCCCCGTCGGCTGTCCCTTCGTGAACGGCGATCGGAATGGACCGCGCATGCGACGCAGCGTGAGTGCGGAATCGATCCGCAGAAACTTTGTCGGCGAACAAAACCGTGACTTGGCCGATCCCGTTGTCAGAAACCGAAAACTCGTGAAGGATCGGATTCAGCACCAACTCAATCTGCGCCAAATCCGAATGCACAGCGATTACAATTCGATCTCCCGAAAACAAAAACTCACCCAACCCCGGGAAATCGATTGGATGATGCAGCCCTTCGTGAATTTGCTTCGCCAGGCCAGCGACGTCTGGCTGTTTTCGGCCAAGCGCTGAACTCAAGCCTTCCAGCCGCGCGACCTCATCCAAAGACCGACTTGCACTCATTTCCCGATCCAACTCGCTGACAAGAGTTCGTTTCTCAATCTTATGCCAGCATCGCTTTTGGGGACTTTCCCGTCAACGAGTCGAAGCGGTGGAAACCGGATTCGTGTTTACCCTTTTGGATGTTTTGCGGTAACTTGTGCAGCGTTCCCGCCATACGTCACCGTATTATCGCCCCGCATCATGAATCAAAAGTCGCCATCGCGTAAAGCACCCAGGACAATCGCATCTTATTTCCGCCAACCGCGTGGCACTCTCGCCGGTGCGTTGGGATCACTTGTGTTGTTTGTTTTTTCCGGATGCTCGAACCGTCCGGCATCAGACGGACAGCGCCCGGTAAAAGCAATTGACAATGCACGCGCAGCGGCCGCGCAAAAACTATTGGACGAAGTCCTCGAGACCTACGCTCGCGCCGACGCTTATCACGACGATGCTCGCATTATCATTCGATATCGAATGAACGGCAGCCCCATGGAAGAGCATCAGCTTTGGGCCGTCGACTTTCGTCGCCCCGGACAAATGGCCGCGCGATTGTTCAATTCGCGTATTCAATCCGATCAAAATCGGACAACCGCGATGGTCTTCAATTTCGACTCCCAAAACATGGACAACCAGTTTTTGGTTCTGAAATCTGCAAATGGTCCGCCGTGGAACGACATGTTCAACGATCCGGTTTGTCGGCACTTTATTTCTGGGTCGTCGGAGATACCTTTCAACTCGCGTTTGCCCACCGAGTTGAATTTGCCGCCGACGATTGGAATGTTATTGGGAAACCCGACCGTCCAATGGCTGCAGCAACCGGACCGCGTGGAGCTGCTCGATGACGCTCAAGCGAACGGCAAAACATTTCGCCGCATTAGGCTGGAACACAACCGCCGCCTTTTCGAACTTTGGATCGACTCACAATCGCGACTTATCGAACAAGCCATCCTGCCAAATCAGTTTCTTGACGACGCATTACTGGTATCGCCGGAAATCACCGATCTACGTTTGACGGTTCAATTCGTCGCAGCGACGTTCGCGCCAGATTGGACGACCAATCCGTTCTCGACCGAACTGCCGGAATCCGCCAATCCAGTAAGCCATTTCGTACCTCTCCCCGAGGCGTTTCCCTCAGAATTCATCGGCAAGTCACTTTCGCCGATTTCCGTTACGGCAGAATCGGGTCTCGAAACGACTTGGTCGCCAGCGTCAACGACGACGGTTTTGGCGTGGGTCGATCGCCAAGATACGTCTCTCGAATTGATTCGCAGCTTGGACGAATTGGTCAGCAAATCCCGCGACAAGCCACTTCGCGTTCAGTTGTGCTACGTCGAATTCGCCGACCCTAATCCTCAGTCGCAGCGACCGATCGATCTACCGCAATTCATCCGGGACGGCCACATCCGATTGCCAATCGTGTCCGACGTCGGATTGGCCGCGGGCGAAAAACTTGGCGTTAAGTTCGCGCCGACCGTCCTCATACTCGACGACTCGGGCGTTGTCCAGTTCTTTCGATCGTTGTCTGACGACAAGTGGCAAACCGAATTGCCCGCCGCGATCAACCGTGTGCAAGATGGTGATAATCTTGCAAGCGAAATGCGGGCGGAGTACGCCAAATTTATCGACGAATATCGGAACAACTTGCGCAAGTTCAACCCACTTGACCTAGACACCGAACCGACGACAAAGTCCGTTTCGCATCATAGGCTCACATCGCCGCGGAAGCCCGAACCGCCCCTTTGGCAATTCACCGACGCAAAACTCCCCGGAAACATTTTGAGCCTAACCGAAAGTTCCCTAGCCCCGGCTTCCGAGGAGGAAAGCAAAACTAGTTCCCTCGCCCCGGCTTCCGGGGAGGAAAGCCAAACTAGTTCCCTCTTCCAGGCTTCCGGGGGGGAAAGCCAAACTAGTTCCCTCGCCCCGGCTTCCGGGGAGAGGGTTAGGGTGAGGGGCCGATTGGACGCGAATCGACTTCTAATCAACGACGGCTGGCAAACCGTCATTGAACTCGACCCGCACACTCAAATCGCGCAGCGCCATCAACTAGACCTTGGTCCCGAAATGTCCGTTACCACATTGCGACCATTCCGTAACGACAAAGCCATTCGCATCGCCGCGTTTTCCGAAATGGGCCGCCAAGTCCTCATAGTGAACGACGATTGGAAGACCGTTGGCTCGTTTACGTCCGAGCCGGATTCGCAAGTTCGCGACGTCCAAGTCTCCGATCACGATAGCGACGGCGTTCCTGAATTCTGGCTGCTTGAAACAAAAGCGTTCTCTCTTCCGACGCTTCAAGGGAGCGCAAAATCGTTCCCTCTCCCCAGGCTTCGGGGGAGAGGGCAGGGTGAGGGGGAAATTGATAACTCGGATACGTTCTTAACTCAGTACGACGAAACTCTCACCGAGCAACTCGACCAAATCAAAATCGAATCCGCCGAGTCGTTTATCGCGATTCCATCAGACTCCCCGCAGTTCCTTGTTGTTCGGTCGGACGGCAGCATCGTCGCAATTTCAAGTGACTTGCGTCCCCAAACTCCAATCACATTTGGCCAAAATAAAATTCGTCGCCTTTTCCCGTCTCCGGCTCCCAACTTGCTCGCCTGTGCCGTGGCCCTTGACGAGCATGGCCAGTGGCAAGCCCTCGGAATCAACACGCAACTAGAAATCGCTTGGACCCAACCCATCGGCCCTCAAGACTTCGACCGGCAAATTCAGCCCATCGCCGCGATTTCGCTCGACTCCACCCGCGCCTTTTTCGCATTCGCCGCCAGCGACAATACCATCACGATCCTCTCCGCCGCCGGCCACCCCATCGACTCCCTTCAATGGCCCACCCCCATTCAAGGCATTGCGATTATTGAGCGAGAAGGCGCTCCATTCCTAATCGTCTCCGACTCGACACAAATAACCGCCACCTCGGTCGAAACCGCCACGGCATTTTCTCCTTCACCGCAATAAATCTCTGTCGCACGAAATCCTCCAAGCTTGACCTGGTGATCGTTAGGCTCGTTTCTAATGCGTCCGACCACACTTTCGCGTCCCAAATAATCCGAGTTCGAAAAACTTCCGTGCCCGGCCGGGTCCTTGTTCCCTTGAATCCGCCCGCAGCACGACTGGTAGAATGAGAGCCAATCAATCCCCCGCGCATCCGTCGGCTTCTGCTGCAATCCATCCAAGACAAAATTCACGCTCGGCGTCGCAGTATTACCGGAACTGAGCGTCACCCGCTGGCTGTTTTTCAGCCCCCGCTCGTTATCCGTCGACGTCATTCTGAAAAGATTGAACACATTGAAACGAGCTTCAACACTAGCTTTTTCTCAAGAACTGGACCTGTCCCTGTTTTCCTGTTCAAGAACTGGACCTGTCCCTGTTTCCCTGTCTGTCCCTGTTTCCCTGTCCCTGTTTCCCTGTTTCCGCTCAGCACGGTAGGTTGCGCTAACAAAACGTTGCGGTTGACCGGGCCCGCCTTCTGTCTTTCCGTGACGTGAAGTCGTTGCAGCGCCCCCGGCAACTGAACTTTGTCGTTGGGCGGCATCAATCGCGTTGTTGAAATCCGATCGGTCGTTTTGGCTTTGGCGGTTGTTCCAACATCTGTTGCAGGACCATTGCGATCGACTGGATTTGATCGTCGTGTAATTCGACGGTTTCAGTCAGCTTGCGCAATTGCTCTACGATTTCTCCGGGCGTTGCGATCAAACGGCGCAAGCGAACGAAGGTGCGCATGATTCGATATTCACGCGAATTGCCGTCGGTGACCGCAATATGCTCGACAGCATCGCTACGCCATGTTCGGTGAACGCCCAAGGTCGTTTCGTCCGACCTCCTCGGCCTGCTTTTGATATCACATTTTGTGACATCAATTCCGCGAACTCCTGCGGAGACACCTGGAATGCAAAATCATCGGGGAACCTCGCGGAATTTCGCTTCATCGCTTGATTCAATGCTGCCGTCGTCACTCCGTACAGGCGGGCGAGGTCCGCATCGAGAATCACTCGATTTCCACGCACAACGTGGATCACGGCTTCAATGCGCCGGACGGAAACCGTTGCTTTTGTCGAGGACTTTTGTTTGGCCATGAAGTACAACATAGATTTTGAACTGCTAAATTGGAATCGGTGACAATTCCGTTCGCCGTCCAACAAATAAGGATTTGACTTCGCGAGTCTTCGAGCCGAAGTTTCCGCCGCGGCGGATTCGAGAAGCCTGGTGAAGTCTTGTTCGCAGGCGGCTTATGGGGTTTGTTTTTGGCGGCGTGAGTTTGGGGGTGGAGTTTCGCGCGGCAGAGAACCGCATGGCTGAGCTTGACGCAAGCGAGGTTTCTTTTCAGGTGAACGGACTGTCGGTTTCTAGCGGATGCGGACACAGCACTTTATTGACTCGAAGAACTTCTCGCATTCGCGGCAAGCGACAACACCATCACCATCCTCTCCGCCGACGGCCACCCCATCGACTCCCTTCAATGGCCCGCCCCCATCCAAGGCCTCGCACTGATCGAGCGAGACGGCGCTCCAATCCTAATCGTCTCCGACTCGACGCAAATAACCGCCACCTCGGTCGAATCCGCCACGGTATCTTTTTCTTCACCGCAATAAGTATCTACGGTTCGCGTTTTCAGTCATTGCTCAATTTAGTATTGGAAATCCGCCGCCTTCATTTCTTCGTTTGACCCCCCGGGCTTCCGAGCGTTGCGACCTCGCCGCACAGCGCGAAGCGATCCAGTCAGAGAAATCTGCGCAGCAAATTTGAGAAGTCCTACAACAGATTCGTCCTTTGCCGAAATTTGTGACTTCGTTTCGTCGAACTCTGCCTTGCAAACCGAATCGATCATGCGCAGCCTATGCCAGCGTATCGCAAAAAGCTTGACAATTGGGCACATTTGTTTCCAGCATTCTCGGTGCAATCCATTCCAGTACTCCCGTACCGTTTTAAAGTTCCCGAACTGCAAATCAACGACTCCTGACCCCTTTGATTTGTCCGTCCGGACCCACACTTGCCAAATCTGCACATCACGACAAGCTGAGGACAGCCACGCCAGGCCACCACCGAGGCCGCGAGACTCACGCCTGCCATCGTACGACGTCGCCAGTACCTACACGCCCGCCGTTTCGCTTTTTTC
The DNA here is from genome assembly GCA_031409895.1 of Planctomycetota bacterium. Classification (GTDB taxonomy): domain Bacteria; phylum Planctomycetota; class Planctomycetia; order Pirellulales; family Pirellulaceae; genus JANMEB01. The sequence continues at coordinate 10,741 of JANNYC010000062.1, forward strand.
TGTTGTGCTTCCGGCGCAACGTCACTGCGATTTAGTCTTCAAAATCGTTGCATGGTCAATTGCCGGAACGTAGAATAAATCAGAGGTTTTCGTCTGAGGGTTGAGGTTCGGAAATGCAAAACCGAGTGTGGTCTCGAGCAGCGATTATTTTGCTTGGCGCTTTGTCTACGTTCGGATGCAACGACGGCCGACTACTTCCAAAGGTCAACCAATCTGAAAAGCTTCCGGCAGGGACGGTCGCTTCTTCAGACACGCTGGAATCATCGCAGCCAATCGATTTCGAATTTATTCAATCCGAAGGCAGCGAAGTGAGTTTCTCGGCTGGGAGGTCGGACTCTCACTCACTCGGGGCCAATCTGAAGGTGGAGACGTTTGCGAAAATGCCTAAATGGGATCGTCGTAATCCCAATCCGCCAGTTTCGGCCAATCAAGCCATGTTGGCGGCATTAAAATACCGTCTTCAGCTCGCTGATGAAAAAATCTTTCCGAACGGGGGTAAAATAGGCTCCGTCGCACTAATGCCGTTCGATCCCGAGATCGGAGACTGGTATTGGCGTGTTAAGTTTGAAGTAGTTCAGGCCGGCAATGAACGGGAGTGGTTTGATGTTACGGTCCTAATGGATGGGTCCGTCAAGCCGCTCGACGTTTCACGGCGCCTCGACAAAGGATGGCCTCCACGCGATGAAAAGGTGGCGCCACACAATGGAACGAAAACCGACGTAGAAATTGTGCGAACATTTGTTGCGGAACTAAATCCGAAAAGAACCTTCGCAGGACAAGACGTTGAGATACAGGGAATAGTTAGGCGAATCCCCGACGATCAAATTGACAATGAAACCGGGCACCACCTTCATTTCACTACAGATGATGGAACTGTATTGATATTGGGCTCATATACCGCGTGGCCCGTGACGTTCGGCAAGCGACTGAGCATTCAAGGTCGGCTCGTCGGATATAGAAACCAAAACGATGACGGGGAGTCCTGGGAAGGCCTCACGCTATTTCCCGGTATCGAATTCCATGGAGGGGGATTTGCGGAAGACTGAGTCGAAGACAACAGGCGCTCGATCGAGTAATGGCCATGAGTCACTTAAGTACATAGGTGACAAAACAGGTGACAGTCGGTAAAACGCCTTTCGGAAAACACTCAAAATGCAGTAGGCCGGGCAGGAGTCGAACCCGCGACCAAGGGATTATGAGTCCCCTGCTCTAACCACCTGAGCTACCGGCCCAAAACTAGAGACTTTGTACACCGCAACTCGATTGCGTTCAACCTTACGAGAACTGTGGATTCCAGGAAGCTTGCGCCCGTCGGAAGGTGCGGCGTTCCAAAGTTTGTCTCTCGCAGCGAAACGGGAAACGCGACGTTAAATAAAAAAACGGCCGTTGGCGGCCGTTGATGTTTTGAGTTCGTCGGTTGATTCGTTGGCACTAGACCGTGAACGAATTTCCGCAACCGCAAGTCTTTTTGGCATTGGGGTTGCTGAAGTGGAAACCGCGCTGATCGACGCCTTCGTAGTAATCGAGCGTGGTGCCGTCGAGGAACAATTCGCTTTTTCGGTCAACTACTACGGTCAACCCGTGTTGTTCGGTCTTGGCGTCATTGGCTTCGTCGAAATTTTCATCGATTTGCAAGCTGTAGTTGAGGCCGCTGCAACCGCCACTGACGACTGCGATTCGCAACATCGATAAAGGGGCAAAGTTCTGCTCTTGAATGGTCCGCTTAATCTCAGAAGCGGCTTTCTCGGTCATCGTCAAAGACATTGCTTTCTCCACCAAAACGAGTAATTCAGCTTGTTCGTCAAGCACTTATCGTCATTTTTAGCCAGAATGCCGTGCAAAGCAACTGCAAATCGGATTATTTTGCCGGAACGGTTTCAGAGTCGACGCGCGAGAATCAACTTTACCGGCTGATTAAGGGCTTAACCGAGAACAAAATTCCCCTCACCCTGCCCTCTCCCCGGAAACCTGGGAGATGGAACAATTCTGATTTGCGACTTGTCCAAAGCTGAATTCTCTAGCCCGAAGCCGAATTTTCGGTTTTCGCGGCTGCGGCAATCGACGAGTTCATCAAATAGTTGTCGACGTCGTTCGCAACGATCACGCCGTAATTGATCGTGCCCAGCCAACCCGACATGATGATGCCGCAACTGCCTGCATGGTAAAGACCCCGGACTTGATCGGGCAAAGCTCGGCTGACGGCCAGCCCTTCGAACTTGGTGCCAAAGCTCGCGCCGCTCAGATGTTTCGTGTAGTGCTCGAAAGTTCGCGGCGTGGAGGCTTCGACGTGAACAATGCGCTCGCGGCAATTGGGAACGTACTGCTCCAACGAATTCAACGTCGTCTCAATCAAGTCCTGCTTGCTGGATGCGTATTCATCGTCCGTTAACCCCGACCAGTCCGAGTAGTTGGCGTTGGTGCTAGACACGATCAGGTAGCGCTGTTTTCCTTGGGGCCGAATTTCCGGATAGTAAAACGAAAACGTGCGACTCGTGACGTTGCGGCTCAACAACAGTTCCGTGCGAAATAGCGGCGCGGTCGAGCAAAACAACAGGTCGCCCGTCGCGTGATCGATCGAGTCGCCGTCCCGCAAGGCCATGTAGACTTGGGTGCTGGAGCTGTTCAGCCGCACGGCGTGTGCGTCGTCGATAAACTTCCGATCAAAGTGCTCGGCACCGGTGAGATTGAAAATGGTCGCTCGCAGATTGGAATTTGAGACGACGGCCCGGGTCTTGATTTCACGACCGTTAACCGTGACGCCACAAACTTGGCCACCGCGAACGCTGATCCGCTCTGCATCGCAGCGAATCCGAATGTCGACGTTATTCCGCCGCATTTCTTCTTCCATCGATTCGACCAATTGGTCGGTCCCGCCTTGGAACGTGTAAACTCCTTTGGACATGAAATTTGAAAACACGATTCCATAAGTGATTGCAGGATCCTCGAGGGTCGAACCATTGGCATAAGTGATCGGCTCCATTAGCAATCGGACGACGTCTTCACGCCCGGGAAAGTATCGTTCAAACAACTGCCCGGTCGTTACGCTTTGGTCGTCATAGAAGTTCATGCTCCGCGCAGTATCAAAGAACGCTTGGACACTGTCTTGTGCCAAGCCGAATTGCTCCGTCAGCAACCGCGTGAAGTCATTCCGGTCGAATGACGTTGTCATTGAAAACATCGGATTGTCGAAACGAATGTTTTTAAGTTGCACGATCGAATCGGAAATTGATTGGTTCCAATACCGACGGCAGCTCTTGACCATGCCAAAAGGAAAACCGTGCAACGAGATGTCGAATATGTGCCCGCCAGGTCGCTTGAACCACGTGGCCATACCGCCCAATTTATAATGCTGCTCAAGTAGCAACACGCTGCGCCCTTCTCGCGCAAGGATGTTCGCCGCCGTGAGTCCGCCCAAGCCGCTGCCGATGACGATCACGTCGTAAAAATCTTTCGCACCGGCTAGAAAATCTTTGGGCATAGTTGTCATTCAAATTCTGAGGCAGTGCATGTTGGCCATTGAAATGCCGCTCATGATCGCACCGATGATGCCGACGTAGCCTTGATCCGTTCCGCACAAGAACACATTCTTCAAATGCGTCGTGCCGTCAAGTTTTTTGTCGGGGGCGCCGTAAATCGCACCATTATCGTGAAAAGTAAATCGCTGAATCGTTTTAGGCGTGAACAGGTCCGAACCGATGACGCGATGTCGGAATTCGTTGACAAACCGCACGGATGATTCTATCGAACGATCGTACCAAAGCCACTTGGCTCTTGCGTAATCGTCGCTATTTAGCGAGTTCCAGCGATCAAAGTCCGCGATCGAGGTGATTCGAATGAAGCCTTCGCTTAACTGGTTATCGTCCGCGTATTGGTAGTTATTTGGTGAACAGATTACACCCGTTCGGACGTCGCAAAGTTCTTGTTCGGGCCGTCGCCAATCAAACTCACTGTGGTCATTGTAAAAGACAATCGTTTCGGAATTTCCGACCTGTTCCGGTTGGCAATTCAACACCGAAATCGACTCAATGAACGACATCTGACCTGCTTGGCGCGGATCGGGCTCAGTCAAATTGTCGCACAGGCGAATCGTTTCAACACAACCGGCCGAGGAAAGGATTCGTTTGCCTACCAGCATTTTTCCGTCGTCCAGTTCAACACCAACCGCGCGGTCGCCATCGGTCACGATTCTCTTGACGCCGTGCCGCAAAAGCAATTCGCCACCTAGGCTGCGATATCGTTTGACGAGGTTTTTCAAAATCAGACGCACACCTTTGAACGGTCGGGCGAAGCCTTCGAGAAAAATGCTGCGGAACATGATGCTGAACTGGCCCCAGTCCATGTCGTGCTCGCGCGCGTTTCCGTACCACATCAACGGACACAACAGCATTTCGACAAGTAGTGGCTCGCGGAATATTTGTGCAAGTCGCTGGCGCGTCGATTCAACAAACAGGTCTTGGTCCAAATCATCGTAATCGCCGATCTGAGTCAACAGCCGCTCGAATGCGTCGATTTCGCTGGGAAACGCAGCGCGAATTTCGCTGCGCAATAAGTCGATGTTGTTGTTGAAGCGAAGGTTGACTCCTGGAAACGCGATCCGCGATCCACGCTGCGGCGCGAGTGCGAATTCCTCCCATTTGAATCGGAGTTGCCGCAATATCTTGGCAAGCGGTCCTCGCGTAGCGCCTTTTTCAGTGAAGTTCGTCACCGCGTGGAGACCAACGTCATAGTCCCGCCCGTTCAAACGGTAAAACGAATTAAGTCCGCCAATCGTGTAGTGCCGCTCGAGAATGCAGACTTTTTGATCGAAGTGAGCTAAGCGAATTCCAGCCGCGAGGCCGGACATTCCCGCGCCAATGATGATCGTGTCGTACATACCGGACGAATTACACGCCCACGTTGACCATTTTCTGGGACAGGAAAGCGACGGTCGAACTCATCGACGCCAACTCTTTGTAATCTTCTTCGGGAATCGAGACGCGGTATCGTTTCTTGAGTTCCATAACGATATCTAGAAAGTCCATGCTGTCGAGTTCCATTTGTTCGCGGAACGGAACAGCATCATCCAAGTTTGACAAATCCGTGTCCGGCGAAATGTCGGAGAGGATTTCGAGAATCACGTTGCGAATATCGACAGGTGTCATGTAACGTATGCTCCGATTCAACTAAATCCGTTTGATGATGACGACCGAGTTAATCCCAAGCATTCCGAACGAGTTGTTCAGAATGTAGCGAACTGAGCCAATTTCACGAGGTTGGTTTTGGACCAATCCGGTCAGTTGGCACGCTGGGTCCAGATCATCGACATTGATTGTCGCATGGCAAACACCGTCGTCAAAGGCCGGCAAATTGCCCGCTAATTCTAGTGCCCCAGCGGCCCCCATACTGTGACCGATGAAACTTTTGCCGTTGTTGAAAAATGTTTTTTCGCTGCGCCCGAAAACACTGCGAAGGGCTTCGCATTCGAGAACATCGCCGCTGGGTGTTCCGGTGGCATGTGTGCTGACGATATCGATTTGTTCCGCAGTTATTCCCGCGCGGCGCAAAGCTTTTTCCATGCACTCGGCTTGGCGTTGTGCATTGGGCAAAACGAAATCGGTCGCGTCGGTGTTCATCGCGTAGCCGGCAATTTCGCCGTAAATCTTCGCCCCGCGCGCTTTGGCATCCGCCAAGCGTTCGAGGACATAGATACAACCACCTTCGGCGACGACGATGCCATTGCGATTCGTATCGAATGGACGAGAGGCTTTGGTTGGGTCGACGTGCGTCGCGAGCGCGCCTTGGCTTGCAAAGCCGGCGAAAATGCCGAACGTGTGAATGCTTTCGGAAACACCCCCGGCCAACGCGACGTCACATTCACCGAGCCGCAGCATTTGAAGCCCTTGAATCAACCCTGCGTTTCCAGCCGCACAAGCCGCACCGATCGTGTAGTGTGGTCCGGTGATCTTCATGTTGAGGGCAAGTTCACCGGCCGGATTGTTGGCAACAGTTCGCGGGTTGTGATGATGCGACCAATACTGCGTATCGTAGTCGTAGCCGCGCAATTCATGGACTTCGTTTTCGGTTTCAACATTTCCGTGTTCGGTGACGCCGACGTAAACGCCGACGCTGCTCGGATCGACGTTGGCCCAATCTAGCCCGCTGTCGCGAACGGCTTCGTTGCCGCAGTAAACTCCGATGCTACCCGCGCGAGTACCGCGCCGCGCGTCTTTGCGCGACTGGTGTCGAGTTACGTCGAATTTGCAAATGCCAGCCAACGTCTTGCCGAAATAGCGAATCTCGTATTCGGAGACGCCGCTTCGACCGGCCAAAAGGCTTTCGCGAAACCGGCCGTAGGAATCGCCGTTGGGCGATGTCAAACCGATGCCCGTAATGACAACGCGTTGCGAATCTGGCAAATCAATTTCCGCAGACCTGATCATGGATAGTGCGAATTCCTTTGACATTGAGGCGCGACCCAAATTAGATTGGTCGGCCAAGCGGCGAGCGGTTTGAATAGGGCGGCTCGAACAACATGTTGCAGTCGCAGAGAAACGGCCACCCTAAAAAGCTTCCTAGATCGCTAAAAAATAATTGATTTGGCCTTAATTGGCAACGGGCAAAACCGACGTGGAACCTTAGTCCACAGCAACTATTACGCATTTGCCACCAAGTTAGTTTCGAGATTGGGTCGGCAAACCAAGAATTCCGGCCTGAGAATTGCGTTCGACGCAGGAGTTTGTTCGGTAAGCGGACTTTACGGTGTCGACGCGAACTAAAGCGAGCGGCCCAAGCGTTCCATTCCTTCCGAAGTAGAAATGCGGACGCGGTAACCGAAATCCCGCTTGGCCCGCGAGATATCGAAATAATGCGACTTGGCCAACTGAGCGGCCAAGAATCGTGTCATCTGCGGCTCGGTCGACAGATTTAGCATCTCGTGATACAGCTCCAGGCCCCACCCAATTCGCCAAGCCGCCGGAAACGAAATCGAATGTCGGACTGCAGCGATTCCTGCGAGCGATAGTACTTCGTTGATCCACTGCCAACAATTAACCGGATCGTCTTGGCTGATGAAGTATGCACTTCCGCAAACGGGTGAACCTGGCGCGAGCGCCTTTGCGGCTTGCAGGTGAGCCCAAGCCGCGTTTTCGACGTACACGTGATCGACTTGATTTGTGCCGTCGCCTACTTTTCGAAGTTGCCGATCGCGAGCCCGCTGAAGAATTCTCGGAATTAAGTGCCGGTCTCGCGGCCCCCAAATCAAATGCGGCCGCAGCGCACACGTCATCAAATTCGGCGGATCGTTCGACGACAACACATGCTGCTCGGCAATCGCTTTAGAATGAGGATAGTGACAAAGCCACTTTCGAGCATAGGGCGTGGTCTCGTTGATGTTGATCTGATGTTCGCCAGTAAAAGTCACGCTCGGCGAACTGGAGTAGACCAATCGTGGAACCCGATGTCGTTGACAAGCGGCGACGATATTGCGTGTGCCACCTGTGTTGATCGAATGAAACGACTTCCACGACCCCCAAATTCCAGAGATCGCAGCGGTGTGAAAGACAACGTCGACACCATCGCAAGCTTGCTCGACGGTATAAGAGTCACGAATGTCTCCGACGATGACTTCGACGTTTCCGGCAACTGGTTGGTCCGCGCGGCGAACCATTGCTCGAACCTCGTAATCATGTTGCAGCAACAACTCGACTAGGTATGAACCCAGAAATCCGTTTGCGCCCGTCACTAATGCTTTCACGATGTCGTCCTGCGGTTTTAGGTGCTATACGATTAAGTATAGCGTGCGCGATATCGGTTCCTTGTTTAGCCGCCCGGCTTCCGGGCGCTGGTGTCTCGGCAAGCGGTCCGAAGCGGTCCGGTTAAACAACGGATCGAATGGCGACTTTAACCGAAACCTTTCTACTTAAACTCTAACCATTTGCCGCCGATCAGCCGCTGATGTGGACGGAAATTGCTTTTGTACGACATGTGCGGCGACTCGGCGATGAAAAAACCGAGATACAAATATTGAAGTTGGTTTTCGCGGCAAAACTCGACTTGCCGCATGACAGAATAAGTTCCTGGGCTCCACCGCGAGACTACCGGATCGTAATAAGTATAGACCGCCGACAAGCTACTTTGGCCGCGATCGCAAATGGCCACCGCGCGAAGGCGATCTTCGACGTAGTAATCGATTTCGAAAGCATCAAAACAACTTCGGCCCAATCCCCAAGAATAGCTTTCGAGGTCAACAGGCGCATCGCGCTCCAGACCGCGAATCTTGCGATGTAAATTAAACAAATCGACGCGAGATTGATCGTTTACCAGCGGGCTGAAAACAGACTTGAATTTTTGATTGCCGTGTCGCAATGCTCGGCGCTGGGACGAATTCGGTTGGAATTCGCCCACGTCGATGCGGATTGGTTCACAAGCTTTGCATGCGGGGCACTCCGTGGAATACACGAATTCGCCAGATCGACGTTGACCAGCCGCGAATCGCCGGTCCGTTTCGTCGCCAGTCATCGGCCGGCTTGGGACAGCCAAAGGCATTCGCGCGATCTTTCCCGCGAGGTACGGGCACGGTTCCGTATCGTCAAACACGACGTAATCTTGAAAAGCTCGATTCTTCAATTCTGACCCCGCAATCACGATGCAGTCGAAAACGACTCCGACATCATTCTAGATTGCAAACGTCGGCGAGAATAGAAAGTCGAATCGCCACGAATAAATCTGGCGGTCGTGCGAGGCCGATCAATTTTCGAAACTATCGAATTCGCTGTGTCGTTCGGGGGCGAGGTTCTCGAACCGTGTGAAGTCCTTTAACCACACAAGGTTGATCGTATCGGTGGGGCCGTTGCGCTGTTTGGCGACAATCAGTTGAGCTTCGCCCTCGACGGCCGCTCGTTCGTCGCCGCGCAGAAAATATTCCTCGCGATGGACAAACATAACGACGTCGGCGTCTTGCTCAATTGCGCCCGACTCGCGCAAGTGGCTCAAGCGAGGCTGGTGATTGCTTCCGTCCTCGGCTTGGCGATTAAGCTGTGACAAGCACAAAACGGGAACTTTCAGTTCGCGCGAAAGCGTTTTGAGACGACGCGCGATCTTGGCTACTTGCTCTTGTCGCGGATCCGATGCGTTGTCCGGCTGAATAAGCTGCAAATAATCCACGACGATAAGACCAAGCGCGCCAAGTTTGCGTTTGATGCGCCGCGCGGCACCGGCAATTTCCGAAACGGTCCGATTCGGCGAGTCATCGATGAAAAGCTGCGCGGCACTGATCTCAGCGGCTTTTTGCGAAAGCCGTTTGCGATCATCTTGGGAAAGCGTATTGTTGCGCAAGCGATGACCGTTTACTCGCGTTACGGAACAAAGCAATCGCTCGATCAGCTCGATCGCCGCCATTTCCAAACTGACGAACAAAACTGGCTTCCGCTCGTTAAAGACAACGTGTTCGGCGATGTTCATCGCCAGCGCCGTCTTGCCCATGCTAGGCCTTGCGGCCAAAACGATGAATTCCGAGGCGTGCAGCCCGCCAGTCAGCTTGTCGAGGTCCGTGAAACCCGATTCGACCGTGCCGATGGCGTGTTCGCCGCGCATCCGGGCATCCATCCGATCAATGGCTTGGTGCAACACCGATTCCAAAGTTGCGATTTCGGTCGTCGAACGCGAATCGGTGATTGCAAAAATCTTTTCCTCAGCCCAACTGAGCGCACGCTCTGGATCGTCTTGTGATTCATAGGCCGCGTGAAGAATTTCCGTGCAAGCGGTAATGAGGCTGCGGTAAGTCGATTTTTCGCGGACGATTCCTGCATAAAAATTCGCGTGTGCGGCGTTGGGAACCGCACTGAAGACTTGGGCCAAATAGGCGGCACCGCCGACTTGCTCGTAATGACCTTTGGTGACGAGTCCCTCGCGAAGCAACGTCACGTCGATTTTGCGATTTTCGTTGTGCATCCTGACCAGATGCTCAAAGATGATCCGGTTCGCTGGATCGTGGAAATCTTCCGCGCGAACGATCGCAACGACGTCGTCGCAAACGTCGGGGAGCAAGACCATGCTGCCGAGCAAACTAATTTCGGCCTCGGAATTGAACGGGACTTGCCGCTGGAGAATCTCCGAAAGGTCCCGCGGTTTGTTTTGCCGACGTTGTTTGCCGATTGTTGATGACATACTCGCTCCGTCTTTCCGTGTCGTGCGTCAACATTCGAAACAAAAAATCCCGCATATACTGCGGGACTTTCCGAGATATGCGAATTGCCAGCGGATTGACAACTATTTCTTAACAGGCACATCGCCCGTGACGGTCGGCACGACCCAAACCTTGAGGTCGGTTTCGATGTCGCGGTGCAAATGAACTTTGACCGTGTAGAGCCCAAGTTCCTTGAGCACGCCTTCGAGGCGAATTTGATCGGCGGTCACGTTCACGTTGGCCTGTTTAAGGGCTGCGACGATTTCGCTCGCACCGACGCTGCCGTACAAATGTCCTTCGTCGTTGGCATTGGCTTCGATCGTTACGCTTTGCTTTTCGATCAGCTTGGCCAAGTCTTGCAAGTCCTTGAGGCGAGCATGTTCGATCTCCTGCAGTTTCGCCTTGTGTTTTTCCACCATCCGTTTGTGGTGTGGGCTGGCGATTGTGGCAAGACCTTGTGGTAGCAAATAGTTATTCGCGAATCCAGGTTTGACTTCGACGACGTCACCTTGGGAACCGAGATGGTCGACGGTCTGAATCAGCAGAAGCTCAATTCCGCCGCCTGCACCTTTGGGCAATCGTTTGAATGCATTTTTCCTTTTGCGAGTTGTCGAAGTCATGGGCCTGATCTTTCGTTGCTTAAGTATTAATTTTTATCACGATTGTTGTTGGCTCAAGGCGATGCGAGAATTCCATTCGACTTGACTATTGCTGAACGAACTAAAACGGGATTTCGTCGTGTGGAGCGGTTTCGAAGTTATCGCCGGAAGGAGCGACTGCCTCCTCGGCGGCTGCATCGTTATTTCGTTTACCACCGCCTCCGCCGCCCTTGCTGCCAAGCATTTGCATGCGATCAGCGACCACGTGAAGTTTGTGTCGTTTCTGACCATCCTGCTCCCAAGTATCCAATTTGAGTCGACCTTCGATTAAAACCTGACTACCTTTGGACAAATACTCGCCAGCGATTTCCGCAGTGCGGCCCCAAAGCGTAACGTCGACGAACGTAGTTTCATCGACCCACTCTTCGCCACGTTTTACGCGATCGTTGACGGCCAACCCCAAGTCGGTGACGGGCGTACCCGTTTTCGTAAAGCGAACGTCGACGTCGCGCGTCAAATTACCAACCAAAATCACTCGGTTATAACTGGCCATTTCGCACCTGGGAAAAAATTGGAATTGCTAGTGATTCGCATCCTCGGTACTTGGACTTCATGTTTTAACTGCTTCAGGATCTTCCACTTCGGCCCCGATCGCTACGCTTACGCTTGGAGCCATTCCGTCCGGAATCGGCAAGGCCCTATCGCGTTCGCCCTTGGCCGCTGAAACCATTGCGTCGACCAGTCGGGGTTCGAGCCGAATTGTCAGAAACCGCAGCACCAATTGGTCGGCGAGCTGACAAGCTCGATTGAACTTGGGCATATCGGCAGCCTCCAAATCAAAGTAAACCAACCAATACACGCCTTTGCGTTGTCCCTTGATTGGGTAGGCCAACCGTTGCTCATTCCACAATCGACTTGCCAAGATTTTCCCGCCGGAAGATTCGACGAGCGCCAAGACTTTTTGAGCTGAACCGCTGGGATCGCGGGTGTAGCTATTGGAATCGAGCAAAAACATGCATTCGTAACAAGCGCGGGCCAAGGTCATTCTCCGTTGAGTGTTCAGTTTCGTGATTTGTTTGTGTATTTATTAAGGGTCATTCGCCGAAGTTTCGGTTGGTTCGACTGGATCGCGATTGAATCGACTCATCGCGGCCGCGATACCATCATTCATCCAAACGCGGACGGCATCCGCCGCGCGAGCCACACACGCATTGATCTGCGGGCGCTCGGTTTCGTCGAATCGGGACAAGACAAAATTTGCCGGTTCCCAATCCGCGCGAAGCGGACCGATGCCGATTCTCAAACGCGGGACGATCAAAGTTCCCATGCGCTGGAGAATATCCTCTAAGCCGTTTTGCCCACCGTGCGAACCGTCCGGCCGAAGCCGCAATTTCGCAATGGGCAAATTAAAATCGTCACAAACGACCAACAACTCGTTGGCAACGACCTTATAAAAATCAACGATCTGCCGCACACATTTGCCGCTTTCGTTCATAAACGTCAGCGGGTAAACAAGGCACGCAGGTTGACCGTCAATGTTGGCTTCGATTATTTCGCCGTCGAATTTCGCTTTGGGGCGACAGCCAACGGCATGCCGACGCACCAATTCAGTCAGGACTTCGAATCCGATATTGTGGCGAGTGCCTTCATAGCGCCGCCCCGGATTCCCAAGTCCGACAATAACTTTCATATCGGGAGCAAACGCAACCAGTCTGGTTCACTTTCGTGAGAGACTAGGATTTTACTGCTTGCTCTTCCTCCTCGCCTTCCTTACGTCCGATGACTTCCGGTTCAGCGGCCAAGTCGGTCGTCGCAGCTTCTTCCGATAGGATTGGGATCGCGCATTCGACGATGACTTCTTCAGGCGATGACAACAGCGAGACACCCGCAGGCAAGACGATATCGGACGCCTTGAGCGAATTCCCAACTTCCAAATTATTCACTCGCAATTCAAGTCGATCGGGCATGACATTCACAGCGCCGCGCACTCGAACATTATGTGTATATTGACTGACGATTCCTCCGCCGGTAACTCCGGCGGCTTGGCCGCGTATATCGACTGGCAATTCCAAATCGACGGTTTCGGTAAGATCGACGCGGGTTAAGTCCAAATGAAGAACTTCAGTTCCGATCTGATCCCACTTAACTTCAGACACGAGCGCATGTTCGGTGACGGCACCTTTGAGTTCCACGAAATGGGTGCCGCGTCGCACGACGGCGTTTACGTCGCGAGTGTCGACAGAGAGCATGATGTTTGCTTCGCCGTGTCCGTATAAAATCGCGGGGATCTTTCCCGTCTGGCGCAATCGTTTAACACGACGCTTCCCCTGGTCCACGCGAACGATCACATTCAAAATATCAGCCACGCCGTCGACCCCTAAAAATATGTTTAGTCGCGATTGCGGCAAGCTTACCAAGCGATCGCGGAAAATGCCAAATATACAACGAAACGCGAGACTTCGGGCGTCGCGCGCTACGAGATCGGAGACATTTTGCCACAAATATACTTGATTACAAGCCCAAACTGGCTTGTCGCGCCGGATTTCAACGATTAGCTTTTCAAGACGGTCGCCCGAACTTTTGCCTAGTTTTACAGTCCAATCGGAACAGTGAATTCCATTTCAACCAAGGTCTCAGCATGACGCCCAGCGGAAAGCCTCGTCGCAAAACCCTCGAATACGTCGAACCTATTGGGCTGCGTGTTTTAGTTCGCAAAGATGAGCCGAAACGCCAGACCAAAGGCGGAATCGCTTTGCCCGACGCGGCTGAGATTCCAACCATCACCGGCCGCATCGTCACCATTTCCGCTGCGGTTGAAAACGACGAAGATGTTCCGCTTCGTCAATACGACAAAGTCTTGTTTCACCCCAAGAACGCGATCCCAGTCGATTTCGAATCCGACAATCAACTTTTTGTCGTCCCGGTCGAAGACATTGTCGCCGTGTTTCGACGGGAAGGAAAAGACGAGTGATTCAAGGAGTCGCGGCAAGAAATGCCTCGCGACCGAATTTTTTTTCCTCGTTTAACCGCCCGGTTTCCGGGCGCTGTCGCTGCGGCGCGAGCGGCCCGAAGCGGGCCGGTTAAACAAAGAAGGTTTACGGGCGCTGTCGCTGCGGCGCGCGCGGCCCGAAGCGGGCCGGTTAAACAAAGAAGGCTTACGGGTGCTGTCGCTGAGGCGCGCGCGGCCCGGTCAAACGAAGAATATGTGACGAGCTTTTTCCGGCGGCGATCTATTCAGAGAAAATTTCACTGATCGATTGATGATAGTGAATCCGCTTGATGGCTTCGCCCAGCAACGACGCCACCGACAATCGGCGAATTTGCGGCAAGCTCTTTTCTTTGGGAAGTGGAATCGTGTCCGTTACGACAATGCTGTCGATTGGGCTCGCATTAAGTCTCTCGATCGCTTGGCCTGAAAAGACTCCGTGCGTTGCGGCGACGTGAACTTCGCGGGCCCCAAGCGATTTGATTAGTTTCGCTGCCCCGCAGATCGAGCCAGCCGTGCTAATCATGTCGTCAAACATCAAGCAGATTTTGCCGGCAACGGGACCACCGATCAAGTTCTCCTGCGCGGTAGTCGCGGGCCCTTGACGACGTTTGTCGATGATCGCAAGCGTACCACCCAATCGCTTGCAATGCCCAACCGCACGCTTAATACTTCCCTCATCGGGACTGACGATTACCAGATCTTCTTGCGGAATATTGAGCGAACGAAAGTGCGTGTTGAGAACGCGGCCTGCGTATAAGTGATCGACGGGTACGTCAAAAAATCCTTGAATTTGTGCCGCATGCAAGTCCATCGTCAGAACGCGATCCGCTCCGGCACGGGTGATCATGTTGGCAACCAGCTTGGCCGTGATCGGCACACGCCCTTCGTCTTTGCGATCTTGGCGAGCATAGCCAAAGTAGGGGATCACCGCCGTCACCTTTTCGGCACTCGCACGTTTGCAAGTGTCAATCATGATCAGCAGTTCCATCAAATTGTCGTTCACCGGCGGACAAGTCGGTTGAACCAAGAAAACGTCGCGCCCTCGCACGTCTTCGATTTTGCAATGGAATTCGCCGTCAGGAAAAGTGATCAAATTGCAGTCGCCCAATTCCAGACCCAAGAACTGACAGATGCTCTCGCTCAGCTCTGGATTCGCTCGACCGCCGAATACTTTCAACTCGCGCATCCGCCGACTTGCCTCCGCTTGAGTTCCTGTTCCACCAATCCCAAATCTTCCACCGTGTTGACGCTCAATGCTTCACAAGGCTTGAGGACTGCCCGAGCCCGCACGTCCCAACCGCGAGACAACATAATCCCCGGAACGTCCGTAATGTAGTATTCGGATTGCCGATTGTTGTTCGTCAGCCGATCCAAACACTCGATGAGCCGCTGGCAATCAAACACGTATGTAGACATGTTAACTTCGTGAATGAGGCGCTGCTCGGCAGAAGCTTCTTTTTCCTCGACAATTCCCGAGAATTCGCCACTTTTATCCCGCACAATCCGACCAAGCCCAGCCGGATTCTGATGAATCAAAGTCCCCATCACGCAGGCACTGCCGGACTCGGTGAACTCGTCAAGCAACTGCCGAAGCGAATCGACTTGAAGCATCGGCGAATCGCCTGTTACGACGATCACCGGCCCACGAAAATCCTTGATCGCGTCGCGGCACATCATCACGGCATGACCCGTGCCGCGCTGCTCCGTTTGTAAGGCAAATTCAACGCCGACAACATGGCTGACCGCCGCGCGAACGTCGTCGGCGCGGTAACCCACCACGGCAATCGTTCGCCGCACTCCCGCTGCGCCCAACGCGTCCAGAACATGTTCAATTAACGTTCGCCCGCAGACACGCGCGAGAACCTTGGGCAGATCGCTTTTCATGCGAGTCCCTTTGCCCGCCGCCAACACAATCGCAATCGGTTCAGTCATGGTGCATTCGAAGAAAGAGGCACATGTGGAAACAAGCGTTGAACCAAGACCCTCACCCTGGCCCTCTCCCCGAATACGGGGAGAGGGAACTTTTTTCTTAGAACATATTCCACAAAGCTTGGTTGTAGATCTCGTGGTGATATTGGACCTCCTGAATTTTCACAAACGTCCCAAGCAGTTTGGGGCAACGATCCGCGCTGGCTTGTTTGAGATCAGCAAATCGGGCCTTAACATCGGTACCCATAAGCTTCGCTGTCCATTCGGCAGCCCGGAAATTCCTTGTCGCATCGTAAATGTTGTCTGGCAAATAACGCTTGGCACGCCGCAGTTCCTTGTCTGGGCTGATCGACCCTTCGACGCCGGTTCGGAACAGCGAAAGCATCACCAAATACGGATTCGCGTCGGGGCCCACCGAGCGGACTTCCACCCGCGAACTTTTTTCGTTACCGATTGGAATTCGCACCATGGAGCCTCGATCTACGGGAGACGCGATAATCTGATTCGGTGCTTCGAAATGGGGATCAAGCCGCCGATAAGCGTTCACGCTGCTATTCAAAATCAAACATAGGTCGTCGGCGTGCGTGAGAACGCGGTCGACGAACTGCCAAGCCATTGGGCTAAGCTTTTCCTCGCCTTTCACGTCGTAAAACAGGTTTTTTCCCGCTTTGCTAATCGAGAGATTGGTATGCATTCCATTGCCGTTGACGCCGACAACTGGCTTGGGCAAAAAACACGCGGTCATACCTAATTTGCCAGCGACTTGGCGGCAGATCAGTTTGTAAAGCTGAATCGTATCGGCCGCGATCACGGCTTCGCTGTACGTGTAATTGATTTCGAATTGCGACGGCGCGACTTCGGGATGGTCCTTTTCGTTTTCAAAACCCATCGCACGTTGGACTTCCGCCGAGGTGTCGATAAACGTCCGCAGCGGATCGCCAGGAAGCGAATGGTAATAGCCGCCAGAGTTCACAAAACTGAAATTGCCAGTCTTGTGAAATTCTCGTTCGGCGTTGCTTCCCTCGAATAAGAAGCCTTCGATCTCGTTGGCGGCGTTGAGCGTGTAGCCTTGCTCGTCATGCAGCTTCTTGGCGTACGCTTTCAAGATGCCGCGCATGTCAGCCGCGTAAGGCGTCCCGTCTCTATCGATGACTTCGCCGAACACGAGGACTTTTCCCGGACCAAAAATATCCGACGGTGCCCAATAAAAGGCGGGCCAGTCGATGCCCAATCGCAAATCGGATTCTCTTTGTGCCGTAAAGCCGCGAATCGACGAGCCATCGAAAGTCAAATTGTCCGCGCTCTTGATTAGGAATTTCTTGTCGTAATCAAGCATGTGCAGACGGCCTTCCAAATCGGAGAACAAAACCGTGACTGCTTTGATTCGTTTCTCGTCCGTTAAGTACTTGATTCGCTCGTCGCGGATTTTGTCTGGCGCGACGCGATCGGTTCGTTGCTTCTTGGAAGCGAGGTTAAGTTCCTCAAGCTCGGAATAAGACAATTCGAGAAAATCACGCAACGAACTCATGGCCGACACCCCAATCCTGGCAAAAGACTCCGTGATGGCTTCGATTCCAGCGCGACCATCGCGCTTTGCAGCCGGACAAAAAATAGAACCGGCTTGCCTGGTGACTCTCGAAGCTCCATCCGGCCAAGATTCTACGATTTGCGGCTTTTCGCTGGCAACGGGGTGTAAAAAAATGCTTCGCCGCGAGTTTCGTTTCCGCTCGATTCAACGGACAATGCTCGGTGGCGTCAGACGATTTCACCAATAAGCTATCCGAGAGGCATCCCGAATACTTTAATCGATCCCTCTCCCAGCTTCTGGGGAGAGGGCAGGTCTCCACAGGCGACTCGCCGAGGCGAGGGGCGTCCTGATTGTCGGATAAGCTCTAGCAATCTCAGGGGATATCAACCATGTTTTACACTATTTCAAGGCGATCGTTTGCTGCAGCAGCAAGCGGATGGTTACTGACCGCTATGAACTCTACGCGTCACCAAGAAACTTCTCCGGCCGCGAAGCAAGAACCGACCGCCACCGGTGCCGCTCCCACCGAAGCCCCATTCGAACGCGACTACGCAGCACCTGAGTTCAAGCCTTCCTGGAAAAACAGGCAGCTCAGTCGGCAAATGGTTCAAGACTTCGTCATTTACGCCCACTCCGATTTGAACATGACGAAACAATTGCTCGACAAGCAGCCGTCGTTGCTCAACGGAACAATGGATTGGGGCGCGGGTGATTGGGAGTCGGGCTTAAATGGCGCATCGCACCTGGGCCGACACGATATAGTCGAGTTTCTATTGGAACGCGGTGCCCGCATCGATCTATTTTGCGCCGCGATGATGGGCCAATTGGAAGCGGTCAAATCATTTTTGACGCTTGAGCCAAAATTAATCGACGCCCGCGGCCCCCACGGCTTTTCCCTACACTTTCACGCCCAAGTCGGTGCCGAAAAATCCGCACCGGTCCTTGAGTACCTTCAATCCATCAAGACAATCGAATTGAAGCCGATTCCGTTCCTAAAAAAATAGCCAGCATTTTCGTCGACACATGACTTGCGGATAAATCAAACCAAAACCCGCCCTCTTCGAAAATTGTGGTGGTCCTAGCGTCAAGCCCGCCCATCTTCGTCCGTCAAGTTACTATCGAAATCCTCCAGGCTTGACCTGGTGATTGTTAGGCTCGTTTCTAATGCGTCCGACCGCACTTTTGCGCGCAACTAATCCGAACTCGAAAAACTGCCGTGCCAAGCCGGGTCCTCAATCCCTTGAAGCCGTGCACAGCACGACTCGTGGAAGGAGAGCCAAACAAACCCCCGCGCATCCGGTCCGCCATTGATGTAAACCATCCAACAAATAATCCGTGCTGGTCATCGCCGTATTCCGGGAACAGAGCGCCACCGTCTGCCTGGCTTGCATGTCACGGACGCTTTAAGTCGACGCCATTCTGAAAAGATTGAACTCCTTGGAACGTGCCCCACGCCTTACTTTTTCTCAAGAACTGGACCTAGTATCTGTTTCCCCGTTCTGTTTCCCCGTTTACTGCTCTCCTCGGTCGTGGGGCGAGTCGTCTGGCGTTCGCCGGTCAAGTCCTGCCGCAGTCGCTTTCCTGCACCTTGTCGCTTGGATGGTAGTTCCGTGCTGCGGTCGTCGACAAGGACGACGCCGGGCCCGTCAAGCACCTCCGCACGCGATCACGACTTCGACGACCCACGCAACGCCTCAATCTCTCGCCGCAACTCGCGTACCTCGTCGAGAATCAACTGGGTGTGCGCCTCTCCTTCACCCTTGAGGTCCTCTGTGACCTGCGACTGCATGGCGTTGACGACCACGGCGATGAACAGATTCAACACCATGAACGTCGCGATGAGCAGGTAGGCGACGAAGAAGATCCAGGCATACGGCGACTGCGCCATGACTCGGCGAGCAATGTCGGGCCAGCCTTCCACCGTCATCACTTGGAACAGCGTGAACAGCGAGGCGCCGAGATCGCCGAAGAGCTCCGGTGCGATCGTGCCGAACAGCTTCGTGGCCATTACCGCCGATACGTAGAGCACGAGCGCCATCAGGCCGACGATCGAGGCCATGCCCGGCAATGCCTGAAGCAGGGCGCCGACCACCCGGCGCATCGACGGCACCAGCGAAATCAACCGCAGCACACGCAGCACGCGCAGTGCGCGCAGGACGGTGAACGCTCCGCCCGCAGGCATCAGCGCGATTCCTACGACCACGAAATCGAACACGCGCCAGGGGTCCTGGAAGAAGCGACTGCGGTAGACGAAGAAGCGCGACAGCAACTCGACTACGAAGACTCCCAGCACCGTGTTGTCGAATACGTGAAGTGAATCGCCGAAGCGTGCGACAGCCAGAGGCGAGGTTTCGATGCCGAGGGTGATGGCGTTCGCGACGATCAACGTGGTAATTGCCTTTTCGAAGCGCACGCTCTCGATGACAACGCGGACGCGCTCGCGCAGGCGCGGTACTAGATCCGAGTTTTTCGCGTTCACCGTGCTTTCTCCATGGATTGCGTGTCTGCCGCCGAACGTTCGCCATCACCGCGTGGCTGGAGTTGACTTTGATTTCAGAACACGCTCGCCACCGCCACACCGGTGCATCGCTTGGTTCGCCGTTGGCCGCTGTTTCAACACTTCCACTAGATCGGGCACACCACGGGGGTACAATAGGAGCAGCCAAAGAAGGAGACAAAAAATGATCCGAATAGTTGTTCAGGCCGATATTGCCGACCAGATTCGCCGTGCCTGCGATCAAGTCGAATTGGTTGATGACCAAGGCGATTGTTTAGGGATTGTGCGTCGACCACCAACCGCAGATGAGATCGAATTTGCAAAGTCACGGATAGGTAGCAAGAGTCCAAAGCTCACGGTCGAGGAACTGATAGCGAAGGTTAACGCGTTGTGAATTACGATGTCGTGTTGTCAATGGATGCCGTGGAGGACGTATTGCGTATCGCTATGGCAAGCGGCGCGAAATCAAAAGTCATCAATGCATCGCAACAGATTCAAGAGGCGTTGCGGTCGGATCCAGTCGCCACAGGGAAGCACTTGAGCGAGGGCTTGTATTTCATTGACTGCGAGCCATTGCGTGCGTTTTTCACGATTGACTTTGATGAGATGTCAGTCGAAATTGTCAACGTCAAGCAAATGTGATTGCCTTCGGCGAAAGAATCCATGTAAGTCCTGGGTTTGGGTTGGGAGTCATTCGAATAAAATCTGGCGACTCGGACCCGTGATCATGGCAGCAGTGAACTGTCAGTCACAAATTTCCAACCCCAAACCCAAGGAACATGTAACATGAAAATTCTCGCTCTGGACCTCGGCAAGTTCAATACTATGTGCTGCTTTTTCGATACCGAAACTAGAAAACACACTTTCCTTAACGCCGCTACCGACCGCAACTATGTGACGACCGTCTTCAAAAACCACCCGATCGATCTCGTCGTCATGGAAGCCTGCGGGCCCTCCGGCTGGATCAACGACCTGGCGATCAGCCTTGGACTCAAGACGCTCGCTTGCTCCACCAACGAGGACGCTTGGAGGTGGAGTAACGTCAAACGAAAAACCGACAAAGACGACGCGCTCAAGCTGGCTCGGATGGCCACCATGAAGGAACTCAAAGCCGTACACATGCCCTCCGAGGAACACCGCGAATTTCGCTCGCTGGTCAAGTATCGC